>CAYTIB010000086.1:0-65046 GCA_964437725.1 uncultured bacterium | reverse complement strand
TTCTTTAGAAAATACCAAAAATAATCGTCTGTTACTTATCCCGCCATCCTGCCCTTCATCAAACGCCCTTATTTTTTCTTCCAACCTGCCACTTCCAGAATGCAAAGCGCTTCTTTTGGATCGTAGGGTATGGGATGAACTGTCTGGTTGAAATAGACGGTTTGTTTGGGAAACGGTCCGGTTATTTGTTCTGCTTGATCGTAATAAAGGTACTTTCTGATCTCATCAACATTGATAGCCATACCGAGAGCCCTGCGTACCCGACGATCTTTGAATAACGGTCGGCGGTGGTTGTATCCGATATAAGTGTAGCCGAATGTCAAACCCGAAAAATTCTGATATTCCGGATTCTTCCCGAGACGATCTGTTTGATGTGGTAGCACACCATAGCTGTCTATCGTCCCTGCGTAAAAACTCATTTCCTGGCTTAAGGGATCAGGTAAAATACGGAAAATATATTCATGGTAATTGGGTCTGCCCTCCCAGTAGTCCAGGTTTCGGGCGAGACGGATAAACTCGTCGGACTTCCATTCCGAGAACTTGAACGGGCCTACGCCTATGGGGGTCCGGTTGAACAAACTGTCCCGCATCGTGAACTTGACGGGGTTCTTCCCTCGCTTCCGAGCCTCCCTTTCTAAAGCTTTTTTGTTTAGGAGGTGTTCTGGGAGCAAACCCATTGCCCATGTTCCGAAAGCCGGTGAATAAAGTCTTTTATAGACGATTCGAATTGTTCGTCGATTTAGAACTTCTACTGCTTTGACCGGCTCATAATCTGAAATGCGAGGTGAGAAGTTTCGCGGGTCCATAATCGAATCAAATGTGAACTTGACATCTCCCGCGTCAAATTCATGTCCATCGTGGAAATGCACCCCTTTTCTAAGATGAAAAACTATAACCGGATTATGCTCCATGGGTAGGAGAAGTCGCTCGGAGTACATTTCAACCGCTGCCTTCGGACCTTCGATGTGCCTTTCGGGTTTCAGGTTTTTGAAATATGTATTTCCAAGAATGCTCTTCAAGCTACCAAAAAATTCCTGATCGACCTCGCTGAGAGTGAACTTTACACGGGCAGGACGAGAGATTTTGAGCTGAACTTGCTTTGCTTGAGCACCCTGCTTTGAAGGCGGAATTTGAACCTTCAGGGTTTCCGAACTTGGTGGGAGGATCTCCACCTTTCTTATGTTTTTCGCCCACTCCTTCGCGGGATCTAGCCGAGCAGCGTTAACACGCTGCACAATGGCTTCGGCAGTTGCAGCCTCTCCACCGGAAAGAAACAGTGAAGGCACAGCAAATAGATAGGCTTCCTCGAACAGCTCCCACTGTTCAGCTAAACGGCTACGAAAGCTGAGATCGCGATCGCGGTCGATCAGTCCTTCAAAAACAAGACCGGTAATGGTACTACTAGCTGTGTCGGCATTAAGTATGGGATTCAGAATGGAGGCGTCGCCGATGGACCCCTGGATATATTGGGTGAGGCGCTTAGTACTTCCCTTCGTCTGGTTCTTATAGGTTGGAACCCAAAAGAAGGATTGAAGCAGAAAGAAGATAACGCCAATAGGAAGTAAGAGAAGAATTCGTTTCACCCACATGCAAGGCGCACTCCCGTCCCGATCATGCAGCAATCCGCGGGGTGTAGCGGGGTTGCATGCGTTACTCCCCCGCCTATTAGGCTCACTTCTTCTTCACCGGAGCGGCATCGGAGTGGGGCGGAGTCCCCGTTTTCCCAGGCGTTGAATTCTCTCGGGTCACGGAGCCCTTTTGTCGGGGGGTGAAATGCGGGGTGGCCAAGGCAAGCGAGGTGAGAATGAAAACAATAGCAACCACTGTCGTCATCTTACTCAGGAAGCTGCCGGGACCACGCGCCCCAAACATTGCGTCGCTAGAACCGCCGAAAGCCGCCCCTAGCGAGGCACCTTTCCCAGTCTGAAGCAAAACCACAAGAATAAGAAAAAGGGAGACTAATACGTGGAATGCAACTAAAACAACCCGAAAAAGATCAAGTTCCACGATTGATTTCTCCTTCAGTTCCTCGAGTTACGGACAATGGATATAAACGACTCCGCCTCAAGCGAGGCCCCACCCACTAAGGCTCCATCCACATCGTTACCAGTCATCAAAGAGGCAATATTCTTATGGTTCACACTACCCCCATATTGTATCCGAATTTTGCTCGCTGCAACTGGATCAACCAAATCCGCTAGGGTGGAGCGGATAAAAGCATGCATATCCTGGGCTTGTTCCGGTGTGGCGTTCTCACCTGTTCCGATAGCCCAAACAGGCTCATAAGCAACAATAAGTTGCCCCAGGGAATCTGGGTCTAAATCCTTCAACGACCCAGACAACTGCCGCTCAACTACAGACTCTGCCCGATTACCCTTACGCGCAGAGGCAGATTCCCCGATGCATAGAATAGGTGAGAGACCTGCTCTCAGACAGGCATGAAGTTTACGGTTTATAAGTTCATCCGATTCCCCCAAAAGGGCACGCCGTTCCGAATGCCCTATAATGACGTACTGGCAACCAATTTCGTGCAGCATTCTCGGTGCCACTTCTCCTGTGAACGCTCCCAGCTCCGCCCAACCGGCGTTTTGAGCGCCTAGCTTTACTGTTGAGCCTTCAATAGCCCTACCCACTCTTTCCAAGTAGGGAAACGGTGGGGCAATGATCACGTCTACGCCTTCCAACACAGACTCCTTAAGCAATTCCGCGATCTCCCTAGCCAGGTACTCACCCGATTCAATGTCTGTGTTCATTTTCCAGTTACCAGCAACAACTGGCCGTCTTTTCTCAGCCATTTTGACACGCTGCTTTTAAGGCCGCCACACCCGGTAACTCCTTGCCTTCTAAAAACTCCAGAAATGCCCCGCCGCCGGTTGAGATGAATGATACTTTATCCGCTAACCCAGCTTGATGGATTGCGGCATCGGTCTCTCCACCCCCAACAATTGTTTGAGCGGCTGAGTTAGTAACACACTCCGCTATTCCGAAAGTCCCATGGCTAAAAGCTTCTATTTCAAAAACTCCCATCGGTCCATTCCAAATAATCGTGCGAGCATCAGAAATCGACTCATCGAATTTAGCCACGGAACCTGGACCGATATCCAATCCCATCCAGCCACCGGGAATCTCACCTATTCCGACTGTCCGGTGTTCTATATCCGGCTCCATTTTTTCGGCAACAACACAGTCCATAGGCAAGATAATTTCACAACGACCCGCATCCGATCTCTCCAAAAACCCTCGGGCTGTTTCTAGCATGTCATCCTCAACCATGGAATCTCCAACCGGATGGCCCAGAGCCTTCCAAAACGTGTAAGCCATCGCTCCTCCGATGAGTATTCGATCCACCTGACTCATCAGGGATTCTATAACCCTGAGCTTATCCGAAATCTTGGCACCACCCAATATTGCCACAACTGGCTCCTCAGGATCTTTGAATAATCTCTCGAGCGTCCGAAGCTCCCGCTCAAGCTGTAAGCCTGCCATGGCGGGGGAAAGGTGTTTTACGATTCCTGTTACGGAAGCGTGCATTCGGTGGGAACAGCCAAATGCGTCGTTGACATAAGCCTGCGCCACCCCTCCCAAGGCCTTGGCAAATACCTCGTCGTTTTTTTCCTCCCCAGCATGAAAACGCAAATTTTCCAACAACAAGAATCCCCCGGGCTCTAAATCATCAGCAAGATCTGCTACTTCTGGGCCAATACAGTCTGGAGCAAGGTGTACATTTTTCCCCAAAAGCCTACTCAGATGAGCTGCGATCGGGGCAAGACTTAAATCGGGGTTTTGAGATCCCATCGGTCGACCCAAGTGAGAAGCCAAAATCACCCTTGCACCTGCCAAATGTAACTGATCGAGCGTCGGAACTACGGAACGAATTCGCGTATCATCTGAAATGGCTAAATTTTTATCCAACGGGACGTTAAAATCACATCTAACGAAGACGCGTTTCCCGGAGGCATCGAAATCAGAGAGGGTTCTCATCCAAAACCAGAAGCAATAACTATGGAAAAACCGAAGAAAATTACTTCTTCCTGGCTTTCTTTACACGAGATTTTTTCTCGCCTTTCGTCAAGAACTTGACCAAATCTCGAACGCGGCAGGAATATCCCCATTCGTTGTCATACCATGAAATGATCTTAACCTGAGTTCCATCCATGATTCGGGTCGACAGACCGTCCACAATAGAGGAGTGTGGATCACCCAGAAAGTCGGCAGAAACCAAGGGCTCATCCGTAATATCCAAAATCCCCTTCATTGGACCACGGGCAGCGCTACGAAGGGCTGCGTTAACCTTCTCAGCCGTCGTTTTCTTGTTCAACTCAGCAACAAGGTCAATCACAGACACATCTGGCGTCGGGACTCGGATTGCCATGCCATCAAGCTTTCCCTTCAATTCCGGCACAACCAGGGTTACAGCACGGGCCGCTCCTGTCGTAGTGGGAATCATGGAAACCCCAGCGGCTCGGGCCCGACGCATATCACTATGTGGGAGGTCAAGAATGCGCTGATCGTTCGTATAAGCATGAGTAGTTGTCATTAGACCGTGCTTCACACCGAACCGTTCATGCAACACCTTGACAACCGGCGCCAGACAATTGGTAGTACAAGACGCATTACTGATAATCTTGTGTTTCTTGGGCTCATAGTGATCTTCATTGACACCTAGAACAAGCGTGACGTCCGGATCTTGGGCCGGGGCAGTAATGATAACCTTTTTGGCACCTGCTTTTAGGTGCTTTGAGGCCCCCGCACGGTCAGCAAAGAAACCGGTTGATTCTACAGCCACATCGACTTTCAACTTACGCCAAGGCAGACCAGCCGGATCGCGTTCGGCGAAAACCTGGACCCTCTTCCCGTTCACCACAAGGAAGCCCTCTTTCACTGTCACCTTCCCAGGAAACCGCCCATGAACAGAATCGTAAGCCAAGAGGTGAGCAAGGGTCTCAGCATCCGTAATGTCATTGATCGCAACGATTTGTATGTCCCTGTCTTTCTGGGCAGCACGAAAGAAGTTTCTTCCGATCCGCCCGAAACCATTGATCCCAACACGAATGGTCATTCCGAGTTCTTCTCCTGGAAAATGGAGGCCCTATCCCAGGGGGTCCCCCGTAGTTTTCAGATTGGGCCGTTATGTCCAACATAGTGCGGAGGTTCTACGGAAGCTTCCTCCGCGACCTATGCCACAGTCAATTCGGGATCTTTTTTGACATGTTTCAATAACGAACTGCTTAGCGATTGACCAGCCAACTCCTGCTCTTTGATTAAGTTCTGCCTACGAACCTGGACCAACTCTGCCACAATGGCCACTGCAATTTCCCCGGGAACGTCGGCTCCAATGTTTAAACCCATAGGAGCTCGAACCCGCCTGACGAAATCGTCTCGAGGAACACCCATTTCTTGTTCCAATGTACGGTAAGTTGCAAGAATCTTGGTCTTGCTACCGATCATCCCCAAATAACGGAACGGTTTGTCCCAAGCCCACCTCAAAATATCTTTATCATACTGATGACCACGGGTGACGATAATTGCCATGTCCGTTTCTTCGATCTCCGGCATCACGCTTCCCAAGTTTTCAAAATCGTCGTGAACGATGAAATCCTCGACCTCAGGGAACCTTTCCTGGTTAGCGTAAGATTCGCGATCCTCCACGATCACAACATGTAAACCAGCAACGTCCGCTACCCTAGCAATGTGCTTAGATACATGCCCCCCGCCAAAGATGTAAACCGTGGGGCGTGTGACAATAGGCTCGAGGAATACCTCAACCTGGGCGTCCGACTCAGGAATTGGAAAATGCCGATTTGCTGGTTTTTCGTCCGAAAGAACTTCGCCGGCAAGTTCAATGATTTCTTTCTCGATACCTTGAAATGAGCCAAGTGAACTTCCGTCTTTATAGACGAGCATGCGCCCCTCTGAACCAAGAGGCTTTTGATCTGTCCGGCACACGGCAGTAGCCAGCACAGCCCGGCCACCCTCAGCACGAATACGAACAACTTCTGACAAAATCTCAGCGGAATAATTAGAAAGAGGCTCGATTAGTACATCTACGATTCCTCCGCATATATGTCCACTCTCGCCAGCTTCAGCTTCGGTTAGATCGAAGCTCATCTTCGTCACATCACCCTTCCGGAGAACTCGCTTGGCTTCGGCCCAAACATCCGCCTCAAGGCATCCGCCGCCAACCGTTCCCTTCATCGAGCCATCTTTGTAAACAATCATCTTGGCATCGGCACTCATCGGGGCGGAGCCCTTCCTAGCAACTACAGATGCAATTGCACCCCCTTCGCCCTTCCCCTGTGTTTCCTGAATTTCCTTATAAATATCGGCCATGGTGTCCTCCGGCGGGCTCCTCAAGTCCTATTTTGAACCAACAGTCGAGAGCTTCCACCCTTAAGTTTTCTATCCTAAACTGCATTAATATCGGACAAACTACTCAACACGGTTCATCCTTCACGGGCCCAAACTCTTTGTATCTTAGTATCGATTAGGCTCCCGAGAAAGACCGATTCCAATCTCCCTGGATTGACCTCACGGTCAATTATATATCCTACCGTATTATGATCGACAACCTGATCACAGGTATCGGACTGATTAAGGAACCCAATAAGACGAGATTCCTTGGGAGCATCGCGGAAAATTCCATCCGAATTTGTTAATAACGAAAGGTAGGTGGACAATTCCAAAATGGTCCCCTGAGGAACATTTGTAACTTTCGATACACACTCAGGTCGGAATACCCGATCTCGATAATTTTTGTGTCCAAGCGCAGACAAACCCAGGACGCCGATAGTCCAATGGGTGGGATTGGGCCAAACCGGCTCCCGAGGCCCCGGGGCCTTGACCGGCTTTCGCTGGGAACCATCGGCCTCTATAAGCAACCATGAAACCTCTTCCATTTCCAAGAGTGAGCCCGCCCATTGTGGAGGAATTCCGTCCAGTTTGCTCGTATCATATCGGGGATCATTGTGGGATCCCGTACCCAGGACAATTCGGAGACCACCCTGGGCCATTTTCTTAATTTGTTTCTGCGCCTCTTGCAGATTTTCAGACAGAATAACCACATCGGCTTCATCCGGCTCAGGCCGAAAAATTTTGGTGGTGCTTGCAATCAAAACCACACCATCTGCTATTTCCGCCTCGGGAACCATTTCTGCCGCCAGGCGATACATAAGGGTTGTTTTGCCACCGGCGCCTACGATGGCAACACACAATTTCGGTGGAATCTCAAAAGTCTTATAAAAATTCACGATAGTTCAAGATTTCGAGGATCGCCTCCAATACAACTCCTAAGGAGGTCACGGATATTCCTATGAGAACAATTCACCTTTCGCCTTGAGAGCCGCGGTTATAAATGCATGAAATAAAGGGTGCGGCACGCGAGGTGATGATTTGAACTCCGGATGAAATTGGCCGGCCAAAAACCACGGATGGCTCGGGAGTTCAACTAGCTCGACTAAAAGCCCGTCCGGCGAAAGCCCACTGAGAACCAAACCGTATTTCTCCAAACAACCCCTAAATGCATTGTTGACCTCGTAACGGTGCCTATGACGTTCAGAGATCTGCGCACATCCGTAGATATCTGACGCTAGGGTGTCAGGCCCCAACTCACACGCATAAGCGCCCAAGCGCATTGTTCCGCCCTTATCACCGTCAACCACCTGGTCAGACATCAGATCAATAACTGGAAACGGGGAGTCCTTATCGAACTCGGTACTGTTAGCTCCCGACATTTGGCACACATTTCGAGCAAACTCGATTACTGCGCACTGCATACCCAGGCAAATGCCAAAGAAGGGAACTTTTCGCTCTCGAGCGTACTGAATAGATTGGATTTTTCCTTCGACACCTCGGTCACCAAAACCACCAGGAACCAGAATTCCGTTCACATTGCGCAGGAGATTCTCAGGTCCTTTAGCTTCGATTTCCTCAGCATCGATCCATTCAAGATCAACCCGTGCCAAGTTTCCAATCCCCCCATGGGTTAAAGCTTCACTGAGGCTCTTGTAGGACTCTTTGAGCTCCACATATTTTCCAACAATTGCAATCGTGGCATGGGTTTCTGGCTTCTTGAGGATACTTACGATCTTTCGCCAATCCCCTAGATCTGGCTCAACCGTTTCAAGGCCAAGCTTGGAGATAAGGATCGCATCCAATTTCTGATCGTGAAATGCCAAGGGTACCTCGTAGATGAATTCCGCATCCTCGGCGTCAATAACAGCCTTCTTGTCGACGTTACAAAATAGACCCAGTTTCCCCTTTATTTCGTCTGGTATAGGGCGATCACAACGGCACAATAATACGTCAGGCTGAATGCCAATTTCGCGAAGTTTCATAACGCTGTGCTGACTTGGCTTAGTCTTAAGCTCATCGGCCGTGTGAATGTAGGGTACGAGGGTGACGTGAACGAACAAAACATTTTCTCGTCCTAAATCCCACCCAAATTGACGGATGGCCTCTAGAAAAGGCAAGCTCTCGATATCCCCAACAGTTCCACCAATTTCGCAAATTACTACGTCATGACCGACCGCCACGCTATGCATATTCGCTTTGATCTCATCCGTAATATGGGGAATCACTTGCACAGTCCCACCCAAATAATCACCAAGGCGTTCTTTGGTGATGACGGAATGGTAGATTCGACCAGTTGTAACGTTGTTAGCCTGAGTCATCGTTGAGCAGGTAAAACGCTCGTAGTGGCCCAAATCCAGATCTGTTTCCGCCCCATCGTCTGTCACATAAACTTCCCCGTGCTGAAAGGGGTTCATAGTGCCGGGATCGACATTAATGTAGGGATCAAATTTCTGAATGTTGATGCGTAAGCCGCGACTTTCAAGAAGGGCACCAATAGAAGCGGATGCGAGCCCCTTTCCTAGAGATGAAAGTACTCCACCCGTTACAAAAATATACTTGGTCCGGGTTTCCCCTTCATCAGAATTGATCTTTGTGTTCAAACTTTCAATCGCTCCTCAACACGCTGAATATCCTCTGGGACATCTACTCCGATGGGATCGCGTTCTGTTTCTACTACACGGATCTTGTACCCCAATTCCAATGCCCGCAATTGCTCCAAGCCCTCAGAGAGTTCCAGTGGGGTGGGTCGGGAAGCTGATAACTCCATTAGAGCAACCATGCGGTAGACATAAAGCCCGATGTGCTTGAAGCAGGGCTCCGGCAGGGCAACACGATCCCCCTGCAAAATTTCTTCGTCCGACAATTTTCCCCATCCCTTTCGATTGTAAGGAACTGGAGACCTGGAAAAATAGAGAGCAAAACCAGCCGTATCGACAACTACCTTAACAACATTCGGATCGAAAAACTCATTTTCTAATTCGATTTTCCTGGCCAGGGTACCCATAGGCACATCCGAGTTTTCTAGCAAAGACAAAATTGCGGCGTCAATGTCCCGGGAATCGATTAATGGCTCATCCCCTTGTATATTAACAATCCATTCGAAATCCAAACTCCGAACGGCCTCAGCTATCCGGTCAGTCCCGGATGGATGAGAGGGGGAAGTCATAACGGCCACTCCTCCGAAACTCCGAACTACCTCACAAATCCTCTCGTCATCCGTTGCCACCAGAACTTCTTCAACGTAACGGGCCTCTCGGACCCGTTCGTAGACATGCTGGATCATCGGTTTGCCACCGATGGAAGCGAATACCTTTCCCGGAAAACGGGTGGATGCATAGCGAGCAGGAATGACGGCGATCACACTCATTATAAAGAGTTACTTCCTCTATCACGGAATCGGCCGTAAAAAGCCTTCTAGCTAATTTATGACAAATCTAGGACTTGACCATTCGAATGCACTTATGGGTACAAAGCAACCTCTCAATATGCATGCTTATGGAAGATCCCTTTCCACAGGGTCATCAAGATAATCTTTAAGTCAAATCCCAGCGACCAATGCTCAATATAGTAAAGGTCACACTCGATCCGCTTCTCAAGCGGTGTGTTTCCGCGCCAGCCATTGACTTGAGCCCAACCGGTTATTCCTGCTTTCACCTTGTGACGCAACATATAGTCTGGGACTTTATCCCTAAACTCCTCGACAAATACAGGTCGTTCGGGACGGGGACCAACCAAACTCATATCACCTGCCAAAACATTGAAAAGCTGTGGTAGCTCATCAAGACTAACCGTGCGGATGAGACGACCAATGGTTGTGCGTCGAGGATCCTTCGGGCTTGCCCATATTGCTCCGGTCTCCTTCTCTGCTTCTGCCTTCATAGAACGAAACTTATACATCCGAAAGGAAACACCGTCGAGCCCCATCCTCTCCTGCTGATAAAGCACAGACCCACGGGAAGTAAGTTTCACAGCCAACGCAATAAAAATCATCAATGGTGACAACAAGACTAACCCCAACAAGGATAAGGTGATATCTACGGTTCGCTTGATGAACCAGTTAGCGCCGAACAGTGGGCTTTCCCTAAGACTGATGACCGGAAGTCCGGCAAAATCTTCTATCCCCGCGTTAAGTTTCGTAAATTTAAGAAAGTCAGGGATTATCTTAATGTCAATCAGCTCCTCGCCAAGCCTGCTCAGGACCCGTTGAATGCGATCCTGTGAATCCATGGGTAAGACAATAAAGAGTTGATCCACCTTAAGTCGGGCTAGAAATTCCCGGAGCTCTTCCAGCAGGCCGACAACTGGCACTCCCTCCACTTCCCTGCCAACCTCTTCGTGTTGATCGGTTAGATATCCAACCACTTCGATCCCAAGAACATCGTTCTCCCGCATTCGGCGCCCGAGATCCTTTCCCAATTGGCCCGTACCTGCTATCAGGATGCGCCGGATCTCATAGCCCCGACTTCGCAGTCCCTTTAAAAAAACCCTAGCCAGTACGCGGCCCATGACCACGTAGATCGTGACAATGATCCAGTAATTCGCCATCACAACCCTTGAAAACCGGGCAAATGGGAATTCTCGATAAAAAAAGGTTAAGGCCGTCAGAAGAACAACGGATAATGTGGCGGCCTTCCAAGTGATCCAAAGGCGCGAACGCAGCGATCGAGGAAACTGCGGATCATACAGGTTGAGCCACCGGGCTGCTGCTAGCCAAAAAATCAAGACAATCGGCACGAATGAAAGGTAATGGGGAAATGTTGGGTAGGTCTTAATAACAGGGATAATTTCAACGATGAAGCGGAGGACAAAAGCTGTGGACCACGCAGCGACAACGGCTACGATATCCGCCAAAACCAAAATAAAAACAGCCAGGTGCGCGTACTTTTTCACGATATGAGAACTCGTGTCAATTTCATCACCACCAGATTATGTTGCCCCATTAATATCATCTGGGTGTCCTCTGATTCTCTTTAAGCGAGATCCGCAATCATAGACTCATCCGCACCAAACCCAGCTAGAGCGTTGCGAAGGTATTCCTTCATCGAGGCCCGGAATACAGACTTGTCAAATTTGAGGGCATGGGTGCGGATAGCAATAGGGTCGAAAACATCTTCCATGGCTTCAAAGGCCTGAATCGCTTCGGTTAGGCTATCCGCCGATTCTTTTGGAAAAAAGAAACCGGTGGGTTTTCGACCTTCCGAATCATTGGGCCCAATGATGGTTTCCAAGGCTCCCCCGCCAGAAAATGCAATCACGGGACGGCCAGCTGCCATTGCTTCTACAGGCACAATCCCGAAATCTTCCTCCCCCGGGAAGAGAAGGGCGCGACATCCCTCATACAACTCTACTAGTTCCCGTCCAGTCTTCCATCCAAGAAATTCCACATTCATGGCACCTAAGGAAGCTGACAATGACTTTAAGTGTTTCTCATCCTGACCCGCCCCGACAATCTTTAGGGGGCGGTCCAGGCGATGCGCAGCCTCGATCGCTAGGTCGATCCGCTTGTACGGTGCGAAGGCCGAAACAGCTAGGTAGTATCCCCCCCCTCTCGAAGGCTTAAAACGACCTGTGTCCACGGGGCAGTGAATAACATCGGATTCGCGACCATAGTATTTGCGGACCCGCGATCGGACTGCATCTGAAATTGCAATGAAGCGATCGACTCGTTGGGCTGAGGTAACATCCCACATGCGTAGGTAAGTAAAAACCGGAGGAAGTACCCACCTTTTGAGCAATCCCAGGCGTTCATCAGGGAAATATCGATGATGGCTTTCCCATGCATAACGCATCGGGGTATAGCAATAACAAACGTGGAGAGTATCAGGTCGCGTAAGGACGCCTTTTGCCACACAGTGACTCGAACTTAAGACCAAATCGTACCCCGATAGGTCAAATCTCTCGATCGCCGCCGGCATCAAGGGAAGAAATTTGCGGTAGTTATTTTTTGCACCGGGAACCCGATTTAGGAAAGATACATGGATGGGCATAGCCTCGATTGCCGCGGAGACTGACCCCTTCAAATGCACCAACGTGAAAAGGTCCGCCCGAGGAAACAGCTCGCAGAGCACCTCAAGGGTGAACTCTCCCCCCCGCATCCCTGTCAGCCAGTCATGAACGATGGCAACTTTCATGCGCTCACCCACCCTCAGAAGCCGAATCACCAGAAATAACGCCTTCGTAAATCCTCAAGGTGGCCTCAGCCATCGAGTTGGCCGTAAACAATCGTGCCCTTTTCAGACCTTCGTTTCGCAGCCGGATCCTCACGTCCTCCAATGTGAGCAAATCATAGATAGACGACGATAGGCGGTCAAGATCATCCGGAGGAACCTGGATGGCCGCATCACCGACCACTTCTGGTAGTGAGGCGACATTAGAACAAACTACGGGCGTCCCAGAGGCCATAGCCTCCAAGGGCGGAAGGCCGAATCCCTCATAGTAGGAGGGAAGGGCTAGCAGTGCGGCGGCGCGATAAAGATCAGCCAGCATTCCCCCTTCAATGTTTCCAAGAAACCTAATTGATTCGGGAATTGTCATCGCTGCATTTCCGCGCAATTCCTTCTGTGTGACCGTGACCGCTAGCGTTGGGCGCACAAGCCCAACCTGCTCCCGGTCCCACCTCCTTAGCATCTGACCAAATGCCTGAAACAACCCTTCTAGATTCTTATGCTCCTTTGCATTTCCGACGTAGAGAACGTAAGGATCAGCCAAACCCAATCTGTCCTTAACTCTTTCAAATGCTCTCCTTTTAGATGGATCCGCCTCCGCGGAAAACCCTTTCTTTAGACCATTGTAAACCACCTGAACTTTCTCAGAAGCCACGCCTAAGTAATTGACAATGTCCCGCCTAGAGTGGTTTGAAGTCGTGATAACCGTTTGCGCCGCATGTGCACTCTTCGGCATAACATAGCGAGCGTACGCGTGATGAAGAGGTGTTTTGTGATATTTAGGGAACCGGAGATGAATTAAATCGTGAATTGTAACAACAGATCTTAAACCTTTCCTCCAAAAGGGATAGATGTAATGCGGGAAATGAACCAAATCAAAATTAAACCCCCGAAGAAACTTGGCCAACCCTGGCATCTCCCAAAGCGAATATACCTTAACAGGGCACTCGAGGATTTGGATTCCACCTTCCTCGATTCCAGATTGTGTTATTTCTTTACGGTCCTCACGCCGAGTTAAACAGCAAACTTTGTGATCCGACTGGATCTCCGCCAGCCCATCCAAAAGCGTGCGGACATAGGTACCGATACCGCTCCACTTCCACATCCGGCTGTCTATAAGGATTTGCAAATCTGCACCGACTGTTTAACTGCTTCCAATGTAAGATTCTCCATGCACTCGTGATTGTAATCGACACACTCTTTTAAAGAACATGGACTACAAGGAACTTCGTTTCGCACAACGCGAGTCTTTGTTCCCACCGGAGCCCATTCGCCCACATTGTTTGTGCCACTAAATAAAGCCACGGTTCTGGTCCCCAACGCTGCTGCTATGTGGGCAGGTCCAGAATCATTCCCGATCATCAAATCTGCCCGGCTAAGTACTGCCATTAGCTCTCGGACCGAATTCCTTCCGCATAGGTTGAGGACACCGAAGTTTCCCGCCGATTTGATTACCTCAGTCGCCAAAGACTCCTCTTTTTCGGACCCAATCAATACAATTCGGTAGCCGCCTTTCTCAGCAAGCCACTTGGCCAGTGCACCGTAGCGATCCATTTTCCACCGCTTTGCGGGAAAACCTGCACCGGGGTGAAGAACCGCAATTTTTTCCCCATCTTCAATATATATCGTTCTTCCTGCACTGGTAACTTCATTTCCATCCCACCCGCACGAAGCCAATTTTTGGCTCATAGCTTCCATTTCCGGCGTAGAAACTTGAAGAAAAGGCATTGGAGAAAATTCTGGGCCTCGATTCCACCCCAAAGCCTGGACAGGAGCCACGTTGCGCTCCACTTGATGAACCCCAGGAGAATGATTTAGTTCCTGGGATAGAAGGAACCCGCCGCCGCCCCACCCATAACCGATGCGATAACGAACTCCCCCGAGGGCCAGAAGAGATATGATCCGCGGGTCACCCCGCAGGTCGATCCCCACGTCGAACCGGCGACTACGAATCCATTGTAACGTGCTTAATATATCCTGTTTCGTGGCGTCTTCCGAACGATCGAACCATGGATTTCGAAACTCCACAACCTCATCAATTACTGGATGATGAAGAAGCAACGGGGCAGACCAAGGTCCAACGAGAGCAGTCACCCGGGCCTTCGGATAAAGGTCCCGAAGAGGACCAAACGCCGCCGTCGCAAAAACCACATCCCCCAAGTGATCCAAGCGAACAACCAGAACCTCGCGAACTTGGGCAGGGTCGGGAACTTCTTTTGAACCTTGTTTTTGGCGACGCTTGTCCCCAAAGAACTTATCACCCAGCATATCAAACGTTCGGGCCACTGAACGGCGCACTGAAGAGTGGTAGGGATAGGGACGAGGTAGATAATCCATTTTAGTCTTTCGGTATTCGAGTGGAATCGGCTGTGGCAACGTTGCCTTTCCTGATTCCTATCGCAGATAGATAACCGTCCCACTCTTCTCTGCTAATCGGCCTAAGCAGTGCCAAGCACGTCGCATAAACGATAACAGCAAGAGGTAAATCAAGGAAAATTCCGTTAGAGAAAATCTTCAACACCAAACCCATAACCCCGGCCGCCAATGCAAACTTGATAAAGGGAGCAAGCATCAGATCCTTCAGGCAGGGCCCCAAAAGCCGAAGGCATAAGAGCATCAAAACACATTCGGTAATTAAGGTAGCGACAGATGCTCCTACGAATCCATACCTAGGGATCCAGAAAAAATTGAGGCCTAGATTCAATAACGTCATTCCAGCCGTCAGAGCGAGGTAGCTCCGTTGGCGATCCATTGCATTCAAAGCCGAGGTCAGGAAATAACTAATAAAGCTGACAGAAACTGCCCAGCTTAGAACGCTAAATACCAAAGTGGACTCTACGAAGCGCATTCCGTAAACCGTAACAATAATTCCACGCGCAAGTACCATCCCCCCGATAGCAATCGGAAATGCCAGCATCATAATGATGTTTAGGCTTCGCTGAAATATACGGGGAAGAGCTTCCGGTGCCGTTCGGGCATATTGAGCAATCAAAGGAAATGTTGAACCTATAATTGCCATGGGCAAAATGGTTAGCGAACCTACAAGTCGATACGCCGCTGAATAGATTCCTACTGCGTCATCCCCTCTCATCACGGCCAACATTAGAATATCAACCTTCACATAGGCTAGCGTGAATAGGCTAGCCAAACCCAGAGGGTAGGACTCCTTGAGGAGACCAAGTGCAACCTCCCTAGACCACCTAAGCTTCAAAGGGACTTGAGCCCGCGTGACCAACTTCAGTCCAATAACTCCCGGGAGGTAAGCTAGGTTTTGAACAGCCAACAACCAAACCAGTTCCAAATTAGCCCATACCACCATCAACAACCCAATGGCCGAAAGTAGCTCACTTCCTACGCCGAGAACCACAGGGGCCCGCATTTCCAACCGGACCTGAAATATCGAGTCGAGTACTTGCCGAACGGAGCTTAATCGGAACGATAAAAACATGCTAAGCGACGCCCAAGCCACGAGTTCTGCAATAGAAAGTGCATACCCAGAGAGGAGAATAACGCTCACAGCCAGTAGAACCGACGCTCCAGCTGAAATAAGTTTCAGGGTTAGTGCATTTCCCATCAATTCCTCTGCACGGTCGGGGTTGCGGGCCATTTCGCGCACAAGAATGGGTTGGATACCAAGATCAGTAAGAAGGTGAAAAAACTCCACATACGTAAGAACAAAAATATAAAGGCCAAACTCTGATTTACCTAGAAATCGGGCCAGAACGGCCATCACAATGAGTTTAAGAATACGCTCGGCCAGATGGCCACCTAGCAGTGCGGTAGAGTTTTTAAAAATTCGGGATTCCGTGCTCAACGTTTTTTCACCTTGGTGGGGTCGTGTTCCAAACCCCATAGTTTTTCTTCTTCGATGTTAACAACTGATGATGGGGTTGCTTCATCCATTAATTCACGGTAGTACCGGAGAGTTTCATCCGCAATGTGCTCCCAGGTATATCGCTCGAGAACACGGAGACGTCCCGTTTGTCCTAACTTCCTTGCTAAATCTGGCTCATCTCGAACCCGCTCAAGAACGGTGCGCAAGAATTCTTCATCGCCCTCTGGAAACAGTAGACCCCCATTACCAACTACTTCTGGAATCGATCCACTCATCGAAGCAACAACAGGTATTTCCGACGACATTGCTTCAACCAAGACATGACCAAACTGCTCAGCCCAGTTATTCGTTGTCCGTGATGGCAAAACAAGAACCTCAATGCTTTGCATGAATTCGGCGACATTTTCATGTGGAATGCTCGGCAGAAATTCGATCTTATCCAAAACCGAAAGTCTTTTCGCGAGGGCATACAAGGCCTCCTGCTCTGCGCCTTGACCTAGTATTTTTAAATGCCATTCTCCTTCTAGGCCTGCAACCGCACGGATAAGAAGGTCCACCCCTTTCTCTAAAACCAATCGGCCCGCATAGCCGATCGTAAACACCTGCGGCACTGGCTTCTCCCTGGGCCGGAACTCATCCGGATTCACTCCCAACTGGGGCAACACACGAACATGGGTAACACCTTTCCTATTCAGCTCCCTTGCTGCTGCAAAATTTCCACCAATCCCGAGATCAACCTGTTGCAGCGTCATTGCCTCCATCCACCCCCGAATCCCGTGAAAACTCTTAACCAGGTTTTCCCATGAAAAAAGAATCAATCGGAAACGATGCATCCGCTTCATTTGAGAAAACTGGAACGCAGAAACGGCCCATGGTTCTTCTTCGAGATGAATAATGTGAGGTCGGAATTCTTTCACCAACTTCGATAGGCCTTTCAAATAAAAATGGGCGCCTCCCCGCCCAGGGAAACTCACAGGAAGCTTGATAAGCCTGTAAGGTTCATCCCGCTCCAGACCGGGAACTGGCGCATCCCACCGGGCTGGGATAAGTAGCGTCACTTCCACATCCCCCGACGCAGCAAGCGCACTGGCCTTTTGTCGATTAATTGGTGTCACATAAGCATGGGAAACGAGTAAAATCCGGTAGCGGTTCACATCCCCCTCACGTCAGAAAGAATTTCCTTTGCAGCACGGACAACCTCTTCAACCTTTAGCGCCTCGGGAGAACCAGATCCGGCGAGACCTGTTAATATCTGATGACCCTCTCCCCAAGGACGCCAAAGGGGGCTCCCTTCAAACATTAGAGCCACGATTTTTACGCCAACCGAGGCTCCCAAATGCATCAATCCAGTGTTAACCGACACCATGAGATGGCACCTACGCAAAAGAGCAGCGGTCTGAAAAATGTTTGCCTGTCCACAGAAATTAACCGGGTTAGTGCACATCAATCCTTCAACCTCATCGAGCACACCTCTTTCGGTTTCCGCCCCCAACAAGATTCCCCGACCCTCGACCAATTGCACAATTTCGTCAGCAGCCTTTGCAAATTGTTTCAGATCCCATGTTCTTCGGGAATCTGCAGCAGCTGGAACCAAGCCAACCCATACCCCTTTGAACTCAAAATCACAGAAACACCGATCTGCAAAATCATCCTCTTTTCCAATCGAAATAAATGGTCCTGGATGACCTGCTGCAAGCTCTACCTCTCGCAACAGTTCCAAGTGGTACTCAGCCATAGAACGGGAGGCCTCTTTAAAACGATGGTCTGGGATTGGGTGTGTTAGAAAGGCCTCGAACCCACTAGAGTACCCGACTCTAATAGGAGACCGAATAGATGCCGCGAGGCGAGCAGACTTAAAATTCCCCAACAAATCGAACACAGCGTCGAATCTTTCCCTTCGCAATCTGTTACGAAGAGCGCGCCGCTCGGCCGAAGACTTTTTTGGTCCTCGCTTGTCGTCTTTGGAAATCCAATCATCCTCGTAGCGAATTACACCCTGTACCGCGGGGTGACGGGCCAGTACCTCGGAGGTCGGCCCACCCGCTAATACCCAAAGTTCCAGTTGATTGAAATTCGCCGTCAAAGCACTGAGGAAGGGAGTCACCATCAGTGTATCGCCTAAACCGGGGGGATACGCGATTACTAGAATTTTCGGTCCAAGCAAAGACGCTAGTCGGCTAAAATCTTCGGGCAACACTGTCTGGCGTTTCGGTCCAACTATCCATAAAGCCTGAACCCTGGCTAGCCAACGCTTCGCTTTTTTTCTCCATTCCATTTTCATGGACCCAGAATCTCAAAGGCGAAACCGCATCCACCAAACACTATGAATGGCCTCTGCAAGGATCCTCCAGGACATCTTGGATTTACCCACACGGCGATCCTTGAACAGAATGGGAACTTCTATAACTCGAAACTGTTTGCGCAGGACACGGTAGGTCATCTCGATCTGAAATGCGTACCCTTCGCAGGCTACTTTGTCTAACGGAATAACTTCAAGCACCCTCCGATTGAAACATTTATAGCCACCGGTCAGATCCCGGATCGGAACACGAAGAATACTTCGGGCATAAAAAGAACCTGCCTTACTTATAAACTTGCGGAAAAAACTCCAGCCAACGGTCCCTCCTCCATCTACATAGCGAGATCCAAGAACAAGATCTGCCTCCTCCGAGGCTCGTAAGAGATCTATAAGTTTACCTGGATCGTGCGAAAAATCTGCATCCATTTCAACCACGAGGACATAATCCCGCTGCAGCGCCCATCGAAAACCTTCGAGATAAGCTGAACCAAGACCCATTTTCCCTGGACGACTCAGCAGGTGAACCCGCTTATCATTTCGGCTGTATCGTTCGACCAGTTCGGCAGTTCCATCTGGCGATGAGTCGTCAACCACTAGTATCTCAAGCGGATGGGGGAGGGAAAGCAATGCTTCAATCAGGAGCCCAATATTTTCTTTCTCGTCATAAGTTGGAACCACAACGAGTGTAAGGTCGGAACCACCAAGGATTGGTCCAGGTGGGGGGGATGCATGGGCCAAGGGCGAACTCAATCGACCGCCACCGAAGACACCCGATTGTTGTCAGATTCTCGCGATCTAACATCCAGAGCCACACCTGCCGCTGTTAAGGCCCAAAAGATTAAAACGATTTTGGAATATGCAAAAAGCTCATCGGTAAAAGCCTGAATAACGAATCCCACCAATGCTGCTGCTAATGCAAGACGGAGAGAACGCTTGCCATTCCGATTGTAAGAGGAGGGAGGTAAGGGCGGAGAACGCAAAGAATACCAACGAGCAGCCATCACCCATCCGATAAGCCCCAAAAACGTCAGAAGACTCGCAACTCCGCCCTCTATAATCAGCCTTAGAAACCAGTTATGTGATGACACACTCCTGGGAAATTCCCGCCACTTTTCTAGGTGCCCAACGAGGCGTTCACGTCCATGCACCAACTCATAATCTGGAAAAACTCGAGTGAAAGAACCCAAGCCATGTCCAAAGAAGGGCCGTTCGAAAAAAACATGTTGGGATACCTTTAAAATGTGAGTCCGGACTAAAGCTGATCGGTCCAGACCAAGAGGATCTCTCGATTGGATAACCCACAAAATGGCAACAACTCCGATAGCCACAAAAACGGGGCCTAAAATCCTCCAGTAATGCCGACCAGCCCACCAACATCCAATGATAGCCACCACTCCAAGACCCACTACCCCACCGATGCTCTTAGCCACAAAAACCGAACCGCACTGAACCAATAACATGCATAAGAAAAATCCTCTCCAAGCACTACGCGACTCGAGTAGAGCCCAAAGTGTGAAAGGAATAGAAAGAATTTGAAAAGCGGAATAAAAATTCGGATGCCCAATAGTCGATCCGAACTCGGTTTCCCACTTTCCGGTAGATGGGTAGGTCAGGATAAGAGTACCCTTGCCAAACAGGGTATGGCTCACGCGCTGTGCTATACCCAAAAGAGCGACAGCCCACCCCGAAGCTACAATTGCTTGAAGGGCTAAACGTATTGCATTTCTATCTCGGAATACATCTAGGCAAATTATAAAGAAAATGACATAAGAGAGTTGTTCCGTCAGATACCAAAACTGGTTTCCAACGTAATCTCGAGTAAGCAGAATCGTCACGCACTGAACAACCAACCAAACCCACCAAAGGGAAAGAATGGGGTCACGGGGCAGACCCCAATGGTGAAGACATATTTTCCTTAGAATCCAACCTGCAGTAAGCCCAACCAGCATCAGCTTGTCGAAAGACAAAGTCTTTTCTGTTAGTCCCAGATCAAAATGAATATTGACCAAGGGCAGCACGAATAGCGCCAAAGGGAGAGCAATATCAGGACGCCATAGGATAAATCCAAAGCACAATCCAATAGGCATGGTGAAGAGAAAAGATGGCCCGAATGGAAGAGCAAATAAACGATGGGACCAAAGTGCGGCGACGAGGGCCATTGTGATGGTGACGACAAGTGGGCCCTGGGAGTACGAGAGTCTATTTTCTGGGGCAGAAACCATCATTGCGAATTCCGTGCTAACTCCTGTGATTCTAAGATTCCGGAAAGCCGTTGGAAAGGAATCTTGGCTTCGCGGCAATACCGGAGGACATCATCCAAGAGTTCGGATCCCGCCGATGGAATGGCAATCAATACCTCATCAATTCGCCGACGACGAATTTCTCGTACCATTACCTCACGAGATCCCAAAATTACTACACCCCCGATTTCCAGACCGTGCTTTTCAGGATTATCATCCAAAAACCCAACTGGCTGATAATCAAGCTTGGGATTATTTCGAAGTTCTCTAAGGAGCATCTCACCTGCATCACCGGCACCCATAATGAGAACGCGCTTCCCGGTCGACCGAATCCGGGAGAAATATTCTCGAAGCCCTCGGAACAAAAGCCGAATACCTGCGATCAAAACCAAGAGCAAACCCCAATCGATAATGAATACCGCACGGGAGTACCCCTGAAAACGGCTTATGTAGGTAAAAACCAATATGCTGACCAAGGAGCCTAGTGTCACTGCCTTAGTGATGGCAGCCAAGTCTTCAACATTTACGTAACGCCAAACATTTCGATAAAGACCAAAATAAAAAAAACAACCCAGCTTAATGGCAATTAGAACTGGCAGCGACTCGAAAAACAGATCCAAGTACCAATCCGGTGCGATACCCTCAAACCGAAGCAGGAAGGCAATATAGTAGGAGATACAGATTAAGCAAAAATCTAATAGGACCTCGATAAACTGTCGCTTGTAGACCAAGAGGGTGTTAAGCAAGACCGGTCTAGCCTGACCATCTGAACTCATTTCACCCAGGCCGTTCTGCAATACGGGAGTCTCGTCACCGTCGTCCACCTTAACCTCACTCAAAAACCTACCTATGACAACGATAAGAACCACAGATAGAACCGCTAGGATAACCACCAACGGAATATCAACCCGAGCGTAGAAAAAAGTCCCCAACCCGAAAACCATACTGAAAGCGTAGATCAAAAGAACAGCCTTTCTCTCACTTAATCCAAGACTCACCAGTCGGTGAGAGGTATGGTCACGTCCCCCTTGGGAAATTGCTTGACCTCGCAAGCGTCTTAATAGGGCTACGAATGCTGTATCAAAAATAGGAACCCCGAGGACCATCGTTGGGACTATAAGTGTAGCCACAAGGTTGGAAACATGGTTGGCCGTACCAATGATTGCAAGAATCGAAATGAGGTAACCAATAAACATGCTCCCGGAGTCACCCATGAAAATTCGAGCTGGATTGAAATTGTAGACCAGAAATCCCAATGCACCACCCGTTAGAGCCAAACAGACCAGTGCGATAAAAATTTCTCCACTCAAAATTGAGTAGGCAGACAAAATCCCGGCGGAAATAGCCGCGATACCGGCCGACAATCCATCCATATTGTCAATCAGATTGAAGGCATTCGTAATCCCTACAATCCAGAATATGGTGAAGGGCAAAGAGATCGGTTTGGGAATAACCTCGAAATAAATTCCCGAGTACACCGCCGCACAGGCACCCACAATTTGTGCCATCAACTTCGCGTAGGGTGGTGTCTTACGGATATCATCGATCAAACCAACAACAAACATGAAACTGCCACCCACCAAGATTCCAAGCAGGCTCTTGTCGTTCTCAATAGGAACGAAGTAAAAAAACGAACCCATTACGGAAAGGAAAATAGCAATTCCACCAAATAGCGCTGTGGGACGCTGGTGCCACCGATCCGCCCGAGGCTGAGCAACCCAACCCTGACGAAGAGACAACCACCAAATAATTGGGGTCACAAGTAGGGCCAGTAAAAAGGCCGTTAAGAAAGGAAGGAAGTAAAACATCATTGGGACCAAAATTTCCTCAAAGTAGAATCCAGAGTGCTAACCATAGCACTAATAGGCATAGAGTTTAATGTATGCGGAGGAACCCTCTTTTTATGGCCACTAGGCAACAACGGGTGTTAAATCGGGTGCCCCCTGACCCTCCAGAACTGTTCGGTGCCAAAGTTCTAGAACCAATAGATTCCAAATTAGGAAACCATGGTCTTCCCGCTTCTCCGCGTGTTCACCCAACATATCGGTTAAAGCATCCTCCTGAAAGTATCCACGACGAAGAGAGGCAGGGTCTAGCAAAACTTCGTGTGTGTACTCACGAAGTTCTCCCCGAAACCACCGTGCCAACGGGACACCAAATCCCATTTTTCCCCGCCCAAGAACGTTCTCCGGCACTTCCCCAGCATACGCTTGTCGTAGGATATATTTGGTTCTGCCCCGTCTAATTTTCATATGCACTGGAATCGAAGCGGCCATTTCGACAAATTTGTGATCCAGGAAGGGAGAGCGAGCCTCTAAACTGTGGGCCATAGTCATAGCATCCGCTTTGACCAATAAGTCATAGGGCAGATAGCTTTCCAAGTCCAGGGCCATGACGTGCTCCACCGGATCTTCCAAACACCAGTGGTCACGTATGCTGGAATAAGTTGCCTGAAGAGGATGGTCCCTTTCCCCACCAGACAAACCCATCAGGCCCTCAGAAAGCAACCGATGTCGCATCTCATCTTGAAGCACAGATACCCAACGAAAATAACGATTTTCTGGGGAGAGAAGTAAAGTATCAGAAAAGCGGCGTAGCCTCCGGCGCATACCCTTTTCGTGAAGAGGGTTACCAAGCAAATGCCGAAGTGATGCTCGGATAACTCTGCGCATACCAAATGGAATTTTATCAAGCTGAGAAGCTAGTCCCATTGCCACATAACGCTCGTACCCCCCGAAAGTCTCATCACCTGCATCCCCGTTCAGGGCAACCGTCACATGCCGTCGGGTCATCTCCGATAGATAAAAAGTTGGTAGGGCTGAAGAGTCACCAAAGGGCTCGCCGAAATGCCAAACCAACTTTGGTAAAAGCTCAACAGCGTTGGGTCGGACAATAAATTCTTCGTGGTCTGTCCCATATTTTTCAGCGATTGTCCTTGCGAATTCCAACTCGTTAAAGATTTCAACATCAAAACCGATGGAAAACGTCTTCACCGGAGCATCCATAAGGCCCGCCATTATCGCAACAACTACACTGGAATCGATTCCCCCACTCAGCAATGCGCCTAAAGGAACATCGCTAACGAGGCGAAGCTTGGTACATTCTTCAGCCTGCGCTCGGATTCCTTCAGCATATTCCTCTTCAGACGCTACCCATTTTTCCTCTACCCGGGGAACCCAATACCGTTCAATCCGGCTTTTGCCTTTTTGCCAAACTAGCCGGTGGGCAGGGGGAAGTTTTTGAACCTTGGCAAAAATCGTTGAAGGCGCAGGAATGTATGAAACCGTGAGGAAATCAACTAGGGACTCGAAGTTTAGTTCTCGATCTAAACTCGGGTCTTTAAGTAAACTGTTGAGCTCAGAGGCAAACCATAGCACCCCCCCCGACTCTGAATAGAAGATCGGTTTTTGCCCAAGACGATCACGCACTAGAACGAGGCGCTGGTTCGGCTCGTCCCAGATAGCGATGGCGAACATTCCGCGCAGATAATCAACAAATGACTCGCCATGCTCCTCGTAAAGATGAAGAATAACCTCGGTGTCCGTGTGGGAACGGAATTTGTGACCCTTGGACTCTAGAATTGAACGTTGTTCTGCAAAGTTATAAATCTCGCCATTCAAAATCACCCAAATCGTATGGTCCTCGTTCGGCATAGGTTGGGACCCGGCATCACTCAAATCTATTATGCTGAGCCTTCTATGACCTAAACCAACTGATAAATTTGGGTAATGCCGAAGCAACGCCCCATCACTATCAGGTCCTCGGTGAACCATCTGGTGGGACATCGCGCGGAGAAGTTGTTCCGTTACACGCTCACGCCCTCCGCTTCCAAATACTGCTTTTCCACAGATCCCACACATTTGAAATACACCTTTCTATCATCCTGCAAAGCCCAAATCCCGGCAGGTTTAAAGTACTCCACTTGCAATTTGAGAACAAGGTATTGGATCTGCAAACACAGGTTCTCGCAAGAAAAATGCCTGCAACTCCCCGGCCCATAAAACGAAAGCTACTCTACAACCCACATGCGCACGAATGTTCACTAATTCCAAGATAGAGCGCATGCCCTCAGCCCATGTCGTTCCACCATTCGGAGTGTCCCGCATTACCCACTCCAAAATATCAGGCCATAATTCAACTTTTTCCCCAACAACAGATCTTGCTAATCGGCTCAAACCATACGACAATTATTCTAGATCGTGGCTCAGGCGGCCTGAGCGTTGGACTTGATTTCTTCCCCTTAAATACGAAGACACCTCTGAGATTTGGACCCAATACTTGAACAGAAATTTTCTGAGATTGAGGATACCTATTGGTGGTATGTAGGGAAAAACCGCCTGGTTCGGGACCTTGCTGGACAGTGTGAAAAGTTGCTAGACCTTGGTTGTGGCACCGGGGCCCTTTTTCAACAGATTGCATGTCAGACTGATTCTCTATTCGGAATTGACTTCTCGGATGTCGCGGTGGCTCGCAGCCGGGAGCGAGTTTCTAGTTCGGGTCTTGCACTTGCCTCTGTGGTTGACCTCCCATTCCAGGACGGCGTGTTTGACACATTAATCGCTTCAGAGGTACTAGAACACTTGCCAGATGATTGCCAAGCACTCTCAGAGTGGGGGAGAGTTCTTAAGCCCGGGGGACGGCTTATTGCTACAGTTCCCGCTCATCCACACCTTTGGGGTTCCCACGATGAGCTTTGTCACCACCAAAGACGCTACCGAAAATCCGAACTGCAAGCGAAGATTTCGGCTGCCGGTTTCCACATGGAACGGATAAGCTATACGTTCTCTTACCTTTATCCGATCATGGCGATTCTACGGCCTCTTCGTCCTTCGTTACGGTGGCCAAAGTCAACTGACGAGCCATTAAAAGACGATTTCCATAGAGTTCCCTCTTTTATCAATCGAATACTAATTGGCCTTTCCGCTTTGGAAATGTATTGGCTCCGAATTTCTAGCCTCCCAATTGGTGCTTCGCTGATCACTTTGGCCCGTAAAAGATAAACGTTTTCGTGTAACCATTACTTTTGTTTTTTGGATGAAGTGAGCCTTGCAGCCTGGATAAAAGCCAAAAGGAGTGAGGTAGCATCTGAATCTTGTCTGTACATGATTTCCGGATGCCACTGTACACCCACAACAAAACAATGGCCCTCCTTCTCGATCGCCTCTACAATCCCGTCACGGGCCCGGGCGGTTGCGGAAAAACCCGGGGCCGTATCCCGAATCGCCTGATGATGAATTGTGTTAACCCGTCCCGTAAGACCGTGGAAGATTTTTGCTAGGCGCGATCCTTGTGTAATTCTAATTCCATGGCGCACAAAACGAGGCGATTTGTGCTTTAGAGACTTGGGAACTTGGGAGCAAATGTCCTGAAAGAGCGTCCCACCCCCAACAACGTTCATGATTTGACATCCACCGCAAATCCCTAAAACCGGGACCGATTGATTCAGCGCACTTCTAAACAGCTCGCCTTCGTAGGTAAATCGAGTGTTGTTAAGAGGGCCCAGTCTGGGGTGAGGCCGCTCACCAAACCAGTTAGGGTCAAGGTCAAATCCACTGCCCGTAATCATAAGGCCATCTATCGATTTGAGAAGCTCTGAGTCGGGACGTCTTCCGGGTAGAGCTGGCACAAGAAGTGGCACACCACCTAAATCTGCCACTGCGGAGGCGTAGTCTTCTCGAACCAACGCGAAGGGACAGCCACCATTCTGGGGGGTGGGGCCATGCTCTCTCTCGCAGGTAATTCCGATGCGTGGCTTAGTAGGCATTAGCGTTCCAAATTCATGGACCATGTCCAGTGCTCTTTAGGGATCGTCGCAAAGACTGAGCGTTTCCACCCTTTCCCCTTCCAAGAGTAGCGGAGGATTTCGCCCGTGAAATCAGATGCTGCCAAAATTTCATTTTGCCCATTTCCTTTGAGATCTCCTATCACTAGGGGGAGGTTTAAACCGGCGGGTCGACGGTCCACAATAGATTGCCTCCACTCACCATTTTTCAGTCGGAGGATCCGAATTCCTGCGCGTCGAGGTCCGAGAACAATATCCGGTCGGCCATCATTATCTGCATCCCCAACAGCCAACGACCTTAAGCTGAGATCAGGAACAGTGGCTATCTCTTTCCGCATCCATCGACCAGACTTCCACCGGTATACAACCACTCGGGACGGTTCGGCTAACTCCAACCGCTTTGACTCGCCTTCACGACGCTTCGCGACTACTCCCTCGATTGAGGCGATCAGTTCCATCTGCCCATCGCCATCGACATCCCCCACGGCAATCTCCTTTGCGTGGGCTCTTTTAAAAATCTCAACAGGTTTAGAGTGGTATTTTGAATTTTTTTTGTCCCATCGCCAAGCAACAATACGGCCAATTTGGGGCTGCCCTGGAGACACATTGGGCTGGGAGAAAGTCGCAAAAAAATCCGGTGGCCCTGAGGCAGTCGTGACATGACCAACCGCGATTTCATGGATCCAAGTCCTCTCCTCTCGGCTCAACTCCTCGACTTTCCAACCTGTTTTATCTCGTCTAATGACTGCAACCACCCCTTTTGGGTGGGTGCCAACGATAATCTCCTGCCGCCCATCCCCGTTGGTATCCGCAATACGAAAATCTCGTAGGCGTGATCTTTTTTTCGTGAACAAGGGATTCCAAAGGATTTCTGGAGGGCCGTCAGGATGGTAGAGTTTTAGTAGGGCCCGATTAGCGCCCGCTGTTAGTAACCCTTTGCGCCCAGAACCAGCCCAATCTAAAAAACTTGCACGGTGAATAACTTCGCTGTCTTTGTCAACAATCTCTTTTCTGCGCCAAAGGTCCCCATTTGCTATATCTCGCGTGAAAATCCATACGAGTCCACGGTCGGGTACTACCTTGCTCCGTCCACCTTGAAGTGACTTTACGGCAAAACGGCTTGCACCAATAACAATTTTTTGCTCAGCGAAAACGTCCGGGTTATCAGAGAAGGCTAAAAAGAAAACCCCCACAGAAAATGTCGCCCATTTACAAACCCGGAATAAAATATGTGTATTGCTTTTGTGACTTTTCATGAAGGGATAACCAAATGCTCCCAGTTGTGAGGAGCCGAATTCGACCCTGGTCCCGGCCATGGGTTTACCAAAGATTTTGATAGAGGGCAACCCCAACCTTAGGGCAATATAGTACGGTAATTGCTGTCACTTAATTCAAGCTATAAAAGTTAGGGGAAATTTGTGAATCAACAACAAGGTCAATTCGCCCCCACCAATTCCCCGCGCAGGAGGAAATGGACTTTGTGGATTCGGGCTGGAGCGAGCCTGGCCGTTCTTGTTCTGGTCCTTCGCTGGGTGGGTTTGGACAAATTCCAGAAAACAGTGTCGCGTCTCGATTGGGAACCCCTGGTGTTTGCCTTCATTTTACTTCTGCTTGCCACCATCCTGCTTCGAGGGGCAAGGCTTTGGTTTCTCCTCCGATCACAAGAGCCCCATCTTGCTTTCTGGAAAACCATTCAGATCCAATGGGCATCCGGCATCTTTCACTTGCTGATTCCGGGGACACTTGGTGCGGATGCTTGGAGAATTTGGGCAATATCGAGCTTGGCTCATCCGGTGGGCACAGCCTTTGCTACCATTGCAGTCGATCGTGTCGCGGGGGTAATAGGGCAAATCATCAATGTGTTTCTGGCATGGGCCATTTTTGGGGGGGGATTGCTCAGACCTGAAACCTCAGGACTCTTGATCGATATTAGCATTTTTTGCTTTCTGCTTTTCGTCATGTTAGTCCTCTTATGCAACCAGCGGGTGACCGATGGCCTAACCCGGCTTCCCCTCCTAAGGCTAAATCGGATCAAGAAAGTCCTTCGCGGATTACAAGAAAACCTTGGCCTTATGATACGACAACATCCCCGGAATCTTCCATGGGTATTAGGTACTTCAGCAGTTAGCCATTTGCTCAATGTTCTAGCTGTCTTTGTTTTGGCGCGTGGACTTGGCGCAGACGCAGAATTTGGCCTTTTCCTGGCACTGATCCCACTTGCCATAATGGCAGCTGGTTTGCCTATTAGTATCACTGGTCTTGGAGTTCGGGACTTAATCTATGTCTCTCTTTCCCAACCCCTGGGTATTCCAGCAGAAATAATGCTAACAATTGCGCTAACAGAATTTATTCTTACCACCATTCTTCGCTTATGTGGTGGAATCTTTTTCGTTCTTCCAGTTCGTTTTGCCCCGAATGGAAGGGCTTCCTATAGGGGACAAAACTCTTATCTGGATTCTAGTTGAAAACCATTTTGATTAAAGGACCTACGGCCACCAGACTTTCAACAACAAAACCAATCGCCCAGGTTGACGGTCTCCTGGGCCACAGAAGATAATGGAGTTGAGCTAAGGGAAGTGGAAAGGAGGCCCCTGTCTTGCGTCCCATATATATGGACCACAATGCGACGACCCCCGTCCGGCCAGAAGTTTTGGACGCACTATTGCCGTATTATCAGGGTCGCTTCGCTAATCCTTCGAGTGTTCACGAGAAAGGACAGGACACTCGGGTCTCTGTGGAGAAAGCCCGGGAGAAAGTGGCATCGCTTCTGGGAGCCAAGCCAAAAGAAATCGTTTTCACGGGTTGCGGGACAGAATCCGATAACATCGCAATCCAAGGCATCGTAGCGGCAAAAGAAGGTGAAAGTCAGCATGTGATAACGACAACCATCGAACATCCGGCCGTTTTAGAAACTTGTAAGTACCTAGAAACAAAAGGCGTGGAAGTTACATACATCCCCGTTGACCAATCAGGCGTGGTCGATCCATTGGCTATCGGTAAAGCTATTCGAGGCGATACAGTTCTGGTGAGTGTCATGCATGGCAATAACGAGACCGGCGCCATTCAACCCATCACTGATATCGGCAACATCGCAAAAGCAAGGGGAATCATTTTTCACACCGATGCTGTTCAAACAACCGGAAAGATTCCCCTGAATGTCGACGTGAGCAATATCGACCTTCTCTCCCTTTCAGGACATAAGCTAAATGCCCCAAAGGGAATAGGTGCGATCTATGTCCGAGAGGGGACAGCCATGGATGCGCTAATCCATGGAGGGCACCAAGAGCGTAATCGCCGATCGGGTACAGAGAATGTTGCCGGCATCGTTGCCCTTGGCAAAGCATGTGAATTGGCTTTGAACGAGATGGAACAAGAATCGTTGAGGGTGAGCTCCCTTCGAGATCGTCTCCAAGAGGGATTACAAGAACGAATCCCTGAAGTGCAAGTCAACGGCAACTCTAGTCAAAGACTCCCGGGCACTCTTAACATAAGCTTCCGTGCCATAGGTGGGGAGCCGCTTCTGATTAACTTAGATCTCGCCGGAGTTGCGGTTTCCACAGGTTCCGCCTGTGCTAGTGGCAACACAGATCCTTCGCACGTTTTGCTGGCAATGGGCATTCCTAAGGAACTAAGCGAAGGCTCCCTGCGCTTCAGTCTTGGGTACGCCAACACTCAGGAAGATGTCGACCATGTTGTGGAAGTCTTACCTAATATCGTTGCTCATCTTCGTGCCATTTCCGGGAGATGGGATACAAAAAAGCCAAGAATCCGAGGTCAGCGTTGATAAATCCGTCAAGAGGCTAGCACTAGTTCTGCTACCACCTATTCAAGGGACTAACAATGGCTATTGGCAATGCCTAACAGAAACAACGAAAACCTCCGAAGTCCAGAGTTCTTGAACCATCTGACCAATCCACAAAACATCGGGGAGATGGACAATCCCGACGTTTTCGTGGAAGTTAGTAACCCAGTGTGTGGAGATGAACTGAAGCTTTTTTTGAAGGTCAAAGAGGGCCATATTCATGACGTGAGATTCAAAGCCTACGGCTGCGCTGCAGCTTTAGCGGCTAGCTCTCTATTGACAAATATGGTAAAGGGGAAAACCCTCGAGCAGGCACGAAAAATTACCTCGCAGGCCATCGCCGATGGTCTTGGCGGCCTTCCCAAGCACAAAACCCATGCAGGCGACCTTGCCGAAGACGCAATCAATGAAGCATTGGATCAACTGAACTCCTGACTTTCGGACAACTCTGCAACTCCACAAAATCTGTTCAAACACACAACTAGAACCAAACTTCTGGCCATAAAATCACAAAAGGAATAGGGGAAAACGGAGAAAAATTATGGCGTTGCGAATTTCTAGGGAAAGTAGAATTCTTATTTCTTGCCTAACTATTTTTTCTGTCGTTTTTTTATTAAATTTTTCACTTGGAGCAGGTGAAACGAAAGGGTTGGAGAAAAAACTCCGGTTTTTAGAAACGCAAAAAATTATTATTATTAAAATCAACCGTTTGGAAAAAAAACTTTATGAGATCCAAAGAGAAATCAATGATTTGAAAATTCAATACGATCTAGACACCTATGATGGCGAGGAAATGGACCATGGTGCACTCCCCTATAAACAGAAAAAGGGGAACGATGGTCACAAAAAAACCCATTGAAACTACGTAGGAGAATTGGCTCTGGAGACCTTTTCGTCCTTAGTTTCCATAACATCCCGCTATTTTTCGACGAACGAACGAGAAAGTCACTACTACATTTTGGGGGGTGTAACACCAACCTGTGCTTGGTACTTACCCTTCCTGTCGGCATACGAAACTTCGCAAACTTCGTCACTCTCAAAAAACAGGACCTGGGCGATCCCCTCGTTTGCATAGATTTTGGCGGCCAGCGGAGTAGTATTTGAAATCTCTAACGTAACATAGCCCTCCCACTCGGGTTCAAACGGCGTCACGTTGACAATGATTCCACAACGGGCATAGGTAGATTTTCCAACACAAATAGTAAGGACATTACGGGGTATCCGGAAGTATTCCACTGTACGGGCCAGGGCAAACGAGTTAGGTGGAACAATACAAAAATCCCCTTTCCTGTCTACGAAAGCCCGCTCGTCAAACGCTTTTGGGTCGACGATAGAGTTGTCAATATTAGTAAATATTTTGAACTCATCCGAAACCCGAATGTCGTAACCATAAGACGATAGGCCATATGAAATAGCGCCATTTCGAACTTGGCCCTTCTCAAACGGTTCGATCATACTGTGTTCCTCGGCCATTCGCCTGATCCAACAATCAGACTTAATACTCATAATCTTTCTCCGTTTTACTCTTTTCGCTGATTCCGCATATATCGGGATATCCGGTTTCCATACTTGTTCTCAACAACCATCCTACACCACGATTCAGGAAATATAATAGGTTTTCCACAGTATGTTGATATTTCGTGGATAAAAAAACACTATATATTGTAATATATTTAATGAAATCCTCTAAATACCGGCTTGACTTTTACCCTGGCGGGTCGCTAAGCGAGACGCCCAAATACTTAACGCGATCCACAGCTTGCGAGAGCGGGGTAAAAAGACACGGTGGTTGTAGACATCGTAGCGAACCTTTTCAATCTCTCGGAGAATTTTCCGGTAGGTACCACCCATAATTTCTGCCGCCAACATGTAGGGTTGGTCTTCCGGGGCTAGGAAATCTCGGGCTTCATTATAAAACCTTTCAGCCCGTCGGCATTGGAACTCCATCAAGGAGATAAACTTCTCGTTATATACGGATCCCAGAACATCCTTTTCGGTATAACCAAATTGATCCAGGTCTTCGCGAGGTAAGTAGATCCGCCCCTTCCCTGCGTCGCTTTTTACATCCCGCAGGATGTTAGTTAGCTGAAAAGCAACCCCTAGCTTTTCGGCATAACTTTTGGCACTCTCCGTTTCATAACCAAACACCTCAATACACATGAGTCCAATAACCGATGCTACGTGGTAGCAATAGTCATACAAACCTTCGAAGGTATCATAGCGGCACCGCCGAAGATCCATTTCGCAACCATCAATTAGAGCAAGGGGAAGCTCTTTTGGAATCTTGAAAACACGTGAAGCCTCGCCTAACTGCACCGTTATCGGATGAGTAGCCCGCCCCTCTGCCATCTCCTCAATTTCGTGCCGCCAGCCAGCCAACAGTTCAGTCGCCTCGCTCGCGTCCTCCACTTCGTCAACCACATCATCCACGGCGCGGGAGAAGGCATAAACAGCGTAGATGGCTTCACGGTTGGCTTTTGGCAAAAACAGGAAAGAGTAAAAAAAATTGGAGCCGCTTCGGCGTGTAAGCTGCCGGCAATATTTCAACGATCGAATGGCAATAGACTGCATATCAATTTCACATCCTGGTGGTCCGCAATCTAACTTTGGGGAATCTATTATCGAACCAACGAATTAAAGCAACGCATGATCATGTAAAATGCGCGGGTGGCATTTGCTTGCTCTCCTCCTTTTCGGAAGCCTTCCACTTTCATTGTATTTTTACTTCACAGGATCCTTTGTCTGAACAACGGCAAAGGGATATGCCGCGCCAAAACCTCCAGCTTCGACCCTCTTCTACCGGTACACCACCTTACCGGTAACATGTACTTCATGCCGACCATCTACCAAGCTCCGATGGAACTTCACATCGAGGCTTTTTTTGGATATGTTTTTAGGTGCTCTCCCAATACGGGAAGAAAGCCAGGTCGCAATTTGGACGTAAGTCGCTTTAGCTTCCTCAATCAGTTTCTCCCGCTTCAAGAGGACTCCTCGCTTGAAATAATACACTTCAAGGTCGAACCCAGTTGCATACTCATCAAGCACACGATAGCCAGCATTTGGATCGGGAAGAAAATCTCGGCGGTAGTCATCTGGAATGGATCCACATCCGACTAGCATGACAAGGAGCACGAAAAGTCCTGGGATGACGTTAATTTTTCTCATCAGATTTAAGATATGACTACTCAAGGTTCCCCTCAATTCCAAGGAAAAAAGTAAGCTTTTGAAAGATTGGTCAAAGTCGATGAACCACCCAACTTGAACCTGAAAATGATCCCACAGGGTTTCTCAAGGTGTCAATCCTACCCTGTATGGGGCTCTCGTTTCGAAATTGTAGTTGGACCGATGGAAAGCAATTATTCCATGTGCCAACCGTGACTGACAATGATTGCCTGGCCCGTCATGGCACTTGATGGAAAAGTAGCGAGAAAAAGCGCCGTTTCCGCAACGTCGGCCGTTGTTGTGAACTCCCCATCCACTGTGTGCCTAAGCATAATATCCTGGATAACTCTTTCCTCGCTGATCCCGAGTTCAGCTGCCTGCTCGGGAATTTGCTTTTCTACCAAAGGCGTACGTACAAACCCTGGGCAAATAACATTAGAGCGGATCCCGTGCGCGGACCCCTCCCGAGCCACGGTGCGGCAAAGGCCTAGTAAACCATGTTTGGCCGTTACGTAGGGGGCTTTGAGTGGGGAAGCCGCCTTAGAATGGACAGATCCCATGTAGAGAATGGTTCCACCCTGACCGTCCGCAACCATGTGGCGCATGGTTGCACGGGTGGTTAAAAATGATCCGTCGAGATGAACTGCCAAGACGCGTTTCCAGTCATAGAAGGAAAGATCGACAACCGCACCAATTTGCTGAACGCCGGCATTACTAACCAACACGTCAATCCGCCCATAAGTCCGATGGACAAAATCCACCCCATCTTCGACCGATTTCTCATCCGTCACGTCCATTGCCACAGACAGTGAGACACCATTGAACGACCGAATTGCTTCGGACGTTTGTTCGACCCCTTCCACATCCAAATCTGCAACAGCAACGCTCGCACCTTCTCGAGCACACTTCAACGCAATCGCCTTTCCAATCCCGCTAGCCGATCCCGTTACAAGTACCGCCTGGTTTTTCAAGCGCATCTGATCTCTCCAGGATCTGAAACCCAGTCAGCCAAATCGAATGGAACGCTTTAGAACCAAACCGCGGTCAGGTCTTAAGAACAAACGAAGAAAAGATGATAGTTGCCCCGATTAGAAAAAAAACAGCTCCGAAGAGTCGAATAGAGAGTTTGTGTAACCTCTGAAACCGCTCGCGAGCTTTTTGTAATTGGGCTTTTTGTTTCAAAGTGTGGGTTCCGGCTATAGCCTGACGTTCATGGACCTCAATACGAACTTCCCGGGCCTTTGGCAAAACGACCCAACCCCCATAGAAGTTCAGCCCAGTTAATACTAAAACAAGGACGACTGGCGTAACTTTTTTGGCGGGGGGGAGATCCTTCCATACAAAGAAAACCAAAAGGGTAACTGATAATAGTGCAATCAACCCGCAAACACCCCCCGTTTTGAAATATAACGGTAAAGAGTGGGCTGCAACTCGGCCTGCTACATCGGGCATCTGCTTAAAAAGAGTTGAAGTAATTATTAAAAAGAAAATCGTAGTGCCGAACCATACTGCCAAAGAAACGTTGTAGAAGAATTTTAGAGGTGCTCTCATCTCAATTCCCTTGGAGGGCAACCCGGAAAAGAGTACAACACCATGCCCCAGACAGAACACAAAATTTTTGATCATGCACTTTGATTTCCAACTTCTTGCCCATAGGCTCGGGCCAACAATTCAATTGGGTGTACAACCTCGACCCCCCCTTCGCGGAGACCACTTTCAATCTGAATGATGCAGCCCGGGTTTCCTGTAGCAACTATGGAGGCACCAGTTTCTACAATGTGCTCGATCTTGCGCCTTAGAAGACGTTTGGCCATCTCGGGTTGAGTCAAATTGTAGATGCCTGCACTGCCACAGCACCATTCGGACTCAGCCAACTCGCAAATCCTTACACCGGGAATCGATCGGAGAATCTCTCTTGGGGGATTGCGTATCTTCTGACCGTGAGCGAGGTGGCAGGCCTCGTGATAGGTAACCGGAAGCTCCCCTTCTTCTCTCAAGGGTGCAGACGGGGAACGAAACCCGTTCTCCGTCAGAAATTCTGTTATATCCCGTACCTTTGAGGATAGGTGATGAGCTTTCTCCTGGTACTCTTGGTCGTTTACCAAAAGCTCGCCATACTCTTTCATCATTGAGCCACAGCCGGCCGAATTTGTAATAACGTAGTCGGCTCCCGAATTCATGAAGACATCAATGTTTTTCCGGGCTAGTTCTCGAGCAGTTTGCCGGTCACCGGAATGGCCATGGAGAGCACCGCAACAAACTTGTCCTTTCGGGACAAGAACCGGGTATCCATTTTTCGCAAGGACCCGGATGGTCGCCAAATTGATGTGGCCAAAAGCAATTCGCATCACACACCCTGTTAGCAACGCAACAGTGGATCGTCCGGCTTCTCCCTCCCGAGATCCTCGTTCTACCTGTCGAATTACGGACCTTGGGGTCGCAGTTGGAGAAAAAACTTCTGCCTCTCCGACCCGACCCAAAAGATTTAATAAACCACTCTTCCGAAAGAACCACCGCATCCCGCTTCCTTGGTACAACCGGAGAAGAAGACCGACAGCAGCGAGCCGGCTAGGATGGGGAAGAATCCAACGCAGGGCAAAGTTGCGAATGTGATTTTTCTCCCCTTCCATTCTCCGAGTAGCCTCTACTTTCGTGCGGGCTGCTTCGATAAGGCTGTGATACTGAACACCAGATGGGCATGCCGTCTCGCATGCTAAACACCCTAGGCAGCTATCTATATGTTTTCGAACTGTCGAGGTGTAGGAGATACGACCTTCTTCAACCGCACGCATTAGATAAATTCGCCCCCGGGGTGAATCCATCTCATTGCCAAGCTCCGAATATGTCGGACAAAAGCTTAGGCAAAGTCCGCAATGAATGCAGTCCAGCAACTGGTCCATCTCAGGGGATTCCCCGGTGGATTCTTTCTTTCGCGTCTCAGTCAATCGCGAGATTTCTTGGGCCGCCTTGCTTGTCATTCTTTTTTGTTTTCCGCAACTTAAATGTAGTGTGAATCTGGAAACTTTAGATTCTTCCAAAAAATCGTCCAGGATTCATTATGCCCTTAGGATCTAAAGCAAACTTCGCCTTCTGCATTAATTGGAAAACCTTACTTCCTAGCGTCTTCTCATCGAACAAGTCTAGTTTTTCTCGTAGCTCTTGCGAACGGGTTTCAATTACGGCATACCCCCCGACAAGCTTGGCAGCTTCCTGTAAGTTTCTGACAACACTTACAACCTTATCGGAGGAGTGAGCGAAATCGCTTCCCGGCAATCCAAATCCAAGCCGAAGAATTCCGCTCCCAGCGTGCGCCTGACCCCAAACTTCAAATCCTTCCTTTCGACCTATGTTCCTGGCACGTTCAAACGTTTCTCCCACTCGGGTGAGTGCTACACCCATCCGACAGACAAACCCACGCCACTCGGCCGAAGCATGAAAGGGTCCCCTTTGGCTTAACAATTCTCTAAATTCCTGAGACCCCTCAAGTCCAAGCTTCAAAACTTCCTGGGCTGCGCACTTGCAACAAATTGCTTCGGCCTTATCGAGCTGACCCAAGACACCCTGTTTATTGTCCCGATAGCTAACCTGGAGAATGTTCTTAGAATTTGTGAGATTGTCTGGGATCTGGGGGTTAACCATTTCTTTTCCTGCTAACCATTCTAGTGCCACAGGGAGTGTCCGATCGGAAAGAATGCGGGTCGCCGCTGACTGCGCGGCTCCTGCTTCTTCAAAACCTGCCAAAAGCACCCCCTCTTCAACACGAAGGGAGTAAGTTTTCAATGTGACCTCGGAGATAAACCCCAAAGTGCCCTGGGATCCAATGTAAAGTTTGTTTAAATCGAACCCCGCAACACTTTTCACGACTTTCGCCCCAAACCGAACAGGCATCCCGTCTGGCATGACTACTTCCATCCCCAAAACCAGATCCCGCGGGGTTCCATAACCTAAGCGAAGCGGTCCGCTGGAGTTTGTCGCGCAGATGCCACCGAGGGTTGCGGTCTCACCTTCCAGTGGATCGAGCGGCAAAAATTGATCCTTTTCCCGTAAAAACTCATTGGCTACCTTAAGCGTCGTGCCTGCATGGAAAGAGACGACAAAATCTGCTTCTTGGTGTTCTGAAACACCCTCAAAACGGCCTAGATCGACCACCCAATCAAAGTTTTTGGGGGGATAACCATGGTGCTGTTTTGTTCCTCCCCCCCAGGGGATCAAACCAAGGTTCGCAGCATTCGCCTCCCTAGTTATAGTCGACAGTTCTTGCAAGGTTTCCGGGTAAAGAATCTGGCCCGGCGGGACCTGGTCAAAGGAATAAAGTGGATCACCTTTTCCGTCACGAAACCGCTCGGGCCCAAGGAGATCTTTTACCCTCTGCGTTGACTCAATGAGATTATCCATAAGTAATTCTTTCAGCAAAAAAAAGTAAAGACATCTTCAAATCCAAACCCCTGCTGGCAAGCGACGTTGGGCTGTGCCACGAACTTCACCACATCTGCCAGGTGTAGGGAACACCTTGGCTGGATTACAGCGCCCTTCAGGGTCAAAGACTGTTCTGACACGCTCCATCGTTTCAAGCGCTTTTTCACTGAATTGAACCGGGGTGTCCATCATTTTTTCAACACCGATCCCATGCTCGCCGCTGAGTGATCCGCCAAGTTCAACACACATATGCAAGATCTCCGAGCCGGCTTCAATGACCCGATCTGTTTCTCCTGGCTTGCAATCGTCAAATAAAATAAGTGGATGGAGGTTGCCATCCCCTGCGTGAAATACATTGGCAATTTGAAGCTCGTATCTACGACCTATTTCCTCAATTCGTCTAATGGCCTCGGCAATCCGGCTTCTTGGAACTGTCCCGTCAAGACAATAAAAATTTGGACTGATTTGGCCAAAGGCCCCGAATGCCTTCTTCCTGCCAGCCCAAAGCCTCGCTCGCTCATCCTCAGATTCGGCAACCCTAAACTGGGTAGCATCATTCTTGCGACAGTGAGTTTCAATCAGCCTTATCCATTCTTCCATTCCGGGCACGGGTCCATCCAACTCTATTAGCAAAACCGCGCCCGCTGTTTCCGGAAACCCGCTTCCAACCGTTTTCTCCACAACTTGGATGGTATGGCGATCCATCATTTCCAACGCGGCTGGCACGAGACCATCGGCGATGATGTCAGAAACCGCATCGCAAGCGAGCTCCATAGAGTTGAAAACTGCAACCATAGTTTTCACCCCTTCCGGTAAAGGAAGCAAGCGAACGGTAATCTTGGTGATGGCACCTAACATGCCTTCTGATCCAATTGCAAATCCTCGAAGATCAAGACCTGGAAAATCCTCCACCTCACCACCCAACTCCACGATCTCGCCATCGGGAAGAACCATCTCAATTCCTAGTATATGATTTGTAGTCACTCCATACTTCAGGCAATGGGGACCACCGGAATTCTCCGCAGCATTCCCTCCGATAGTGCAAGCGGCTTGGCTAGAAGGATCTGGCGCGTAGTAATAGCCATCCGCCTGAACCGCCTTCGAAAGGTGGAGGTTGACAACGCCTGGCTGGACAGTTGCCCTTTGATTCGGCAGGTCAATTTCCAGTATCCGGTCCATACGGCCAAATCCGATTAACACCCCCTTTTCATGAGGAAGTGCCCCACCGCTCAATCCCGTACCAGCCCCTCGGGGAACAATGGAGGCCTTGTGACGGGCCGCCACTTGTAAGATGCCCTGAACCTCCGCCGTTGTTTCCGGAAGCACCACCGCCAATGGAAGGTTGGTAAAGATGCTCAGAGCATCGCATTCGTAGGTTAAAAGTTCTTCCGGTTCCGAGAAAACGAATTCTTTACCTACAACCTCTTCTAGCTCAGAAATAAACCGACCGGTATCCAATGTTCCTGTCCCTCAAACACCAAATCAAAACCAAAGAAACCGAAAGACATGAAAGCAACCCCCATTATATTCAGAAATTCCAATTGGAACGAAGTAAATTATAGCTCTATATTCACATATGGAGTTCTATTCGATAACTACTCAGCTTTTGAGGAGATTTTTCTGATTTTTCGAATTACCACTCCATTTTCGCTATTCTTTTGTGAAACAGGAGAAAGACCCTTTTAGGGGAAATAAATATATAATTAAAACGATTAAAAAACAAAACTACTGGGTGTTTCCCTTCGGTTTAATCCATTAACCTTGACTTCGTCCCTTCCGTGTATTATATTGGAAAACAAGATATTACAGAAATTTTCCGTGCTGAGGGAGGCCAACTATCAGGCGGATAGGTTGTGTCTCTGGTGGTTTTCATAGAGTTTTCATAATTTTACCAGGGTGATCTTCAATGGCAACCAAAACAAAAACTCCGAAGCGTCCACTTCGTAAGGGAATGCGGATTATTTACCCACTTCATGGCGAGGGGAAAATCGTCGATTTGGTGGACAAGGAGCTCCCCACCGGGACCAGTCGCTTCTACGAGATTCAACTAGATGGCCAACCCGACGCCAGCATATTCGTACCCCATGATGCAGCGCGGCAGTTCGGGCTTCGAGCCCCGATGCGAGAGGTAGACGTTCCGAAAATACTGGGCATATTGAGAAAGAAAGCAAGCGAAGAAAAAGTTGAGCTCAACTGGCGCACATGGAAAAACCGTTACGAAGAGCAAAAAAGAATGCTTCGTGAAGGGGATGTTACAGGTCTAGCAGAAGTCGTCCGGAACCTCCATGAGTTTTCCAAGGGCCGCACGTTCAGTAGTAAAGAACTAAAGCAGCTCTACAAATATACACTGGATCAGCTAACACGAGAAATTTCAGAGGCAAAAAAGTGCAGTCTCGAGAAGGCAGAAAAACTCGTAAACAAAGCGCTGGGAATCAAGTCTCCTCGAAAAGCAGAGAAGGACACGGGCTCGTAAAGGCAGAAAATACCGAGAATCCCGCGGGAAATGAAGAAAATGCCTGCTCGGTAAATCACTGCCAAAATCCGCCGGTTACAGACGGATACTGCGATGTCCACCTGGAACGTCTCGAGCTAATCAAGGAGTCTTACGAGCAAGTAAAGCAGATGCAGTTGCGCGCTCGGGAAGATGCAAAAGAGATGGCTATCGAGCGCGATGAACAGTCCGCTACGCAGTTCGATCAAACCGAAGAATTCATCAAATAGTGCTCTTAAATTCCATTTTTCACCGTTGGCCGTTTTTGCGTTTGTTTTCCCTAAGACATAAATTGTTCGCCCCACCTGCAAACACTCTTTTCATTCAGAAAAACTTCCGTCTTGGCCAAATTGAACCTTGCCGAGGTGTGAATAAACAGGTAAATTAGCGAGCCTACGCAGGTGGAGAAGCTTTAGTTCAAATACGATGAGAGCGTAATAAAATGGCTGATTGTCGACTGATAATTGAGCGGGTTGCAGGAGTTATCTCCCCTATTGTGCTGGTGATTATCACCTTTCTACTCGTTGGGTGTTCCAATATTGCCCTGGGTCGCTTCTCGCCAACGAACGTAGCATCCAAAATCCGACCTGACATCAAAAAATACAACCTGCGCCACATCGCAGTCATGCCTTTCCGAAACAATACCCCAGCTCCGGAAGCGGGCCATAAGGTAGCCACTTTCTTTTACGAGGAGATCATCACTCGGAAAATCTATTCTGTGACACCTCCTGTCCGTCTAGAAAAAACCGAAGAGATCGAGCTCGAATTCCGGGTGGACCCAAGCCGAAGAGCGGGAACCGTCAACCGGGAGGAAAATCTCCGCCAGCTTGGACGAGCTGTCTCAAATTACCTAAAGCAAGTCGCTCCCTATACAACCAACGAGAGCCTTCTTTTTCAGACTGAGACCCCGGAAAGGGATCCGGAGGACAACGAGGGACCTGCCATCGGAGAAGTCCGGTCGCCAAACGTAAAACCAGGAGAAGATCCAGAGGTTTTGGATGCTGTAGTAACTGGGGTTATTACGCGCTACACAAATCGACACGGAAACCCTTTAGCCGCAGACAAACCCTCGTCGGTTTCCTTTGATATTTACCTGATAAGTGTGCACGATGGAAAAATTCTTTGGAGCGCTAGGTTCGATGAAAAACAAGAGTTCCTCAATAAAAACATTCTTTTGTTACCCCGATTCATTAAGGGTGGAGGCATTTGGCAATCAAACGATACGCTAACCCAGATTGGGATGGAACGAGTCATGGACACTTTCCCAGGGATAGCCGAACGCCTTCGAGAACTCCTGTCCAAGCCTGTGGCAACAGGGGCTCCCTAGGTCAAAAACAAATTGGTTTTGCTCTTCCTAACTTCCCCCTCATTTTTGTGAGAGCCGTTCCGACCTGGTTTTTTTAATCGGTATTCGGTTTGCTTTTCGCTCAAAGAATTTGCCCATTCGAATCACGCTAAATCTCTAAAGGTCTTCCATCTTGATCCTTTTTCCATGGATCGGTCGGATAAATAGCTTCTTATCCTCCCAAGGACATAAATTTAAGATGGGACACTCCTTGCAACGGGGGCGCCGAGCAGCGCACACCTCGCGACCATGGAAAGTCAACAGATGATTGAATCCGGATACGAGATCCTTTGGTATAACCTGTTGCAACTGAAACTCTGTTCGATCGGGATCTTTCGCATCGGCGAGATGCAATCGATGGGAAAGACGGAAAACATGTGTGTCAACAGCAATGGATGGAACATCAAAAATATCATTGCGGATAATGTTGGCAATTTTTCTTCCAATACCGGGCAATTCTAAAAGAGCTTCAAAGTCATTCGGTACGGTTCCGTCGTGTTCGGCGCAGAGAATTTTGCAGGTGGCGATGATGTTTTTGGCCTTATTCCGATAGAACCCACAAGAATGGACCTCTTTCTCCAATGCTCGCCGATCAGCACATGCAAAATGTACTGGAGTCGGGTATTTGGCAAAAAGACTTGGCGTGGTCATGTTGACTCGTTCATCTGTGCATTGCGCGGAAAGGATAGAAGCTATCAACAACTGAAAGGGAGTTTTGAAATCAAGTCCGCATCGTGCATCGGGATAGGCTATAGCCAAGCGTTTAAGTATTGCACGAGCTCGCCTCTTCTTGGCGGTTGTTCCGAGATTTGTCATGTGAAACCCCTATCCGCATGGGATTCAAGCGGGTTTAAACTTTCCCCATGATCCCGGTAAAGAGAACCATCGACACTTTCCATACTACGAATGCCCAGGAATTTCATCAGAACACATTATTATGCCATTTTAATGTCTTTTCCAAAAAATCACCCTCCATTAAAAAAAGCAACGGATCGCAATAATGCTTAGTTAGTAAGCCACCCCCCCCTTTTTTTACATTTACCACAAAACCCTCGTGGTCCAATCCGCCTTTGCTTTGAATTCATCTCCTGATACGCTTATCTATCATTTGGTTTGATTATTTTGTATACGTTTGGAGATAGTGATGCCTGAATTGGAAAAAATACGAATCGGGCTAGGTGCCCTTGCTGCAAATCAGTGTATCCCTTGGGTAGCCCAGGAAGCTGGTTTATTTCATGAAGAAGGGCTTGAGGCCATCATTACATTCGAACCACCGGCAAAGCGGACTCTTCAGGTGGTTTTTGAGAACATCGTGGATGTTTGTACTTTTGGAGGATACCCCGTTGTTCGTGCCGCCGGTGAAGGCAAGGAGGTTGAAATAATTCTCAATCTAAATGATTTCAACCACCTTAGTATCATTGCACAAAACGATATCAAGAAACCTGAAGATCTAAGGGGTCACAGAATTGGCGGCTTCAGTTTAAAAGGTAACGCTGATTTTACTCTGGACATACTGTTCTCCAACTGGGGATTGACAGGGAAGGAAGGGGATCCCGAGCGAGTTCCTTACTGGGACGGTTTTCAGGCGGCATACGAAGGCCTCATTGCCGGGGAGGTGGAGGCAGCCATTTTGCCCCTACCATTTAGTTCCCGCGCTATCCGAGATGGATACAATCTTATATGGGACGGTCAGTTGATGCCGTATCAAGGCGGAGTCGGATTCGCACTCAAATCATTTTCGGTAGAAAAAAAAGAGCTAGCTAACCGGTTCCTAAGCGCCTACAAAAAGGGGATAAGGACTTTTAAGTCGGATCCCGATTTGTCAAAAAGTGTCTTACACAAAAACATACCCAGCATAGGGGACGACGAAACCCTCGAGGCAACATACGATTTTTGGTCAAAGAATATCCCTTATCCACCGGTCCCTTCTCTAGAAGGCATCCAGGTTATTTTGGATGGGATAGCCAACTTCTTCCCCGAAACAAAATTGGTTCGTCCAATAGATTGCGTGGCCCGGTCACTTTGGCCCGAACTCGGGGAAAAGTGAACCGGTTAATACTGCTTTAATAAAAGCATCGGAATATTCAGGGCTTGGTGAGGGCTGCAAATCATTCCGCAAAACTTTTAGGGATTCGAGAAAACATAGAATGCAGCTACAGGCCTTCCTTTGATCTCGTTATAACCCGATGGAAATGTAGGCAAATAGAAGATACATGTGATGTTCATTGCGAATTTTTTTCAAAGGGAATTTTGGAGATGGCCAGGTGAGTTCCTATGGATTGTTGCCAATGGCTTATAAGATGAGCCAAAAACCAAACAAATCGGTTCGATTTCGACCGGTCGTTCAAAAGCGTTCCAGAATGTCATTGGTGCACGTATTCCAAAGTTATTTAACTGTCTTCGGATGGCTTCTCTGGATGGTGTTTGTCGGATTTTTTAGTTTGCAGGCTACCGAACGGCCTATTTCCGTTAACCTTGTATTGTCTTTAGTCATTGCTGCTCTGACCTTTATAGATTTATTCGGCCTTTGGCTGACCATTGGTCGTTTACGGGCATTCCGCGCTCGGATTTTAAAAGAGAAGAAAGTTCTGGCTCCCAAACCAAGATTTGCACGAGTAAACATGGAAAGTCCAAGGGAACCTGATGCAGAAACCATCCACAAGGGGATCTTCGGATCAGTGGAAGGCGCCCCGGAACAATTACGCAAACAGATCGTCTGCCTGGGTTACATAGCTGTTATTACAGCAGTTGCGATTCTGTTAACCGGCCTTTCCGGATGGCCGCTATTTACTCCCGGAACGGGGACCATCAAGGGCTCCATTGCTTTGGCCCTGACAGTCTGGATCTTTCTTGAACCGCTCCCAAAAAACAGTGATCCAGAACAACGACTTGGGGTTTTAGCTATGAAATCAGGCCTTGGCCTTGCACTTTTGTGTTTTGCCTCAAACCATTATTTTCCCTGGTTCGGCGGGGCAGGGATTCTCGCCGGAGGAGCTGCCATAGGAATGGGCAAACGTGGCGGAGGTCTTTATGCGCTCTGTATCAGTATGGCATCGTTAGCCATGCAGTGGTGGGGACTTGCTTCCTAAGGAGAGTTGTTCAGAATGCATTCCGTTAAAAAATTATTAATCCTCTTTATCGGCTGTGTTTTGGTCACCGGTGCTGGAAACAATATATCCGCTCAAAATAAAGATCTAGGGAAGAAAAAGGAAGAAGCGAAAAAACTTATCATAGAATATCGAAATGGGACCCGGCAGACCATAGTGCTCGACAAGGAGTGGTGGCACATTCTGAATATCTTGATGCCGGCAACCCCAGTCCCCTATCGTGATGAGACTGCCGGCAGGCCGGCGGTTAAAGCTCCACCCATCCCAAAAATCAGGGATGTCATCCTGGATGTCAGCGGAAAGTGGATTAACTGGAGGTCGAGAGGGAAACAGCTCTACACAATGCGCCTGATTCAGGAAGGTCGCCGCGTTCGGGGGCTTTACCGACTGGACACAAACTACGTGATTGATGGAACGATCGAAGGAAATGTCTTGAAAGGGACCTGGGCATCTCCCGGGGAGGTTGGTGAGTTTTTGTTTGAGTTCAGCGAAGACGGCCGCAGTTTCAGGGGTCGATGGAATACCACCAAAAATTTGAACATCTGGGAAAGTGGTTGGAACGGAAGAAGAGAGTAAAATCTAGGAAATGAAGTTTTCGAATGGCTCTCCTGTGAAGTAATGCAGTTGCAACTGAGATTTAAACTGAAAAACTACTGGTGTGAAGGGGTAAACCAAAGGGCAGACCAATATTGCCCCTCCAGAGTGAACTCAGGGACGCCTAAGTTTTTGATCACACTAGATGTCGGTGGTTACCTGATGCCTCTGTGTGGTGAACTCCGGACAAAACCCCAAGGAGGACATTAATTCCTTGTCACCTCGACGCCTACTCCAGCCCTGCCAGTAACAAGACCATCTTCCATAACTACGGTGCCTCGAACCATCGTTAGGGTTGGCGCACCGGTTATTTCCATCCCATCAAATGTTGTCCATCCGCATTTGCTGACTATGGAGTCGTTCGCTAACGTCTCCTTGCGATCCATATCGACAATAATTAGATCTGCATCAGAACCAGGCTGAATCGTGCCCTTTTTGGGAAAGATATTGTAAAGCCGGGCGGGTTGCTCACACATCATTTGAACAAGGTGCTCCAGTGCCAACCAACCCTCATTCACTGCATTCAACATCATGCGAGTAGTGGTATCAATTCCTGGAATACCGAACGGGGCCTCGTGGATATCGTCGAGGCCTTTTTCCTTATCCTCCCTAACATGAGGACAGTGGTCTGTGGCAATGATGTCTACCCAACCTTTACCCAGTGCCGTCCGCATTCCGTCACGGATCTCTTTGGGGCGAGGGGGTGGTGTGAATTTTGCCCATGGTCCGCGCTTTTCTCCTTCTTCCTCTGTTAGATAAAAATAGTGCGGGCAAGATTCTGCGTAAATCGGTGCGCCACGCCGTCTGGCCGCTTGGACTGCTTCCAAAATGCGGGGCTGGCTAACGTGAGCAATCGTGGACTGGCAATGGGTTAGCTCCGTTAGGTGTATCAATTCCATTGATGCCATATATTCCGCTTCCATCGAGCGCCAATTCAGCATAGACGAATAATCTTTCTGCCCTTCTTCATCGATCTTCTCTTTACCTCTTCTGCAAATAGTGTCACTTTCGCAATGGTATAGGCAGGTTCCATCAAAAGACTTCACCATGTGCATAATATCGAGGAGAACTCCTTCGGTTAGCATGGGAGCCCCGTGCAACTCAACGAGAAACCCTTTGAAACCCAATGCTCCCGCTTCCCACATAGGTTGAAGTTCGTTTATGTTGTCGGGTGCTAGCCCGCCGAGTTGGGCGAAATCAACAACAGATTTTTCTTTCAGGTACTCGCTCTTCTCACGCAGAAGATCTGCCGTAAATACGGGCGGGATCGTCCGGTGGTGCTCGATAACTGTGGTTGCGCCACCCCTTGCAGAAGCCTCGGTACCCGTGGTGAAATCTTCTCGCTCGGTATGTCCGGGGTCCATCATGTGGACATGATCGTCTACCATCCCCGGAAGAACATACAGACCTTTTGCATCAATAACGGATTCGGGTTCGTGGTCTAGCTCAGTGACTACCGCCAGAATTTTCCCTTGCTTGATGAGAATATGCCCTTCATACATCCCTAGCGAGTTAACCACCTTTGCATTTTTGACAACAAGATCTGGCTTCATCAAAAAACTCCAGGGTACATTCGACTTACACGTTGGTTTTCATTTAATTTCATACGGTGGCGCACTCCTCGAATTAGCCTTTTCGTACAAAACCAAATATGAGTATTTGCATCAAATTTCACGGCGTCCTTCAAGAGATCGCGTGAGCGTAACCTCATCGGCAAATTCCAGGGATGTCCCTACAGGAAGACCCCGAGCTATCCGGGAAACCCGTACCCCCTTGGGCCCTAGAACCCTTGATAGGTACATAGCCGTTGCGTCCCCTTCCAAATTCGGATTCGTGGCAATGATAACTTCCTTAATCCCCTCTTCATTAATACGTTGCTCAAGCGACGTGATAGTTAGCTCCTCTGGGCCAATACCATCCAGGGGCGAGAGAGCGCCCATCAAAACGTGATATCGCCCGCGGAATTCCCCTGTTTTCTCAACTGCGAACACATCTCCCGGTTCCTCGACCACACAAACTAGCGACGTGTCCCGACCGGGATCGGTACAAAACCCGCAACGCTCTCCTTCGGCAATACCATGGCACTGCAAGCAGAAACGCACCTTCTCTTTCAGGTCTTGGATAGCTGCGGCCAGTGCGCCAACGTCTTCGCGGCTGCGCCTCAGAAGAAAAAAGGCCATTCTCTGGGCACTTTTAGGCCCAATACTCGGAAGCTTCCGAAGCTCGTTCACCACGGCTTCTATGGCTGGGAAATGTTCCAATTGGAAAACCTCTTGGCAACAGGGGACTTACAGGTATCTTTCGCCCGCCTGTCGCAGTTCATGGTTACGTTAAGCCCGGAATATCGATTCCGCCCGTGAGTCTGGACATTTGCTCCGAAACCATATCCCTAGACTTCCGTAACGCTTCATTGACGGCCGCGGTTACTAAATCCTGGAGCATCTCTATGTCTTCGGGATCCACAACATCTTTCTCTATCTCGATAGACACCAGTTCTTGCTTACCTGTCGCAATAGCTTGCACCATACCGCCCCCGGCCGTTCCTTCTACTCTCTTCTCGCCCAACTCCTCTTGAAGCCGCTGCATGTCCTCTTGTAGCTTCTGGGCTTGTTTCATCATTTGCCCCATGTTTCCCAAGTTTTGGGCCATTGATTGAAATTCTCCTTAGGATTAGCAGTTCACTATGAAACCGGCGAGTCGTCAGAGCCACCGGCATCCCCGAATATTTCATCTGCGTCACGGAGAACTCGTGACATATGCTTTAGAGGATCTGCGGATTCCATGTCTGACCCCGTCGGCGGGCCCCCGTTCTTATCTTTAGCCTCAGCAGTGTCGTTCGTTTTCAGGCCCCCCCCTTGTGGGTCGGATTGCTCAATGGGAAGCAATGTAACCTTCCTCCCTTTTCCTAAAACCTGACTAACTGTTTCCTGGATCACTACTTGATGATCCAGGGCAAGATTCAGGTTGTATCCAACTAGCCCAAGGACCACTTCGCCCTCTGTAACAGACACCAGTCTTCCCCCATCGAAATATCGGAGTACGGGTAAGGCTTGGGCTTCAAATTCTTGCATGAGATTATTCCAAAGGCCTTGTCCATCCTGCTCAGCCGAAGAAGGTGATTCCGGCAACTTGGAAGTGGGAACCGGCGCGTCGCTTTCTGGCGGGGATTTGAGGTTATCAACCTTAGAACTCGGTGGTGGTTCGGGTAAGTCAGGATTTTCGTCTTTACCCCTGCCGCCTACTTCACCCCCTAGGTCGAGCGAGGGTGGGGTTACTCCTGTTTCCAGAGTTTCCGAAACCGCGTTCAGCTTTTCCATCACGGCCTGGAGAGACGCTGAGGGTCGAATGGCTCCCATTCGCAGTAGGGCAACTTCCAATACTGGCTGGGGATTGGAAGCAATCCTAACTTCCCGCTCCATTTCCATCGATTTTCGAAAACAACGATGGAGCTTTTCCTGGCCGAACTTTTTTGCCAGACCCGGAAGCTCACGGATTTCTTCCTCCGTCATATCCAAAAGGCTCTTCGGATTACGAACCGATTCAACCACTAGAAGATCACGGAAGAAATTCATGAGTGACGCACAAAACTGTCTGACGTCTTGGCCTTCGCTGAAGATAGTTCGGACCGTGTTCACGATGCTTTCGGGATCGTCCTCGGCAATCATCAAGGCAATCTTCCGGATTACAGATCCAGACACAAGCCCGAGCACCTCGGATACCTTCCCCTCCGTCAGGGACGTACCATCTTCACCGCCTCCCGCATAAGCAACAACCTGGTCGAACAAGCTTTGGGCGTCCCGCATGCTACCCTCTGCCGTTCTGGAAAGAAGGTGAAAAGCCGCTGCATCAGCCGTAATGTTTTCGCCTGTTGCAACCCTTTGTAGCTGGTCTATGATGGCGTTCGGTGACAAGCGATGGAAATCAAACGACTGGCACCGTGAATTAATAGTCGCGGGGATTTTTTCCGGCTCGGTAGTTGCAAAGATAAAAATTATGTTGTCCGGAGGTTCCTCGAGGATCTTCAACAGAGCATTAAAGGCCCCCTTGGAAAGCATGTGAATTTCATCAATGATATAAACTTTGTTGCGTCCCCGTGCTGGTGTGTATTGTGCCTGCGCACGAAGGTCGCGCACATTCTCTACTCCGGTGTTGGATGCCCCATCGATTTCGATAACATCGGGGTGACGGTCCTCTGTGATTTCCTGGCAGGAAGAACACTCATTACATGGTTCACCAGGTAATCCCTCCCCCTTGTTCACCATTTGGGTGCGCGTCTCGCAATTTACCGATTTGGCAAGTAGGCGCGCGACGGTCGTTTTTCCTACCCCGCGTGGCCCTGAAAACAGATAAGCATGTGCTACCTGTCCCCGGCTGAGCGAATTTTGTAGTGTCACTCGGATATGGTCTTGCCCGATAAGCTGAGCGAAGGTTTGAGGGCGGTATTTTCTGGCCGTTACCTGATAACCCACCAGTTGGGTACCTTTCTCGAAAGAAGGGAAAGCTTCCCGACGGCTTCGCCAAGAGAAAACCGCCGGCTCTCTGCCCGTCCGGATAAATTATACAGCGGTCGTGCACCCCACATTGACCTTCCCGTCCGGTGGACTCCAGAGCGATCGGCTCAGGCCAGGCAACCTTGCGGCGCACGGGATACATCGCTTACCGCTGCTTCCTTCCGGACCTGACGGGGTTCGCGGGCACCCGTCGCACAAGACCCAGCCCTCAACACCTCCCGCACGGGAAACGTCCAACCTAACAGCCCGGCCGCCATGGGGAATTCGGCCCCGCATATAGCGGATTTCGGGCAACAGGGCACCGCTAACGCCCCGCCTAGCACGACCTACCGATTTCTTGGCGGAGAGAGAGGGATTCGAACCCTCGAGGGAGGTTTCCCCCCCTACACGATTTCCAGTCGTGCACCTTCAGCCGCTCGGTCATCTCTCCATAATGGATCAGTTTTCAAAGTCTCGGCAACAAGCGATCGACATTCCATTCATTCATGATAACCGCCACCGAAAGCCTGCATGATCACAGAAAAAATTGCATCGCATTAATTTTCAGCTCATGCGTGAAAGGTGATTAGACTACTATCTCGGGAAAAAGGGAACTGCCATGAAACAAATTTTCCTTTGCGTATGACGACACCCAAGCTGCCTGTTTTCCAGGCAATTTATTTTCCCTTGTCTTTTTGGCGGAGAGAGAGGGATTCGAACCCCCGGTACGGGTGCCCGTACAGTAGATTTCGAGTCTACCGCCTTCAACCACTCGGCCATCTCTCCGGTGTCTACATCCACTGCTTTATATCCCAGGCCTTCATTGTGATCTTCTAGCCTGTCTGCCGCTTCCGGCCGGAGCTCGCTGCAACTGAAAAAAGTCCTGAAGCAACTGTCTCGATTCCTCGGCCAGTAACCCTTCCCGGACATCGACCTGGTGATTGAGTCGTCGGTCGGCCATGATATCGTGCAAGCTACCGCAGAAACCGCCTTTTGCGTCCCGAGCGCCATAGACCACTCTTTGGGCCCGCGCTAGCAAAATCGCTCCAGCACACATAGCGCACGGCTCTAGCGTCGTATATAGCGTTGCGCCAACGAGACGAGAATACCCCCTTTTTTTAACTGCACGCTGAATTGCCAAAAGTTCCGCATGAGCGGTGGGGTCCCCTCTTTTCTCAACCTCATTTCGGCCCTCAGCAATACTTTGATCGTCCAGAACTACAACCGCCCCTACCGGAACCTCCTCTTCGCCTGCTGCTTCCTGAGCGAGCTCCAAGGCACGCCGCATCCAATCAAAGTCTTTTTCAAACAATGGGAAACCTAGGCTCCAAAACAAAAATGGCGCGCCCTGAGGGAGTCGAACCCCCAACCTCCGGATCCGTAATCCGGCGCTCTATCCAATTGAGCTAAGGGCGCACTGTTCACAGCTTCCATCTTCTTTTGAGTTCGCAAATTTATTTTTAGCTCTGGCCTGGGGTATGTCAAGAAATCCCGGAGTGGAAGCACAGGATGCTTTTAGAGTTTGGGAAACGGGTGCCTGCTCCAATTTGACGAAGGCATAAACCGCTAGCTCAGGTTTTGGGCTCAGGGCTATTCGTGCCTCCATTATTTCTTTATCCAATAATTGCGACTTGCCCTTCGCCAAATCACTTGAATTAAAAAGTCACGAATGCTTGAAAAATCCTTTGTTCAGCTTTTCTTGAATCTCTTTTACGCTCATCCCAACCAGTCCCATTGTCTCCAGTCCCTGTCGGTTTTCCCAGAAATCTTCTTCTGTCAACATGCCTCCCAGGCGGACAAGAGCATCACATCCTGGCGTCGGAACACAAGACACCCGACCCAGTTCGGATACAACGGCTAAGGCATCCCGAAGGTTTTCATATAAATACCGGGTTGGAATAGACGTAGGCCCTTTGAGGTTATTGAGCAAATCCGAAGGGCCTGAGGGATCTGTAAACTCTTCTTTTTCAATAGAATGAGGAGGCTCAAATGCCTCATCAGGGTAGTGCTCCACATCTAAGCCAAGCGCATCACCAACCGCTTCCATTTCTCTATATACTTCCTTCAATACCCGAGCCACAGATGGTGTAATTCCCTCCCTAAACATGAAGAACTCGCCACCTGAGTGCTCTACTCGCCCTGCGTTGAAAAGCGCGCCTATCGGGTAGACAACGATAGCACCATTCCGGAATGAGGCGGAAAGAATATCTGGGGCTGATAGAGTCATCGGGCAAAAATTTCGAACTTCTGCCGTTAAAGCATTGGTCCTGTCGGATGGGATCGCCCCAAGAAAGATTCGTCGAGCCGGATAAAATACTGTCACCTGCGCGGGGCCTGTCAATCGCGTTCCGTAGGGTAGTGTGTTTGTCTCGGCTATGATCGCAGCTTGCGGTCCCCCGTTATCCAAAACTCGCTTGGCAAGCCTCATGCCCCCGAATCTTCCGGCCCACACTATAACCTTCTGGTTAGGTTTGAGTAACGGCACGAGCTGATCAAACATGGTGGGATGTCCACCGGTTGGTGTGACAATGTTAATTAGAGAGACACCCTCCAATGCTTCGGTCATTTCGTGTGTAGCACAACTTAACTTTGCAATTCCGCTTCCCTGCGGTGTACTAAGCTTGATTTGCCTGCTTTCGAGCGTGGGTCGAAAGCTCTCTTCAAAGATGGGGTCTTCATACATCCGAACGGAACACCCCTGAAGGGCCACATCCGCGGCTAGGGCATGCGCGCCATTCCCTCCCCCCAGAATTGCTATTGGTTTGCTTGCCATTTTAAAAACCGAGGACTTCCTGGAAATAGATTCCCTTTGTTTTTACTACTTTTGAAGCTAGGCGGTTTTGCGCTCAGGCTGTCGGATTACCTGTCTTTGAAGGTAGCAACAAGCTCAACGCAAAAAATTTAGCGAGTTAAAATGGCGGAGAGGGAGGGATTCGAACCCTCGAGGGGAGTTTCCCCCCCTACTCGCTTAGCAGGCGAGCGCCTTCAGCCACTCGGCCACCTCTCCGTTGAAATGCCGGCGGAAAATAGCCCCGAAGATTCCCCCTTGCGAGAACCATTGTCCCATATTATCACGCGCTATTGTTTTCGGGGAACGCCCCAAGGGCTCTCGGCAATTCGCAAGGCATAACGTCTAGTTATGGCGGAGGGAGAGGGATTCGAACCCCCGAGGGACCTTTCGGCCCCTAGCGGTTTTCAAGACCGCCGCCTTCAACCACTCGGCCATCCCTCCGCCTGAAGGCCTCGCGGTTCTGCTATTACGTTTCTATGGACAAAAAGCCATATTTAAAATTAGTGGCCGAGCGGGGGATTGTCCACCCGGTGGGTCTCCTCCTCAAGATTTGAAGAGCCTTCTTTTCCTAAACCTGGTTTTGCCTCCGGCTTGTTTTCACGCTTTTCCGATCCGGGGCGTTGGTCTTGGGTTTCTCGGATCTGGGCTTGCCCGCCACCAGGGTGTCGGTTCCGCTCAGAGGGTCCACCGGTTTCCTGGCGATCGTTTTGGTCCTGCCTGTCACCCCGCTGTCCTCCGCGGCCTTTCCGATTGCGGCTTCTACGGTTTCTGGGGCGGGCGGGCGCCGGTTGTCCTTGTCCACCGCGCGCGCCTCCTTGCCTATCAGTTGCCTTTTGGTCCCCGGTTTTCTTATTGGTTCCCTCTGGGGTGCTTGCTGATGTCTGTTGGTCTCCACCCTTCGCATTCCAGGGGGTCCGGACACGAGTGACGGTTTCCATTCCACCCATGTAGGGACGAAGCGCCATGGGGATTTCTACAGACCCATCCCCTTGTTGAAAATTTTCCAGGATGGATACTATCGTCCGGCCAATGGCGAGCCCAGAGCCATTTAGGGTGTGGGCAAAACTTGTTTTGCCTTCTTTGGTGCGATAGCGGACACCAATTCGGTGGGCCTGAAAATCTTCGTAGTTACTGCAGGAAGAGACCTCCAGATATCCTTGCTTAGCGGGGAGCCAAACTTCGATGTCATAGGTCTTCGCCGCGCTGAATCCGAGGTCCCCCGCACACAAAATCACAACCCGGTATGGAATCTCAAGTCTTTGGAGAACCTCCTCGGCATCTGCCGTGAGTGTTTCTAATTCATCGTAGGATGTTTCTGCCGAGGTGAATTTGACCAACTCAACTTTGTCAAACTGGTGTTGGCGGATTAACCCACGGGTTTCTTTCCCATATGATCCCGCCTCTCGGCGAAAGCAAGGGGTGGATGCCGTGTATTTTATGGGGAGCAGTCGTTCTGAAAGAATTTCATCCCTGTGAATATTGGTTAGTGGGACTTCCGCTGTTGGTGTTAAATAAAACTCATGGCCATCGGTCTTGAAGAGATCTTCTTCAAATTTTGGAAGTTGTCCGGTACCCATTGCTGACTCCGTGTTAACCAAAAAGGGCGGGAGAACTTCGTGATATTCATGCCGTCGGGTATGAATATCTAGCATGAAGTTCTGTAGAGCCCGTCCCAACGAGGCGCCCGCACCCATCAGAAGGGGGAAACGGGCACCCGTAATTTTTGCTGCTCTTGACAGATCAACAATGCCGAGGCTTTCACTAATGGCGAGATGGTCTCGTGGCTGAAAGCTAAATTTTCGCGGTGTTCCCCATTGTCGAATTTCTTTGTTAGAAGCCTCATCCTGGCCATCTGGAACCGAAGGATGGGGGGTGTTGGGAATATCAAGCATCATCTCCCGGATGGCCTCTTCTTCTTCGCGGGCTCGCTTTTCTAACGAAGCAATTTGATCGCCCATGCCTCGCACCTGTGCCATAAGCGACTCTGCGTCTCGCCCCTCTTTTTTTAAATCCCCAATTTGTCTGGAAAGATCTTTTTGTCTTGATCGGTTCGCCTGGAGCTCCGTGATCAATGCCCGGCGGTTGGTATCTCGTTCCAGGATTGGTTCAAAATCCGGTGTGCTCCCTCGGCGAGCCAGGGCACCCTGAAGGCTTTCCCTTTCCTCTCTGGCCCTTCGAATGTCGATCATAGGCCCTCTTTATTGCACGCTTGAAACCCGGGTGCTAGCATGGGGAATCAAAGGTGATTAGATTAGTTGCGAGTCTCTTTACGCTTTCCATCGGGAGAACGCGTCCCGGTTACCGTAAGTTACCATGAAAAGACTTCGTCTCTTTTTCCTTTACGTCACGGCTGTCGGCCTCCTGGCCCTCTGGATGTTGGGTGGTTTCGATCCTGTAATTCCAAAATAGCCTCTGTCCGCTATTGCGGACTTTGTGCCCCTGGGGGCCGGCGGTTCGAGTATATCAAAACCATTTAGGAGGCCGGTCCTGCCCCATTTATGTCGCCTGACTCTGAAAGCGCGCCCTTTTCCTCCTCCGGGATTCGAGCAATCGCCACCACTTTATCCTCGTCCCCAAGATTTATCAGGCGGACACCTTGCGTTGCTCGCCCGATTACAGATACGGGACTAACTTCACTGCGAATAATTTGACCGCCAATCGTTGTCAAGAGATATCCGTCGGTTTCATGAACCTGCAGGATATCAACTACCGACCCATTTTTTTCCGTTATCTTTAAATTTATTACCCCTTTACCTCCGCGGGCGGTCAAACGGTAATCCTTAAGAGCTGTCCGTTTTCCATAGCCCTTTTGAGTGATTGAAAGGATAACACTGTCTGGCGTCACAACCTCTGCACCGATAACCTCATCGCCTTTGGCCAACCGGATCCCCCTAACCCCCGCCGCATTACGGCCCATCGAGCGCACCTGGCCTTCTTCAAACCGGATTGCCTTGCCCTGCCGGGTAGCGATGAGGATTTGGCGAGACCCATCTGTTTCGTGGGCCCGTATTAGCTCGTCGTCCTCGTCCAAATTGATGGCAATTATGCCACCAACCCTTGGTCTTCCAAACGACGGCAATGGCGTTTTTTTCACTATCCCTTTCCTGGTCACCATCAGGATAAATCTGCCTTCCGAAAATTCTCGGACTTTTAAAGCAGCTGAAACTGTTTCACCATCCTTCAGTTGGAGGAGGTTTACAATTGCCTTTCCGCGACTAGCTCGCCCCGCTTGCGGAAGCTGATAAACTTTTAACCAGTGCAGTCGCCCTCGGGACGTGAAAAAAACCATGTATTCATGGGTGTTTGCCACAAATACATCCTTGACGGCATCCTCCGCCCGGGTCTGCATCCCTTTCACACCTTTCCCGCCACGCCGCTGGCTTCGATATAAGGACACGGCATTCCGCTTGATATAATCATCCATGCTGATGGTTACAGCCATATCTTCTTCGACAATCATGTCTTCCAACGTGATCTCGCTAGTCGCATCAATGATTTCTGTCCGGCGCTCATTTGTGTACTTCTTTTTGATTTCCTGTAGTTCATCTTGGATGATTCTAATCACGAGCTTCTCGTCAGCAAGCACAGACTCTAAATGCAAAATCTTCTTCTTGAGTTCTTTATGTTCTGCTTTGATTTTATCTTGTTCCAGTGCAACAAGTCGCTGAAGCCGCATGTCCAAAATTGCCTGGGCCTGAAGCTCTGTAACCTTGAATTTGGTCATCAGGCCCGTGCGTGCGCTATCTGGTGTTTTAGACGCGCGGATTAACTTTATGACTGCATCGATGCTCTTCAGGGCAACCAGAAGGCCCTCGAGAATATGGGCGCGCTCCCGGGCCTTGCCGAGATCGTAACGGGTGCGTCTGACTACTACTTCCCGGCGGTGTTGAATAAAGTGCTCTAACATTGACTTTAAGGAGAGAACCTGGGGCTGGTTATTTACTAAAGCCAACATGATGACCCCAAAGGTCCCCTGCAGAGATGTGTGTTTATACAGTCGGTTTAAGATATATTCTGAAACTCCATCTCGCTTAAGCTCGATCAAGATCCGCATGCCATCCCGGTCGGATTCATCGCGCAAATCCGCAATTCCCTCAAACCCCTCCACCTTATCCCGCACCAATTGAGCTATTTTTTCGATTAGCTTGGCCTTATTGACCTGATATGGAATCTCCGTTATCACGATGGACTCGATTTCGCGGCCCGACCGCTTGGTGATCTCGGTCTTGGCTTTCGCTCGGACCTGGACAAGGCCTCGCCCTGTTAGGTAGGCATCCTTAATCCCTTTTCGCCCATGTATGATCCCGCCGGTTGGGAAATCGGGGCCGGGAATCAGCTTAAGCAGAGCTTCATCCGATGTGTCGGGTTCGTCCAAAATCGCTGCTAGCCCATCCACGATCTCCCCAAGATTGTGTGGTGGAATCTTCGTAGCCATGCCAACTGCGATGCCATCCGATCCATTAATCACAAGATTGGGGATGGCTGATGGTAAAACGACTGGCTCCCGGCGGGTTTCATCGTAGTTGGGTGCAAAGTCAACCGTATCTTTATCAATGTCTCGGAGCATCTCTTCAGTGAGAGCCGTCATCCGGGCTTCGGTATAACGCATGGCGGCCGGTGGGTCTCCGTCGACAGACCCAAAGTTGCCCTGCCCTTCGACAAGCGGGTAACGAAGAGAGAAATCCTGGGCCATACGGGCTAGTGATGGATATACGATGGCCTCCCCGTGAGGGTGATAATTTCCGCTGACGTCCCCTGCAATCTTGGCGCATTTTCGATAAGGCTTCCCCGGATTGAGGTTAAGATCGTCTAGTGTAAAAAGGATTCGGCGGTGGACTGGTTTTAGCCCGTCGCGCACATCCGGCAGGGCCCTCGCAATGATAACGCTCATTGCGTAGTCCATAAACGAAGACTTCATCTCCTCTTCAATTGCTATGGGAATCCGGGTTTCTTGGATCTCCGCCATCTTTTCTCCTTAATCGAGACTTCCGAGACTAACGAAATGGGGGTGCCTTGTGCCATTTTTGGCCGCGGCTGCCCGTTTTGTGGTAGGCGTTCACTAGATATCGAGGTTTCGGACGTCCAGGGCGTGTTCCTCGATATACTCCCGCCGAGGTTCGACCTGGTCGCCCATCAGTTTATTAAAAAGCTCTCTGGCATTGTGCCCATTTACTTCCTCATCATAGTTTACTGACAAAAGGGTGCGTCGCTCGGGATCCATTGTGGTTTCCCAAAGCTGATCAGGGTTCATCTCCCCCAACCCCTTGTACCTTTGTACCGACATTCCCTTCCGCCCCAGAATGCGGAAATGTTCCACAATTTCTTCATAGCTTTCGCAAGCAACTTCCTTCCCGTTTGAAACCACCGTATATGGAGCCCGCCCCAATGAATCTAAGAGCTCAGCCTGGAGTTCTTTCAGCCACAGAAAGTTTCTTGAGGCAATAAATTGGTGATCAAGATCAAAATTTAGCTCGCGGTTTTCTAGCCAAGATCGGATACGGATGATATTGCCGTTTTCGGCTTGGGATACAAGCTCTGCTTCAAATGGCTTTGCTTCCCTAAAGATATTTCGGAACCCGGTTTGTACATCTTTGATCATCCGGTTGATTTCTTTGTCGCTATCGAGGAGCTCTGGGGTAAACCCTTTTTCCTTGGCGAAGGAGTACAGGACATTTGGATCCTTGCCGTGTTTCGCATGGGACTTCAGGATGTTTGTGTGGTCAACCAGCTTTTTGAGAACCTCTTTAAGTTTTTGCCCTTTGTGTTGGGTTGCTCTTTTGGGGGAACCGTTTTTCCCTCGCCCGTTTCCGTTGGACGCGACAAGTGCCGAATCCTCTGTGGCCAGTTCCAAAATAAAATCGTCGAACTCGTCGTCGTTCTTGATGTACCGCTCTGCTCTCCCCTGCTTAACCTTGTATAGCGGGGGCTGCGCGATAAAAAGGTGGCCTCTCTCTACCAGTTCCCGCATGTGTTCGAAAAAGAAAGTGAGTAAAAGCGTTCGAATATGAGATCCGTCAACGTCGGCGTCAGTCATGACAATTATCTTGTGATACCGCAGGTTATCGGGGTTGAAGTCTTCATCTCCCACCCCTGTATTAATTCCTGTCCCGAGTGCGGAGATCATAGTTAAAAAAGCCTCGTGCTTGAGTATTACATCCATCTGGTGGGACTTCATTACATTTAGAATCTTCCCGCGCAGGGGGAGAATAGCCTGAAAGGATCGGTCCCTTCCCTGTTTGGCAGAGCCACCGGCGGAATCGCCCTCTACTATGTAGAGCTCGCATCGCGTTGGATCGCGATCGCTACAATCTGCCAGTTTTCCGGGAAGATTTCCGCTGTCGAGCGCGCCCTTGCGTCTGGTTAGGTCCCTTGCCTTTCGGGCGGCTTCGCGAGCCCGAGATGCCAAAACAGCTTTTTCTATGATCTTCTTTGCAACCGGCGGATTTTTTTCTAAAAACTCAGCTAGCCTGTCATTGACAATTTGTTCCACAATGCCCTGGACTTCGCTATTCCCAAGCTTTGTTTTTGTTTGGCCCTCAAATTGGGGTTCCGGGATTTTTGCGCTATTAACAACCGTGAGGCCTTCGCGGACATCGTCCCCGCTTGGAGCCTCGCCGTTCTTAAACAAATTATTTGCCCGTCCATAGGTATTCATTGTGCGTGTTAGTGCGCTTCGGAATCCGCTTACGTGGGTCCCCCCTTCAACCGTGTTGATATTATTGACAAAACTAAACCCCGTCTCGCCATAGCTGTCGTTGTACTGCATCGCGATTTCAACAATGACTCCATCTCTCTCTCCCTCCAGGAAAATTGGCTTATCGTGGAGAGTCGTGCTGCCACCGCTCAGATCCTGGACAAACGAGACTATTCCGCCTTTAAATTCAAAATTCTCGCTCTTGCCGGACCGTTTGTCGGCAACGGATATTTTCAGGCCCTTATTAAGATAGGCTAACTCCCGCATCCTCGAGCAAAGTGTATCGAAATCAAAGTCAACCGCGTTAAAAACCTTTGGATCCGGGTAAAATGTGACTGTTGTGCCACTTGATTTTGCTTTCCCGGTTTTTTTGAGTGCCGCCTCGCGGATGCCTCGCTTGAAGCGCTGTTTATACAAACCGCCTTCCCAACGCGTTTCAAGCTCGAGCCACTCAGAGAGAGCATTTACTACCGACACACCAACGCCATGGAGCCCCCCAGACACCTTATAGGTTCCCTTGTCGAACTTCCCGCCGGCGTGTAGTTTTGTCATCACAACCTCCGCAGCCGACACTTTCTCTGTTTTGTGCTTTTCTGCAGGGATCCCGCGCCCGTTGTCAACAATCGTCGCCGACCCATCCGGGTTGATTTCTAGAGAAATCTTGTCGCAGTGCCCCCCCATGGCCTCATCTACACTGTTGTCCACAACCTCATACACCAGGTGGTGAAGCCCCTTTGAGCCGGTGGTGCCGATGTACATCGCTGGGCGTTTCCGGACGCCCTCAAGGCCCTCGAGTACACGGATTTGCTTTGCACCATAGCCCTTTGCCATACATGTCTCCCTTTCTGAACTTATTTAGCGGTTAGACCATAACACCGTTTTTGGTGTTAGCCTGCTATGCGGCGGATCCCACCTCGGTTAGCTCTCCGCGGCGAGCAAGCAATGCTTTTGTGAGACCCGTTATTTTTTGGATAGGAACAGCTTCCACAGAGCTTATAAAAACCTGGTTTCCTCGGCCCGCGAGTTTGTGGCAAACCCATTCCGCCCTTATGTCATCTAGCTCAGATGTAACGTCGTCGAAAATCATTATCGGTGCTCCTGTGCCGCACCGGCTAACCAAATCTGACTGTGCAGCCACAAGGCAAAGGAGGGCTGATTTTTGTTGGCCTTGCGAGCCATACCTTGAGAGATCCTTCCCACCCACCCAAACAGCAAGGTCGTCCCGGTGGGGGCCTGTTAGTGTTTGCCCTCGCCTTTGCTCCTCCCTCTTTGTTTCCTCAAGCCTTTTAGAGAAAATATCCCTATTTGCTTTCTCATCTTTTGCGTCTAGGCCCTCAATTAGCCCAGGGATTGATGGAAGATACTTTATCTGCGGCGGTTCATCTCCTCCGGGTGGGTGGTCCATAACAAGCGCTCTTTTGTTGAGCCTCTGGCAATAGTCCTGCCTTTTTGTAGCGACCTTAACCCCTAGCTGAATTAGCTTTTCTGTCCAAACACCAAGAATTGAGTCTTTGCGGTTTTTTAAGATCCACCTTCTTTCAGTTAAAACTCGGTTGTACTCTTTTAGTGCCCTCAGGTGTTCTTTGTTTTCGTGAAAAATTCCTCTGTCTACAAACATCCGGCGGTGGGTTGGGCCCCCTTTAAGGATCGAGAGACTGTCTGGGTGAAAAGCAATTGTGCAAACTCTGGAAAGATAGTCTTCAACGGATTCCGTGGCGGTTCCGTTTATGCGGTATTGAGCTTTTCCTTTATCGCAAACGGCCTCTAATGAGAGGGTCTTTCCTGTTTCCGGGAATATAAATTCTCCCCTTAAACCAAATTTAGTACACCCCCACTGAGTCAGGCTACTTCTTTTTGCGCCCCTAAACGATTTTAGGTTCCCGAGAAAATATATAGCCTCAAGAAGATTGGATTTTCCTTGACCATTCATTCCAGTGATTAGGTTCGGGCCTTCTGAAAATTTAACTTTATATGTCCGTATGTTGCGAAAATTTTCTATATGGAGCTTTGCTAAGTACATATTAAAGGGTCTTTATTATTAAAAGAGATCTTTATAAATAAAGAGTAGTAAAAGCAGGGGCTGTGAGTTTGTGGAAAACAACGAAACCCCCTTCTCTTTAAACCGGTTGCGAGCATGAAAACCTGTTGGGAAAAATCAAAAAATCCACACACGAAAAGAGGGCACCAAGTTTTCCAGATCCCACCCGCAGTTTTCCAGGCTTTACCCGCAGCAAACAAACAACTATTTCACAAGTTTAAAACTCTCCGTATTTGGTTCATTGCAGAAAGGATACGCGTTTCTTTGTCTTTCAACTTAACAATTTTGTTGCAAGAATGAATAACCGTGCTGTGATCTTTACCCCCAAACCGTTCACCGATCTCGGAAAGAGAGGCCCCCGTTAGATCCCTGGATAGGTACATCGCGATCTGCCTGGGCTCCGCAACGCTACGGTGCCGCCGCTTAGACTTTAGGTCTGAGACCTTAATATTAAAATGCGAAGCCACGGCTTTTTGAATACCGTCTATCGAAATGGATTGTTGGTCGTCGTAGAACATCTGTTGGAGAATTTCCTCCGCCATATCAATAGAAATAGGCTGCTTCGTCATTGAGCTAAACGCCGAAAGGCGGATCAGGCAACCCTCAAGCTCGCGAATGTTGGTGCGAATTTTTTCCGCAACAAGCAGGGCAACGTCCTGGGGGAGAGCGACATCATTCTCCTCGGCTTTTTTGTTCAAAATAGCGACCTTAGTCTCGAGGTCTGGCAGTTGGATGTCCGCAACAAGACCCCACTCAAAACGAGAGCGCAAACGCTCTTCTAGTTCGACCATCTCTTTTGGAAACTTATCGCTCGATATAACAATTTGCTTTTTGGATTCATAAAGAGAGTTGAATGTATGGAAAAACTCCTCCTGGGTACGATCTTTACCCGCGATAAACTGAATATCGTCCACAAGGAGGACGTCCATTTTGCGATATTTCTCGCGGAAGGCCGTCATCCGATCGTGGCGGATAGAGTTTATTAGATCAATGGTGAAATCTTCTGAGGATGTGTAATGGAGCTGGGCACCAGAGATCTTATCAGCAACCAACTGACCAATTGCATGCATAAGGTGGGTTTTGCCAAGGCCCACCCCGCCATAAATAAATAAGGGGTTGTAGGCAACGGCCGGGTTCTCGGCAACCGCACGTGCTGCCGCGTGAGCAAATTGGTTTGAATTCCCTACAACAAAGTTTTCAAATGTATATTTGGAATTCAAGGCCCGAACCGACCTCTTTTGAGGTGTTTGTTTTTCTGGGGCTCTCGGAGGTGGCCCGGGAACCGGGGGATCTTCACTGTCACCGTTAACAATTAAGCGAAAATTAATTTCCAAACCCGTGGCTTCGCGCAAAGCGCCTGTAAGGACCGGACGAAACCTATCCTCAAAGTATTCACAAAAAAATTGGTTTGGGACAAGCAGGTCAAGTGTTGAACCATCAAGGGCCGCAGGTGCGATAGGCCTAAGCCACGCTTCAAACGCCTGCTCCGTTACATATTTTCGGGCATGTTCAAGGGCGATTTCCCAGATTTCGCTGGAATCCATGTTGATAACCTATACCCATAAACCATGTAAACAACTGGAAAAAAACAATTTATTGGGTTTTCAACACGCGTTGAAAATTCTAAAGTGCCGAGCGGAAAATATCAGACTGACCCGGCCCAAAAAGAACCCCCGAACATTCCATGTAAATGATTGAAAACCATAATACTGAACAGTGTAATGACAAAACCCAGGAAGCCCAACACTTTCACGTGCATGGTATCAGAAAAAGCGTGAGTTTTCAACAGAAAATATTGTTTACTTGACACTCCTTGACGCCGAACCTAAACTGTATGTTGTTCTGTAAACAGTTAATTGTTCTCCTTAGTGCACAATGAGATTTTCTTTTAAACGCCGGCCAGGGAAGGGTTACCCCTTTGAAAAGGACATATCAACCCTCGAGGATTAAGCGTGCCCGGACGCATGGTTTCTTCGCAAGAATGGCCTCGCGATCCGGCCGGAAAATCCTAAGCAGGCGCCGAAAAAAGGGCAGGAAGCGCTTGGCTGTTTAAACCCTGCAGCAACCTGTTCTTAATAAGACCGCAATGAAACCACCAAGGGACAAACCCCGCCTAAAGCAGAGCGACTTTCGGCGGATATGCTCACAGGCCCCGACCGATCGCACTAAGTTCTATAGGTTTTATGCCAAAAGGCGTGAGGGGACGGGATCGACGAGGGGGCCTGAGGACTTGCTGGGCCTATCGGTATCGCGGCGAGTTGGAAATGCGGTAGAAAGAAATCGGCTGAAGCGCCGATTTCGCTCGATCTTTAGGCAGATGAAAGGCCGGGGCCCAGGCCTGGAAATGGTAGTAGTTGCAAAACCAGGTGCAAGGGCTGCCCCGTACGCTGAGTTGCAGGACGCGTTTGAACGCTCCGTTGCCGCCGCAGTTGTAAGGTCGCGGCCCGCGCCGGTCCCCAAAAAGGATAGGCCTTAAAAAAGAGTGATATGAAGCCGATAAAAGCTTTGCTGACGGCATTGATTCAGCTCTACCGGCTTGCTCTCTCCCCCCTCCTCCCTCGAGCGTGCAGGTTCAACCCAACCTGCTCAGAGTACGCGTTAGAGGCGATCCGCGAACACCCGATCTCGATGGCTATCTATCTTATCGCTAAGCGGATTTTGCGTTGTCACCCTTTACATCCGGGAGGCTACGATCCTCTTCCGCGATCCGAGAAAGGAACATAGGGTAACCGCCAATGGATAAACGCGCAATTTTGGCAGCCGTTCTTTCTATGGCGGTTCTGCTGGGATACCAGGTTTTTTACATAAATCCCCACATGGAGGCACGCCGGTCTGCGAAGGAAAAAGCACAAAAATTAGCGGCGGAACGTGTGGGGACCCCAGGGAAAAAAGGCACGAAGCCACGCGGGCAACAGGACAAACCGTCCACAGCTCCAAAACCACTCCAAATTCCAACCGCACCGGAATCCTCGGTCGCGAAGAACATAACGGTAGACACGGGGGTTGCTCAAATTACGTTCACAACTCTCGGGGCAGGGCTTAAAGAGCTGGTCCTTCGGGATTATCGAGACTCCAAGGGAAGGCCGTTTAATTTAATTGCAACCGGAAAGGGGGGCGAAAGGGGAGATGGAAGGACCAGCGAGCGAACGCAAGAGAAGAAATGGCGACCCCTTTACCTAGACGGAGGCAGCCTGGGTCGCCGAGCAAACAGGGGCATATACACTGTGAGCCGGGAAAGCCTAGTTTTAACCCCCGAAAACCCCGACGGAACCCTTGAGTTTATCTATCGTTCTTCATCGGGAACTGCAGTGAGCAAAACTCTCCGTTTCAGACACGGGTCATATGCTTTTGATGTAGAAATTCGATGGCAAGGGGCGGGCCCCGAAGACAACGAAATGTCGATTGTCTGGGGACCCGGGATAACAACAGAGGGACGGGAAAATGA
>CAYTIB010000085.1:0-8628 GCA_964437725.1 uncultured bacterium | reverse complement strand
GACCGTGCCGTTTTCGCCTCTTCTGATTTGGGGTATTCATTGACAAGCTGGTTCATAAGCTGTTTTGCTGATGCCTTATCTCCCAGTGCAAGAAAGGCTAATCCCTGCTTTAAAAGTGCAGCAGGGACCTTGTCCCCCCTGGAGAAATTAATGACGACTTTGTCATACTCGAGGATGGCCTTGTCATATCTTTTTTCACGGTAGTAAGTTTCCCCAATCCAATATTGGGCGTCATCGGAAAATTTTGAGGTGGGGAATCGGCGGAGCATGTCCTGAAATTTTGTTCGCGCTTTCTGATTTTTTCCGCTCTTGAACAAAGCCATCCCCGCCATGTGTTCGCGCTTATCATCTGAAATCGCAGGGGGTGGAACTGATACCTTAGGTGTTGGCAAAACAGCGGTAGACGGTGAGATTGGACTTACTGGTGCGGGTTTTGTTGTCGAATCTGGCCCTGGAATTCTGACAAGCGTTTTTGGCTGAGTGGTTGGGGGTTTGGGTGCCCTTTTCTTTTTTAGGCTAGCCATCCCCTTTTCCAGAACTCCAATCCGAGTCTCTAAAACTGCTTTTAGATCTCGAATTTTCTGTGTTTGTTGACGAGCTTTGAACTCTCGCTTTTCGACATTCCCAGTGGCCTTGGATGCCTCTCTTCGAATTTGCTCCAGACGTGTCTCGTAGTCCGCCTGTGTTTTTCTGACAGACTTTATCTCTTTCTGTATGGATTTGAGGCTTTTTGTTATGGGAGTAACGGCAGACCGAAGGGCACCGCTTTTCTTCCCGGATTCATCTCTGATATCACGCCGAATGTCATTGACCTGATATTTCAGACGCCGAATATCGCGGCGAAGCAAATCCATCTCTTCATTAGTGACACACCCGCCCAATAGGACCAAAAGTCCCGTTAGAATCCCGCCTACCTGCCGAGTCATGATTCCATGAACCCTTAGAAGCTACAGTTGGAAACGTTCGTTTTCGCTACTGACCGACAACAACAAACTGAGCCCGACGGTTTTTAGCCCAGGCTTTCTCGTTGTTCCCCGAACTCAACGGACGCTCTTCTCCGAAGCTAATGGTGGTGATTCGATTAGCTGAGATGCCCAATGCGACTAAGTAAGCTTTCGCACTATTAGCCCGGCGCTCTCCCAACGCAAGATTGTACTGAACCGACCCTCGCGCGTCGCAATGGCCTTCAATCTGAATTCTAGCGTTGGAATAACTCCTCAAAAAGGCTGCCTTACGGCTGAGAACAGGTTTGTAACGATCCGTAATCTCAGACCTGTCAAAATCAAAATGAACCAGTTCGTTCTCGAACTTACTCATGGCCCGTTGACGTTCCCTCGCCTTTTCTGCCTTTTCGCTACTTCCTATGTCTTCCCCCTTTACCCGTGGAGCTGGAGCTGGAGCTGGCGGGGGGCTGGGTACTGCTGGTCGGGCAACAGGAGTCTTCTGCTGTTTTCCGGGTTCATCCGGCTTAACCGGAACCGGTGGCTTTTTTGGACACCCCATCAGAAGAACAGCCAGTCCAGCAACAAGAAGAAACGGGATACGCCCACGAATCCCAAACATCCTCATTAAACTTTCTCCTTTGTTAAACTTCCCCAAAAAATCCTACATTATCTTAGCCCGCGCAACAGCCGCGACATAACCACTACACAGGCGACGTTATTAATTGCAGCGCCACCAATAGTATCGCCTTATAAGGGGCTGAACGCAAATGATTTCATGAATTTTTCATACGGGGAGACCAAGCTGGGCTCTCACCCCTTCCAAGTTTACGCCACCAACCGGTAGCAATATTAAGCAAATAAACAGAGGATTTCCCTCCCCTTTCTAGGGCGAATGTCAAGAATCTTCCATCAGGGGACCAGGAGGGCTCAGATTGATTTCCCCTCAGCGCGGTTAACCTCCGCAGACTAGCCCCGTCGGGTTTTATTGAAAATAGCTTGAAAACACCCTTCCTTATCCCGTTGAACACAATGAGATCTCCCTTAGGAGACCAAACAGGAGAAGTATTATAGCGGCCTTTGAACGTAATTCGACGGAGATTTTTCCCTGAGATATCGACCAAGTAAATCTGGGGAGTGCCTGATCTGTTCGAGGTGAAGGCTAGAGTCTTACCATCAGGAGACCAGGCCGGATCAACGTCAATACCAAAGTGGCTAGTTACTCTTCTGATAGATTTTTTCCCTTGTGGACCGAGGATATGTAGGTCCGTGTTCCCGCGTTGACTAAGAGCGATGGCTATTTGAGAGCCGTTTGGTGACCAAACAGCCCCTGTTGCTAAATCTGCCTTAAGGGGAAGTCTCCGGAGTCTATTACCCTTCCCAGAAAGGTCTGCTATGAAAACGGAAGGACGATGCAAACGATAGGAAGTGTAAGCTAACTTCTGCCCGTCTGGTGACCACGCAGGCTTGAGATTAATACTCCCATCTCGGGTTATTTGTCGCGGCTTATATCCGTCGTAATCCATCAAGAAAATCTCTTTTTTCCCTCGCCTTCGAGACACAAAAGCGATCCTCGTGTTGAAGGCCCCAGGTGTTCCCGTAAAAAAACGGATGACCTCGTTCGCAAAATTGTGTGCTATTCGACGAAAATCCTCTGGTGCCCCGGTATATTTTTTGCCGACAACAATGCCATTGCGAATGACCTCGAATAGGCGGGCTTCCACCTCCAGGCGGTCTCCATTTATACGGAATCCGCCCTTGATCAATGCTTCAGCTCCAATTGCACTCCAACTTCGAAAATCGGTTTGCTCCGGAGTGATTCCACTTGATTGTGGATCTTCCAAAAATATGCTTGGATCCAGAATGCGAAATAGCCCGGTGGATTGGAGATCGTCGATGACAACTTGAGTAATTTTCAGACCTAACGGTGTTTCGGATGGAGTGGCGCTCAAATCCCGGAATGCGCCGACGGCTAAAGGAACCTGTCGCCCTCCGCCTGGGCCAATTATGATGAAATCCTTGGATTGGGCGTGGAGCAGACCGACCCCACTCAACCAGAAGACAGTCCAGTAGGCAAGAATCAGCCCGATACTCAGAATCGGTTTGTGAATGATTTTCTTGAATCGATTCATTATCGTAAGTATTTTGGGTCGAAGGTGAATCCCTGTATCCATGTGGTCTCCGAAATTTCCGTAGGTAGTGGCGGTAAGCCGCCGCCTGTTTTAACTTTGCTAACAGCTCTTTTCACAGATTCGTCAAACAGCCTATTACCTGAAGTTTCCAGGAAATCGGTCTTCAAGATTTGTCCACTCCGGTCGATGTGGAGATATAGGAAGACTTTTAGCCCTTTGCCACGGAGCGTATCTGGGAGAACCCAGGCCTTGTAAAAAATCCGACCCAGCTCGTTTTTGTAGGCATTTTTCTCGCCCGGTAAGCTTCCTCCTCCTCTATTGCCCACGCCTGCGAGACTATCATTTTGGCGACGGTTTTTTCCGATCCCCCCTGGCCCAGATTGCCCTTTGCGAGCCAATAGTCTTTGGCGGATTTTTGTAAGTCGATCCAGTTCGGCTGTACTAAGTGATTTCCCCCTTGTTCCTTCCTTGGATGTCGACGGTGTCTTTTTAGGTCTGACCCGTCGTTTGATCTTAGCCACTTTTTTTGGTGCAGGGCTGCGTTTGATCTTGGCCACTTTTTTTGGTGCAGGGCTACGTTTGATCTTGGCTATTTTTTTCGGGGGCGCTTTTTCTGGGACCCTTATAATCTTTTGAGGGGATTGTACCTCTTTTTTTGGTTTAAGGGTCTTTGGAATGATCTTTGATTGAACCGGAACTGCTTTCTCTAGTTTTGGGGTGGTGGTCTTTTCTATCACCTGTTCCCGTGTGGACTTGCTTTTTACTGTTGCTGTTCCATCAGGACCCCCCCTGTCTTCTTGCCGGATTTTACCAGGCCCATACAAACTCACATTGATTGATGGAGCATAGAGCGCATGCTGGGGAGCGGAACCGGATGCAAAAACGACGATGCCACCAATGATGGCTGCGTGAATAGTCAGGGATACCCCAATCATCTTCAACCATTGGATTTTAGGTTCGGGATCGTCGTGGTTCATGGCGTATGAACGGAAGCCACCTCAGTTACCATTCCCACTCGATGGATTCCACTGCTCCGGATTGCGGCCATGGTGCGGACTACAAAGCCATATGGGACGTTCTTGTCTGCCCGCAGGAAAACTTCTTTGTTGGGTCTCTCCATGTAAATTCCTTTCAGCTTTTCTTGGAGTTGGGAGATGGAGAGGGGTGCACGATTGAGAAACAAACGGCGGTCCTGGGTAACAGAGACGATTAGCTGTTCGGCATCAAGGGGTAGCTCTCGTGCCTTAACGTTTGGAAGATCAACATCGACTCCTTGGTGGAGCATGGGAGCAGTGACCATGAAAATGATCAGCAGTACCAACATGACATCGACAAAGGGAGTTACGTTAATGTCCGAAATCGCACGGCCCTTTTTGAGTTGGACACCCACGATTGGGATCCTTTCGTTGTTCGAAGGATTTGGCTTACCGAGCGGCGTAGTATCGTTCAACCATATTCAAGAACTCAGCGTGAAAGTTTTCCATCTCCGTGGTTAGCGTTTCCACTTGGCGGTTGAAAGCATTGTATGCAACCACGGCCGGTATAGCCGCCGCGAGCCCGACTGCGGTGGCAATGAGCGCCTCACTGATACCCGGTGCTACGACTGCTAGACTTGCCGCTCCTGCACGACCTATCCCTTGGAATGCATTCATAATCCCCCAGACGGTACCAAAAAGCCCTATGAAAGGTGTGGCGCTTCCGGTGGTTGCGAGAAATGTCAGCAACTGTTCGAGCCGAGTGGCTTCTAGGTTCCGCGTTCGTGCCATCGCTCGTCCTACATTCTGAACGACGCTAGTCTCGATTGCCGGGGTGGCTTTTGTTTCCAACTCCGTTTTGCTGACAGCATCGTGTGATCTTGAGAGTTCCCTGTACCCCGCTCGGAAGACCTTGCAGACAGGGCTATCGATCCATGCTTCTGATTTTTCGTACAAATCATCCAGTCGCCGGTTATTCCAGAAGGCGTTCAAGAATTTCCGAGATTGGTCCCGTGCTCTTCTTAGAGTGAGGTTTTTGGAGACGATGATGGCCCAAGAGACAACAGAAAAGGCAACGAGAATCAGCAGGACAAGCTGGACTACTGGTCCAGAATGGGAGATCAGACTCCAAGTGCTGCCTTTGGAAAGGTCTATAACGGTAGGCACAAGCCCTCTCGATTTATTTAACCACCAAAGCAGAAACTAGCAACGAGTAGCTTGAAAGTCAATGGTGAGGAAGCCGATTTGCCCCTAGTTTTTTCAAAAGGTGATTATTTTAATATATTCGCCTGGGAGAAGTGGAACAATTTGTCCCGGGTCCCTTTATAGTGATTATTCTGGTTCCATAGGAAATTAGGTGCAATACACTAAAGCGTCGAATTTCTTGTTATTAAAAAGTGAGACGGTAGGCTACCTGTAACTTGCCGGACCTTTGTTCTGAAGGCATAATGGTTGTCCCACGGCGGTTTTTCAGGTGTCTTAAGGAGTCCATGGTTATCCTTCTCGCCTCTGATTCTCCGAATCCTATAGTAGTTTGACATGATTTACTGCCGATTCGTTTTTATACTAGTTTTCATCTTGTTACTGGATTTCGAAATTGCCTTTCTCCATCGCCGGGCTATGGCGGAAGAACGTCAGGGCCCACATGCGGCCGCGTTATCCGAAAAGAAGATGGAGAAATATAAGAGAAGCGAATGGTCTCAAATTTCAATACCGATAGGTCTGAGAAACGTTCCGGAAGAGTTTGCAGAAGCATTGTTCCTTCTCGCTAATGGTGCGTACGAAAAGGCTGCTCGCACTGCCGAGCGTTTTACTCGCCGAAAGTTGGTAACCGGTGGGGTTCGAGGCGAAACGAGGGAGTGGGTGTTCAACGCCCGATTAGTTTCAGCTCGAGCTTATCTTGAATCTGAACGCCCTTTAGAAACCCTCAGCATTCTGAAAAAATTGGATTCAGAGAAAAAATTTATCCCAAGAGTTTTGCGTCCTCATATTATTTTTTTAGAGGCTCAAGCCTTGGAGGCGTTGGGTCGAAATCGTGCGGCTGCCCAAAAGTTTGAGTCTATTCAAACAGCAGGTATTTTAGCAAAAACCGTTCGTGCTTCGACCGCGCGTGCCTGGTTTGCGGCTGAGGATTGTGGGAGGGGAGGGTATGCCACAGAGATCCTGCGAACACATCACCCCCGCCATCCGGATTTACCCAAACTTCTGTACCAAAAAACTCGGTGCGAGGAGGCTGAAAGTCGCTTTGCCGAATCCATTCTGAATTATCATGAAATCTGGACACGTTATCCCCTTGACCCAGCTGCTTTGGCCGCGGAAAAGCGACTAACTTACCTTCGGAAAAAAGGTTTCAAGTCTCCACAATCTTCAACGCGTGAGTTGTTGGCCCGAGCTATGGCGTTGCAAAAAGCTCGGAAAATTGATGAGGCTTTAAAGACCTGGCAAGCTTTGAAAATTCGGAAGCTATCGAAATCTGTACGTCTAACAGCTGGGTTTTATATGGGTTTGAATTCCTACTTCCTTCGCCGAAATCGAGAAGCCGCCGAGTACCTCCGGTGGACAGCATCTAACGGCCGAGGCGAAAGGTGGGCACCAAAGGCCCTTTACTATCTTGCCCGAACGCATCTTCGCCGCGGTGATTCTAAAGATTTTCAAAAGGTTGGCGATGAATTGTTGCGAGATTATTCCAAAAACGGTTGGGCACGGCAGTTTCTTTATTTACAGGCACGGGTTATTGAGGACAATGGCCACCTGGAGAGAGCATCTCGACTTTATAAGAGATTGGCGAGTAATCATCCGGCTACTAGGCAGGGAGATCTGGCCCAATGGCGAATAGGTTGGATTTATTTTAGAAATAAGCGTTACATTCGATCTGAGCAATCTTTCTCGCGCCTAGCGCGAGATCGCGGACGTCGTCCTGTTGCCCAAGCTGCTAGGTATTGGGCCGGCAGATCGGCTGAGGAGGCGGGACTCTTAACTGCCAAATCCTATTATCGTTCTGCCCGCGATGTAGATCCTTCCTCGTATTATGGTCAACTGGGGGCTCTTCGTCTCGGAAGTACATTAGAACGGAATATTCAGAAAAACGCCCGCTCTCGTGTTTTTGCGAAGCCACCCACCTGGAAAGGTGTATCGGAATTCACAGCCGAAGAGGCTAGCCATCTCTTCTTGGCTGGATTTTTCCGTTCGGCGGCGGACACAATACAAAAGTCCGGCTTGTCTTCCCGATATTTTCTCTACCAACGTGCTCGGCTACTCCATATGGCCAGAAATCACAGGGAGGCACTCGAGATACTAGAGAGGCCTACCTTCCGTCGTTTCCGGTTGAATACGGGGTTGACTTCCCGGGAGTTTTGGCGAATTCTTTTCCCAATCGACCGTCGAGCGTTGCGACACGCGGAAAAGAGGACATCAAGCGATTTCATTGACCCGTTGCTAGTGAGCGCTATTACACGGGCTGAGAGTCTTTTCGATCCTAAGGGAATCTCCACTGCTGGCGCCCGCGGGCTGATGCAGCTTATGCCGCAAACAGCACGTCTGGTTGCACGCCGGCTCAACCTTCCGCAACCTTCTCCTGAAGATTTGTTTTCTCCCGGACTTAACGTTCGCTTAGGGAGTGCATTACTGAGAGATTTACTAATCCGCTTTGGTGGGAATCCTGTCCCTGCTGTTGCTGCTTATAATGCCGGGTTTGATGTGACTCAAAAATGGTGGAAGGCTAACGGTCATCTTGATGAAGCTTCATTTATATCCTTAATTCCCTACCGAGAGACCCGTCGATATACCCGAAGGGTAATGTCTTATTACCGTTGGTATCAGGTGATTTATGGTGAAGATCCCATGAAATCATCCTACCAAGGTGGAGGGATTGACAAACCTTGAACTTACCTGTCAACACTCAATACCTAAAAGGTAATGGTAGTGGGCTGTATATCGGACTGATGTCCGGCACTTCAGCTGACGGGATCGAAGCGTCACTGGTCTCTATTTCAAACCCCAGTAAGAAAAAACGTCTTGGGCATCAAATAAAATTAATTGCCCACCGGTCCTTTCCGTTCCCAAAGGGCCTGCGCGAGCGCATTCTGATGGCCTCCGAATTGCCGGGTTTGGAACAGCCGTTGGCCGAACAATCCACTTCAGCACTTACGCTGTTGCATTATGACTTGGGTGAACGATTTGCTGCTGCCGCCGTTGGTGTGGCGGAATCAGCTAGTATGCCATTGAATAAGGTTTCTGCCATTGGTTCCCATGGACAGACGATTTGTCATCGGCCTCTTCGTGGCGAAAAGGCAATCAGCGCAACCTTCCAAATCGGAGAGATTGCTATCATCGCGGAAAGAACGGGGACCACGGTTGTAGGCGATTTTCGTCCTGCAGACATTGCTGCAGGGGGGCTAGGTGCACCGCTGACTCCCTACGCTCACGGCACTCTCTTTTCTTCTCGTGAGCGACCAGTTCTTATAGTTAATCTGGGCGGTATCTGTAACATCACATGGGTGCCTGCAGGATTTTATGGGGAGCGGACCAAAGACATGGATGAACTTCAAGGATTCGATACGGGTCCCGCCAATATGCTTTTGG
>CAYTIB010000084.1:0-15604 GCA_964437725.1 uncultured bacterium | reverse complement strand
AAACCAATCCCTTTGACGAATTATTGCTAAATCAAAACAAAAACTACCCACGACATAAAGACGTAAGCCCTTAAATGGAGCCGACGGGCGGATTTGAACCGCCGACCTACTGATTACGAATCAGTTGCTCTACCCCTGAGCTACGTCGGCCTCGGGCTACTATATATAATTCGCATACAAAACCGTCGGGCGATAATTTAGTTCTAAGCCCTACACTCGTCAACGGTAGTCATCACGTTTCTATCTGAAGTTGACCCATCTCCAATAAATTCGGTGAATAGATGGGGAAATGGAATTTTATCAGATTTCTAAAGTTAAAATTTGACCAGTTGTGACGAAACAGAGGAAAACTTTGTGCTGAAATCACCCATTGAAAACCTCCACGAAGAATTAGGAGCTTTCACAAGTCCAGACGAAAACTGGGATGGCTGGACAATTCCCGTCCACTACGGAGATATCCAGGCGGAGTATCACGCAGCTCGAACCTCTTCTGCCAGAACAGATCGCTCCCACCGCACGTGTTTGCGCCTCGTAGGAGACGACTCCAAAAAATTCCTTCAAAACATATTAACGAATAACATGGCTACGCTTAAACCCGGTGATGGAAATTACGCCGCCCTTCTGACCGCAACCGGGAAAATGATTGCAGATTTTCGTGTGACAATACTATCCGATTCGATTCTTCTCGACACAGAAGCTATTTGCCGTGAGACGGCGTTTCTTGAACTGGACAAATTTAATCTTGGATACGATTGTGAAATTGAAGACATTTCGGAAAACCTAGGTATCGTCACTCTAGTCGGGCCTAAATCATCCGATACCGCAAAGAAAGTTTTGGGCATTGTGCCAAGCAATGATTCGCTCTACACATCAGTTGAAATCGAGCAAGGGAAAGAGAAAATCATCGTTGCAAAAACAGACCGACTTGGGTGTCCAGCCATTGACATCATAGTCCCCGTTAAAAACCTGGATTCCCTCTGGAAGAAGTTCAGCTTCGTTCCTCCAGCAGGTTATGCCGCGCTGAAAATTCTCCGACTGGAGGCTATGATTCCCAGGTTCGGCGATGACATGGACGAAAATGTAAATCCCATGGAGGCAGGGTTAACGAATGCTATTGATTTCAATAAGGGTTGTTATGTCGGCCAAGAGGTCGTCGCCAAGATAGAGTCTTTAGGGCACGTCAGCCGCCATTTGGTCAGCCTAAAAGTGGACACAAACCTCATTCTCCAACCCGGATCAACGCTCTTCGCTGGTGGGAAAAAGGTGGGGCACGTTACAAGCGCCGTTTGGTCTCCACAATTGGGAACCTGTATCGCCTTAGGGTACGTTCACCGGAAGGTTTCATCCGGGGACACGGCCCTTGAGGCTGAGTTGGGCGAGACCCGCCATCCAGCTGTTATCACAAAAATATTATCCACAGAAAGTTCGGAGCCCTGAGAAAAAAACACAACGGAGAGGGCATAGAAAATCGGCGGAAATCACCGAGGGAGTTAATAATCGTTTCGCGAGTTCGTCCATTGGGCGCAATGTCACACTCTTCAATTGCTTGACACTCGCGTAACACCCAATATATATGGATTGCAACAAGTAAGCGCCCTCTCCAATTTGTGAACATGGTGGGCCGCTAGCTCATCAGGTAGAGCACCTGCCTTTTAAGCAGGTGGTGCCAGGTTCGAGTCCTGGGCGGCTCACCAAATTAATGTGGATTCTCAACTGAATCGGACCAATCATTGCGGTCCCCATCGTCTAGCCTGGCCTAGGACACCGCCCTTTCACGGCGGCGACGGGGGTTCAAATCCCCCTGGGGACACCAGTTTTTCACCCTTGCGAATTTCCGGTTTCCACCCCTGAACCACTTCGTCCGGGTAACGTTCCTTGAGCAATTCGATGAAACCCCGTAAATCCTGAGTTATGGGTTTAACAGGAGTCACAGCATTTCCTCCAACATCTTGGTGAAGTAAATCCCTTAATCATTTTCCTTCAATACCCGATACAGGCGTCGGATACTTGCAGATTCAATATCCTCTCGAATGTCTTTGTAATTTTTTTCTTGAACACAAAGGTCCAAAAATTTCACGGTTGCAGCCGCCTCTTCTTCCGATAAACCGCGATCGATTGCTTGACGCACACGAGAGAGCACTCCGCAAATCTTCTCCTCCATATGACCAACTTCTTCTTTCCCACATATCGGACCGTGGCCGGGAACAATTCGATCGTAATCCATGGCCTTAAGTCGGCTCAGGGAGGCAAGCCAATCAAAAGGATTGGAGTCATGAAACCAGGGAAGGAATTCGACAAACAGGTTGTCAGTCGCAAAAAGAACGCCCCGTTCAGGGATATAGACAACCGCCTGTCCATCCGTATGTCCCGGTGTGTGGAGAAGCTGAATCTGCATCCCACCGATGTGAATTGTCATGTCCCTTGAGAATGTAACCTGGGGGGGGCGAGGTACGTAGTTATCTGCGATAGAAACGCCTTCGGGGTCCGAATGCTTGATCCACGATTGAGCACCTTCTATCCCAAAACCCCAAATAGATGAAACTTGAAAAAAATCTCTATAGGTAGCATCGTGTGCCACGACAATACCACCAAAATAAGGGTTTCCCATCGTATGGTCCCAATGATATTCGGTGTTAATCAGCCACCGAACAGGACCGTGTACCGAAATGGCCTCCTTCCAATACAGCCAGTCACTCGGTTTTTGCGGGGTATCCACCATAACCACCCCCTCCGGGGTTACAATGAAACCCGGATTACATCCGTAAATACCCGTCTCGGCAAATATGCCATTGACAACTTTTTCCATGATAACTTCTTCCGAAAAACAACTCCGATTCCTTACAGGTTTAACTAAATCAACTACTGTTAAACAGTTCGGTTAGGGGGCACTTTGGTTTTTCCAGTGTTGTCCTGTATCGGAATATTCAACCAAGCGACTGGATCACCATCCACCACCTGATATCCCTTGCTCTTATTTCCCTGCTAGAGGAAATTCCGATTAAATAGCGACTTTACTATTCTTTGCAGAGCAGAATGTCCGGGTCATTCAACATATCCCAGTGCTTTTAGCCTCTCTTGCAAATCCGTGGGCATAGTAGAATCAGATTCCGACGGCTTGTAGGCTCGGCAACCTCCTCGAACATGTTTAAACCACCGGTCAAGAGACCTTCCCATCGACCCTGCCATCTTTTCGGAGAAAGTGTTGGCGGAAGGCAACTCCAAAAGGTTCGATTGCTCTCCAGGATCTGCCTCCAAGTCAAACAAAAACTTTTTTCTTAAAATATAGCTACGGGCCGAAGAAATGGGCCAACTCAAACGATATATGAGCTTCCATTTCTCTCTAATCAGAAACAGATGACTTGACCTTTCGTGATGTCCTGTCTCGCCATAAACTTCCTGGCGCCGTTCCCTTCCCGTCATGACTTTCAAAAACGAGCGACCTTGCATGCAAGAAGGAACAGATGAAACTCCGGCAGCCTCTAGGAGAGTTGGCATGACATCCACCAGCCCTACGGGGTCAAAACGTCTAATGCCTTGGGGCAGTTTCCTGGGCCAAGTAACGATCAACGGAACGTGCACTTCCTCTTGGTATACCGTACTTCCATGCCCATATGTCCCATGTTCATGGAAGGCCTCTCCATGATCTGAAGTAATAACCAGAAGAGTATTCTCGAAAAGGTCTTTCTTCTTTAAAAACTGCACCAACTCTCCCAAAAATCGATCCAGGAATGCAATCTCCCCGTCGTACTGGGCTACCATATTGTGTAGTTCTTTTCGCCGAAGCGGAGCACTACCTCGACGGGGGGGGGCTTCCACATAGCAGCTACGCGGTCCTGTTTCCCTTTTAGTCTCCCTGCATATTTTTTTTCCACCCGGAGCATGCTCAACCAATTGCCCTTTAAAACCGGGGTCAAACATGCGCTTATAATTCCCCGGACCTCGATAAGGGGTATGAGAATCAAAGTAATGAAGGTAAAGGAAAAATTTATTCAGCCGCGAGTCGTACGCAGGGCGAGCTATCATATGGGAGACATATGCCTTCACCTGTTTATAAATCCAATCCGCCTTTCTGGCACGGTAGTAACCAGCCCAGGACATGGTAGGTCTGGACCAAATTTTCTCGTCTACCTCTACGGGGTTTTTCTTGTCTACTCCCACCTCATTAAAAAGATATTCAAAGAAAACGCTAACAGCGTCCAAGTTCTGAAAAACCTTTGGAAAACGCGAGCCTAGGGTTCTCCAAACGTAAAGTTGATATGGAGGCAAACGATTCTGACCTCGAATCTGCTGGTAAGCCTCTGAGATCTGCGACACGTAATCAAACCCCTGGGCGTAGTTGTTCGTAGCGTTTACCAGCGCGTTTGCTGACCAAAATGCGGAGGTATAACCAGCACTGGTCAGTACCTCTGCCAAGGTAGCAACACCATCAGGGACGTACCCCTTAACCTGATTGACACCATGGACGGATTCGTAAAGAGAAGTAAGGAGAGTTGATGTCGAAGGAGGTGTCCAGTTTGAGTGAGAAAACGCATTCTCAAAAACAACTCCCCTTTTGCTAATCCGACTCAACTCTGGTGAAGTCCGGCGCTTATAACCGTAGTCGTTGAGGTGATCAGCGCGAAGTGTGTCCAAAACAATTAGGATGATGTTTGGTGCATCTGCCATAGCAGATTCGACTTTACGCCAGGTCTGACCTCTAAAAGGTTCTGCAACCACACCAAAAAGAGTCGGAATTAGACCCAAGGAGAAGGCGAGGGTAATAGCTGCTAACCCACTACTCCAGGCCAAAAGACGTACCTGCCCCCGGATAAAACGGCGATAAACAACAACCCCCAAGGTCACTGCAACCAAAGGGTACAAACCTTTCAGTAACCAATTGGCCCATGTCCCTTGCGGAGCAATTTCAAAACGCGGGTTTATATAACCGGAAAAAAGAACCAATAAGAATACTACGAGGAAGGAAGCCCAGCAGGTGGCAAGCGACTCCTGAGATATTGGTTCTTTACCCCTCCAACGGCTCCAAAAACGGTAGAGAAGAGTAACCGCAAGAGCCACAAAAATCGATAATCCCACATTTAGGATCACAGAGACCGTAAGGATGTGCAAAGCGCTCATCCTCGTAATCATGTGTACACGAAAATCCGTGAGAGAGAAAATCAGATAAGGCTCCAAAGCACCCAGGAAAACACCAAAAAGGATACCGTGGATAAGACTACTAGTTATGGTAGCCCGGAGTGGAAAGTTCGAGTGTCGCACTTGATTCTTTCAAGAAGGAAGATGGGAACCCCGACTGCAATAATTCCAACAATAATCCACTAGATAGTGGGCACGCTCAATTAAACTCATCAGCAAGAAGGATATCATTCATCAAATCGCAAACACAAAGCATAACGAGTTTATCCCACTCAAATGATGTCCGGTACCGTACTGACTAGATGAGTTCTAACTCGTTTCCCTGGGTACTGGCAAGCACCTGCGAATAGCACCTACAAATCCGACTCCCTCGTCGTCCATCTTTTTTAAAAGCCCACTATTGATCCGTGCCGCAACTCCTGGACCCTGATAGATAAATGCCGTGTAAATGTTTACCGCATTTGCACCAGCTTCCAAGATTCGAAAGACATCCGTGCCACTAGAGGCACCACCCGACATCCGAATTGGAACCTCCTCTCCCAAAGCGGCCCGCAACTCTCTAACGACTTTCAGGGTGGTCTCTAAGCAGGGAGGGCCTGATAAGACTACCTGCCGTTTCGAAAGCTGGTGGTCTTCAACTCGGAGGATCCCTTCTGCGGTAATGCCATCTAGCCCGATCTCAACCGCTGCTCGCGCCATATCAAGACCCCTCCACTCACTTTCACCATACGACCGAAACGGTAGCTTGAGAAGAAGCGGCTTTGTACGCTCAGTTATGGCAATTTTCATTGCTTTGACAATGCCTTCTAATCGAGCCAGGTCACCTTCCATTTGAACGTTTGGACAGGTAAGGTCCAGTTCGACAGCATCCGCGTAAGGTTCTACCGCCCGAAAACAACCTAGCACCTCGTCGATGGTATCCCCCCCCACATTGGCGATCACTTTTGGTCCGTTACTCGGATTCGAAGCGCGATACCGGCGCAGATTCCGCACGGTGTACCCGAGCCCTTTGGATGGGAGACCTAGGCAGTTAACCAGCGCACGCTCTTGGGCACGTCGTCCCAATCGGGGTTTTGAATTTCCAGTTCTAGGAACTGGCATAATAGTACCTACCGTTATGCTCCCAAAACCAAGATGAGCTAAGCCTGGCAAGGAAAGAGCATCCTTATCAAATCCAGCCGTTAAACCCAGGGGGTTGGTCTGGAGCAGACCTGCAAAATCAATTTTCAAACGAGGGTCGGTAACTCTATACAGCTTGCTTTGAAGTTGCCAGGGGAATCTCACGGAAAGCGCTCGCCCACCAATATGGTGAGCGGTCTCAGCCGGAATACAAAACATGATAGGACGGACAACACTCTCATAAAAACCCATTATATCTCTCGACTGACAGCATGAGTAAGGAAATCACCTCTCCACACAATGTAGTTTTACCGTTACGCCTTAGTGTCATGCAAATCACCACAGATACCAAAAATGTCCAACTGAGCCGAAAGTCCTAACTAAAATACAAAACCAATCGAAAAAAATAAATCCCCAAGAAAAAACATAATAAGTTGACCTTTTCCATAGGTTTTACTGAAAATCAGAGAATGAATTGGCGAAACTGCCTTCAAATGGCATCAAAGGAGGTAATGAAATGGCCCGCTCATTGGCAATTCGCGGAGCAACCATAGTTTCTCTCGACCCACAGATTGGCGTCATTGATGAAGGTTTATTGATTGTCGAAGGGGACCGAATCCTTGAAGTTGGCCCCGATACTGGGAATAGTCCCGATACAGATGAGGTGATCGAGGGAAAAGATCGTGTCATTATCCCTGGATTTATCAACGCACATATGCATGCCCGACCAGCTCGCGCTCTGGGAGATGGACTCCCGGTTCCCGATTGGCACGTTCGTTATGCTGACGGAGTAAGCCGTGTGATCGAGGATAAAGATTCCCGGACTGGCGCACTATTGGCTTTCGGTGAATGCCTTCTGAATGGCTTCACTTCGGTTATGGCCATGCCCGTTAAACCGCAAGGCTGCTTTAAGGGAGCTGTCGACATTGGAATCAGAGCGTGCATATCGCCACACGCTTCAGACAATCCGGACTTTGACGGAACAAGTGATACCTATGAGGACAACCTTTCGCTGATTCAGCTATGCGGGACATCGCCAGACGGACGTGTCCAATCATGGCTTGGATACGACAATCTGTCAGGGTCTAGCGATGTATTCCTTCAAGCTTTGCGGCGAGACGCGAATACAACCGGATTGCGTCTTCATGGCCACCTCTGCGAACACAGGGGAGAAATCGACTACGGGCTTAAACGCTGGGGAAGGCGCCCCCCGCAAGCTCTGGAAGACCTTGGGTTTCTGGGTCCTGATTTTCTTGCGGCACACTGTGTCTGGTTTGAACCGGAAGACATTGCAATCTTTTCCCGCACCGGCAGCCACGTCGTCCACAACCCGATAAGCAACTTGAAATTCGCAAACGGAGCAGCCCCAGTTCGGGACATGCTCGACGCCGGTGTGACCGTCGCCTTGGGAACAGACGGTCTACTCTCAACATACCGCCTTGACCCATTCGAAACAATGCGTCAAACACTGACCCTACATCGTTTTGTTACGGGTGATCCGATGGCACTTTCATCTATGCAAGTTTTAGAAATGGCGACCATACAGGGAGCCCGCGCCTTGGGTATTGAGGCCGGCAGGATCGCGCCTGGCTTGAAGGCCGACATAACCATTTTAGACATGAGGCGTCTTCACCTGACACCACGGACTCTGGGAGAACACGACAACCTGACAGCTCTGATCGTCTGGTGTGCTTCGGCCGGCGACGTTGAGACCGTCATCGTCAACGGGACGGTTGTGGTACGAGAAGGCAATCTCACGTTGATGGACACCCAGAAGATTCGCCTGCAAGCACAAGAGACCTCGACGAAAATTCTTGAGAAGCTCGATACGTCCGCATCCGAAGCTGCCCTTCGAGCCCGCAAAGGAACATAGTTCAATTGGGTATCAAAAGGACTCCACTAATGCCTATGTGGGAAGAGCGATCTAAATATTAGAGAGTAAGAATTTATAAAATATCTTCTTTGCTTTTAAAATCTCACTCGCCAGTCTGGTATTCCCAATCGCGGGTTCTCATGGTACCATACTGAACTTATCGAAAAGAGATGTTGTGAAGGAAGGTGTGGGATCCGTCAGGGTATGCCTGAGGGGGTTCCATTATCTAAATTCTCGAGTGAGGAGGGTGAGTATGATGTTGTGGCTTAAGAAAAGTGTTTTTCTCCTGGCCGGATTAATTTTTCTTTCCGGGCCTGCCGTGGGAGCAACCAAGCTCAATTTCACAATGGATTGGGTTATTTATGCCCCACACGCCTACTTTTACGCCGCTATTGAGAACGGTTACTACAAGAAGGCAGGGCTAGATGTGAATATCCACCGTGGGTTTGGCTCGAGCGATACCATTAAGAAAGTCGGCGCCAAGGCGACAGATTACGGGCTTGCTGACACAGGAAGTTTAGTCATAGCCCGCACCAAGGGCGTTAAGGCTAAGGAACTCGGGGTCGCCTACGCTAGGTCACCCTATGAGATGGTTTGTCTACAAAGTAGCGGAATTAAGAAAGCAAAAGACCTCGTGGGCAAAAGATTGGGGACCAACCAAGGTACTGCGGTCTATACGCTTTTCCCCGCATTCGCAAAGGGAGCAGGTCTGGATAAAAACAAAGTGAAATGGGTCTTTATACAGCCGGCACATATCATTCCAAGTCTGCTAGGGGGAAAGATCGACTGTGCGTTCGTGTACGCCAACAATCGTCCCATCGCGATAAACACTGTCAAAAAAGCAAAGAAAGGTCCTACAACGGTTTTGGCATACGCCGATTATGGCGTGAACATTTACGCAAATGGGATTATCACGCAGGATGAGCGAATCGCTAACAACTCTGCTCAGGTCAAAAAAATGGTAAACGCCAGCTTCCGGGGAATCCACTGGGTAGTTGAAAACCCGAAAAAAGCCTTGGATAGGATCCTCGAGAGATTCCCTGCGCTGAACCGCCAAAACAATAAGGAGGCGTTGTCGGTATCCCTCGACCTCCTTCTCGATGCAGATGCAAAGAAACATGGAATTGGTTTCATGACACGGGAAAAGGTCAAGAGAACGCGGGACCTCATGACTACATACATGAAACTAAAAACCGTGGTACCGCTTGACGATATTTACGATATGAGATTCCTACCAAAACTCTTCCCGAAGAGGGGAAGTCTGTAAAAGGTAGAGTTTCAGCTTTTACTTCTGGTTGAATTCCGAACCGGGGGATGGGTGTTCTGCCCATCCTCCGGTGTTGGTTTTGCAATCCTTTGCAATCGTCTACCGGAAACCTAAAACACAGGTTGCGTCGAATTTCTTCTCGGGATACCTTTAGTAATCCAGTAACCAAGAGGAGCGTCATAAGAATGTCAAAGGATTTAAGAACCTTCATTGAACTGGCGGAGAAAAAACTACCCGGGAGCGTCAGGCGAGTCACGCAAGAAGTCAGACCCGACTTTGAACTCTGTGGGATCCTTCGCGAGCTTCAAAACCACGGCGAACTGCCTATCGTCATCTTTGAAAAAGTGAAGGGCTCGGACATTCCTCTTGTCGTTAACCTAATCGCGGACGATCCCAAACTTGCATTGGCCCTTGAAGTGAAGGAAAGGGAACTGCTTTCCACTTACATTAGTCGTGAGGCAAACCCCATCCCGACAAAACACGTGAAGGATGGGCCTGTCAGAGAGGTAGTCCATACGGGAAAAGACGTGGATCTTTTCAACCTGCCGATGACACTACAATGCGAAAAAGACGGAGGCTATTTTATTACAGCTGGTATAACCATCGTGAAGGATCCGGATACCGGGGCTTTCAACTCCGGAATTTATCGCCAAATGCGCCATGAGCAAAACCTTCTAGGGATGAGCTTTGAGCCACAATCCCACATTGGTTACTGTTACCGTAAGATGGAAATAGAGGGGAAAGGCCTTCCCGCCGTGACCTACCTAGGGCACCATCCGGCCACCCTTTTAGGAAGCCAATCGAAGCTTCCCTTTGGTGGAGACGAGATGTCAGTTATGGGTGGACTACTAGAGGAACCCCTCGAACTCGTTGCGTGTGAAACACAAGACCTAATGGTCCCGGCATGGGCAGAAATCGCCATCGAGGGTATCATCCGGCCCCAGGAACGAAGGTGGGAGGGACCCTTCGGAGAATACACTTGGTATTACGGATTTGCCCGAAACAGTCCCGTGTTTGAGATAACGGCTATTACCCACCGGGAGAAGCCTTATTACCAAGATCTATTCAGCGTGTTTCCCGAGCATTTGTTGGCTGGGCGCGTCGGCAGAGAGGCTGTTCTCTTTCAAAAAGTCCGTGCGAGCTGCCCTTCAGTCATCGATGTTTCTCTTCCCGTCTCCGGCGTTTGCCGGTTGACAGCCTACGTACAGATAGACAAGCAATTCGATGGAGAGGCAAAAATGGCGGCCCTTGCAGCACTGGCGTCGGATGCATTTGTCAAACTAGTGGTTGTTGTGGATAAGGATGTTGATGTCCACAACGAGAAGGACGTCATGTGGGCAGTCGCCACTAGGACGCAACCAGATCAGGACACGTTCTTTGTTCCCAACTCTGTGGGTTCCCGTCTCGATCCATCGGGATACTCCGTTTGGAACCGAAACGAACGGAACGGGATGAACACCAAATGGGCGATTGACGCAACCATGCCTATTGAGGCCCCCTTCGAAGAAGTAGCCGATGTGCCTGAAGAGGTTATGGACAAAATCAAACTAGAAGATTACTTTGACGATTGGAAAGAGGAGCCGAAACATGGCTAATTCGAATCAATCACCAGAGATTTCTGAACTCTGGCAAGCATTGGGTATTCTCCACTTGGATCTCCTGATTCACAAGGGGTTTTCAGGGAGTGCACGGTGGAAAGCTGAACGAGGTGTTGACGTTGCACTAGAAGAATTCGACGCAGCCGAAAGGGTACTCACCGATACTGCCTGGTCAGACGATACTCAACCGGCGGTGGAAAAAGTACTAGAGGCGCTCCATGGCTACCAAAATGCTATATCAACCTATGACAGCACACGGGAAAACCTTTACCGAACCCTGCTAAATGATTCCATATGGGGACTCAAAGCTGCCATTTTTGGCTGGAAATACGAAGAACAGGTCAATGTGAAGGAAGGGAAATCGTAGGCGTCAGGGCTAGTTGCCAGACGCTCTTCTATTCAATTAAATAAAACCCGTGAGCAATTTCATATTGCTTTTCAATGTGAAATTGTAAAGGAGCGAGGAGAGGAGACACCCGTGAAAATCGGATTGTCTCTTGGTATTAGCCACCGCGAACCAATTTCTCACACAGTCGAGATCATTGAGACCGCTGAGGAACTGGAATTCAACAGTGTATGGGTGGCAGATTGTCAGCTTTCAATGAAGGATTGCTATACCGCGCTCGTTTTAGCCGCTGTGAAAACCTCAAAGATTCTTCTCGGCACTGGGGTAACCAACCCCGTCACCAGACATCCGACAACGCTAGCCAATACTTTCGCCGCGCTACAAGAGGTTAGCAATGGACGTGCCATGCTTGGTCTCGGAAGCGGATGGACAGCCGTATTCTCCATTGGTCTTAAGCCCGCAACTATCAAACAACTTGAAAAAGCAATTGTCGACATCAAAAAGCTATCCTCTGGTCAAGAAATAGAAGGTATGGACGGGATCCCCTACAACCTATTGGTCGCCAAGGGCCCCATCCCTATCTACGTCGCTGCAAATCAGCCACGGATTTTGAGGATGTCCGGGCGGGTCGCAGATGGCGTCATTCTTATGGGGGGAGCGAACACGGAGTTTACCCAGTGGCAGATTGATCATGTTCGGCGTGGCGCAGAAGAAGTTGGCCGCTCCCTTGACGACATCAAGCTCGATCTCTGGACAACTATTTCCATGTCCGAAGACCGAAAGGAGGCTATTGCCGACGTCCGTCACTGGGTAGCGTCACAAGCCGAGACATTCAGCCAGTGGAAGAAGCTCCCTGATTTTCTTCGGCCCTACAGAAAGGATCTCGAATTGGCAGGCGAGGCGTACAACCGCTTAGAACACATGTCTCGACACGCCGGGCATAGGGATTCTGTTTCACCAGAACTGGTGGAATATCTGGCACTGGTGGGACCTCCTGAGGAATGTCTGCGTAGGATACGCGAGTTAAAAAACCTTGGGCTCGACGGAATCACACAAGCCTTCCGAGCCGGCGGCCGCAAGGAGACTATGGAGGCGCTTCACGAAAAAATCATTAAACCATTAAAAGATTTGTGCGATTAACGGTAGCAATCCCAAACTGTGACACTCGCATTCTGAAAGTGAGAGAAATTTTGGTCCATCGTACAACTACTGTCCTGATCCATGGATTGTCCGAAACACACCAAGCCTGGTCACGGCAAGTTCCTTATTTAAAACGATCATTGGATACCATTGCGTATGATATCAGGGGTTTCGGTACTAGCCCGGCAGGAGCAGCTGACGGGACGACCCATCAGCTAGCGGATGACCTAGCGCAAATTATTCGTGCCAGGAACACAGGACCGGTTTGGCTTGTTGGATTTTCCATGGGGGGTGTTATTGCACAGCGTTTTGCACTGGACTACATGGACCTTACGGCCGGACTTATCCTCATTGCAAGCTCCAGAACAATAGGCCGCACGGGAGAGGAATTCTTTCGTCACCGCATTGAAATTGTGACATCCGGAGGCCTTAAAGCTCTAGTCCCATTAAATAAAAAAGATGCTCAAAGATGTTTTGCGATGGGAGATAAAACTCTCATTTCTGAATACCAGCGGCTTCGCGTGGATGCCGTCCGAAGGGAAGAGGGCTATCTGAACGCCTGCCAAGCGATGCTTGGTATCAAAGGGGGAGAATTGACACAAAACCTCGGATCCATCGAACGCCCTACCTTAGTGATGGCGGGCGAGTTTGATCCCTACTGCCCGCCACGAGCGTCAGAGATAATTGCATCAGCCATTCCTAAAGCGAATCTCAAAATCATCCCAAACGTGGGGCACTGCATACACTGGGAGGCCGTAGACAAAACAAACAAATTAATTCGGGAATTTATTCAGGGAGAAAACCGTCTGGAATGAGTAAAAACAAAGAACCAAAAGATTCTGCACCCTTGCAATGGGAAAAACGCAATCACATTGGAATTCTAACGCTCAACCGACCAAAGGCGCTAAATGCCTTCGATTTGGAGTTAATGGAAGAACATGTGCAATGCCTTCGGGAATTTGAAGCTGATGACGACCTTTGGGTCCTTGTGTACACAGGGAACGGACGCGCATTTTCATCCGGAGTCGATATTAATAAAGCTTCAGAGTTTCTCGAATGGGATCCAGAGAAAAGGAGTCGTTATTGGGTCACACCAAACTCTCTGGAAATTAAAAAACCTGCAATAGCCGCCGTCAACGGTTACGCCCTTGGAGGCGGCTGCGAGCTAGCGTTGGGTTGTGATATTCGCATCGCCTCGGAAAACGCGGTCTTCGCACTACCAGAAACCCGCTTAGGGGCCCTACCGGGTGGGGGGGGGACCCAGTATCTACCTCGAATAGTAAGTCTCGGCGATGCCCTTCTCATGTTGCTAACAGGCGAGTCAATTACGGCGGAGGAGGCACTACGCATCCATCTGGTCCAGAGAGTAGTACCGGCAAATCAGTTATTAGATGAGGCTATAGCTATTGCTGAAACAATCTGCAGTAACGGTCAGTCAGCCGTGCGTCTCGTAAAAGAGGTCGCTATGCTAGGCCTTAAACTACCATTGACTGAGTCGCTCTGGCTCGAGCAGACTTATTTTCAAAAGAACCAGGCTCAGGCCGGACCTGAGATTAAAGAGCGAATACAACAGTTTATGGCAACGCGCGGCAAACCGTCAAAAGAAAAATGAAAATCAGATTCCAAGTCTTGAGGAGAGCTGAAAAACTATGAATCTGGGGTTACAAAACAAAACGGCCATCGTAACGGGCGGTGCATCAAATATCGGTAAGGCAATTGTGGAAGGGTTTTCCGAAGAAGGCGCTAATGTCGTAATCGCAGACATCGATCAAGCACAGGGGGAGCGGGTCGCGGAAAAACTTCAGGAGTCGGGCGACAGCCAAATCCTCTTTGTGCAAACGGACGTTTCCGATCGTTCTCAGGTTGAGCACATGGTTAATAAAACGCTCAAAATATTCGGCCAAATCGATATCCTCGTGAACAATGCCGGTTGGACAGTTAACGGTCTTTTCCTCGAAAAATCCATGAGCGAATGGGAAAAAGAGGTCGCTATCAATTTGTGGGGGCCAATCCACTGCGTACGTGAGGTAGCACCATCTATGGTCGCCCAATCATCCGGAAAAATTATCACGATTGGGTCAGACGCAGGGAGAGTCGGTGAAAACCAAGAGGCGGTATATAGTGCATGTAAAGGTGGAATTATTGCACTGAGCAAATCCCTGGCCCGCGAATTTGGCCGAGACAACGTAACCGTTAACGTTGTCTCGCCTGGTCTAACTCTTCCTGAAAATATAGAGGACGCAGGGACCAACAGCCTTTGGCACCATGAAAGCCCCCAAGGCCGTATCTTTAGGGACAAAGACACTCTAGCCAAAATCGTAAAGCGGTATCCCTTGAAACGGATTGGGGCACCGGACGACCTGGTCCCGATGGTTCTCTTGCTCTCATCGGACAAATCATCCTATATAACCGGCCAGGTCATAAGCGTAAGTGGCGGGTATGCCATGTGATCCTCCACCGTTTCTAAAAGAGAGGAAACGACTAGTTCACCAGATAAGGCCCACACCCAAGAACCAGAAGTCTTGCACCGAAAAATCAACAATTTAAGAACAGGCGATCAATAAGGTGAGCGAGCAAACTATTAAATATCGTACAAAAGGTTATTGGACCGACCGCCTCTTGACAGACTTTTTCAAAGATACTGTTTCAAAATTTCCGAACAAAGTGGCCATTGTGGATGAGCGTTTTGGCCCCCTAACCTACTCCCAGCTTTCATCATTCGTTACACGTCTGAGTACCGCATTAGAAGCGCAAGGCATCGGACGAGAAGACAAATTTATTATCGCTCTACCGAACTGGCATCACGTGTCGGTTTTCGTCTTGGCCCTCGGTACCCTCGGTGCAATTTGCGTTCACATGCCTGTGACGGGCCGAGAGCATGAGTTTAATGGAATCCTTAAGGTTACTGGCGCCAAGGGGATTGTCGTTCCTCAGGAATTTCATGGTTTCAATTATGTTTCAATGATTGAAAAACTATCCAGAGAATTTGTGACCCTTGGTATAAAGATAGCCGTGGGAAATGGTTCCACACCTTTGGGATGGACAACATACGATCAGTTATTGTCTGATATTCCCACCGATGGCCCTAAGCTCAGACCGCCTCCGACGGCCTCCAAAAATACAAGTGT
>CAYTIB010000083.1:0-6132 GCA_964437725.1 uncultured bacterium | reverse complement strand
AATCGACTATCCTTCGCTACCACTCCATTATTCCAAAGATTGACATAGTGTCCATTGGAGCGGGGGGAGGGAGCATCGTTTGGGTCGATCCACGGACGAATCTACCTCGGATTGGACCACAGAGTGCGGGCTCTTCTCCGGGACCGATCTGCTACAACTTGGGGGGGGAAGAGCCAACTCTAACAGATGTCAACTTGCTCCTTGGCTATATCGAACCTGACTATTTTCTCGGCGGCAAAATGCAGCTCAACTTAAAGAAAACCGAAGAACTATTTCGCCGAAAGGTGGCGGAGCCATTGGAGATGGGTGTGGAAGAAGCTGCCTCCTCGATCTACCGCCTAGTCAACACACAAATGGCTGACTTGGTTCGCAAGGTGACTGTCGAGCGAGGGTTGGACCCAAGGGACTACGTTCTGTTTTCCTACGGGGGAGCGGCATCCATTCATGCAGCTGCTTTTTCTCCGGAATTGGGTGTTGAAAAAGTTATTATCCCTGCGACGGCTTCCGTAAACGGGGCATTTGGAATCGTCACTGCCAACGTGACGCATGAATACTCTGTGACCAAGCATATGCTCGTTCCACCTGACCCAACAGAAATCAATCAGGTCTATGTCAATCTTGAGCAATCAGCCGGCAAAGAAATGGAGCAAGAAGGATTTACCAAGAAGGATATCGAGTTCCACCGAACGATCGGATTGCGATTCCGACTCCAAATGCATGAGGTTATCACACAGGTACCTCAGGGAAAGATTACAGAAAAAGTGCTAGAAGAGGTCTATGCGGAGTTTTCCGAGCTTTACGAACGTAAACACGGCAAAGGATCAGCCTATAAAGAGGCGGGAATGGAAATCATCAGCTTCCAATTACGAGCAGTTGGCCGCCTACCGAAACCCGAGCTCCGTGAGTATAAGAAAACTAAAACCGGACCTGAGCAGGCCTTGATCCACAATCGTCCTGTTTTTTTCGACGGTGTGAAAAAGGATACCGACATATACCGTTATGACCTCCTAACCCACGGTCATAAGCTGAAAGGGCCGGCAATTATTGTCACACCGGTAACGACCATCGTGATTCATCCTGGTCAAAGAGCATCACTCGATGCCCACAAAAACGTGATCATTCCGCTGAGAGAAGGATAATCATGAATGTAGATCCCTTCACGTTCGAAATCATACGACATAAGCTTATGCGTATAGTCGACGAGGCTGTGATCACTTTAAAGCACATATCAGGGTCGTCGACCACCACGGAAGGGCACGATCTACTTGTGGGATTATACCGTGCGGATGGCAGTCTTCTTATGGCCGTGATGGGCTATCTACACGCACTACCCGGAGCTGGCGAAGCCTGCCGCCATATCATGAGGGAGTATTCGGATAATCCAGGTATCCAAGACGGTGATGTCTTCATGGTCAATGATCCCTATGTTGCCGCGCTCCATAGCTCAGACGCCTATGTTGTTTCTCCCATCTTCTACCGAGACAAATTGGTAGCTTGGAGCGCTAACTTCGTTCACCTTCGGGACATCGGTGCCATCAACCCTGGTGGCTTTGCTCCCAACTCCCGAGAGATCTACCACGAAGGCATCATGTGCCCAGGAATAAAGATCGTGGAACAAGGCAAAATCCGTAAGGACGTTTGGAACACACTACTTAACATGGTGCGAGTTCCTGACACCGTCGCCCTTGATCTCAAATCTCAGATTGCCGCCAACACAACGGTCAAGGAACGGTTCAACGAATTGTTTGATAAGTACGGCCAAGAGACGGTTGACATAGTTTCTCAAGGACTGATTGATGAGTCTGAAAGTCTCCTCCGAAAACGACTCACAGAGCTCCCAAACGGGACTTGGAAAACACGTCATTACATCGAAGCCGAAGAAGTAATTTACACGGTTCACCTTGCCATGACAAAAAAGAACGACGCGGTCCACTTTGATTTTACTGGTACCAGTCCTCAGGCTCCTGTCCCTTTCAACTCGGCTTATTGGGGAAGCTACGGCGGCATTCTGGCGCCTCTCTTTCCGCTCCTTGGATATGATATCCTTTGGAACGACGGCATGATGAAACCGGTTACGATGAACGCTCCCGAGGGAAGCTTGGTTAATTGCACCCGCCCTGCTCCCAATTGCCTAGCAACGTTAACCGGAATTGGACTAATTAACGCCGTCGCGCTTGAATCCATCTCTAAGATGCTCGTCGCAAGTGACAACTATCGGAAAGAAGCAACATGTGTATGGCAAGGTGCTCAAACCCCTACTACCGTATCGGGATATAAGAACGACCGTCTCGTTGTCTCAACCATCTCACAAAACTTAGGTGGCTGTGGTGGTGCGCGAACGTTTGCCGACGGGGTGGACTATGCCGGCTGTATCCCGAACCCCGTAAACCGGACACCTAATATCGAGTTCGAAGAGCTCAATCTCCCTATTCTCTACGCATTCCATCATCTTCAAAGGGACTCCGCAGGACCAGGTCGCTTCAGAGGTGGGATGACAGCCGAATACGGAATCACTGCTCACGGTGCCAAGGACGATAAGGTCAACCTCGTTTTATACTGCACTGGGACAGAATTCACCCGCTGCCTTGGATTTAACGGCGGACTTCCGGGAAACAACACAGACTTCGGCCTAGTTCAGAATGAGAACGTTTATGAAAACCTTAAAAATGACGGTTTTCCCCGAGGTGAAAAGTCTCTTAATGGGGAAAGAGTCCCCGTTTCCTGGGGAACGTACGAGCTCGAGAGTGGCGATTTGCTCCACGGGTGCTTTGGCGGAGGAGGCGGATACGGCGACCCTTTAGAAAGGGATCCCCAGCGAGTCTGCCTCGATGTCATAAATGGGTTGGTCTCACGAAAATGGGCGGACAGATCCTATGGGACCATACTTACGGACGACCTCCAAGTTGATCAAAAGGCTACGGAACGCCGCAGAGGGGAGATTCGAGAAGCTCGACTGGAGGCAGCTAAGTTTAATGGGGAAATCCTATCCATCCAGTTCCCTGAAGATGCACCAGTCTATAACCTAAGTGAGGAGCTTCGGGCAATTAGGGGGGGGAACGGAAAAACTTATATCCAGTGTACAAAAAGCGGCTTTGTTCTCTGTCCGATTGACCAAAACTGGAAAGACCACTGTGCCCTATCCAGGGCCCCTCTATCCGACGCCGGCCCCCGCCGATCAAATAGTGGACGGTTCGAGATGAGGCTATTCATGTGCCCAAAAACGGCGCAGCTACTGGATGTGGAAGTTGCTCTACCTGATGACCCGCCACTGTATGACGAAATTCAAATAAAGCTTTAAATCAAAAATTTCACTTCAAAATAAAAATGGAGAGTGGACTTTGAGAGGTATCAAAAGAAAAATTCTCCTACTAGTGTTCGTCCCTTTTTTCTCCGTAATGATACTCGCTGAGGGAAGTTTACGGATTTATTACTACTGGAATACGGGCAAAAACAAAATGTTTTTATGGTGGGGAGCGCCGAGTGTGCTCAGGGTATTTAATCCCCCCTATAATAAAATTCCCCGATGGCTGCCAACCGACTACAGTAAAAACGACCATTTGCACGATATTGTTAACTTAAGAGAAGGAAAATACGTTGAACAAGGAAACCTCAAATTCCGAATCAATAATTTTGGGATGATCGGAAAAGACATTCAAACACGAAAACCTCAGGGTGTGAAACGTATCTTGGTTCTCGGAGATGCTACGACATTTGTAATCGGTCAAAAAAAATGGCCAACCCTTTTAGAGAAACGTCTCAACCACATCATTAAATCTGGGAGAAGTGAATTTCAAGTCCTCAATGGTGCCTTCGAAGGACATAACTCCTTCCACTTGAAACATCTTTTCTTTGACTTTAAATGGACAGAACTGAAGCCCGACCTTTTGATCATATACAGCGGGGTTTTTGATTACCAAAATCTCATCAAGGATTTGAAGACTATTCAATTGAAAAAACCGTTTCGTTGGCAAAGAAATTTGAATCTTTGGAGTACCTATTTGTCTCGAAGAAGTCTCTTTTATCGCGAAATTGAAGCTTTCATCTTGCGAAACGTATACGGATCATCTGGGATTGGACACCAGGCGCGAGAGGCAATACTTTCGGCGGACTTGGACCTTACACCCCGTGAGATTGCTCAGCGGAGGGAAATCCAAAAAAAACATTTGAGTAAAATAAACGAACAATTTCAGTCATTCAAGCAGTTTCGGGCTTCTCCCGTGTATACAAGGTGGCGCAACTACTTCATAAATAACCTTGCGAAGATTATCGAGGCATGTCGGGATCAGAAAGTCCCAGTAATAATGCTCAAAGGCCCGTTTCTGCCAGGACCAGACAACTCCGATAGTCCTTACTGGTGGAGACACTATCAGCCTACGATTTTCACCGCGATTGATGAACTGACTAAGCGCTATCCGGGAACATACTCTATTGATTTAGACACACATTTCAGAAAAAACCCAGATCATCAGTTTGCTCGTATAACACACCCACGAAGCCTGTACACCTGGTATTGGCATGGGGGTCTGGTCCACCCTTCCACAAGGGGAGCCAATTTAATGTCTGCTTATATTATGAAGGAAATAATTAGGTTGGGGATTTTTCAGGGCCTAATCGATTCGCAGTAATACAAAACGGAGCAGAATGGGATGTATGAAAGTGATCTATGGCCAACGTTGCGGGAATACTGGCACCCGGTAGCCTTGGCTGAAGAGGTCAAGGACAAACCGATCGCCATCACCTTATTGGATGAACGCATTGCCGTTTGTCGACTCGGTGGGGAAATCAAGGCGTTTCATGATCTTTGCATTCACCGCGGTACCCCCATCTCACTGGGGTGGGTAGAGGATAACCGAATTGTCTGCGCTTATCACGGTTGGAAGTACAACGACCAGGGTAAATGCATCCGAATTCCGTCACTGCCGCCTGAACATCCAATTCCCAAAAAAGCCTGCCTGATAACATATAAAGCACAGGAGCGTTATGAGATCATCTGGGTCTGCCTTTCGAATACCCCCCGAACTCCCCTTCCTGATCTGCCCACACTGGAAGAAACCTCTTATAAAACAATTGTCTGTGATCACATTCACTGGAAATGCAGTGCAGCACGCGCTGTAGAAAATTTCTTGGATTTGGCGCATTTACCTTGGGTACACGAGGGGATCCTAGGCACCCGGGATAACGCACTCGTAAGCAACGTAATCTCTGAGCGGAATCGTGAACATCTGACTTTTCAATTCGATACCCCACCAGACTCAATCCACGCCATTCCGCACAAACGCATTCATGAGGTCTATCGGCCTTTTACTGCAACAGTCCGCCGGCTCGAGCCGAACGGCCGAGGAGAGTTTCTACTCTTTACTTGTACACCCCATTCGGCCAAAGAATGCAGTCGTTTCACCATCACACAACGAAACTATGAACCCGAGAATCCGGAATCTGGAAAAGATGAGCTTATTCACGACACTATTGTCGAACAAGACCGGACGATTACAGAAAATCAGCGACCAGAGGAACTGCCCCTTGACCTTACTGAAGAACTTCACGTCAAAGGCCCGGACACCCCGGCTCTGGAATACCGGAGGATGTTGAAAGAGCTAGGGGTTGAGTAACCTGTAGCAACGACCGAGCCGTCAGTTAAGATTTCATGGCAACGAATTACCCTTCTCAACTGATTCGGTTTGCTCATCTCCAACCATTGAAGATACGTACCCTCTTGAGACATTAATGAAATCTGCACAGAGCACATCTTCTTCCGTTCGTTCAGGACTGTACTATCGAGATTTCATCCTGAACATCCTGGCAACCTTCGTTTTCATGCTGAACTTTACAACGTTTGATCTCCTTCCGTTATTGATTAAGCATATCGGAGGCACGGAAGCAGATATTGGATTCATCGCATCGATGGGGTGGATTGCGTCTTTTCCCTTTATACCAATATCGGGAATGCTGATTGACCGTTGGGGTGGGAAGAGAATGCTTCTCGCTGGGGCTGTTCTCATGACTTTGGGCGGAGCAGGCTTCCTTTTGGTCGAACGGATTGGCCCGCTGATTTACCTTCTCCGCATTTTTCAGGGGATTGGCCTCGCCGTTGCCTTAACGGCGGGCTACACCTTAGTTGCCGCTTTCAGCCCT
>CAYTIB010000082.1:0-28097 GCA_964437725.1 uncultured bacterium | reverse complement strand
TTTCGCCGTCCTTTTTTTTGATTGTCTTTTTATTGCTGTTCTTTTTTTTGCTGTTCTTTTTTTTGCTGTTCTTTTTTTTGCTGTACTTTTTTTTGCGGTACTTTTTTTAGCTGTACTTTTCTTGGCGGTGCTTTTCTTGGCAGTACTTTTCTTGGCGGTTTTTTTCTTTACCGTTGCACGTTTTCCCGCAGGTTTTTTCGTGGCCATTCAACTTGCTCCCTCTCTTTTGATTCTTTGAACCGTATTCCGGGTGCACCCGAAACTCTCTTTGGACTTCGCCTGTGTCTACGGCAGTTAAACTAATACGGCATTATGATTAAGTTGCGTGAAAGTTTCAACGATTTTTTTGTCAACTCAATTTAAGTTGCTCTAGAGGGTCATTCTGTTTTTAGACTGTCTCTACTTGTTTCTCTTCTATTCTCCTTTCTTATTGATAGTCTATTTATTTGGAAGGAGAATTATTCAGCTTGTTTAAATTTTTATTATACTTTGTGAATGCTTATACAGAGGGTTCTAATAATTGAGCCATAAGAAGGTAGTAATAGTTTTGATTGGTACTCTTGACACTAAGCTAGCGGAGTGTGATTACATTCGCGCTCTTTTGTTGTCTAAGGGAGTGGATGTAAGGGTAGTGGATGTGAGTTTGCGTGGTACCGTGATCAACGGTTCTGATGTCTCGCCGGGAGAAGTTGCTGAGCGATCTGGCACCGATCTTAATGCTCTACATACCCTTTCTCGTCTAGACGCAGTTGAAGTGATGATTGAGGGTGCATCGAAAGTTATCGGTAGGTGGGTGGAAAAGAATGAAGTTCAAGGGGTTTTGGGGTTTGGAGGTGCAAATGGAACAGCTTTAGCTACCGGTGTCATGAGAACACTTCCTCTTGGATTCCCGAAGGTTATGGTTTCTGCGATGGGTTCCGGACAGATATCCCACTACATCGGTGCAAGTGACATAGCTATGATTTCCTCAGTTGGAGATTTATCCCTAAACCGGGTTACCAGAAGCGTTTTTTCTTCCGCGGCTGGGGCTGTGCTAGGGATGTCTGGAATGGAAAAAGATTCGGTTCTGGATGATGAGAAACCTTTGGTGGCTATGACTTCTTTTGGCGTGACCCAACCATGTGTTGATATGGCGAAGTCGAGGTTGGAAAAATGTGGCTACGAAGTGATGCTTTTTCATGCTAGTGGGCCTGGTGGCCGTGCTTTGGAGGCTTTGGCTTCACGGCATTTTTTTGATGGGGTTATCGATTTAACTATTAGTGAGCTTACCGATGAAATGGTGGGTGCAAGTTTTTCGGCGGGACCAAATAGGTTGGAGTCCGCGGGTTTAGCAGGGCTTCCTCAAATTGTGGTCCCGGGCGCTTTGGATCTGATTAATTTTTGGGTAAAAGAGTTTCCGTCAGATAAGTATGGAAAACGTGTACTTCACCACTACAATGGAGAAATTCTTCTGGTGCGAGCTAGCGAAGAGGAGTTTTTTAGGCTAGGAACGTTGGTGGCCGAAAAGCTGAATAAATCCCGTGGCCCTGTCGAGGTAGTCGTCCCATTACGCGGGTTTTCATTGCTGGATCGTGCGGACGGTCCTGAGATAATTTCCTACCAAGGAAGTCCCAAAGAGGCATGGCATGATCCAGTTGCGGATCAGGCTTTTGTTGAGGCGCTAGAAGCCGGGCTCAAAGTAGGGCGGATCCATAGTGTGGATGCTCATATCAATGACTCCTTTTTTGCAAAATTTCTGGTTGAGCAGGCGATTGCACTTTTTCAAAAAAATTAGGTGAGATTGTAAAGATGTTAACACTCCGTGATAGACCGGTGATTCGTAGACACGTAGATGTCTTGGTTATTGGAGGTGGAGCTGCCGGATGTTTGGCGGTTGTTTCTGCTGCCGAAGTGGGGGCGAAAGTGCTTTTAGCTACTAAAGGTCGGGTCCCGAGCGGCGTATCTGGAATGGCTCGTGGTGGATTTGGTGCAGCGATGGCTATTCGCGATCCCAGAGATAGTTCCGAAGTCCATGCTGAAGATGTTTTGCGAAATGGTGGTGGACTTAATAGTCGCAGTCTGACAGAAGTTTGGACTCGTGAAATCATACCCCTCGTTAGGAAGATGGAATCCTGGGGGCTGGAGCTTGTGCGAGGGGATGAGGATTTTCAGCAAAAAGAGATGCCGAAAAATACTTTTCCGAGAGCCTTGCATAATCACGACCACACCGGGGTTGCGGTGATGAAATGCCTTTCCTCAAAAATAAAGAGAGTTAGAGGAGTCGAGCGCCTAGAGCAGTCTAGTCTGTTGGATTTAATAGTTGACGACGGTGTTTGTAAAGGGGCACTGTTTTGGAACTATGACCAGGGCGAGTGGTGGGTTGTTGATTCCTCAGCTGTAGTCCTCGCGACAGGCGGGGGTTCGGCCCTTTATCATGTTCATGATAATCCCCCTCTTATCACTGGAGATGGGTATGCGGCAGCCTATCGTGCAGGAGCCAAGCTATCCAATCTTGAAATGGTAGATTTTCAGCCGCTTTGTGTTGCTCCTGAGAAGATGAAAGGATTTGCGCCTCACCCTACGGGTTTTATTATTATGGGGAGCATTTTCAGAAATTCCGTAGGGGAGGCTTTCATGAAACGGTATTACCCTGAAGCGGCGGAGCAGGCAAGCCGTGCTGAGGTTTGCCGGGCCATGGCTATGGAGATTCGCGAGGGAAGGGGAACCGAAGCTGGGGGAATATATCTGGACAGCACACACCTTTCGCAAGAAAGAATTTTTAAGTATGCACCCCACATCTATCGCCAATACAAAAACCGTGGTGTTGACCTAACGATACAACCGCAGGAACTGGCACCCGGTTCCCATACTTGGCTAGGAGGTGTCCAAATACAAAACAGTGGAGAAACGAATATTCCCGGGTTATTTGCCGCGGGGGACAATGCGAGTGGGATCCATGGTGCCAACCGAATTGGTGGGAGTGCACTTTCCGCGGCCATGGTTTTTGGTTGTAGAGCGGGAAAAGTTGCGGCTGAAAGGGCTAGGGAAATGGGTACACCCAGGCCTGATAAGGCTGTGATCAAAAGGCGGTGTGTAGAGTGGCTCGCCTCTGTATGGGATAGGAAGTCCGGACTTTCCTTCGAGGAGCTGAGAGAGCAGATTCGTGATCTGGCCCAGGCGGAGATGGGCGTAATCCGCGAAGGTAAGGGATTGAAAAGAACACTGAGCAGCTTGGTTGAAATCCAAGAATTAATATCAAGCCAAATGACCCTTGAGACGAAGAAAATGCCAGATTCGGTGGGAACATCGGCTCGATTTCATGCCGTCCGGTTCGCCATAGAGACTCGAAATATATGTTTGGTAGGTCGTATGGTTGCATCCTCTGCATTATTGCGAAATGAAAGTCGAGGTGGTCATTATAGGTTGGATTATCCAAACGTTAATTCTGAGTGGGATCGTTTGACTTGCGTATACCGGGGAAAAAACGAAGAGATGGTATGCGAACCCATTGCTGTTGGGAATTGAGTGCAAGGCGCTAGTTTTGACACTGAAGCCAAAGATTAGCTAATCTCGAGCGATGTATCCGATTTCTGATGTATTACGAACTTAGCTGAAACTCACTTAGTCCGGAGGATGTTGTTTCCCTGGATAGAAATAAAAACCCCCTCTTACGCGGATGTTTGAAATGGTACAAATTCAGCGGATAGAAACAATTCAAGTAGCTATTCCCACACGGCGAGTCCATAAATGGCAAGGATTGAAGGAGGGGACGATTGGCGGTTATCTCTTAGTGAAGTTGACGGGAGATGATGGCAACGTCGGATGGGGAGAAGCTCCTGCCCTTAAGGACTGGGCGGGAGATTACGGACGATATTTTGGTGAGTCTGTTGGTACGACGAAGTATGTTGTTGAGAACTATCTCTCTTCTGTTGTTCTCGGATGGGAAGCGGAGAACATAGCCGGCCTCCACCAAAGAATGGACAATGCAATTCGTGGATATCCTTACGCGAAAGCCTGTGTGGAGATGGCGGCCTATGACCTAGCAGGTCGTTCTTTGGGCGTGCCCGTGTATCAATTGCTCGGGGGTAAAGTTCGGGACAAAATTCCAGTAACGCATTCTATAGGTCTTCTGCCAATTGATGATGCAGTCGCTGAGTGTCGGCAAGTGGTCCGGGAAGGTATCCGGACAATTAAAATCAAGGTTGGTGTTGAGCCGCGACGCGACATAGAGCTTGTTCACCGAGTACGGGAGGCTGTAGGTGAGGAGATTGATCTGTGTGTCGACGCTAACCAGGGGTATTCAAGCCCCGGGGAAGCACTTCAAACCATCAAGGCGATGGAACCCTGTCGACTAAAATATGCGGAACAACCTGTTGAAGGTCTTCTCCGAATTGCTGAGGTTGCCAAAGGACTAGATACCCCCGTGATGGCTGACGAGAGTGCTTGGACTCCACAAGACGTTCTGGAGATTTTCGAGCGTCGTGCGGCTGATATTATTTCCATCTATACGACTAAGCCTGGAGGATTGCATCCGGGTATGGAAGTGGCTGCCGTCGCGCGTGCCGCGGGTTTTCCCTGTAATCTAAACGGGTCAGTGGAGACGGGTGTTGGTAATTTGGCTAATCTCCATTTGGCGGCAGCGGCTCCGGCTGTCACTCTGTCATGTGTTGTTCCGGTTTCGGTCCCGATCGAGGGGCAACAGGGACAGGTTGCCGGAATCTATTATACGGATGATCTCATTTGTGACCCGATGGTTTTTGAAGATGGGGCTATCCTTTTACCTGATGGACCAGGGATGGGAATAGAAGTGGATGAAGAAAAAATTCTTAAATATCAGGTGAAATAAGATGAGTCGAATTCAGTCTGTAGCTATTTTGGGAGCCGGCCATGGGGGTGCTGCTGCGGCAGCTATCCTGGCTCAGAAGGGATATGATACTCGTTTGCACAGTCGGTCTGAGGAGCGTCTAATCCCTTTGCGGGAGGGGATTACGGTTCGGGGTGCTTATAACGGGAAAGAGATCCCCTCAATCATTTCTACTAACTTAGCGGAGGTTGTTACCGGTGCGGATTTGGTTATGTTGGCTGTCCCTTCGGTTGCCCATGAGGGATATGCTCACGCCCTTGCCACTCTCCTGAAGTCGAACCAAGTTGTTTATTTGAATCCAGGGCACACCGGTGGTGGTCTTCACTTTCAGACTTCGCTTCGAGATGCTCAGGGCCCATCCGTTCCTATCTGCGAATCTGTGACCTTGACTTACATTTGCCGAATGGAGGATTCTTCGACAATCGGAGTTTATCGTGAAACGTCTAATCTTCGTTTTGCAGCACTCCCTGCTTCTCAGACTGAAGAATTAATAAATCTGCTGCACCCTCTCTTTCCAAATCTTCGTGCCGCGTCAAATGTTCTAGAGACAGGTATGATTAATATTAATGCTGTCATCCATCCGCCCGGGATGCTTATGAATGCTGGTTGGATTGAGTTTACTGGGGGTAGTTCTCTTTTTTATAAGGAATCAGTCACCCCATCGGTGGCTAAGGTAATAGAAGCGGTTGATGCCGAGCGGTTGGAAATTGTCTCTCGGTTGAACCTGAACGTTCCGCCGTTCATTGATTACTTTTGCGAGGCAGGTCTAACAACTGAGGAAGCTAGGCAGACGGGTTCTGTTCATCAGGCAATGCTAAACAGTGAGCCAAATGAAACCATTAAATCACCCTCTTCGCTAGACCATCGTTACATTCACGAAGATGTTGGATATGGTTTGGTTCCTATGTCCGAGTTCGGAAGGCTTGTAGGAGTTCCCACTCCTGTAATGGACAGTATGGTTACCCTTGCGTCTATCGCGATGGGGATAGATTACCAGTGTGTGGGCCTCAATCTTTCCCGAATGGGGTTGGAGGGTATGTTACCTCAAGATCTAATAGCTTCTATTTGCTAGGCAATGGGGGAAGTCCCATGAGGGAAGAAATCGTCAGGCTTCAACAGGATGTCATGGCCGATATGGGGTTAGAGGCCATGATTGCCATTTCTCCGGAAAACTTTGCTTACACGACAGGGTTTGTTGTGCCCTCTCAACCTTTGATGCGTTGGCGTCACGCTATGGCAGTTGTCACAAGGGATGGTCGTGAGACACTGCTCGCCGTAGATATGGAGGAGAGTACCGTTCGGAACCATGCTGATGACGTTGAGGTTCGTGTATGGGGGGAATTCACCGATTCCGCGATGGAAGTCTTAGCGGATTTGCTTAGAGATATGGGTCTTAGCGAGAGTACAGTCGGACTTGAGTTGTCCTATTTGCCTGCGGGGGATTTCGAGGCGCTGAAGTCTCTCTTGCCTAAAGCTAGTTTTGAGCCTGTTGACGAAATCTACGATCGACTACGCCAGCTTAAGTCGGCCGGGGAAATAGAATTGATTCGTAACCTCTCAAAGATTACCGACCAGGCAATCGGCGAGGCACTTGACTCTGTGAGGGCCGGTATGACGGAAATGGATCTGGCCGGGGTGTTGACCCGAGGAATTTATGCCCGAGGCGCAGAGCAATTCAAATTAATGATTGTTGCAACTGGGGAACGGAGCGAATACCCCAATGTAGGTCCATCCTATCGGGTCTTAAAGCATGGCGACCTTTGTCGAGTGGAAATATTTGGCATGATTAGCGGGTATCACGCTGCTGTTTGCCGGACTGCAGTTGTCCAAAAAGCCTCGCAAGAAGCTCTAGATATTTGGAACGTCCTAATTGAATGTAAGTATTTAGTGATGGACATGATTAAGCCAGGAGCCAGCACCCGGGAAATTTATAATTCTTTCCTTGATAAGTTTAAAGAACTAGGTTTCCCTCCTATCTCGTTTGTTGGCCACGGTATAGGCCTGCATCTTCACGAAGAGCCATACTTAGGAAAGTACTCTGACGCCATATTGGAAGCTGGCATGGTTTTGGGGATTGAGCCACTCGTCTACGGTGTCGGGAAAGGTTTTGGTTTGCAGAGCAAGGACATGGTGGCGGTTACGGAGGGTGGGTGTGAGCTTCTTTCGGATCAAACATTGAACGACGAATTGATTGTTATTCCCTAGCGCTAGATTTTTCAGGGTTTTCGAAAATTTGTGATCAATTTTTGAGGGTTAAATGGAAGCTGCGAGAGGAGATTTTCGCTGGATTGGCAAACCAGTGCCGACGTTGGAGTCGCCTGCGAAGGTTCAAGGGATGGCAGCTTATGTTGCCGATCTTCGTCCACCCCGCTTGCTTGTGGGAAAGGTCCTCCGGAGTCCGCATCCTCATGCAAGAATTACACAGATTGACGTCTCGGGTGCCGAAAGGATGCCAGGTGTTCGAGCTGTACTGACTTGGCAACGTATTCCTCAGGTTCGTTGGGGGCACGAGCTTAAGGACCAAACCGCCCTGGCAACTGATCGAGTTCGTTTTGCAGGGGAGGAGGTTGCAGCTGTTGCAGCCGAAGACGAGGAAGCGGCCATCGAGGCCATTGGCCGGATCCGGGTAGATTATGAAATCCAGGAACCGGTTTTAAGTATTGACGAAGCTCTTGATGAAGGTGCACCCGTCCTGCACGAGAGATCTCCTGACAACATTGTTCGTCGGATGAGTTTTTTACGAGGCGAACCTGAGAAAGAGTTCAAAAAGGCGGCAGCTGTTTATGAGAATACTTTTGAGACTTCGATGCAACACCATGCCTACATGGAGCCGATCGGAACGCTGGCTGAGGTAGACCCTTCTGGAAAGGTTACACTTCACGCTCCCGTTCAGAATATCTTTCCTGCACGGGACCGTGTGGCTGAAGCCTTGGATATGAATCCTTCCAAGGTACGTATTATCCAACCAGTGGTAGGAGGAGCTTTCGGTGGGAAAATGGTTGATGAACCCAACACCGTGATTGCTGCTCTCCTTGCCCGAACTTCTAGCAGGCCTGTTTTTTTGAATAATTCACGTTTGGAAGAATTTAGAGGTTCGCGGCCACGTGTTCCCTACCGTATTCGCCTGCGGTTAGGGGCATCATCCGATGGGACTTTTACGGCGAAGGAAGCTTTTATTCAAGGGGATGCAGGGGCCTATTCTGGGCGAACCCAGAAGGTTCTGAGTGTTACCTGTATGCGGATGGATAACTGTTATCAATTTGCATCCCTTAGAACTGAGGCTCAGATGATCTATACCAATAGATTGCCGACAGGAGCATTCCGTGGGATGGGAAATCCACAAATGGTTTTTTCTCTGGAGGCCTGCATAGATCAGTTGGGAGAGATCCTGGGAATGTCTCCCATTGAGATTCGCCTCAAAAATGCCATTCGACAGGGTGAGACGTCGATTCACGGATGGGAGATGAAGAGTTGTGGCTTGACTGATTGCATACGTAAGGCGGCAGATGCTTTCCAATGGCAAAGTTTAGAAGAAAAAAACCCAAATCCGAGGGGCAAATTATTGGATAGCCAATCTTTTTTCAGGCGAGGACTGGGAATTGCTTGTGCCGTTCATGTCAGTGGAAATCGGGTACATATGGATTGGGACGGAGCTAATGCCGAAATCCGAATTCGAGAAGACGGACGGGCAGCTTTGGCCATTGGGGAAGGGGACATAGGGCAAGGCGCAAATACAGTTTTGGCCATGATTGTTGCTGAAGAGTTGGGATTTCGCATTGAAGATGTGGAGCTTTCGGCTGCGGATACTGATCACACGCCGTTGGGTTTAGGTGCAAGGGCCAGCCGACTCACCTTTATTGCCGGAAACGCTGTTCGAAAGGCTGCTTCGAGAGCCAAAAAAGAGATTCTAAATTTGGCCGCCTCTCGACTGGAGGTATCGTCGGAGGATTTGGAAGTTCTAGATGGACATATTTTTGTTGTGGGGACGAGGGAAAAGGGTATATCGGTAAAGACGCTGATAGAGGATTCCGTTTGCTCTCCCGGTTGGGAGCCTATTTTGGCGCGAGCAACTTATGACCCGCCTTCAGTCATGGCCGATAAAACCCGGTATGGCAACGTGGCGGCTGCATATACATTTACTGCGCAGGTTGCTGAAGTTGAGGTAGATTTAGAAACCGGACGGATTACTGTGCAGCGTCTTGTGGCGGCGGACGACATCGGTCGTGCACTGAATCCGTTGACGGCAGATGGACAGGTGGAGGGAGCGGTAATCCAGGGCATGGGTTTGGCCCTTTTCGAAAGAATGATTTATGACCAGGGAGAGATCGTGAACGGAAGCTTCGCTGATTACCCTCTTCCCAAGGCGGAAGGATCGCCACATGTTGAGACCATCCTGGTGGAAACAAATGACCCCTACGGCCCCTTCGGAGGAAAGGGTGGCTCCGAGACGCCCATAGATCCTACCGCTGCGGCCATTGCGAATGCTGTTTACAACGCGACCGGTGTTCGGGTTACCTCCTTACCCATCACGGCTGAGAAATTATTGAAAGCTCTGAAGTTTCAAGGTGCACGTTAGCGAGTCTTGTTGCTAGGTCTCCTTACTTCCGAATCATTAGAACTTTGATTGCTTTCGGGCGCGAGATTTCTTCCTGCACCCCAGATGAAAAATTTTGCGTTGGTAGAGAACATCTTAGGGGTCTGTCTGGGCGAAAAGCTATTTGAGTTTTAATGTCTTATTTCGTAATTTCCCAGTAGAGATGTGTTGCCTCCTCTAAGATGATTTTCTCCATAGCCAATCGGACGGCGCCCGAAGATCCGGGGATGGCGAAGATGACCTTTCCTCGGGCTATCCCGGCTGTGGCTCTACTCATAATGGCTCCGGGGCCGATGTCATCGTAGCTCAACATCCGAAAAATCTCGCCGAATCCGGACAGGGTTTTTTCCAAAAACGATGTTACCACCTCATAGGTTCCGTCGCGCACGGCTACCCCTGTTCCCCCGTTTGAAATGAGCACGCAGATTTCTGGATCTGATAGGCATGCTTCAAACTCCGCACGTACGGAACTTTGGTCATCCTTGACCACGTTGTAACGTGTAAGTTGGTGCCCTTTTTTAGTCATCATTTCCTTGATCATTTTTCCGCTCTTATCGGTTTCTTCTGTGCGGGTATCGCTGACCGTAATCACTGCGAAGGCGAGTTGGTCTTTGTTGGCACTGAGCTCCTTGTGCTCAGCATAGCCTCCTGTTTCCTCTGACTTAATGTCTATCACTGTATCCTCCGTTAGCTAGGGGAAGACCTCAACCCCTTGAGTACGATTTAGGGGAGTCCTCGCTCGTCCCAAGGCAGTATATCAGCATAGAACAGATGCGAAGGTGTTTCTCGTAAGAACGATATAGGAATACTTCTCGATTTTACCTGTACAAGCTAATCGCTAGCCCTTTAGGCAGTTTGCTCGACAGGGTGCTAATTCCGTAAGGGGGAATTGGCTTCTTTGATTAGGGTTTCGAAGTACGCAATCGCTTTTTTAGAACTCCAATTAATTGCACCGATGGCTCCGGCTATCATGAGACCTCTGTGATCGATGACGTAGGAGATAGGTAGGCCGCGAAGTCCAAATGGCCCCTCCGTTTTCTTTTCTGAATCGATTAGTACGCGAAAGGTGAATTTTCCTCTATTAACAAATTTCCGAACAAGTTTTGTTCCTTCGGTGTCCACTGAGACAGCAATAACTTCGAATTTTTGTTTCCTCAAAAATCTATGAAGCTGATCTAGGCTAGGCATTTCTTTAATGCAAGGAGGGCACCATGTTGCCCAGAAGTTCAGCACAACAATTTTTCCTTTTAGTTCAGAAAGTCGAACCTTGTTCCCGTCTAAATCAGATAGTGTGAGATCAGGGATGAAGCGGGGCTTGGGGAAATGGATAAGGTCAAATCGAAGTTGTCGCTTAATGGTACGGATTCCCATTTTGCTTTTTTCGGGTTTCCGCGCTTCTGCCAAGGGCAGTGCAAATAAGGCGGTGAGAGCGAGAAATATTGCGATATTAAAAATAAAACCTTTCATGATGAGAAATAATTTTTTTTTGATAGGTGCTCCTCGTAATGGAAAGGCAAGAAGGTGTTCCGCCAATAAAATAAAGGGTTTTGCCAGGGAACTGTAATGATCGTTGCGACTCGTTTTAAACGGATATAGTGGAAAGTGCTTCACATGCTGACTTTTTGCCTCCGTGATCACTGCATTATTTTCTTTCGTTTTCATCAAGGACTCCATTGCTTTCCTTTGAGCCCGGAAAGATAATGAAACTTAATAAAAGTTATAGCGAACACGGGCATTGTTGACAATCTGATTTTCTGTCATTCACCTACCTTTGGGTTTTAATGATTTTTCAAGAGGTTGCTTACAAGCTGAATCATCTTCGAGATTTACTCCGTGAGCTAAGGGGCGTTCTAATTGCATTCTCAGGCGGAGTGGATAGCGCCTTTCTTGCATACGTTGCGTTTGAGGTTCTTGGTACCAATGCTGTTGCTGCAATTGCGCGATCACCCTCCCTCCCTCAGTCGGAATTAATAGAGGCACGTCGATTAGCCGGTCATATTGGTATTCGTCTCCTTGAGGTAGACACCCAAGAACTAAAGAATCCTCGGTATGCCGCAAACCCTGTTGACCGTTGCTACTTTTGCAAAGCAGAGCTGTTTAACTCCCTACGGTCTATTGCTGAGAAGGAAACTTTGTCCAACATTGCATATGGGGCGATTCTTGATGACCTGTCGGACAACCGACCTGGTCATGCCGCGGCTTTGGAATTCGGGATTCATAGCCCGCTCCAGGAGGTCGGATTAGGAAAGGCAGACATTCGGCAATTCTCGAGGGTTTTTGGATTGCCCACGTGGGACAAGCCTGCCATGGCCTGTTTGGCTTCCCGTATTCCTCATGGTGAACGTGTAACAGTTGAAAGGCTTAAAAGGGTGGAAAAGGCAGAAGCGCATCTGCGTGGGTTGGGTTTTCGCCAGCTTCGGGTTCGCCACCATGGTGCAGTTGCTCGAATCGAAGTGGGAGAGGACGAGATACGCAGTTTTTTTCAGTCCGATCTGATGAACGAGGTCGAAAAAGCTTTTTCCCTTATAGGGTTTGCGAGAGTTTCTGTTGATTTGCGAGGATATAAAAGTAATAGCGCAAACTCACATTTGGTTCCTCTCCCCGTAATGCCAACCTAAATGGAAACTGAGCGACTGAGATCTCTTTTGTCAGATGTTGAATCAGGACTGGTTTCAGCGAATGAAGCGTTGGAGCAGTTGAGAGTACTACCCTTCACTGACCTTGGTTTTGCAAAAGTCGACCATCATAGACCTCTTCGAAATGGTAATGATGAGGTTATTTATGCCGAGGGGAAAACTCCAGAGCAAATTTGTGCTATTGCCCGCGAAATTCGCGAAGGAGACGGGGGAATGGTTTTGGCCACCCGTGTTTCTCCTGATGTTGCACGAAAGCTGAAGACGCTTGCAGGGCACTTTGAATATTTTGAAGCCGCCCGAATTGCTGTGTTGCATCGTGCGGAAAGGGATCCATTAGAAGAGAAAGTTGGACAGGTGGTTGTAATGTCTGCTGGCACATCCGATTTACATATAGCGGAAGAGGTTGTCGTCACACTCGAATTGATGGGTAGCAAGACGGAGAAGATATATGACGTGGGCGTTGCGGGCCTTCACCGACTTTTGGGAAACTGGTCAAGTTTTAGGCAGGCTAGAGTTATTGTGGTTGTAGCTGGGATGGAGGGAGCGCTTCCGAGTGTTGTCGGTGGGTTGGTTGAGTGCCCGATCATTGCAGTTCCGACGAGTATTGGATACGGAGCGAACTTCGGCGGTTTAGCCGCATTGCTTTCCATGCTCAATTCCTGCACTCCTGGCGTTTCCGTTGTCAATATTGACAATGGATTTGGTGCCGCAATCATAGCTGATCGAATTAATCGGATTGGAAATCGATGATTGCCTACTTTGACTGTATTGGGGGAATTGCGGGGGACATGACCTTGGGGGCACTGGTGGACGCTGGAATGCCTATGGAAATCCTCCAGGTTTCGATAGATCAGCTTCATCTAAATGGACTCTCGGTTAAATCTGAGGTCGTTAAGAAGAATGGATTTGGAGCAACCAAAGTCAATGTTTTGGCGAATGATTGTGGTGGAGGCCGGGGTTACCATGAGATCCGAAAGATCATTGAAGCTAGTGACATCCCAATGGGCATTCAAGAGAAAAGTCTTCAAATTTTCCATCGGTTAGCAGAGGCCGAATCTCGTATTCACCGGATGAAAATAGAAGAGGTTCATTTTCATGAGGTTGGAGCCATGGATGCAATAGTGGATATTGTTGGCTCCGTGGCTGGTCTCGAATGGTTTGGCGTGACTCAGGTTGTGGGCTCTTCTCTTCCAGTGGGTACGGGATTAATTGATTCCGCACACGGGCGTCAGCCAGTGCCTGCCCCCGCGACGTTGGAGTTGATTAAGGATGTTCCCATTCGTGGGACCAGTATTGAAGCGGAACTGGTTACACCGACTGGAGCAGCTATCTTGACAACCTTGGCCGATGAGTTTGGACCGATCCCTGCCATGCGGGAAAAGGCCGTGGGCTATGGGGCTGGAACTCGAGACTTGGAAGTTCCTAATGTGCTTCGACTTTTGGTGGGAGAGCCCCTTGGGACGGTTGGCGGAGAATTGAATGACAATGAAACAGTCGAACGACTTATGATGGTGGAAGCTAATATAGATGACATGAACCCTGAATTCTATGAGTATGTGGCGGAGATCTTGTTCGCACAAGGGGCATTAGATGTGTTCTGGACGGCCGTTGGCATGAAAAAATTTCGGCCGGGTACGTTACTCTCAGTTCTTTGTCGCGAAGAAGGGAGAGATGTTGTTACCCGCACGATCCTTCGTGAGACAACGACTTTAGGTGCGCGTTGGTTTTCAGTTGACCGGCTAGCAACCGGCCGAAGTGAAATCGTTGTTGCGACACCCTTTGGCGAGGTGAAGGTCAAGGTCTCTTCAGTTGGGGAATCCACTGGAAGCCCTTCTCCCGAATATGAGGATTGCCGCCGATTGGCCAAGGAGAAGAAAATCCCACTATGGCGGATATACCACGAGGCACTAATAGCAGCAAAGGTGGCGCTTAACCGTGGAAATTGAGGTCCGTGTGTTTGCGCATTTTGTGGATTACCTTCCTCTTCCCGACAGAGGAGAAAAGGTATCCCGGATAAGAATTCGAGCGGACAGTCGGATTATCGATGTAATTGAAAAGCTTGGAATTCCTCAAGAAGAAGTTAGTCTGGTTATGTGTAATGATGAACAATCTCGTTTGCAGAAAGTACTGAAAAATGGCGATACCGTTGGAATATTCCCTCCGATTGCCGGAGGTGCGAAGGGATAGATCAAGTCAGGTTGCATTCTCTTTCTTTGGACTTGGAATGTAAATCAAAGTGCCCTTCCTGTCTATCGTTTAGGGGTAATTTAAGAAGCAATCGATCGGTTCATCTATAAACGCGGGTACGAACCTTGGTCAATGCTGAGGCCGGAAATATTATGTCTGAGGTTACACTTGTATCATTGGTAAAAAACTTTGGGTGGGTGGTCGAAAAAGATTCGGCCGTTCAAGCAGTTGAAAATGCTCTTCGGAGTAGGGGGAAAGTTGGTTTGTGTTCTGAAATTGAGAACCGAGAAGGCCTTTTTTGGGGTGCAACGGGACGAGTAGAGGTTTTGGATGATCCCGGACAGCTTCAGGGCCGATCGTTTGACGCAGCAATAGTTGTCACCCACCGCCTAGTTGAAGAGCAACTCAGTGGTATCCCATATCCTGTTGCAGTCATTCGGCCGAAAAATTTAGTCGTTGGCCTGAGTAGTGTGAAACCTGTTGAGACTGAGGACTTGGAGTTGAGAATCCGCAACAGACTACTGCAATTCGGTTTTGCATGGAGTTCCATTTTAGTTGTGGCGACGAATGATCTGGATCCAAGTAAAGCAGTGATCGACATTCTGGCTGCAAGTTTTAAAATTCAGTGCAGGATTTTTTCGGAGAACCGGTTAGAAGAGGTGGCCTGTTTTGAGGAGGTTGTAGAGCCGAGGGGTTTGCGACTTGCGGAATCCGCCGCGTTCCTCGCTTCGGAAAGTTTCGGTATAGGCCGTCTTGTTAAGGAGCCAGAGAGTTTGGAAGGATCTAATTACGTCGCGGTTCTAAAGATTGATCAATGGAGAGCATAGGAATGCAGCTGTGGTCTCGATTTGTCTTTTTAGGTTATGTCGGTTTGAAATTTTTTGTCACCCGTTGGATTGAACCAGGCTTTGGAATGCATGAGAATCTCTTGAAAAGGGAAATGGTTTCCCGACGTTAATTGGAGAGCTAAATGTCTACGGAAAATGGGATGTTGGAACGCGCCCATGACGTGCCTGGAAGACAGGTTGAGGAAATCATTGTTCCTGCACGTGAGTATTGTGATCTGACATTAACGAGGGGGCAGTGCATCCGAGTTATTGATTTAGAGGGTGTGCAGGTGTTGGATTATGCATCCTTCAGTCTTGTTGATCCGTTTGAGGAGAAGCTTTCTGTGGTCTGGAGCAATTTCTTAAACAAAACTTGGAAACCTACAACGGGACACATTCTGTATACCAACAAGTGCAATCCAATGTATACAATTTTGGAGGATACTGTTGGTGTGCATTTCATGGGTGGCGGATACTGTTGTGAGGAGGCAAATTACAAGCGATTTGGTGTTCGAGGGACTAGGAGTTGTTCCGAAAATCTTGTGAATGCTCTTCAACCTCATGGTTTTACTCGGGGTCGGATTGATGACGGAGCATGCTTCACATTTTTCCTAAATGTTTCCTGTGATCCCGATGGAACGTTCGAGATCCGACCTACGCCCACTCAGCCCGGGGACTATACGGATCTGCGGGTGGAGATGGACGTTTTAGTGGGCATTTCGAACTGCCCCCAGGAAAACAACGTGAATACGGGATACAATCCTTCGCCGATGAAAATCCTACTGTACGAACCCTAAAGGAAACGTGACACATTATGGTACTGCCCAACTGGCTATAATTTCCCAAATACCCGGGAGAAACTTAATGGGAAAATCCAAGACGGTCGTCAAAAAAAGAAAAACTGAGAAGGGCTCAGTTCGGGACCGGATCGTCAAGGCGGTTAGCAAAGCCCGAGTCGGAGAGTTAACAGAGCAATTGACCAATATTCCTAGCCCCACTGGTAGCGAGGCGGAGATATCGGATTTTTTGGCCAAGGAGTTGGAGAGGATCGGGCTTGAGGTATCGCTCCAAGAGGTGGAAGAGGGACGTAACAACGTTATCGCGAAGCTTCGTGGGAAGGGCAGAGGTCGAAACCTAATGTTTAATGCCCATTTCGATACCTCCGGAACGGATGCGGACAAGATTCCGGGTCAGGTTTCCAAGGTTGTTCGTGACGGGGATTGGATCTATGGTCTTGGGGCCTCGAATATGAAGAACGCTTTTGCCGGCTACATTGGTGCGGTTGAGGCGCTAATGGAGACCGGGGTTGAGCCCTCGGGTGACGTTTTGATTACAGGGGTTGTTGGCGAAATTGAGAAGGCACCGGTCAGTCATTACCAAGGAATCGGTTATCGGGGAGGAGGTAGTGGTGCGCGGTTTTTGATGTCGCATGGGTGTGTAGCTGACCTTGCTATCATTGGTGAACCAACGGGGATGCGAGTTCAGCTAGGCAACACTGGGTACATATTCGCCAAAATTACCACTCAGGGTATTGGCCAACACACCTTTAGTAAAGATAAAGGGGTAGATGCTATTGAGAAAATGGTGAAAATCCGGGAGGGCCTAAAAGGCTGGGAAGCCCAATATCGCAGGCAGCACCCTCACTCGTTCATGTTAGTTTCAGTTGGGATTGGCGCAATTGAAGGTGGACTCCCATTTAAGCCCTCATTTTGTCCTGCGCCATACTGCACATTATATGTACATATCACAACTTTGCCCGGAATGACTCCGGTAGAAGTTCGCGATGAACTTCTGGCTTGGCTCTACCGGTTAGAAGCCAAAGACCCTGAGCTTCATTCTGAGGTAGACTTCTATATGGTGAGCAATGGATATGAGACCTCGCCTGACCATGAACTTGTGAAAACCGTTCACAGGATTCACAAGGAGGTTTTCAAAAGGGCGCCACTTTATCCAGAACCGGCACGGTATTCAGTTTCCAGTGATGGCGGGCCAATTTCTGAATATGGGTGCACGAGTATCACATACGGGGCTGGAGGTATCACCCCATCAGGCGTTTACTCGATGTATGACGGCACAAAGGGAGAGTGTCTGAATGTTGCAAATTTGGCCAATGTTACAAAATCATACGCTCTTTCAATATATGATCTCATAGGCTGACAGGTTCGTATTGATGAGTTGCCTTCGAACTTGAGAGGTGTTGCTCAGGTTTGGATGGAGTATAGTAAAGGTTGCTTGATCGGAAATCAGGGCATTCGGTCAAGTGAATTTATCTTGGTAGTCCTTTCTTACAACCCCTAGTACGTGAGAGATGTGAATGTTTGATGACGGAGTCGATCGAGAGCATTTGAGAAGCATTTTCGAGAAAACACAGGTTTTGCGAAAGCCAATTTCGGGGATTATATCGGGATATCATACGCTTCCATATATCCTCGCTGGACCGGTAGCTACTGGTAGTGAGCGGGCTATTGAAATCCGGGGGAAGATTCGGGTTTCGCCTCGACATGTATTTACTCCCAATGCAATCCAACAGACTTATGGAGATGTTTTTGAAGAGACTGAGCACATGGATACAGCCCTTGTAGGCCGCGTGTTTAGCTTTCTCTATTCCTCCCGCTCACAAATACAGCTTGAAAATGATGAACTCAAAATTCAAAAAGTGAACACTGACCCAAAATCGCTTTTGAACCGGGCAATGGACGAGTTGGCACGAAGAGAGATTATCGATACGGGGATTATTCTCGCTCCTGACGCGAAGTTTTATCCGGTTTCCTTAGAGCGTTATATCTATGAAATTCTCGATCAGGAATTTAACGTTTGAGGATTTCTGCTTTTTCAGTGAGGATTTTTGTTAGTGGCCACTGAGCTAAATTTCTTTTATTCCTCTAATCTGGCTAAATCTGATAAACCCTAAATCAGCCAACCAGTATTTAGGTAAACTGAAGATTTGTGTTGACAGGTTTCCCTTAGATTGTTAGCGTTTTTCACATCAGACGCAGGTTGTGGTTTTAAGGGAACACGGCGGTCCCTCTAAAGTTTTTGGGGGGTCCAAGGTATTGGCTGTTGCCGCAATATTATGTATGTGGATGGATTTCTTTTGTTTTTAACGGGAGGAGAGTCGAGATGGCTTTTAAAAGGCAGGTGTGTAGATGGACTCTAGGCATGGTTGCTGTCATCGGTCTGATTTTTAGTCTCGGTGCCAGTGTTTATGCGGCTGAGAAGATCCAATTTCAGAACTGGTGGGTTTGGAACCCGAACATCAGCCCTTTCATGCTGGCTCTCGATGCCGGTTTTTACAAAGCGGAGGGGCTGGATGTTAACTATACCCAAGGCAAAGGGTCCTCGATGGCCATCCAAGCAGTCGGAGCAGAGAAGGCGGATGTCGGTGTTTCTGACCTAGGTACTGCAGCCTTCGCTATATCCAAAGATACCCCAATCAAGGCCATTTTTTCCTTTCTACAAAGTGGACCCCAGTCGGCCGTCTTCCACAAGGATAGTGGGATCACAAAACCGTCAGATTTAAATGGAAAGAAGATTGCATATGGCGCGGCAGATAGTGGTTGGATCCTTTTCCCCGCCTTTGCAGCTGCAAATGGAATCGACATGAATAAAATCGTCGGGGTTGCTACTGGTCCGGCCGCCATTAAGCAGCTTCTCCTTGCTAGGAAAGTGGATGTAGCCCTGACCTATTTTACCTCCGTTCCTGAGATGGCCGCTTCTGGTGGTGGTGGGCACAAACTCGGCTATCTTCGCTATGCCGATTATAAGGTGAGTCTTCTTGGTGGTGGGTTGGTTGTCCACAACAATACAATCAAGAATCGGGGAGCGATGCTTCGGAAGTTCATAAGAGCTTCAGGGAAGGGATATGCGGAAGCTAAAAAGAATCCAGATAAGGCTATTTCAGGTCTGATGAAACGGGCACCTATGACCGTTACGAAGAAGAAGATTGCTATCACAAACCTCAAGATGTCATTGAGTCTTTTAAATACCAAGAATTCTAAAGGCAAACCAGTTGGCTGGATGGCTCCAGCCGATTGGAAGCTAACAATCGAGCTGTTGACAAAGTATCGCAAGATGAAACCAAAAGCTGTGGATCAATACTATACAAATGAGTTTAACGAATAATTGAATTGAGAGACGGAGCGGGACCCGAATGGATATAGTCCACATCGGGTCCCGCTCACGTTACTTTTCTTGATATTTTTCGGTTTGCAGTATGGTACCTTCCGTGTATATGGTCAGTGGACCTCCATCTGATGTCTAAGGAGGCCTGGGGCTCCCCTCATCATTGCAGTGTATTGGTGTGGATTCTGGGTGCTTAGACTCCCCAAAGTTGCCTGGAGGAGAATGTGGCTATGGAGTCAGAAGTACAGGTTGAGCGACAGTTTCCCGTTCAGGTTATGGACGCTGTTACAGATACGCGAGAGATTCTGGCGAATGCCAAACGGCAGTCGGAAGAGCGGAATCTGCAGGACTACGTTGTATTCGATGTAGACTCTCATATCATCGAATCCTTGCACTGGAAAGATGTCGCTAAATATATCGAAGATCCTGTAATACGCTCTCAGGCGATGACCTCAGAGAGAGCTGCCGCCTACGGATTGAACACTGCTGGTGGGTTGCTCTATCAGGATGTTGGAGGGCGTATTCCGCATGAAGGTGGTCTTTGGGAATCGGTGAAGGATTCTGATGTTCACCGCGATGTGGTTTTGATTCAGCGTGCCATGGAGTGCCTCAGCTTGGACTACATGGTGGTTTTCCCTACCTCTATGCTCCAACTTGGAATGAGCCCGCAGATTCCCATGCAGGTCCTGTTAACCCAAGCTTTCAATCGTTTCATGGTGGAAGATATTCTTAAAGTCGATAACCGGATCAAAACGCTGATTTGTTTGCCTTTCAACGATCCGCCAGCGTGCCTTCGTACAATTGAGGAATTTGCCGAGGAACCCGGCGTGATTGGATTCATGATTACCAGTGTCCGCAATAAGCCGGTTCAAGACAATCAATATATGAAGATTTATGCGACTCTCGAAGAGCGAGGGCTTCCGTTGGCCTTTCATGCTGGATATTATTGGCACGAGCCTGTCATGGAGCAATTCCATAGGTTTCTTGGTGTCCATTCGGTAGGCTTCGTCTTGTGGAATCTGGTTCACATGGTCAACTGGATAATTCACGGTATACCGGAGCGTTTTCCTAATCTCAAGGTTATGTGGATCGAAAGTGGATTGGCCTGGGTGCCCTTTATCATGCAAAGGCTTGATAATGAATATATGCTTCGTAGCTCTGAGGCTCCTGGGCTAAAACGGCTTCCGAGCGAGTATATTCGCGAGATGTTCTTTTCGGGCCAGCCTTTGGAGCGGAGCAATTTGGAAATTCTGGAAATGAATTTCAAAATGATCAATGCTGAGACCCAACTTCTTTACGCTTCGGACTGGCCTCATCAGGATTTTGATCTACCTAGCTCCATTTTCGATCTGCCTTTTCTCTCCGATCAAGCAAAGCGGAATATCTTAGGAGAGACTGCCCTGAAGCTTTTCAATCTGGACCGACCAAAGGGAGTGTAAGCCGATCTCTCTAAAGACGATTTAAAGAGATTTCGGACTTGAACACCGGTCAGTTTAATATTCATCGAAAATACTAAGGAGGCCGGGTGTGTCTGAGATTTATGTTGGTGACGAGGAGGAGTTTGAAGAAGGGGGAAGGAAAGTAGTTCCCACGGACGGTTTGGAAATTGGGGTGTTTCGCGTCAACGGTAAGTTCTACGCATATGAAAACGAATGTCCCCACCAGGGCGGCCCGGTTTGCCAAGGAAAAATCTATAATCGGGTTGAAGAAAACGTTCAAGCGGATGGTACAAGTCTGGGCATGAAGTTTTCTGAGGATCATGTTCATATCGTTTGTCCTTGGCATGGTTATGAGTACGACTTGGAGACGGGTTGTTTACCTGCAAATCCGGTCTTCCGGTTAAGAAAGATTGAGGTAGTCTTGCGGGATGGCGAGGTCTACGTTGTTGTCTGACGGCTACCTTAAGTTTTCAAGGTTTTCATTTCTAGTGCCGATGGATAAGTGGCGGAACGAAACAGTTTGAACATTGTTGGAGGATTTCCTGTTGTCGGAAATTTACATAGGGCGCGATTCAGAGTTTAAAGAGACTGAGCGCAAGGTTGTTTCTAGTAAAGGCCTCGAAATTGGGGTGTTTCGCGTTAAGGAACAGTTTTTTGCATATGAAAATCATTGTGCTCATCAGGGAGGTCCTGTATGTCAGGGGGGTATTTTTCGCAAGGTTGAACAGGCTTTAGCTTCTGACAAAACTAGTCTTGGTTTCAAGTTTTCTGAGGATCATGTTCATATCGTTTGCCCCTGGCATGGTTATGAGTACGATATTGAGACAGGTGCCTCTCCTGCGAATCCCAAGATGAAGCTTAGGAAGTTTGAAGTGGTTGTCCGTGGCGGAGAGGTCTATGTCGTCATCTAGTCGGGAAACTAGATTGCCTCAAGGTATTCAACTAGCCACAAGGGACGGATGGATCCACAATATGGCTTGTGTGTGATGTAGTCGAAGAGAATGCGAATCTGCTACATGGTGTGATGGGATTAAAAGGTTGCCTTGTCCCCCAACTAAGGGTCAGCGAGTTTAAATAGAAGGTGCTTGCGGACAGCTTATTAAAGGTCAGGGTGACCGAATTTTGTTATTGGGAGAGCTAAGAATGGCCCGTGAAGTCCAGGAAGTTCAGGAGGTTCCGGCCCAGCAGATCGATGTCTACACGGACACTCGTGATGTTCTCGCCCATGCGAGGTGGCAAGCCGCGGAACGGAAATATCAGGATTATGTACTTTTTGATGTAGATTCGCATCATGTCGAGACCGTAGTTTGGAAGGAGGTTTGCCAATACATAGATGATCCGGTCATTCGTTCCCAGGCCCTCGCTAATCAAAAGGCTCATCCCTATGGAATGGTCGGTGACCGAGGGTTGTCCTATCAGGATATGGGAGGCCGCATTCCGCACGATACAGCTCGACTCGAACCGATAGAGGAAACGGATGTTCATCCTGAAGTGGTCTTAACCCGACGAGCGATGGAAAGTATCGGATTGGACTATATGGTAGTTTTCCCCACCCCCATGTTGAGCCTTGGAACCCATCCGCAACTTCATATGGAGGTTTTGTTAGGCCAAGCCTACAATCGTTGGATGGTGGAGCATGTTCTTAAAGGCGATACACGGATTAAGTCAATGCTCTACCTTCCTATTAGTGATCCGGTTGCATCTGTCAAGATTATCAAAGAATTTGCTGATGAGCCGGGAGTTATTGGTTTTATGGTTACCAGCGTACGTAACAAGGCGATTCAAGAAAATCAATATATGAAGGTTTACTCCGAACTAGAGGAGCGGGGGCTCCCGCTAGCCTTTCACGGTGGATACTACTGGCATGAGCCGGCGATGTCCCTGTTCAACCAGTTTATTGGGTTACACAGCGTCGCTTTTGTCCTTTGGAATCTGGTTCATTTAGTCAATTGGGTACTCAACGGTTTACCGGAGCGGTTCCCCAATTTGAAGGTGATGTGGATCGAGAGTGGATTGGCCTGGGTGCCCTTTATTATGCAACGATTGGATAGCGAATACATGTTACGTTCCTCAGAAGCTCCTGCTCTAAAGCGTTTGCCTAGCGAGTATATTCGCGAGATGTTTTTTTCGTCTCAGCCACTGGAGAGACATAATCTTAAAGCGCTGGAACTGACATTCGAATTGGTCAAGGCAGAAACTCAATTGCTTTACGCCTCGGATTGGCCTCACCAGGACTTTGACTTGCCGAGTACGATTTTCGACCTACCCTTTTTGTCCGATCAGGCAAGGCGGAATATCCTGGGAGAGAGTGCTCTGAAGTTATTCAACCTTGACCGGCCGAAGGGAAAGTGAGAGACCTCCTCGAAACACAGAGACAATTTAGACCTGAAATATTTTATCTACGAAAAAGAAATAACCGTGAAAATGTAAAGCGGTGAGGCGGTCCCTAACTGCGTGCTTGATTTGGGGTTTTCTGCTTTGGGGCAAAATTTGGTTGGGGGTGTCCCCTTGCATGGGTTTCGACTCAGGGGGGTAACACTAAAGAGATATAGTGCTTAAAGTTTCCTGCTTATGGCAATGGATATACCTAGGAGATAATGGATGAAGATCAGTCGGAACCGCGAAAGGATCATGCGTCGCTGGAAAGAACAACGTTGGATTTTAGACAACATTGTACGAACAGTGGGTGTCGACTGGGATCAAGGCCGCACCAACCGATTATTGAGTTATTGCGGTTCGAAGGTGATGGGAGATGTACAAGCCATTCGTCAGCGGGTTAGACGATTTGCCGATATCGGACGTGAGTTTGCAAAGGCGGCTCGTAAGCGGCAGGCCAAAGCGGAAAAGGCAGAGACCGAAGGACATGCTGTCCTTGCACGGGAAAACTATTTCATTGCGGTTCAACTCTACTGCCAAGCGCATTGGCCTCTTTTTGAAGACGACCATCCCAAGCATATTGAATTTCAGAACTTACAAGACCACTGTTATGACAAATATATTCAGTATGCTCCGCATCCAATTGAACGCTTGGAGATTCCCTTTGAAGGAAGCTCTCTTCCTGCGCTTTTTCATCGACCGACTACGGGGAAGCCGCCATATCCGACGGTTCTCATTACACCGGGTATGGATATGGTCAAGGAGAATACCGCGATGTATGGGGATCCCTTTCTGGAACGCGGTCTTGCAGTTTTGGTTATTGATGGTCCAGGGCAGGGGGCCTCGAATGTCCGTAAGATACGGGTTACCGCCGATAACTATGCCGACGCCGGTGTTAGTGCCCTTAATGTCCTATCTTCTCGTCCGGATGTAGATGAGGGGCGTTTGGGCCTGATGGGTTTCAGTATGGGAACATATTGGGGTTTTCGTGTGGTAGCTGCTGAGCAGCGGCTTAAGGCTTGCGCTTTTGCACTGCCATGCTGGGAGAGCGGTATGGATACCATCTTTAATATGGCCTCTCCCACATTCAAGCTCAACTACATGTATATGTCCGGACACGAAGATGAGGACGCTTTCGACCGGTTCATGGAGGACCTGTCCCTAGAGGGTCTGGAGGGGGATATTGATTGCCCACTGATGTGCATCGCGGGAGAGGATGAGGATCTTTCTCCCCTTGACGTTACCTTGGAGGTGTTTGGAAGGGTAAACCAACCAAAGTCTCTCGTTCTTTACGAGGGCATGAAGCACTCCATCGATGCCCCTTACGTGGACCATGCGGCTGATTGGCTGTGTGATTGGCTTGCTGGAAGACATCGAAAGTCAGAAAAGGTATATGTTGAACTGAGTGGACAGGAGATAGTTACACCCATTAATCAAACCTAATTGCTATGCTTTTCTGACGTGTTAGGTTTTGCAGGAAGGGCATTTTGAGAATTCTAATTTCGCTGTACCAAGGGAAATTAAATGGTTGATCATGTTCGAAAGGCAATTGTTCCCAAGGATTTGGTGAAACCTAAAATGAGGTACTCGCCAGGCATTAAGGTGGGTCCGTGGGTTTTTGTGGCAGGGAAGACAGCCGGGGATTTCTCTGAGCGGGGTTTGGCACCGGAAGCAAGACCCGCCACGACGAACCTAAGCCTTCAACCGGACCCACTTCGATTGCAAGCTCTTTCTGTAGTTCCAAATTTAGAAAAAGTTTTGGATGCAGGAGGTTCGTCTTTTGACCTCACCGTCCGGATGGATGAGTTCATTGTAGGTGGGGATTCATCCGAGTGGAGGCCGGGATCTGTTTTGGAATCCCTGCGAGTTTGGGAAGAATTCATGCCCGAAACATCTGAGATGCCTACTACCACAACGGTGGGTTGTAGCCATTTGCTCTGTTTGCCGACGGTCCTTGAAATAGACTGCATAGGTATCACTAAGGATTCCGGATGGACAAAAGAAGTGATTCGGCCTTCCGGCTTACCTGTTCCGCCATTTACGCACAGTACTGCTATCCGGACTGGGCCATATGTTTTTTGTTCGGGACTTGTTGCGACTGACTGGATCCACGGGGTTGCACCCTCCGCTCAGACCAACGGTGATTTTGTGCTTGGCAGTGATGTGAAAAGACAGACTCGCTTTATTCTCGAACACTTGGTTCGGGTTTTGGAAGAGGCGGAGTCTTCCCTGGACCTTAGTGTGAAAGCTCAAGTTTTCCTCACCGCTGAAGGTATGAGGCAAATAGTCGAGTTCGATGAGGCGTGGAAAGAGTATTTTCCCAAAAGGCAACCAGCCCGCTGTATTGCACCCGCCGAATGGCTTGCTGCCAAGGGCTGTCAGGTCCTAATCAACCTTGTGGCCGTCACGAAAGACGGCGGAATTAAGCCACAGGTAGTCAAGGCTAAGGGGGTCCCAAAGTGGCCTCTAAATGAGCCGCATGCGGTGAAAGCCGGGAACTTGTTATTTCTCTCTACGGGAATTGCCACTGACAGTAAAGGAGATTTCCCACGGGAGTGTCGGACTAACCCCTTCTATCCCTGGTACGAAAAGAAAATTCGTAAGCAGATGAATTTTATTTTAGAAAACGCCGAAAAAATTGTGAAGGCTGCCGGGGGTTCAGGCTATGACAATATAATTCGACGTCAGGCCTTCCACTCCGATTTCAATGAATTTATATTGGGTTTTGAGACTTGGAGGGAGAAGTTTCCGTACCATCCACCGGCAAGCACCACAATTGAGGACTCTAACGTGCCTCTTCCCGTCCCGGGTGCAACTTTGGTTTTGGATCTGTGGGCCTACATTCCGTGATCTATTACCGCTGAGGAAGGTTCAGGCTTGACCGGTGGCCCTGCTTGACATCAAAGGATGTCCGAAATAGATGGCGAAAGGTCTAGAGTCAAATATCACACATAGCCTGCAACTTATCAATTTCACGGGTGCCCTCGTAGCTCAGATGGATAGAGCACAGGATTCCTAATCCTGGGGTCGCACGTTCGAGTCGTGCCGGGGGCACCAGTTGAGTATGAGTTCCTTGCAGTTTTTTCGAAATAGTCTGGGTAGCAAGAGTTTTTTTATAGGGGAAAAAGATGAGTAGTACCATTTCTTCCGATCTTGCCCGCTCATTGAAGAGGTGCTTTATTGTACTGATCTTGGATAACGAGGTAACAGTGGAGAACTTTGTTCAGGAGACCCCATTGTTGTGGGGTCGTCTTGTCGAAAATCGAGGTTCTTACGAGATGGCCGAGGGTTACCCTTGTTTACTGGACTTTGAGCAGGCTGAGCGGGAAAAGCTGAACTGGGATTGTGTTTCTATTCCGGGGATCGTAAATGTACTGGAAACACTGGAACAAAGTGTGGATTACGTAGCTTTCGGAAACAATGCCGGCCAGGGCCTGCCGCTGGCATTGGCGTTACCCACGGAGTGGCGATCGGAGAGGGCCGCTATTTTATATGGAAGTAGTCTCCCTGAGAAGGAAGCCTATCGAGAAAGGGGATATCGAGTTTTCTGTCCCCGTGCTGATTTAATCTCTCGTGTGAACTCCTTGGCTAAAGCCGCGGGTAAGTCTCTGGCTCTTGCTTTTATTAATACGATTCAACACAACGAAAAAAATTATCATGTTCCATGGCCTAACCGATAGCTATTACCCTCGCGATATTCTGGCGGTTAAGGTGAACATTTCTATGCGAATACTCCCCTCTTGTTCTTCAATAACACCCTAAGAGAATTGAAGTAAAAATCGAATTTCCTTGACAGGGAATAAAATTCAATGGTACTTTCGTTTTTATTTCGCTAAGAAAGGTAGGAATTTATCATGCCTGGATCCACCATAACCTCTTTCTCACATGATATTCCCTTAGAAGCTTTACTCGGGGAGATAGGGGGTTTTGAGTCTCGAGGTTGCACTTTGGTCAAGGGGGGACTTTCGTTGATAACGGGAACACTCCTTTCGGGGATTCTCGTGTCACGGGGAAACCAGGTTCTTTTTGTAGATGCTGCAAACGCTTTCGACCCTTATATCTTGTCCCGGTATGCTCGCCGTATTGGCTCGCATCCTCAAAAACTTCTAAATCAAAGGGGATTTCTTTTGTCGAGGGCTTTTACCTGTCACCAACTCACGGTCTTGTTAGAGGAGAGGATTCATCAACACCTGAATGGTACCTCTGCAATTGTGCTTGTCTCGGGTCCTCTGAATAGATTCATGGATGGGAATTTTGCTCGGCGGGAGGCTAAGACTTTATTTTGGCGTTTTCACAAAGCCATTCAAAAAATTAGTCAGGATTTCCCTCTATTAATAATCCAGCCGATAGTGGTGGCAGGCTCCCGGTGGCAACACAGTTTATTTAGTGAATTAGTTATTTTGGCCAAGACTTTTATGTCTGTGGAGACGGATGGAGAGGGAGTGAAGATTCGGATGGTGAAACCTGTGAAAAAGGTGATCAAGAATCGTGGTGGCAGGTATCTGTTTCCGCCCGCCAGTTGGAGAGTACTCTGATGGGACGAACGGTGGCTCCCTTCAGCCAAGCTCTCAAAGGGGAGTTCAAGGCTCTCGGCCAATTTCGAAGGGCTTTGCGAAAAGAGGACCAGGAAGCTCTGGACCACCTTTTTGACTCCGGGAAGCAGCATGTCGCCGCCTCGGTTTACGCGGGCCATCCTTGGCCGATGGATTTAGTTTTACTTTCTGCTCTTATCGAGCAGCAGAAAAAGATCCAGATATTGCTCCCGCTTCGTGCAGAAGTGGAACTACTAACCAATGAGGTTCTAGCCTTGCGGGAGGAGGTGAACCGACTTCGAAAGTATGATGACGATTGAAGGGATGTTGTTCGATGTTTATCTTATTGGTGACGAGGTCCGGTTGTGGATACTCACACATGAAGGCCCAGTACTGTTGCGTCATGCTTATTTTCCAAAAGTCTATCTGGAGGGGGAAGAGGCCGCACTACAGAAAGCGGTTGTTTTTTTTCAAAAGCAACTAATTGTTCGTGGTGTCCGATGGGTGGAAAAGCCGGATTTATGGTCAGGCCGAAGTGTGG
>CAYTIB010000081.1:0-3014 GCA_964437725.1 uncultured bacterium | reverse complement strand
CAGCAGCAGCAGCAGCAGCAGCAGCAGCAGCAGCTTCTTTAGCTTCGTCTGCTTGGGCGGTGGTGTCGTCCTCAAGCTTATTCATAAAGTGAGCTAGTTTAATTAAGGTTACATCTAATGGGTCACCGTTCTTTTTATCGGTGAATATGCCAGCGATTTCTTTTAAGGCCTCAGGGTCGTGACTATCTTCGGTGCCTACTTTATTCATTAAGGCAGTCAATGTTTGATTGATTGCTTTGTAGTGTGCTTGTTCTTTTTTATCGCCAACTTCTTCGGTTGTTGTTAGTTCGTGATGTAAATTGATCACATCAAACCCTGGAAATGTCTTGAATCCGAATCGCTCTTGTATGTTGGTATAAAGGGCTGATTGTTTTCCTGAACCAGTTAGTAGGCTGTTAAATATATCCTTATGTTCGTTATTGAGTCGTACTAAGGTGGCTAGGGCGCGATCCTTTTCTGGGCCCCATGTTGTTAATCCATCTGAGATAGTGTGAATGGCATTCTCTAGTTCGATGCCCATTCGTAGACATTGGTGTTGAATCGCCGTTTCTTCGTCGTCCAGTTTACTTGTCTTTTTTGTGGTGACGGATAGGTACATATTGTTTTCGATGGTTTCTGAATTTAACTTGTTGTTTTTTATCATCTTTTTTATCACTTCTTCAAAAGAAACTTCTTCAGTAGGCTCCTTGTCGCTGCCAAACCATGTGTTAAATAACGCGTCATTGAACGATCCATCGGATTTGATAAAGAGTGTGCGTTGCATGGCTAATCGTTCTTTATCGTCGTCTATCTCATCGAACTTAGAAAGACGTTCGTTGATATCTTTGGTGTCTTTTGTGTGTTGAATGGCAGTTTCCAATGACTTTGTTTGTTTGTCCTTTTCAGGTTTTGGTAGCTTGTTAATGAATACGTTTTGTACGAGTGTTTGAATACTATCTAAGGTATTAAAGGGGCGTCCTTTAGGCTCAGAGAGTTGTGTTAGGGTACTCTTTAAGGTTTCCATAAGGGCCTTTGTGTACGCAGGGATTTCTTTGCTGCTGTACTTGGAACCTTCTATGGTCTGTGCAAGTATTATGAGAGATTGTTCAAGTTCAGCGTTCGTATTGCATTGATTTGTAATATGTCTGACACATTCCTCTGGGCGGTTTTTATACTTATCTATAGTGCTTGTTATGCTTTCTTTAAACGAGCTTTTGGGTGTGAAATAGGTATCAAATAAGCGACCTTCTTCAGGAGAGAGATAGCTTCTAAGGTTAGGGTCTTGTATTTGTAAAAACTGTAAGGTTGAGAGTGCATCTTGTTTCTCTTTTTTTGTAGTGGCGCTACTTATAGCCTGGTTTATGAGTTGTTTTGTGATTTGACTGACTTGGTATCGTTCCCCTGTTTCAGTTATTTTGAAGGTATCGACACCTTTTTCCTTTTTTAAAAGTAACTTAATAAGGTTTTTAGAGCGTTCTGAATTGGGCTCTTCCATGATAATCTCTCTTGCTATATTGGGGTCGATATTTTCTAAAATATGACTTGGGGCTAACCCTTGGTTTAAGGTTCGGGTAAGCTGTTCTACCTTATCTTCTGTATAAGGGATTCCTTTTAGATTAAGTCGTGCTTTGATGGTATCGTCGTCAATGGAACTATCTCCTACGAGTTTCCCTTTTTCATCAATAATGTCAGGCATTAATGCTTCTTTAGCGCCTGGGATAATATGGAGAGCCATCAGTGTTTTTGTTTCGCTAGACTCTAAACTCTTATCGATAATTGTTTTTGCAATGATTCTTTGTTGTGATTTATTTGTGGCGTGTCCCATTAATGTGAATCGGTTGGGGTCAAAGCTGCCCGGTGCTGCCAGCGGGTCTTTTTTATAGACGTTTAGGAGACTAGGGTTATTTTCGTTAGCGTTGGTTATAAAGGTATCTAGTTCGTTTAGATTTGCTGCACAAGCGTCACGTATTGTCTTTAGTTCTGTAGTTAAGGCTTTGTCAGTTGTTTTGGTTTTGCTTATTTTGTCGTTAATGAGGCAGCCGTTGTCGATAGCGCCTTGTTCTATCATGAGCACGAAACATTTTTTAGCATTTTCCTCTGAGACGTAATCTGTTTTCTCCTCATCATCGGTATTGATCCTTTGTCGGACTAAAAAGGTCTTGAATTGAGCGTCTGAATTCTGTTGAAGTTTCTTTTCATAGGTGTTAAAGAGGTCTTCTTTCTGATCCATTTTGGTGGTTAGTTCGTTCATTAGAGGTCCTATGGTTGATAGGGTTGGCTTGTCATTTTTTGAGTAGTCACTTTCTAGTTTAGAGAGGTCCTCTTTTAGTTTAGTGAGTTCAGCTTTTGTCTTGTCTGTTTGAGGGTTTTTTTCGTTTAGTTTTATTTCGTTTAGTTTGGTTTCGATGTCCTTGTTGAGTTCTTTAAGTGTTGTAAGTGTTGTAAGTAGCTCCGATTTTTTAGGATCTTTTTCTTCTAGTTCCGATAGTTCTTTCTCTAGTCCGTTAATACGTAATTGTCTAAAGGCCGCTTTTATCTCATTATTATCTGAAGCCTCTAGGATAGCCTGTTTTGTTTCTGTGTCTAGGTCGGGATACTTATCTAAGATGTTTGTTATTTCTCTCTCAGCTAGGTTTTGGTTAAGGCTTTTGGTATTCCCGTTTTCGTCGATAAAGCCAGCGTCTTGAAGGGCTTGGGTATTTGTAGCGTCCTTATGGATGACAGGGGGGATATGGGTGTTATAAGCATCTCCTTTTGTGATTATCGTTCCTAAGTAGTCACTGAAATCTAGTTTCATGCCCTCTTCATAATCGCCGGCTCGTCGACCTAAACCTTTAACATATTCCTCGGTTTGATTGAACATGAAGCGAGAGATGCTTTCCAGGGTTTGTTTTGCGTTCTCTAGTTTTCGTTCAGTCACTTTATCGTTATTTTTTTGTAGTAGTTTATTCAACTCCCTGACGTTTTCCATGGCCTCTTCATACTTTTCGATGACAACTTGTTTAGGATTCTCTCTCAAGGCCCCGTCGCTCTTT
>CAYTIB010000080.1:0-4427 GCA_964437725.1 uncultured bacterium | reverse complement strand
CGGCGTTGATCGCCAGCTCCCCTCCCGGCCAGGTGGAGGGACGGGTACGAACCCAACCGCCCTGCTCCGTCGCCGCCAGGGAGGCGAACCCGTCGATCCGGCTCGTGGCCACCCCGATCGCCTTCAGATTAGAGGGAGGTGTCTCGTCGTGGCAACCGGTCCGACCGGAGAGAAACCACCAGAGCACCCCCTCGTGGGCGATGGGCGGGTTCGACGATGCGCAGATCCAGTCGCTGTGCCACGTCCCCGGAGCCCCGCGAGACAGGAACGTGGTGCGCGGCGGCAGATGTTGCCACCGGCGGCCGTCGTAGCTGACCACCAACTCACAGTCGACCACATCCGGCTCCACGTGCATGCGCTCGAGAATCCCTAGATACACGGATTCCCAGCGGAACCCGGTCATGCTGTAGTACTCCATGTACGGCGGGTCGTCCAGGGCGGACTTCAGCAACAGCTCGGGAGGCGACCAGGTGCGGAAGTCCCGGCTCACCATCCGGTAGATGGCGCGCTCCTGGTAGGTAGAGAACATCTCGGGTACGCGGCACAGCAGAACGAACTCACCGTCGTCGCGAAAGGTTATCGCCTGTTGCCGGTCGCTGAAGCCTCGCCCGATCGGCTCTGGTTGCCTCTGCCACGTCAACCCGTCGGCCGAGACCGCCCCCCACAGTGCCTCTTCGCCATCCGACGTCACGTGAAACACAAGCTTGTAAGGCAACTCGGGATCATCGGGATCGACGATGACGTTGCCGCCGTCCATTCTGCCCGGCGGGTCGAAGACTATGTTGTTCGCGGTGCTGCCGCCGAAATCCTGGAGGCCCAGGGCCGGTTTCTCCCAGGTCACACCGTCGCTGCTGATCGCTTGACACAGGCGGGGACGGCCGTCAGCGGCGACGGCGAGGTACCACATGCGGAAGCACCCGGTTTCGCGGTGGACGGTGCCGTACAGCAGTACCCCCTGCGCTTCCCAGAGGCGATTGGCGACCAGGATCGGTCGCGGATGAATCCGCGGCGGGTGGATCGACCGGCGAACGCGGGCAGTCTCGTCGATCCAGCGCTCGTCGACGGCGAGGAATCTCACGCCGCGTTCGCTCGTGAGCTCACCTTGGTGTGAGCCCTTGTTCACCGCTCCGTCCCCTGCAGGCGCCCGAGCGCCCGGCGCGCCAGAGTCAACGTCGAATCCCTCTGCAGGGCCGTTCGCAGAGCCGCCACCGCCGCCGCCTTCCGCCCCCGGTCGGCGTAGGCCATGCCCAGATTCAGGTGCGCCAGCGCCAGGTCCGGTCGCAGACTCACCACCCTTTCCAAGGTGTTGATCGCTTCCGCCACGCGCCCGGCCTGGTGCTGGGCGAGCCCCATATCATTGAGGGCGGTAATCAGGCTCTGGTCGATTTCATAGGCTTTGCGATAGGCTGCAATGGCCCTATCCAGCTTTCCCTGATTCTGTAGAGCGCCACCCAGCAGGCGGTGGCCTTTGGCAAACTCCGGTTCGGTCGCGAGTAGGCGTCGTAACGCCTCCTCCGCCTTGGCTCCCCGTCCCTGACGCAGGTATTGTCCAGCGAGGGCAAAGTTGATTTCGACGTCCTCCTCCTGCCCCTTCAGAAGGTCTTCGTAACGCAGGATCCGGTCCTGAACCGGCCGCCAGCGCTCGAACAGCTGGCGCTCTCGGCGCGCTTCCTCCGGCCAGCCCAGGCGCTCGTATAAGCGGGCGAGATAGGCGTGCGGCGTTGGTGCATAGGGAGCGGCCACGGCGGCAGCTTCGAAGGCCCTGGCCGCACGTGGCAGGCTGCCTCTGCGCATCTGTGCGATTCCCAATCGGTTGTGGATCTCCCATTCATCCGGTGCCAGCGCAATGGCGCGCTCCAGGGCTGCGATGGCCTGGTCCGGCTGGTCCAGGCTCAGCCATATGATCCCCTGAAGGTCGTAGATCGGCGCGTGGGACGAGTGTCTGGCCGCCCCGTCTTCCAGTACCTCCAGGGCTTCGCGGCTCCGCCCCAGGCGCCCATACAGGATCACCGCCAGGGAGTAGTAGCTCTCCATGTGTTCAGGTTGTCGTCTGAGCACCTCCCGAAGCAACGAGGCCGCCTCGTTATAGCTCGCGGCTTCGTGAAGCTCCACGGCTTCGTGGAACAGCTCCTCCGCCGTCGCGTCATGCATACCAGCGAGATCCACCGGTTCCTCGCCCACCCTCGAAGTGGCTGGCTCGCCCGGCTCACCCCCGTCGGCCGCAGTCGCCGGCGTCGCAGCTTCCAACGCCAGGGTTGAGGTCTCGAAACCGGTTCCCGCATAGGTCGCCAGCGGCTGGTCCAGTCCTTCCCGCAGCTTCACGTACTGTCGAACCCCGAGGTCGGTCAGGCGCTGCACTCGACCGGACGGCCAGGCGATCTCCACCTGCTCGACCCGTTCCCGATCTCCCAGACCGAAAAGCAGACGGCGGTCATGACCGGACTGGTAGCCATAGGCGCTGCGGACCTCCGCAGTCTGCGTGCGCCCCCCGGACGTGAGGCGAACCCGGGCCCCGATTCCGTCCCGATTGCTGGCTTCCCCTTCCAGCTCGAGACCCAGCCAGGATCGGGCGTTGCCGCCCTCGTTGCGCAGGAGATCGGGCGCATCGTTGAGATTTACGACGACGATGTCCATATCACCATCGTTGTCGTAGTCGCCGAAGGCGCTACCGCGGCTGACCTTTTCCACCTGCAGGCCGCTGCCGGCAGCCGCGCCCGCCGGCTGGAAGACCGCCCCTGTATTCCAGTAGAGCAGGTTGCGCTGGGCGTAACGCAGACTCTTGGACTGCACCTCCAACTGCGGATAGAGGTGGCCGTTGGCCACGAAAAGGTCTTGCCAGCCGTCGTTGTCGGCATCGAAGAAGCCCGTGCTCCAACCCAGGTACGGCCGAGCCAGTCCACCGAGGCCGCTGGCAGCCGTCGCATCACCGAACAGGCCGTTGCCTTCGTTCCGGTACAGCGTGTTGACGTCATTGGAGAAGTTGGTGACATAGAGATCCAGATCCCCATCGTTGTCGTAGTCGCCGACGTCCACGCCCATGCCCGCCTGCGGCCGACCTTCCTCGCTGTAGGCCACGCCGGCGATGGACCCGATTTCTCGCAGGACCCAGCCGCCGTCGTTGCGGTAGAGCAGGTTGGGAAAACCGTCGTTGGCAACGTATACGTCCTGATCCCCGTCGTCGTCGAAATCGGCGAAGACGACGCCCAGGGCCGGAAGACCTTGGCGGTTGCCGCCGGAGGACGTGCTGACGTCCTCGAACCGCCCCGACGCGCGGTTCCGGTACAACACGTCGGGCTGTCCCGGCAAGCCATTGGGGCCGCAGAAGCCCTCGACTCCCCTGTAGCCGATGCACGGTTTCCCGTCGTTGGGCGGCGCTGCGAGATCGAATTCGAGGTAGTTGGCCACGTAGAGGTCGACTAAACCGTCCGCGTCCAGATCGCCGAAGGCGGCGCTAGCGCTCCAGCCGTCGTCGCCGCCGCCGGCTTCCGTCGTCACATCGCTGAAACGGCCGACTCCGTTGTTCCGGTAGAGGATGTTCTCTCCCCAATAGGTGACGTAGAGATCCACATCTCCGTCATTGTCGTGATCGGCAACCGCGCACCCCATACCCCACCCCCTTCCGCCTACTCCGGCGGTGGCGGTCACATCAGCAAAACGCCGGCCACCCGAACCATCCGGCTCATTCCGGTACAGCCGGCTGATCGCTTCCGGCGGCGGCTCGTCTCGGCGCGTTCCGTTGACGAGATAGATATCCAGATAGCCGTCGGCATCATAGTCGAAGAAGGCTGCACCGCCGCCCATGCTCTCGATGATGAAGCGCTGTTCCTCGTCGCCAGAGACATGTCGAAAGTCCAAGCCCGCGTCGATGGTCACGTCGACGAAACGCACCCCGTCACCGGGACGGAGCCCGGGCGATCGCTTCGCGCCGGACCCGGATGGCGCAAAATCATCCGCCGATCCCGGACGCGACGTCAGCGAACCGGCATCCTGGTCCTCAGCCGAGGCGCAGGCGAGAAAAGCCAGGCAGATCGACGGGAATAACACGGACAACGAGCCCGTCCCGATCAGACGCGGCCCGGCCATTCGAGTGTCCGTTTTCATCTTCTTCCGCGGATCATTTTTCTGGTACAATCGATTGTCTCTACCTAAGTTATGGCTGATCGCATCGAAGTGCCCGGTCGATGGGACAGCGCGATGGCGGCGTGATCACCTCCGAGCTGATCGATTCGCTACCTTGCGGGAGCCGGTCATGCAGCTAGCCCTCCTGTGGCTTTTACAAAAGGAGAGCCTATCTTATTCCTTCCCCGGTCGGCAGCATCTCCCCCGAGCCACCAGCGCTGACGTTTGTCCAGCTCCTGGTTGAAGGGACATAGCTTAATGAACAGGAAGTTGTTCGCCATTCTATTCTGTCTGTCCGGCCTGTGCGG
>CAYTIB010000079.1:0-4047 GCA_964437725.1 uncultured bacterium | reverse complement strand
TAGCACCGCCGTTCGGTGCCACCGCGAATAAGGAATGGCCTTTGAGGTGGAAAGTGAAGATTAGTTGCCGGCGAGGACCGGCGATGGTTAGCTGGTTTTCTTCTGTGATCTGTAGCCAAATCTGGTATTTTCTCATTCCCGGGGCGTTCCCTTCAAGATGGACCCGTTTTCCCCGTATCGCATCGACCAGTGTGGAGGGATCCATTTTTGTCGGCGACAGCTCGGTTGTTTCATTTTGAGCAGGTACCGACTCAGCGGGTGTTTTTTCACTCTCCTCCGCCTTTCGCTGCTGTTCGGCGGCCAACTTGAGGGCAGCCTCTTTCGTCTTGGCTACGATCGGCAAGACCACGGCGGCAACGCCAACGATGCTCACCACGAATAACACGCTACAGATGACAATGATCTTCTTCATGACGTTTCCCCTCCGGACAAGATTCAACACAGCACCCATCTTCGCCCCCTGGGGCGGTGCCTGCAAGTCTTTTGGCAGGTAGATCAGGCTGCTGGTCGGTTAGGGGCTACTTGTCCGCTGGCGGTGTCGGGGCAGGGGGCTCCGAAGGGGCTTGGGACGAAGTTTTTTTGTTTCCCTGACTCCAAAAGATCCAGATGGTGAGTAAACAAATCCACATGGATATGTTACGAAAATCATCTGCGTTCGTTCCAATATCCCAGAACCGGTAAAGCAAATAATCGACAACCGTAACTAAGGAATAGATTAAAAGCACATAGGTAAACCAGTTGTTTTTCAAGTTCTTCATGCCTGTTTTCCTTTTGAAACAAATCGGTTGATTGTGTAATTGATTTCTATCCCTAAGATTGCCATCGGCTGCTCAAACCGGACAGCGTTCCGGCAGGTTTTTTTAGATAAGACACTCCTGCACGGCACCCATCTTCGCCCCCTGGGGCGGTGCCTGCAAGGCTTTTGGCAGACTGCGTATGATTTTCGGGCGGCAACCGGGTAGAACAAAAAAAGTCGCTGGCACGTTTTCTAGAGAGGTCCGGAAATCCGAACCACACCCCCCCGGGGGACGCTGGGTCCCCTAGATAGATACCGCGGCGTGCGCGCGCAACACTTTTTTTAACTTGCACACGCCACGAAAGCTCAAGCAGTTGGGTAGTGCCTTCTTGCGTCCGGTCTCGAACGCATCGGTGCACAAGCTGCTAAAAACAGCTCGTTGATTCGGCCGTTCCCTCTCGCGAATGCGAAGTTTCTTACTTCGTCTCCAGTGGAAATCTCACGGAATACACGTCGGCCTCGTTCATGACGAAACGGAGGCGGACTGTTTCGCCAGCCAGCGGAGCCACGTCGGAATTCTCCTTCCAGGTGACAATGCCCGAAATGGCATCACCTTTGATCGGATCACACGCATCCAGGGTGTAGCCAGGAATCGGTTTTCCGTCGGCATTCTGCAATTCAACTCGAATCTGACCTGCACCGGCAGTCGAGTAGTTCATTTCGAGCTTCGTGCCGGAGAACTTCAACGGTTTCGTAACAAACTCGCCTTGATCGAATCCCGCGTTGACCGAAATGAACCCGTCTAACCGCAGCACATATTGAGCACCGCCATACATGAACATGCTCATTTCGGCCGGACTTGTCTGGACAACGTTCAGCGTAATGTAGTTGGCGCGGTTTCCCCAACCGCGTGGACCAAGTCCCGGTCGAATGAACGCTTCCTTGAAGTACCGGTGATATCGATCGCTGCCAGGACGTGTCGCCATCAACGCGATGTCGGTGATGGCGCCCTCGCGAGCCTGGAACCGAGTTGGCAAGGCGATGTAAATATGGGGGGCACGAAAGTAGGGGTACGTGCAACTTGTATAAAGATGCTCGCCTGGTTCGTTGGCCTGCATGTTGACCGGAGCGCTCCAGTTGAGAAAGTCCTTGCTCGTCGTTCGGCGAATCGCTCGGCGTCCTTTGTCGAACCAGCGAAAGTAACAGACGTATTGCTGCTCGGCTTCCGACCAAAAAGCTCCGTTTTGAGAATCAAAACTGCCGAGGTCTTCTGCGACGACGGGCTCCTTCTTCAACAGTCGCCAGTTCAAACCGTCCGCCGAGCAAAACGCCTTAAGACCACCAGGTCCATACTTCTCTCGCAATTGCCTGCGTTCGTCAGCCGTTTTCCAACCGCCCCAGTTTTCCGGCGGAAATCGGCCACCGCCCAGCGCCTTGTAACGCTCATGATCCGGCACGCCAGGACGCGTGTCTATAAAGGGCGTAAAATTGTGCGTTACCAGGAACGTGTCGTTACTCATGTCCAGGACAACGTTTCCCTTTGGCATTTCCGGAACCTCATGGATGCCAAGGCCTGGCGTCTCCCAATGCACTCCCCCATCCAGGCTCTCAGCGTATAGCGTGACTTCTCCTTCGTGGTACTTGCCCCAACCGTTTCGCCAATGGGCGCCGGGTACCTTATCGCCGCGATAGTACAAGCGGAGCTTGTCGCCGTCTTTCAAGACGGTTGCGTAATGCCCAAACGGACGTGGAGGCATCCGCCGAAGTCGGTGCGGCTTATGCATTTTTAACTTCGTGCCAGCGAGTTTCCCGATCAGCAGGTCATCGACAAATAACTCGCGTCGCGTGCCGATGTCTACGGGATCTGTCGCATCTTCTGCTAGGAGTGATACGACTGGAATCGTGAGGAACGTGAACAGTATGAGATGGCGACTTGTCACTCTTTGCTCCTGGGTTCGTTTGTCCGTGCGACCTGCAACGATATTATGGACGGAATTCATGAGACTGTCGACAAGCCGCCCGCTGGGGCGGCGACTGCAAGTCTTTTGGCAGGAGTTAGCTGGGCCTGCCCTTGGATCTTGGGAAGGATCGTGGTTAGTCTACCGGTTTGTTTTTATCATCTTGATTTGGTTGGCAAGAATGAAAGTCAGTACGGTACTGATCTCTAGCAGGAGAAACGGCACACCCCATCTCCAAACCCAGTCCCCGTATACAACGCGCATTGCGAGATTCTGTGTAGCTCCTGAATTTCCTAAATCCCGGCTAGGCAAGTTAGGAATGAGATCGTTGCCACCACTAGTCCACATGAAAACCACGAGGAGTACTACGATAAAGGCCAGTGGTCCGTACGGAACCGGTTTTCTCTTTTGTTCATCCATTGCGATCTCCTGCGAAGGTTCACTTGTTCTTTGGTGAAGCCAATTATTCCGGGTCACGCAGGCAGCGAGCCTTTAAAACGTAATCGATACGGTGTAATCGACCGTCGGCGAATTCACTATGATAGTGCCCCGCAGCGAGAACACCCGTCTGCCCCGGGTTCAAGGTCGTTGGTTTCGGATCCTCGGGGTTAAAGCTTCCGGTCTTGCCCTTAAAGGCAGACTCGCCCGGGTCCGGTAGTTTAAAAGATATGTGACTAACTCCATCATGGGAGGCGTAACCAGTTCGATTGTCATGGTTCCAGTCGGGTAGCTGAAAGACGATTTTGCCCTCCGTCACGTTTATTCCCAGCGCGTCGATATCTTCCTTCGATAAGTCACCTGCTTCAAATGTCTCGATAGCCTGGTGATCTATGCTCGCCCACTGAACGATCCTGTCATTGTCAGTCGGCTTGCCAATTAACTTGAGCCTTTCCGGTCCCGGTTTTACTCCGTCTGTAGGGAGTTCCTGGTGGAAGAGTTCCAATGTCAACTGGACGGAGGCACCTTTGTAACGAAATGCCCACGCTTCCCGATTTTCAATTCCAATTTCCAGAAATTCCGCGGCCTCGGGAGCATAGGTGATTGTGCAGGTGCCAGGCTCAGTAGCTTTCTGCGCTGGCTCGTTCTCTCCACACCCTACGATCAGCGATAGCAGCAGGATGGCAAGTATCTTCTTCATAACGTTTCCCCTCCGGACATGATTCAATACAGCCCCCATCTTCGCCCGCTGGGGCGGCGACTGCAAGTCTTTTGGCAGAGGATTTGAGCTCAGACGAGCAAGGAATTTCGAAGTGGGGTCCGATTGGTGGATGCCTTTGCTTCCGCGCGGTAGGATAGGGAGACGCCTTGCGAATGATATCCACCCGCGTGAACCCTCGAGATTGAATATCATGA
>CAYTIB010000078.1:0-49096 GCA_964437725.1 uncultured bacterium | reverse complement strand
CAGAGCCGGTAATCATGTGTGTAGCTGGCTCCATCCGGTGGCCAAACGCTAGGTGAGATGGCTCTTCGTCTGTGTGGCGGATTGTGCAGAATCGGTTAATGGGGGGATTCGTCCAGATAAGCTGATTTTCCCTTGTTATCTGCAAGGCTCCTGACTTTAAATTCAAATACTACATTAATTTTGACTCTTTCGTTGTTTTTGCTGATGGGCACCGTGACCTTCTGAAAAAGCATAGTAGGCTCTTCGTATTCATAAAAGGCCGGTTTCCTGTTCTTGGAGATCGTGCGTGCTATGTTCCAGTTTTCATGCCAAGCCTTGATTGTATAAGTTCCCGGCGGAACGTCTGCGAGAGAGAATTTCCCCTCGCGATCCGAAAGAGCAAAGTAAGGGTGCGGTGTAACGTGGATAATTGCGCTCATCCACCCATGCCCGGCATCACTCCGGATAGTGATGAGCCCTGGTTGGTGAAGAGGCTTAACGAACATTGTGCGTGGCTCCGGCATGGGTAGGTTATAAGTAGCGGCTCCGAACATGCGAATATTGTGAAGGGCGCGATCCAAATTGTGCATTGCCAAATAAGAGCCAACGGGGGCGAGGAGGATGTGTGGTTGGTACTCACATTGTTTAATGATCAGCTTTCGTGCGTTGTATAGGCCGGTCGCTGCAGGTTTCTTTCCACGCTTGATATTTGAGAGGTAGACAACAGTATTGGTGATCCCCCCTCCTGGTCCTATGACGAGGCGAGGGGATGATTTGAATCGTGTTTTCTCCGGGTCACATATGTTTTCATCTCGGTTTATTGGAAACGGACTCAAAGTAGGACGTGGACCTTTCCACTTTACGACTCCTTCGATGGTTCCACCGCCTCGGACGGAGATTACTTTGTAGGGAGGGGCACTAGACCTCAGCGTGCTGGACGAACCGACTTTGTCCGGAACGGTGATTAAGATTACCAAGGCTAGCGCTAGCCAGAAATGCTTTTTCATGTGTGATGACCTCAAAAGCGAGATATGTGTTGTGTAGATAGAACTGCGTACCGGCACAGTTTCATAAAACACTGGAATTGAGTCAAGCCAGATCAAGGAAATTGACCAGAGAAAACCATTAAATATTAAAGTTTTGATGGGATGTGGGCTGGCTTTTGCGGAGGCAGTATCAGATGATTCACTTTAACATACACTGGTTTTTTCGGGGTTTTCTGATTTTGGCCATTTTAGTAATTTCCCCTTCTATATCTTCTGGGCACCATATTACAAGATTCGACTACACCTGGATGCAGGTTGGGAAAGCATTGGTCAATGGTTATAGAATTACGCTCATTGTAAAGCCCCCGGAACTGACTTTTACTTCTCCAAACCTACCCAAGCGAAAAGATATCGGGAGGGCCCATGAAGAGCTATTGAATTTCACACACCACTTTCGGGTTTTCGTTGAGGATGATCGCCTCAAGGAGCCAGTCCCGAGCCTAGCGGTTACCCTTTCAGTTCGCGGAGAAAATGGGTACAAGGAAGAATTTCTCATGGAACCAAGGTTTGCAGAAAGAGGATTTCATTATGGGGGAAACGTGAGGTTGGATCGACGGGGGGCCTATGAATTGGTCGTGCGGTTGGTTCCTGAAAAGATGGCTCTGAGTGCACTTTCCAAACGAAGCAAGGAATATTTTCAGAAAAGGGAAAAAAGGTTTACTTTCTTTTATGGCTATAAAGGTTTGAAAGAATTGATGGGTGATGTCCAACGTGGTTTCATGGCTCTTGCTAGTTCTCTTGCGAGGCTAGATTTGACCGTGTCGCCTGCCGAGTCAGAGTTGCTTCGGGTTGCTGTCGGGCGGGCTAAGAGTTTGGATCGATTGGCTGACTTGGTGCCAACATTGAGGATTGGTGCAGATCAGAGCAAATTTTTTGAACTGTCAGAAGGGCTAAAAGAGAATACGGGAAAACTTCTTAACGCCTTGGAAAAGGGTCGAGTGAAAAGCGCAGTTCGGACGTTGGCGGATGTTTGGAAATCTTGCAATTTATGCCATAACCGTTTTCGAATTGGTGAAGTTCCCAGGAAATAGAACGGTAGAATACAGTTTTTAAATAATTGTAATTATTTGATATTAAATCTATAATAAGTTATTAAATAACTACTTAATCAAAAAACTTGACACCAACTGACTAAGATAATAAATTTTCTGTAATTGAGGCTTTATCGCCATTTCTCTTCATATAAGGCGAAACAGGGCTTTCCCCGTGGGTCTCCCGTTTAATAGGTGAATTTCGGACAGGTGCTGAGTGGAATTGAGATCCTCTGAAGCTTTAGGATGACCCCAAAAGAAGTGGGGAGATGGTGAAGATAAGCAAAGAAATTGAAGCGGCCGAAAGCCTGGGTATGGCGTTGAGGATGGCACGTGGCCTTCGTTAGTTAAATTATGAAGTCGAACAGAATTTAGGAAGAGGAGTGTAAACCATGAGTAAGATCGTCGGGATTGACTTGGGAACAACCAACTCGGTGGTTTCAGTAATGGAGGGGGGTGACGCTACGGTCGTGACAAATGCGGAAGGAAGCAGAATCACCCCATCTGTGGTTGCCTTTACAAAAGAAGGCGAAAAACTGGTAGGTCAAGTCGCCAAGCGCCAGGCCATCACTAACCCGATCAACACCATATACTCCATTAAGCGTTTTATGGGTAGGCGTTTTGAGGAAGTGAGCCGTGAGATAGAGGAGGTTCCCTATCAGGTTGTGAAGAGTTCAAATGGGGACGCCCGGGTTGAAATTGACGGTAACGAGAACTCCCCGCAGGAAATTTCAGCTCTCGTTCTTCAGAAGCTTAAGAGTGCAGCGGAGGATTACCTGGGGCAACCCGTTACAGAGGTTGTTGTTACGGTCCCGGCGTATTTCAATGATAGTCAGCGCCAGGCCACCAAAGATGCAGGGAAGATTGCGGGACTCGACATCAAGCGGATCATAAACGAGCCCACAGCTGCTGCGTTGGCCTATGGTCTGGATAAGAAAAAGGACGAGACCATCGCTGTATTCGACTTTGGAGGCGGCACATTCGACATTTCTATCCTAGAGGTTGGTGATAATGTTGTTGAAGTTAAGGCGACTAATGGCGATACACATTTAGGGGGAGACGATCTCGATCAACGTGTGATCGAGTGGTTGGTCGAGGAGTTTAAAAAAGATCAGGGAATTGATCTCAGGAACGATCCGATGGCGCTCCAACGTTTGAAGGAGGGAGCAGAGAAAGCTAAAGTCGAACTTTCGACTACCTCGGAAACGGACATTAATCTTCCTTTTATCACGGCTGATCAGTCTGGGCCGAAGCACATGAACATCAAGCTGAGCCGTTCGAAATTTGAACAGTTAGTTATGGATCTTCTGGAGGGAACCTTAGGACCTTGCCGGATGGCCTTAAAGGATGCGGAGTTGGATCCCAATCAAATTGATGAGGTCGTTCTCGTGGGAGGCTCTACCCGGATTCCAAAGGTCCAGGAGCTAGTCCAAGGGTTGTTCGGAAAGGAACCGCACAAGGGCGTCAATCCGGATGAAGTAGTTGCCGTTGGTGCAGCCATTCAGGGCGGTGTTCTAGCTGGGGATGTCAAGGACGTATTGTTGCTTGATGTGACACCTCTTACGTTGGGTATCGAGACCTTAGGCGGAGTGCGGACGGCCCTTATCGAGCGGAATACGACAATTCCAACTCGTAAGACGCAAACGTTCTCGACCGCCGCGGATAATCAAACTAGTGTGGAGATCCACGTTTTACAGGGTGAGCGGGAGATGGCAAACGACAATCGGTCACTTGGCAAGTTCCATCTGGTGGGTATTCCGGCAGCGCCTCGAGGAATGCCACAAATCGAAGTTACTTTCGACATTGATGCTAACGGGATCTTGAATGTTTCTGCAAAAGATGTTGCGACGGGAAAGGAACAGGCTATTACCATCACTAGTTCCAGTGGGCTAGCCAGCGATGAAGTTGATAGGATGGTTGATGAAGCCCAGGCCAATGCTGAGGATGATAAGAATCGACGTGAGTTGATTGACTTGCGCAATGAGACGGACTCGCTTGTCTACCAAACCGAGAAGAGTCTGAACGAAAACAAAGACAAAATTCCTGCTGAGGACGCAAGTAATCTAGAAGTCGCTGTCGCAGAGACGAAGAAGGCACTTGAGGGAGAGGATCGGGAAACAATTGAACGCGCTCGGGATAACTTGATGCAGGCGAGCCATAAACTTGCGGAGGTTCTTTACAAGGAAACCGCACAGGACAATGAGGAAGCGAATGGTGCAGATGGGGCTGGCTCGACGGATGATGCTGGATCTGAGCAGGAAGATGAAGGTGAAGTTGTAGATGCCGAGTTTGAGGAAACGGATAAAAAATAAACAAAAAAGCCGTGGTAACCAGCGTGCGTGTCTATAGGTTCGGATGGGAATTGCGATAGAAGGGCTCCAGTTTTCGGATAGGTGGTGATAGTTGTGAACAAGCGTGATTATTATGAGGTTTTAGGTGTTAGGAAGAACGTCACCGAATCTGAAATGAAGAAGACGTATCGTCAGCTCGCTCGGAAATTTCACCCTGACGTTAATCCAGGTGATAAGGGCGCGGAGGAAAGATTCAAAGAGATTAGTGAGGCCTACGCAGTTCTGAGTGATCCGGAGCAACGAAAAAAGTACGACACGATGGGGCACGCGGCCTTTGGTCCAGGGTTTGATCCTTTTGAGGGATTTCGAACTGGAGCAAGGGGTGGTGGCGATATTGAAGATATTCTTAGGGGAATCTTTGGGGGGAGCCGAAGGACTTCGAACCAAGGAGGTTATGGGGATATTTTTAGTGACATTTTTGGGGCGACTCGCGAACAGACTCCACCGAGAGCCCAAAATCTTCGTGGGAATGACATCAACTACACTTTGGAAGTAAATCTGGACGATGCATTTCGAGGTCGCTTAGTAAGTATTTCACTAAATCGGAATCAGAGTAACGGGAAGGTGATGCCGGAAAGGTTGCGGGTCCGTATTCCTAAAGGAGTGGATAACGGTTCCAAAGTTCGGTTGGCTAAAAAGGGCGAGCCAGGTTATAACGGTGGGCCTCCCGGTGACCTTTATATCGTTATCAAGGTCCGCTCGCACCCTGTTTTTGAACGGAAGGGTAATAACTTACATGTAAGTGTTCCCATCACATTTTCGGAAGCAGCCCTAGGTAGCCGTGTGGTTGTACCAACTTTAGAAGGTGAAACAAAAATGACAGTCCCGGAAGGCACACAAGGCGACCAGACATTTCGTTTGAGAGAAAAAGGAATGCCACATTTAAAGGGTAGTGAGCACGGTGATCTTTACGTTACGGTAAACGTGGTGGTCCCAAAGAACCTAAGTGATGATTCAAAATTACTGATCCAGGAATTTGCTCGCATGAACCCTGCAAATCCCAGAGATTGAAAATTGTGGTGGAAGTCTTGTCAGGATAAATACGATAGGGTTTTGATACGATGAATAAGGGGGAGCGCCAAGAGCTTTTTACAATTCGGGTGGTAGCCGAGATGCTGGATGTACACCAGCAAACCCTCCGACTTTATGAGCGTGAAGGGCTTATTACGCCTGAGCGTACACCTGGGAATACTCGGATGTTTTCCCGCCAGAATGTTGAACGTTTGAGAACGATTTTGAACTTAACCCGGGAACTGGGGGTCAACCTGGCGGGCGTTCAGGTTATTCTTAACCTTAGAGAGCGGATCGAAGAACAGCAGGAGCTTATGGAAGAAATGAAAGAGTTTATCCGACAGGAGATGTGGACTATTTTGAAGGAAAAGTATGGGCAGGGGGAACAAGGAGCTACCTCAACTTCCACGGCTTTGACACCGGTAACCCATCAGGGCATCGTTCGATTTACGGGAAGAAAGCGTTGATTGAAGGTTGGGTTTTGTGACCGTTCGGACTGGCTTCCCAAGGGAGCTGAATTTTTCTGCTCAGATCACTGTGGGGTGGCAACCACTGTTTTGACTTGTGCCTAGGTTGGACTAGAAAGGGCGTACAGAAATGATGGGGAATGATCGGGAAGACCGGCCGAAGATGTCTGTTGTCGACCGAAGGCACTGGGCAAAGGAAGATGGAGGCGAGGATTCGAACGCAGAAGCTTCCTCTCTTCAGCCAACCTATATTGAAAAACTTGAAGCTCGCTCGCGGGAGCAAGAGGAACGCCTGCAAGGGTTTGTGGAAAAGCAACAAGCCGAAAACGAAACCTTTCGGGAGAGAATCCAGAAAGAGGCCGAACGACGTGCGGAAGAATCCATGGCAGCTTTGGTAGGAGAATTTGTAGCGGTACTGGATGATTTAGAGCGAGCTCTTGAGAGTGGAAAAGAGATGATTGAGAAGGATTCTACAAATGTTCTAGATGGAGTTGAGATGGTAAAATCTCGTTTGGTGGGAATCCTTAAGACTCACGGGTTGGAAACTATGGAATGCGAGGGTGTGCTCTTTGACCCGAATGTGCATGAGGCTGTCGGCGTTGTTTCTGTAGAGGATCCCGACATGGAAAATCGGGTGGTCGAAGAGGTTCTCTCGGGTTATGTACTCAAAGGCCGCCTTCTCCGGGCGGCTCGGGTCAAGGTAGCCCAAACGACCCCCTCTGAATCACAGTGAGAAATATCTACATTTTTCGGATTGCTAGGGAATTTAATGGCTAACAAACAAGACTACTACGAGATACTCGACGTTGATCGAGGCGCCACAGAACAGGAGATTAAGAAGGCCTACCGGCGTAAGGCGATGGAGAATCATCCGGATCGCAATCCCGGCAATAACGAAGCCGAAGAGCGTTTCAAAGCAGCATCGGAGGCCTACGAGGTTCTTCACGATCCTGAAAAACGTCAGATCTATGATCAATTCGGTCATGAGGGACTTGCTGGGACAGGGCATCAGGGTTTTGGTGGATTCGAGGACATTTTTTCCGCCTTTGGAGATCTGTTTGGTATGGGAGGGGGCGCCAAAAGGCGGAGACAGGGAGGACCTCAACGAGGCCACGATCTCCGATATGATTTGACCCTTTCGTTTGATGACGCTGCTCTCCGCACAGAAGTTAATCTGGATCTCCCACAATTGAGAACCTGTGATACCTGTATGGGCAATGGGGCAAAGCCGGGAACGGATCGTGTTACATGTTCCACCTGCCGGGGGCATGGTCAGGTCCAGCAGTCCCGCGCGTTTTTCTCTATTGCAACAACATGCCCTAGCTGTGAAGGGTTTGGATATTCTCTTGAGGATCCGTGTGAAGATTGCGGAGGCGAAGGGCGTGTCGAACATCCAAATAGTTTGACTTTGAAAGTTCCGGCAGGCATTGATACGGGTGGTCGGTTGCGGCTACAGGGTGAGGGTGAGGGCGGGCCATCCGGAGGCGCACCGGGTGATCTTTACGTTTATATTACGGTTGAACCTCACCAATTTTTCCAACGTGACGGTAAGACCTTGTTTTGCCGGGTTCCAGTTTCTTTTGCGCTTGCTGCGCTTGGTGGAAAACTCGATGTTCCTACTCTTAAAGAAGAACAACGCGTGACACTACCCGAGGGTACCCAGTCAGGCGAACGATTTTACGTCCGTCGGGCAGGAATTGAGGATGTACATGGTGGTCCCCCTGGTGATCTTGTAGTCGAGGTGCTTGTGGAAACGCCAAAGAACCTATCCCCTAGGGCACGAGAGTTGATGGAAGAACTTCGTGATATTGAAATTGATGGGGTGGTAGATTCCGTTAAGAAGAATGAACATGAATCTGGGGATAACAAGGAAGGTTCCGGAAAATGGAAACTTTTTGGTTGAGCATGTTTTGGGGTCAGCTGTCTCAAAATTTGTCATCGACAGAAAAAGGGTGTTCAATTAACTAAAGTTTAAGAGGTTCAGCTCGGTTATTCTACAACGAGCTATCATGGAGGAAGAGAGCTGTGGAGAATAGTGAGGGTGAACCAAAAAAAGGATTTACCGTAAAAGATCGGCGATTTGCTAAGCAGGACTCAGAAGAATCTGGCGAAGCAGAATCACTCGCGAAAGGGGAAGAAGTTCGGGAACCGTCTCCCGAACTGGAGGAATTACAAGCTGAGGAGGCCCGTGAACCCTCACAGGAACAGGATGGACCTCCGAAAACGGAGTTTTCTGGGTTGATCCTGTCCTTGGCCAACACAGCTATGCTGCATCTGGGAGTTGTACCTAACCCGACAGGTGGTAATGTAGAAGTGAACGTTGAAGGTGCCAGACAAATGATAGATATACTTGGGATTCTTGAAGAGAAGACCCAGGGGAATCTGACTGAAGAAGAGGATCGACTACTTAAGGAAGTGCTCGCACAGTTGCGGATGCAGTTTTTGGGGGTTTCAGGCAGCTCTTAGCGAGGGCTTGCGTGGAAAAACGAGTCAAAGAAAGAGGACGGGGTCCATAGTGTGCCTGCGGCCCTGACAAAAACAGAGAGCCGATACGGCTGGAAAAGGGAGTTAAATTCATGGGGGCTCAATCTTTGTTAACACAGGCACTCGGGTGTGTTAAAAATCGCTTTCTTCTGACCAATATCTTGGCAAAGCGGATCATGCAATTACGGAAAGGCTCAAAGCCGTTAATTGAAACAGATGAAGAAGATATGGAAACCATCGCGTTAAGAGAAATTATAGAGGGAAAACTCGAGTGGGAAATGCTTGATGGGGCCTTGCCTCCTGAGGAAGTCCAGGCCCCAATCGATGAAGCCGATGACAGTTGAAAAATGGCTTGAATACAGAATGGTTGGGCTTTTCAAGTATCTTTAAAGCTGATCAAGTTCCTTGATTTATTCGTGAGTTCTGAGTTATAACCCAGCCATACTGTAGGGAATCTATAAGTCTTGGTGAGAGGGTTGGTTTCCCCACCGAGAGCGGGGATGCAGAAAGGGTTTTTGGAGGGGGGGTCACGTGACGAAACTTGAGATCATAAATCGAGTGGCGGAAGATACGGGGTTGACCAAAGTCAAAGCTGAAGAAGCTGTAGAAAAAATTATTGATGTTGTCAAAGATACCTTGAAAAATGGTGAACCAGTTATTTTAAGGCGATTTGGCTCATTCCGTGTGCGGGCTAAAGCTGACCGGATTGGAAGGAACCCCAAGACCGGCGAGGAGGCCCCAATTGCTGCACGGAAAGTTGTAAGGTTCAAATCTGGAAAGCATTTTAGGGAAGCTGTGAACGGGCAGCTTTCAACAACATCGTTTGAGCTTTAAGATCCGAGAGGATCTCCGTTTTCAAAGAATTAACATCGCATCTCCGTAACTGTAAAATCGATACCCTTGCTCTAATGCTTCTCCATAAGCATTGAGAATTGCTTCTCGTCCCGCCAAGGCTGAGACCAACAAAAGCAGTGTGGAGCACGGGAGGTGAAAATTCGTCACTAACCCGCTCACAACCTGAAATTTGTGCCCAGGAACGATAAATAGCGAGACGGGGCTTTGCCCTGGTTGGATAGTGATTTCCCCTCGTTTATTCCCAATAGCCCTGCCCTCAAGTGTTCGGACAACAGAGGTTCCAACCGCTATAATTCGCCTCCCCTGATTTCGCGCCTTGCTGATCCGGTCCGCCGCATCGGAGCTGACAATGGCTATCTCTGGGTCCATCTCATGTTTTTCGACTTGCTTGACGCGTATGGGGCGAAATGTGCCTGGCCCGATGTTAAGGGTTATGGTAGCTTTCTCGATTCCGCGCTCTGTTAATTCGTTTAAGATCTGGGATGTGAAGTGGAGACCGGCGGTAGGTGCCGCAACGGCTCCTTCTTTGCACGCGTAGACGGTTTGGTATCGCTCTCTATCGTCCGGTCTAGCGGCACGGGAGATATAAGGCGGGAGGGGAATATGCCCTTGTTTTTCCAACCATTTACGGAAGTCCAATTCTGCAATTGAAAATCGAATAAAAACCCGATCTCCATCTTCCTTTACCTCGATAACACCGCGCACATTGCCATCAAATAAAATAACCAAACCCTTTCGGAGGCGGTTAGCACCCTTGACCATGCAACTCCAAAGTTCACTAGTAGAATTTGCATCTCGTTTTTCTAGCAAAAGGCATTCGATTTTGCCCCCTGTTTGCTCTTTAATTCCGTAAATTCTTCCGGGGAAGACCTTCACATCGTTAAGGACGACCAAATCACCCGGATTAAGAAGGCGTGGGAGATCCCGAAACACGTAGTGCGCGAATTCACCGGATTGGCTATCGAGGACCAGCAGCTTAGAGGAGTCCCTTTTAGGCAGGGGCTCCTGGGCAATACTTTCCTTTGGCAGACGATAGTTAAACCTGGATAGTTCCATTAAAGAGTCTTCCGTATAGTTGAAAGAATTAGCGAAGGAGAAGACTTAAATCGTCGAATCCCTCGGAAGCTAAAATTTCTTTATCCGAAAAGGAAGCTTGTTCAACTCGTTGGAGTGTGGTGCCCGGATAAAAGAATGACAGAATGTCGGTATATCTTTTTCCTTTTTCTGCCATCAGACGTGCCCCCTGCTGAGGCATACCGACTCCATGCCCATATCCGCGACCTTGAAACACTACCTCGTTACCTTCCCGAATGGATGTAAAGAGCGTGCTTCGGACCCGCGTGTAGCCCAGTATCTTCCGAAAGTAAGATGAGCGTAGGTGGACTTGCCCCTTGCGATGGATGATTTTAATTTTTCTGGCCCGCCCGGAGGGTGTTCTGGACGAGACGTTCACAGAAATTATCTTCCCCACCCTGTGACCAGCATGGGCCAATTTATTGCGAAGTTCGTAGAGTCCAAACCGCGATGTCCAAAACTGACTTGGGTCGCTTCTTTCGAAGGGCACAGGGTTTCCCTGTAAATACGTTGCTCGGATAGATGGCCAAACTGCGTTAGCCATCTCAGTGTGCCCCCCAGAGGCAGCGTGAAAGAAAGTAAGAGCAATTCTCCCCTCTGTGGTCAGGATGAGATCTCGGGTGTCTGAGATCGCTGCATCGATTGCTGGGTGTTCGGCACGCATTCCACCGTAGACCTGACTATCCGTTCCTGCCGTTAGGTGATAAAGCGGGTTGCCCTTAGCTCTCTGCTCCGCCCTTTCGCGGATAAGCAGAGTAAATGTGCGTGCTGCCACTGCCTGGGCCTGGAGAGCAGCCACAGGCCAGTTGAAAGGAATTTCCTGACCGATTACGCCTCGGAGATAATCGTCCAGACGGATGCTGTTAATAATCCAAAGGCGTTTATCTGAAGGAATTATGTCGATGGCTCCGCGGTAGGGTGTACGGTTTACCCAGATGGGTGCCTCCTGTGCGCGAAAGCGGGTACCACTTGGGATGGAAGAGTACGATGTGCGTTTTTCAAGACGGACTTGGTTACCCTGGGCAATCACATTGATAACCTTCCCTCCGGTTTTCACATCTACTAAGCGCTCGTCTGCCAATGAATATATCCGAATCGATCCCGATGACTGTATCTGAACAGATTGTACTCCGCGGAGTAGGAGGATACGAACCGTTACACGGGCCTGTACTTGACCAGTGAACATCCAAAAAGTGAGCAAGACCGCACATATCAAAACCCGAAGGGCTCTGCGCATTAGGTGTATTAGCCTTGGACCGGGGTTCACCTTCGAAAGAATAGCGATAGGATTAGGGAAAGAAGAAGACTCAAAACAATACTCGTTCCAAGCGGAAAGTAAAATTGAAAGTTGCCTCGTTTGAAGTGAATATCCCCCGGGAGATGACTCAACCAGGGAATTTTTCCAGCTAGGCTTAATAACCCCCCAAGTACAAAGAGTATACCCCCAGCGAACATTAAGAACTTGCCAATCCCACCGAAAGGCATGGTTATTTTTCTTCCGGAGCCCTCGTTTCCCTAGTAGAGTCGAGGGAGAGGTACTCTTGCTGGTTAGGTGTTAAGGGTAGGGTATCGTTAGTTGGCGGTGTTTCTCCCAGGTGTTTGATTCCTTGGGTTGTAATCCTGCGACCTTGGGGCGTTCGAATGAGAAATTCAGATTTGAGTAAGTAGGGCTCAACTAAGTCCGTCAAAGTGTCCGATTCTTCATTCAGTGTTGCGGCGAGTGCATCCACCCCGACTGGACCACCGTGATATACGGAAGAAATTGTGCGAAGAAACTTGCGGTCTAATTCATCCAACCCCGACTCGTCGATTCCTTCTAACAGCAGAGCCTCTCGGACAGAGTCCACTGATAATCTGCCATCGGATTTCACCTCGGCGTAGTCGCGAACACGTCTCAAAAGACGGTTGGCGACGCGTGGTGTGCCTCTTGAGCGGGTAGAAAGAAGTCCCGCGGCTTTTTCATCAAATGGAAAGTTCAAAAGAGATGCAGAACGGCACACAATTCGAGCTAAGTCCTCGGATGGGTAAAAATCTAGATGATTCATAATTCCAAATCGCTCTCGCAAAGGAGAGGACAGTAGCCCAGCACGAGTAGTTGCTCCAATGAGAGTAAATGGTTTGACGGGGATATTGATTTTTTTAGCGAAAGGTCCCTTATCGATGATGAAATCGACTCTGTAATCCTCCATGGCTGGGAAAAGAAACTCTTCGACTGTCACGGGAAGGCGGTGGATTTCGTCCAAAAACAGCACACTGCCGGATTCAAGGTTTGTAAGAATTCCCATTAGATCTGCAGGGCGTGTTATGGCCGGCCCCGATGCCGTGACTAACGGGACTCCCAACTCATGGGCGATAATATGAGATAAGGTTGTTTTCCCCAGGCCCGGTGGCCCGTAAAAGATGATGTGATCAATGGGTTCACCGCGTTTGAGAGCTGCATCAATCGCGATTCGCAGGCGATCTACCAGTTTGGGGTGACCGATAAACTCTTCAAGTTTCCGAGGGCGCAGAGTTGCAAGCGCAACTTCTTCCTCAGCGGAAAGAGCCTCTCCAACTACCATGCGTTCACGGGTCACTCAAAACACCCTTAAGTTTAGGTCTGTTTTTGAAACACTTCCTTGATGATGGCGTCGACTGTGTCTAAACCGGGATTGTGCTCCAAGGCGTTACGAACTAGTTCCTCAGCTTCATTTTTCTTATAGCCCAATTGAGTGAATACCTCAATTGCTTGGGGGAAAACCCCGTCATCCTCTGATTCTGGAAGGGGTGTGCTATCTTCATGCGAAAATCGGGTGAGGGCAAATTCAGTTACCTTACCTCGAAGTTCCGCCACCACCTTCTCCGCCGTTCGTTTTCCGATTTCGGGGAGTTTAACTAGGTACTCGAGGTTATTACGCTCAATTGCCTCAGCCAACTGACGGATTGGCACGGTCAGGGATCGAAGTGCTTTTCGAATGCCGAGACCCTGAACAGCAATATAACGCTCAAAAAATTCTAAATCTTTGTGGTGGAGAAACCCAACTAGTCGTGGGTGAGCGTTCCCTACTCCACTGATTCCTTCGATATAGGATAGGGTGTGCAGACTAATTTCTTGTTCAGGTTCGTTGTGCCATCTGTTTTTGAGCGCCTCTAAAGCGGAAGCAGGTACTAAAACCTGGTAGGTCAGCTGTCCGACCTTCAGAAACACAGCATTTTCATCAACCCGCTCCAAAATTCCAGTAACTTTTGCAATCATAGTCGAGAAAGATGTTCCTCATCAGATCGGGATTCTAGATGACAAAGCGCGGCGGCGAGTGCGTCGGCGGTGTCTGGAGGCTCAGGTGTGGCCGGAAGATCTAAAAAAAATGCAATCGCCCGCTGCATTTGGTCTTTAGGTGCCCGCCCATTTCCAGTGAGAGCCCGCTTAATGTGGGTAGCACCATAATTGTAAACCGGAATGCTATGTGAGGAGGCGGCGCAGCATATTACGCCTCGTGCGTGACCCATCAAAATGGCCGTTTTCGGATGAGCATAATGAGAATACAAAGCCTCAATTGCGACTACGTCCGGGGAATACTCTTTAAGAACATCTGAAACGCCTTCATGTATTTCTAAGAGGCGGGCCTCGAGTGGATTCTGATCCGAAGTGCGAATTACACCAGCCTCAACGTAGACGGCCATTGCTGTATTATTAGAATTTTGCATGGGCCGAACCAACCCGTACCCCGTAACGGAAAGCCCGGGATCGATGCCAAGGATGAGGGGGGAAGTTTGGTGGGAAATAGCCGTCTCATCCTTTTCGCAGGTTGAAACCTGATTGAGATGACCAACAGACGTCACCGCGGGCACCCACTTTGCATTATCTCGCTAGCTCTTTGTTTAGTTACAACAACTGAGGGGTAATCTAGCATGCACCTTGATCCTCAGCAAGCACGTCTTGATTTGTCCCTCACAGGAACTATGATTAATAGGGGAGTGGGGTTGCCATCTGACGATTTGGTTTTGCAAATTGAGACACGAAACATCTCCGTTCCTGACCAATGGCGGTTTGCGTGCGACTAGCATGACTATGGGTTTCCGAATTTAGAGTCTGAAAAAATTAGACACGGACCTGCATTCCCTCTGGAGGGTCTATCATGATCGAACGGAACCGGCTACTTAGCATTGGAATCATGGGCTGTGGGGCAATCGGGAGGGTAGTCGCCAAAGGAGTTGAGCAAGAAACTTTTCCCGCTTTTTTAGCAGGGTTGACCTCGAGGACGAAATCCCGTGCCGAGCTATTGGCAAGGGAGTTGAAGACACATCCGCCAGTTCTGGGGTTGGAAAAATTACTTGCGGAATCAGAACTAATTGTTGAGGCCGTGTCCCCCGAGTCTGCGAGGGATCTTATTAAGCGGACTTTATGTGCAGATCGCGACATAGTAGTTTTGACTGTTGGGGCTCTCACTCTCCACCCTGAACTTATTGACTTGGCTAGGGATCGGGGTCGAAAAATCCACGTTCCTTCTGGTGCGATCGTTGGTCTAGATAGCGTCAAATCGGCTGCCGTTGGTCGTATCGACCGGGTAGTCATTACTTGTACGAAATCCAAAAAGTCTTTTAGTGGACACTCCGAAATCGCGCGTCAGGCCATTGACCTTGATACACTAAAAGAGCCCAAGGTTTTGTTTGAAGGGTCGGCACGTGAAGCCATCAAGAAATTCCCGGCAAACGTAAACATTTCCTGTGCTCTCAGTTTGGCGGGGGTAGGTCCGGATCGCACAATCACTCGAGTGGTGGTTGACCCCGCGGCAGAACGAACAGTTAATGAGATAGAGGTGGAAGGAGAGTTCGGCCGGTTTGTCACGAAGACAGAAAACGTTCTTTCTCCCGATAACCCCAAGACTAGCCATTTAGTCGGCTTATCAACGTTGGCTACGATCCGGGGAATTGTCGATCCTGTTCACATTGGAACGTAGCGAGACAAACGTTTGGGACCGAAAAGCGTGGATGGGTCAGAAATCAGTAATCTTTATCGTATCCAGGAGAGCGAGGCCTCTGTTTTGATGGCTTACCTCCGGAACGTTGGACCGAGAACAATTAAGCTTACCGGTCAACTCAAGGAGGAGGTTGGGCAGATTGGTCACTGGTGGACTGATCGATGGCCCAACCCAAAAGCTGTACTGTGCCATGGAAGAGGATCCTATTCCTTTTTCGCGCAAGATGAAAAGGCAGCAGCGTACGTTTTAGACAATATCGACTGGAACGTTGAAGTCTCGTTTTCGGGCTTGGAATATCAGTTTTTGCCATTTGTTAAGCAGCGTGCGAAGGATGTGCAGGATAACCCCTGTTATCTTTACCAGTTGCAGAGGGAGGGATTTTGCTCTCATACATTTCTTGAAGTTGAGGATTTTCGGATTGATTCACTTTGCCGGGAGGATGCTAGTCAGGTCACAACCTATTGGACGTATGGGGATACCGAAGACTATCCTTTGGCTCGAATCCATCAAGCTCCCACAGCCTGTATTCGAAAAGGTGGAGAACCTGTTTCTTGGGCATTGACTCACCACGATGGTTCAATTGGGATGGTTTTTACTCTTCAAGAGCACCGGCGAAAGGGATTTGCAAAGGCTGTAATATCGATGTTGGTGAAAAAGCAGATCTTGGCAGGTCGCATGCCATACTGCTTTATTGTGGAGGGTAATGAGGCATCGCAGAGGTTATTCGAAGAGCTTGGTTTTGTTGAACAATCTAAGGTTTGTTGGGTCCACTGTTTACCAAAGTAGGAGGCAGAAAGGGCTCAAATAGTTCGACCTAAAAATACGTTTCAAGGAAAAACCTGATCGCCGAGGAGACGGCGATGCTGAGTATAATTCTCAGGTGTTTATTTGTCTTATCTCTTTGATTTTCAGCTGTTGGGCATGCAAAGGTTCTGAGCCGTCCTTAAATGACAGATGTGAAGCTTCGGTTTAGCTTACTCCATCCCGTTAGGCTATGAATCGGTTAGAAGGCTCAGTGTGCTAGATCGGGCGGACTTGCACGTCAAGTTTACGATAGGCTTTCCGAAGTGCAACTTCCGCCGCTGCAGGGGTGTCAGCACGGGAAAACAAAAATCCCAGATACCGGGTTCCTTCCGGGAGAGGGATGATCTCCTGCCCCTGTGGGATTAGAACCACCAGTTCTTCAATTCCTTCTACGGCTAAAGCTTCGGATTGCCCGCGAACCTCCTTTAGAACACCCGCGTTTGGGATAGGAAGCATCATAACACCCGCGGCTGAGGATTCCCTTTCGTGCGTAAGTTCATCGCTCTCAAGTGCGTTTAAAAGGATTAGTTCTTCCAAGGATTTTCCGGTTCCAAACTGTAAGGCACGCGAGCACAATCCCCCGATGGAGCGTGCGGCGGCTTCAATTGGCCAGATACCATCATCGTTGATGCGAAACTCGGTATGGACCGGTCCATACCGAAGTCCAAGAGCGCTAAATGTCCGGTTTGCACAATCGAAGATCAAATCGCGGGTACTCTTTGGAAGGCGTGAAGGGGTTACATATATTGTCTCTTCAAAATAGGGTCCGTCCAAGGGGTCAGGCTTGTCAAAAAGCGCCAATACCCTCAAACGTCCTTGTGTAAGTATTCCTTCCAGGGCCACTTCAGTTCCTGGGAGAAAATCCTCTACCAAGATCTGGGTTGCTGGATCATACCCTCGTGGGGAAATGTCTTCACCCTTCAGAATCTCCTTGACTCGAATAAAAGCTTCGACAAAGTCTGCTGGGTTATTTGCTCGAATTACTCCTCGGCTGGCCGAAAGAAATGTTGGCTTTAGAACGCAGGGGTAGGTAATCTCGTTTGCAATTTTAAGTGGATTTTCTGTGATGGAGAAAAGCTCGAAACGCGGAGATGGAATTCCGGCTTTTTTTAGTACCTGTCGGAAACGGTATTTGTCCCTAGCTGCAAGGACAGACTCAACAGAATTATGAGGCAGGCCTAAGGCTTTTGAAGCTAAAGCTCCTACGATTGACGTATCGTCGTCGACCGGGATTATCGCATCAAAGGGGAACCGATCCGAAAATTTGACGATATCCCTTGTGGCTTGCTCGGTGCTACGGAAGTTAAGGGTAAGGGTTTTTCCCGAAGTTTTTGCTTCGAGGACCTGTGGTAGTTCCGACCCAATGACCACGTCGAGTCCCATCTGTCTTGCGGCTTCCATGAAGTCGGCTGTTCGGTAAGATGTTGTCGGTAGCAGTAGTAGGACGCGAGGCACAGGAAAGCTCCTGCTATCGGTAAATATTAAGATGATGCAGTAAAGGGATGTGAGAAAATAGTGGGGATAGAAATCGGAGGATGGGTTAGAGGCTTTGTCGAGCCATTCTGCACCTCCTAAACCCCTGATTTTGCCCACAATTCGTCAATTTCACCGGTTGATAACAGGACCACATTCCGTTGAAAGCCTAAAGAGTGGGCGATCCTTTGCCGGGTTGGTAATAGGGATTGGTTCCGTTAGCATGATCGGTGGTGTCTACCAATTCTTTTATTTCGGGGAGCACTTCGTTCATTCGAGCTTCGATTCCCTGTTTCAGCGTCACGTTGACCATTCCACAACCTTGGCAACCGCCTCCCATCTGAACGTAGGCGACGTGGTCCTTGATATCGAGTAGGGTAACGAATCCACCGTGTGCCGCCACTGCCGGGTTGATTTCTTCGTCAAGGAACCGCTGGAACTTCTGCATTAAGGGGTCCTCAATTTCCGAGGTTCCGCTCCCATTTAAATCTTCGGAGTTATCCGCAACCGCCTTGACAGCTTGGAGTTCTTCCTGGATCGTCCCCATTTGTTCTTCAATCCTGGCGGCTACAGAAGAGATGCGGTCATTGAGTAACTCAATGGATTTTTTCAGTTGCTTGTATTGCAAATACGATCGGAAAAATAACAACAAGATAACGAGACTAGCGACGATCCAGGCGACGACACTCATTTTCAACCTCTCCCGCTTCTCAGGAATCCGCTGGCCGAAACCCAATCGCCCCAGCCCCCTGAGGGAAAATGGCAAGTTCCGTGATTCAAGGCCCGGTATTTTTTCGGGCAAAATCAACTTTTACCAATTTTATCCTATAGGAGTAGAAAATCAACACCGTTCCAAGGTTAGGGGGGGTAGAATGAAGGTTTGTATGGGTAAAACTACATATTTAAATTTATTGCCTGACATCTTGGTTCCATCCAGAATTCCCTTGACGGAACTAGATAAACTATCCGAGCATACGGCTCGTTGTAAAGATCGGAAGGGGAACAAAGTTTTGAGTTGTGGTCTCCATCGGATTGAAACCTGAACCCTAGCTATGACTGGATACCTATGACGGATCTTTTAATTCAAAACGGTACGGTACTCACCATGGAACCTGGTGGTGAGCCCTTAATTGGGGGTGCAGTGGGAGTGCGTAATGGTCGCATTGCGGCAGTAGGTAAGCCAGCTGAGCTCAAGCGTATGGGGTTCGGCGAAGGAAAGACATTGAACGCTCGGGGCCATGCGATCCTTCCGGGACTTGTGAATGCTCATACCCATGTTGCTGGGGTGCTTCTTAAAGGACTGTCGGAGGAAACTTCCGCTCGTGCCCGAATACACCGGGTACTTCGCCTTATCTTCAAAGAAGCCGAAGTTTCGGAGTTGAAGGTTCTCGCAAGAGTATCCTTTCTAGAAGCTATTAAATGTGGGGTAACCTGTCTTGGAATTCTGGATCGTTATGTCTTGGAGCTTGAGGAGCCTGTCCGAGAATCGGGAATTCGGACTGTTCTTGCTGAAGCCATCACAGAAACCGACATTGTTCCCGCCTCTGAAGGAAAGACACCTAAAACTGATGCCGGGGTGGGATCAGCTGCCGTAGCTGAGTTTTTGTCCAGAGTCGATGGAATATGTTCAGAGGAGGCGACTCGAATAACCCCACGTCTGGGTATGTATTCGCCATCAGTTTGTTCGGATGAGACTCTCGAGCTTATCGCGTCTGAGGCGGAAACTCGAAAGCTTGGTCTTCATTATCATCTTGGTGTTTTTCCAGGGGAGATGGAAGCACTTAGAAGTCGTGCGGGTGGAGATCTTTGGGGTTTTCTCCGGCGGTTTGATTTGTTACGGTCTAACACCCTCCTGGCGGGAGGGAATGTACTTCATGAGGATGATATCAGTGCTCTACACGGTTGTGCCGCGCAGATGGTTGTTACGCCCCGGTCCGATGCAGCGCGCGGTGTCCGAATTCGACTAGCTTCATACCTTCGCAACAAAATCCCATTGGCATTGGGGACGGGTGGAATTGGCCATGACCTTTTTGCTGTTATGCGCGCCTTCACCCTGTCGGCCCGTTTGGATGCAGAGAGTGCTAGTGTTGTTGGTCCAGGCGACGCCCTTCGCATGGCGACCCGGGATGGAGCGAGGTCTCTGGGGCTTCTCGGTAGCGTTGGGTCGATTGAGATCGGAAAAAAGGCGGATCTGATATGCATAGCCCTTGACCCGGCAAGAATACCGCTTTGTGAAAGCAAAAATATTGATGAAATTATTACAGAGGTAAGTGGGCCGAGAGACGTAACAGATGTCGTAGTGGATGGGGAAGTTTTAATGGAGGGGGGTAAGGTCTTATCAATCGATGAGAAGGAAGTTCTCAAGGAAGCGCAGAAGGTTGCAGCTGCCATTTGGAAACGGACAGAGGGATGAATCTAAAAACTGAGTTGGGTGTGTGCTTTTGGGCGGCACTCAGGGGTTATACTTTTTTAAAAAGGATTGAGCGTATTGGGATGGTAGGAGAAAGTTATATGGAAATTCGACTGGCATTTCCGTTTAAAATTTCTAAGTGAGCTCACTACTTCTTGCTCAGTTATTTGCATTGTTCACGGCTTTTGCCTTTGCAGCCGGGGATACGACCATGAGGTTTGCGTTGCGTACTTCAACGCCGATCTCGGGTACTTTGGTCCAAGCGTTGCTGACTTTGGCACTCTATCTGCCTATATCAATTATTACGTCCACTCCAGAATTGTTTTCCTTGTCAGGCCTCCTTCTACTTTTTGCCGCGGGCGTTGCCTCCCCGGGGCTAGCGTCCATATTTTACTATACGAGCTTCAGAAGGATCGGATTGTCCCGATCTTCCTCAATTATTGGGTCTTCCCCGCTTGTCACGGTTGTTATTGCTGTAATGACCTTAGGTGAGCGGCCTAGCACAATTGTTTACCTGGGAACGCTGCTAATTGTAATTGGAGTGATTTTGCTAGCGCGCGAGCGAAGTTCTCCCTCATCGGTGGAAGGAAAAAGAAAGTCTGTTTGGCGTCACTTCTCGTTCGCTGTACTAGCAACAATTATGTTTGGTTTGACAGCCGTTCTGAGAAAAGCAGGCCTTTCCATTACCCCTATGTTGAGCGTTGCGATGTGTATGGCGGGAATTGCAACATTGACAGTGGTAGCTTGTGTCAATCCAATTCTCTCTCGGGAATTTCGTGTAACTTTCAATGGTCCTAGCTTGAAACTTTTCCTCCTAAGCGGGTTATGCCTGAGTACGGGTCACTTGTCGTTCTTTGCCGCCCTGCAAAGAGGTCCGGTATCCAACGTCGCTCCACTAGTTTATACAACCCCTATATTTGCGCTGACCTTTTCTTGGCTTTTGCTTAGGGAGGTTGAGCGGCTTAACAATCGCCTAATTATTTCTGCAATTTTGATTTGTGTAGGTGCAGGGTTGGTAACGATATCCCGTGGGTAGTGGATTGGAAATTGTCATCGGGTTTACCGAGCTGTCCCCCTATTCAGGTTATTACAACAGCGGAAGGGGAAAACTAGAAGTAGGGGATAATTGGGGCAACGCTGTTTGTTGCTAGCGGAGAAACAGGTGGTTTGACTTTTACCATTAACCCGAATTTCTCATCCAGTGATTACACGGGTTGTCATCGGTAGGCGATACACTCGATCTGAACTCTGGCTCCATGAACATGCTCCTTAACGGCATTTGTCGTTCGGACAGGTGGAGCGGTCGGGAAATATTCGTTAAAAATTTCGTTCATTTCCATCAATTCGCCAACGTCAACCATGAAGATGGTGACCTTTAGGGTATTGTCCAACGATGACCCTGCAGCTTGAAGAATTTGCTTGAGATTCTCGCAACATTGGCGAGTCTCAGCCTGAATTCCACCCTTCACCAACTGTCCCGTTTTTGGATTCAGCCCAAACTGACCGGAGCAAAAGATCAAGTTTTCCAACGCCATACCTAACGAATGGGGGACAATCCCCCGTGCCACGCCTGGTGGGTGGATGACTTCTTTTTTCATGCGACTTTCTCCCTGGAAAAATTGGTTACAGGATCCCTAATGATTGTTGGCGGATGGATCCATCTAATTTGCTCGAAAGTGTTTTGAAAATGATAAATTTAAAAAAGTCTGCCTATAGGCTTGTCACTCACAGTTAAAAAGTTCCAAGGGCAGGTCCACATCGAGTATCTCGCATCCGTTCTCCGTGACAACGATGTTGTTTTCAACGTTCAGGCCATATTGGCCTGCGACGTAATAAGGCGCTTCTATAGCCAGTGTCATTCCGGGCTCCAAAAGCACATTGCTGTCAGGAGTGATAAAAGGCTCTTCATAGTGACCCAATCCAAGTCCGTGTCCCATGTTACCGCGCCGATAATCGGGGAATCCTGCTGCTTTTACGATTTCGACTCCAGTACGGAATAATTCCCTAACCGGAAGGCCAGGTTGAATTGTCGCTATCATCGTTTGCTGTGCTTGAAAGAGGGCGTCATAGAGACGTCGGACACTGTCCGGAGCTGGTCCGACCGTAGCGCAACGGGAGAGGTCAGAAAAATAAAACTGATGGATGGTAGTCACATCGAATCGAGTAGTGTCACCAGTTTGCAAAATGTAATCTCCGGCGATGTTGTATGACTCACCACTTTGAGGCCCCGCTCCGAATGCGGCAGATTCCCAATCGCAGCCTGTTTGACGGACCTTGTTTTTGAAGGTCTCCAAGATGTCGCGCTCTACAACTCCACTTCGTATTACATCCAACGATGCCCGAATTCCGGCCGTATTGGTACGATTTGCCTGGCGCATTTTCTCAATTTCTTCTGGTTTCTTGATCTGTCTAAGCTTGAAGAAGGTTGAACGAGCATCCTCTAACTGGAGGTTAGGTAGGTACTCCCTTATATGCTGGAGTGTTCCCGCCGATAATGGAGCCATCTCAATCCCCAGGCACCCTTTTTCCAATCCAAGTCTTTCAATGGTTGAAGTGAGGTTCTCTTGCGGAGTGAGGGCATTGACCATGTATTCGGCTCCAGATGGCCGTTCGATGAACATGCCGGTGCTCGAATAGGAAGTCTCGATCTTTGGGCAATAAATCTCCGCCATCCCTGCAAGCCCGACAGTGATTAATAGGATAGGACTTTGCCCCTTCGGCAGGAGGACGGCTATGGCCTCCGAAGTTCGTAGCAGGAGGGAAAGTCCACGGTTTCCTGCTGTCAAGGGTGTCGGAAAACCGCAGGTGTAGTAAATGTTTTCCGGCGAGGAAGCCAAAACCGCGTCAAACCCTGCTGCGTCCATATAGGCATCGAGCTTGGATTTATTCATCATTGGACCTTTACAAAAAGGGTATAGAAGATCGTGTTTCTGGACGAAGAGCCGTTGTAGCATGTTGAATCCAAGACAACATCTTGACAGAGCTCATTCATCATACTTGTGCATTTCGCAGAAAATCTCTATTCGGTTATGATCAGGATCTAAAAAATAAAAGGAACGGTTTTCACCCCAAGATCCGTCTCCGTCCGGGGCTGTTGTACTGTGCTTCAGTGGACCCATGACGATTTCTATGTTTTTTGATTTAAGCTCTTCTAACATTTCCTCGAAGTCGCGCCGTGTATCCACTTCGAAAGCAAAATGATGGACACCAACATCGAAATTATCGTTTGCCCCGCTATCTCCCCGGCTTTTGTTTCCTGCCCAATCCGGAGAGTAGATAAGGTTCACATGGTGGTGATCGCGTTCGCACCTCATCAGGCACAGACCGGGGTATCCGGGTGCTTCTCCAGGTTTGGCCTGATCTGAGATTTTGAGTCCAAGGATATTTCGATAAAACTCTATAGATCGCTCGATGTTGGATACTTTAATTCCGATATGCTGCAGCCTTTTCAACCTACCCATCGATGACCTCCTCGTGAAATAAACAGGTAAGGATTTTGCTCGATGAAACACATGCGGTTTCACTACCTTATTGATCATGGAGAAATTCATCTTATACTGATTATGCTAGCGGTCAATACTTTAGCAGCAATGATGACATTGATGGCTGGACTGGCAGTGCAGGCGTAAAAATCCACTTTTAAGCCAGCTTCAGTTTGTTGGTTCCTTCGCAGAGTTTGAGAATGAAATGCGTGTAGTTCTGCAAAGAGTTGGCAAGGCATCTGTCGCGGTTAACGGTGAAGTGAAAGGAGCTATCGGTGTTGGTCTGGTGATTCTGGTGGGAGTAGGTGAAGGTGACACGGAAGAGGCCGCTCGCAAACTTGCCGATAAAATCGTTCATCTGAGAATTTTTGAAGATGACAAAGGCAAGTTGAATTGGTCATTACAAGATGTAGATGGTTCCGCTCTGGTGGTTTCCCAATTCACATTGTATGCAGATTGCCGAAAAGGGAGGCGTCCCTCGTTTGTGAAAGCAGCAAATTCAGGGGTAGCCGAAGCGCTTTACGGAAACTTTTGTAATCTTTTGCGCTCCCATGGGGTTAGGGTGGAAACTGGTGTGTTTGCCTCAACGATGGAGCTGTGCATAAACAATCAGGGGCCGGTCACCATCTTACTGGATTCAGAAGAGCTTCTATGAGTTCTATACTGAAAGACCGACTGGATCATCTCTATAGGACATTCGACGTTCGCTACTTGTCCTCTGACCCGCTAGAAATCGTCCATCGTTATTCCTGTCGAGAGGATCGGGAGGTGGTAGGTTTATTGGCGTCTTCCCTTGCCTACGGTCGAGCATCTCAAATTATTGTTAGCGTGAGCCGGTTATTGAAAATCATGGAAGTGGCAAGAGGATCTCCAGCCCAATTCGTCCGGCAGTTTGACCCGGTGTGTGACAGTAGTTTCCTGGCAGAATTCCGCCACAGGTTTAACAACGGAGAAGACTTGGCCTGTTTAATCTACTGGATGCGCCAGGCCATTGAGGAAAAAGGTTCACTAGGCGATTTTTTTCTTGAGGGATATCGACCCGAAGAATCCAATCTAGGTCCTTCTATATCCCGATTTGTGCGAAACTTATTAGAACTTGATCGAGGCCCTTTTTTCCCTTCTGGTCTTCCAGACTTGGGTAAGGGGGTACGGTATTTACTTCCCACACCGGAAGATGGTAGCGCTTGTAAACGAATTAACCTTTATCTTCGTTGGATGGTCAGACGAGGCGATAGGCTAGACCTTGGTCTTTGGAGGGAGGTCTCGACCTCTCAATTGGTGATTCCCTTGGATTCCCATGTTTTGCGAATCTCTAGGTATCTTGGGTTAACGACTTGTCGGTCAGCATCCTGGGCAACAGCGCTAGAAGTGACGAAGAGGCTTCAATGTTTCGATGCGGAGGATCCCGTGAAGTATGATTTTTCTTTGTGTCGCTTGGGGATTTTGGAATTTTGCCCAAAAAAAAGAGATTATTTGAAGTGCAGAACTTGTCCATTGGTGGATGTTTGTCAGTTATGAATACCGGCGTACGGGAATAAGTTGGGGCTAGGATGAGTCAAACGCAAGAGAAAGGTCGTTTTTCGTTTTCAACTCTATTGGATATCCCGGTAGATTGGGTTGTTTTGCGAATCAGTCGCCAAGATCTTTGCACTAGACTCAAAGGTGCTTTGATCTATTCTCATCCCAACTTTCGATGGGCTTTATTTTTATTAGTTCTTTTTGGTTTGGTATCTTGCGGGTACACTCGGACAGCCGTGTTTCCTCCGGAGCAATCTGATATTTTGGTGTTAGAAAGGCATGCGGCAGGGAGAGGGTACGAGATTCTGGGCATAATTCAGATTGATGGTCGTCATTTCTCAACGCGACAGTCACTATTAGATCGCCTCCTCGAAAAAGCTCGGGAGTTGGGAGCCGATGAAGTAGTCAATGAACGGGTACTCTCTCTCCCTAGAGGAAAAGGTTTTCTCAAATACCACCTTCCGATGGCAGAAGGGATTGCCGTGCGCTGGGGTCGACTTTCACGTCGAGAATAGAAATTACTTTACTCCTATAAAAAAACTGAGGTTTAAAGACAACACGCTCATGCTTTGAGTTTGGTGAAAAGCCTAGAGGCTTTTTCTCTAATTCCTAAGCAAGAATGGTCAGCATGCTTAGTTGTATCCTTCCATTACTGGCCACAACCTCCCCACTGTATACATAATCATTTTTCCCAGAAAAGTCAGACACGTGCCCTCCGGATTCTAGGACGAGGAGTGTTCCTGCTGCAACATCCCAGGGACTGAGTTTCAATTCCCAATAGCCATCCAGGCGTCCTGTAGCGACGTAGGCTAGATCCAATGCGGCCGATCCTGTGCGTCGAATTCCCTGTACGCGAAGGGCAAATTTTTGAAAGTAGTCGAGATTATTGGTGGAGCTTTCCCGCTTGTCGTAAGGAAAACCAGTCGCAACTAGCGAACGGTTTAAGTCGGCCGTATCCGAAACCCGGATGGGACTTCCATTAAGCGATGAACCTTGCCCCAATTCGGCAAGGTAAAGCTCATCTCGGAGAGGATCGAAAATCGCTCCCAGCTTCATCTGATCTCGTTGCTCGAGTGCGATGCTTACGCAAAAAAACGGAAACCCATGCGCATAATTATTAGTTGCATCCAGAGGGTCGACTATCCACAGATTCTCGGATTGCCTTGGTTTTTGTTCGCGTTCCTCGGTCAAGATATCGTCGTCCGGAAAGTTCTCTTTCAGGCGTTGTAGGATAAGGTCCTCTGAGGCATGGTCCATTGCAGTTACCAGGTGGACATCGCCTTTGTACTTGACTGATTGTCGTTTACCGAAATTCTTTGCCAACAGACTACCTGCTTCACGAATAATTTTTTCCAGAATTTGCCGTCTTTTATCCAACAACGCTCTCCTTCATGTTAATACCAGTGGAAACAGGCCGTCTATTATGGATCTGAAACAAATTTCTAAGGTCATACAGCAAACTAATATTCTTTTCTGTCCCCCACGTCTTTGCATATTGGGTGGCAAATAGAACACGGTTTGGGTTAAGGCTCAGTCTAAGTCTAAGTCTGCTCAGAAGTGCATAGATTGAACTATCTAAATATCTGTTAATTTTGTTGGCCCCCGATTCTCCGAAATAAAATGTTTAAAAGGAACAGCCTCCTTTATATAACCATATACTGAGACGATTAAGAATCGTCCAGATTGTTTGTTTAGGTGTGTTCCCCTAGATCTAAACCTCTCCGGATAGCAATGCACCCGATATTTACTCTAATTACGGAGCAATAATTAAAGATCATCAATATGTTGTAAATTTTCCCAGATACTTTTCTATATGTTGTATTTCATCTTGACATATTACTCAGGTAATGTTTAGACTTCCCGTGAGCTTGGGCGTTTGTGGGGCTCGTGGGGTGTCGATGGTCTGGTGAAAAGTTGGCAGGGGAGGCCTCAAGACATCATGGGCTCCTATGTTGCAAGGCGTTGGGAGGGAGGTGAATAGCCAGGGGAAGTTGGAGCGCAAACTGATCGAGATCGAATTTCGCTCAAACGGGAGACGTAGTGGCGGTTCAAGTTGCAGGCCACGAGGATGTGTAGAAGGATTTGAGGCGTTGAGAATTTCGTAAGCCGGTTGAGCACATTCATCGGACAGTAAACGGCGACAGAAAAGGACGCCCGAGCTCTAATTCTTTACTAGTAATTCTATTTACTTTGTTCTTGTTCTGGTTTGCCGAAGTATCTTCGAATATCCCCCCCCCTAGGATGGTGGCTTGGAACGGGATCGGCTTTTTACCTTCAAGTCGTGGTATTTTCGGATCTGACTGCAATCTCCAGTTAAAAATCAACCGTTGAATTTCCGCAATCCCCGTTAAGCATCCGAGGGGGATTGAGGCCGTATTATATCGGGCAAACGTAGAAGGACGCTTAATTTTCAAACAACTTGATTGGATTAACCCAGATGATTACCGCCGCCCAGGTGGGTCTAGTTTCTAGTTTTGGTTGCATTGCGGAAGGAGTGTACTTTCTCCCCATTGAAATTCAATAATTGTCAAAGCGGTTCCATTTGGGAACTCACTGCCTACTTTTACAAGTACCGGAGACGCTTGCTTTACGGTTTTTTTCTCCTGATAGTTGCAAATTCCATGGGCATCAGTATCCCTTGGCTGATCAAAAATGCGATCGAAGGACTTCGCAGTGGACAGGATCTAGAAGTTATCCGTTGGTTTGCCCTAATTATCACGATTGCAGCCCTCTTCCAGGGAGTTGTTCGCATCGTTTCTAGGCATTTGTTTCTCGGTGTTAGCCGAGGTATCGAGTTTGACATTAGAACGGAGCTGTTCCGTGGTTTACAGCTGCAATCTGTGTCCTTTTTTCAGAAGACCACAATCGGGGATATCATGTCGCGCGCCACGAATGACCTCAATGCCGTTCGCATGGTGCTGGGTCCCGGTGTCACCCACGGCTTAAATTCATTTATCATTTACCTTTTCGCGGTTTCCGTGATGCTGGCTATCAGTTTCCAACTAACTTTTCTGGCGGTTATCCTCTTTCCCATCTGGATCATCGGGATGCGACGTTTCTTCGTCCAGATGAATGAAGTGTCCCGATACTCTCAAGAGTCATTGTCAGAGATCAGTACTCACATACATGAAAACCTGACTGGATCAATGGTGGTCAAATTGTTTGTTCAAGAAGGTAATGAGCGAAAACATTTCGGCCGGTTGAACGATGAATATATCAAATGGACTCTCCAACATGCCCGGCTTCGGGCCTTTATATTTAGCCTTATGACTGCGTTGGGGGGAATTGGGGTATTAATCATATTGTACGTTGGAGGGCAAGGAGTAATTGCGGGTCAGATCACTTTGGGGGCGTTTGTCGCGTTTACAAGCTATTTGGCTATGCTGCTTTGGCCGACCATCGCTCTAGGGTGGATCATCGGTCTTTTTCAGCAGGGAAAGGCATCTTGGGAGCGGATTAGCTGGTTACTGAATCAAAAATCTGACATCCGCGAAGATAGTGTTTGCCAAGCCTCTATAGTCAAGGGGGAAATCAGAGTAGAGAATCTTTCCTTCGCTTACGAAGACGGTACGAACGTACTAAATCGTCTCAACCTCCGTATCGAACCTGGGGAAAAAGTCGCGTTGGTCGGGGGAGTAGGATCAGGAAAGTCGACACTGATTCAACTGTTTACCGGATTTTTACAGGCTCCGAGAGGCGCAATCTATTTTGACGGTGTGGATATGAATGATTATTCGCATGAGGCAATCCGCCGTTCAATCGCTCTTGTTTCTCAGGAGCCCTTTCTATTTTCTCGAACGGTTTATGACAACGTGGCCTTCGGGGGTGACTCACCGGGTTTCCCAGCGGTTCGCGCGGCGACCGATATGGCATATTTCACCGCGGAAGTGGAGCAGTTCCCTGAAGGTTTTCAGGAAGTTTTAGGGGAACGTGGGTTAACTCTTTCCACGGGGCAACGTCAGCGAACCACCATTGCCCGGGGGATTGTTGACAAACATAAGATCTTACTTCTGGACGATGTTCTTGCGAGTCTGGATGCAAAAACCGGCCGGGGGATCTTGGAAGAAATTCGAGAATGGGGAAAAGACCTTACCCTTCTATTTATTTCGCATAACCTGGCAGTTGCTCAACAGGCTGATCGAATTTTGGTAATCGACCAAGGGCAAATAGTTGAAGAAGGAACTCATGATGAGCTAGTCCATCATGATGGCTGTTATGCACAAATGCACAAACATCAACGATTAATGGCTGAATTGGAAACACTATAATGCCCCATGTCTCTAGCGCGGTTTATGAGGAAGAGCACCCGGGTCGGGCCTATGACGGCCGACTTCTTGGGCGTTTAGTCAAGCGGTATGTTAGACCTTATGTGAAGCTCTTAATTGGAGCACTCGTTTGTTTGCCGTTGGCGGTAACTCTAGAACTGCTTCAGCCTTATCTCATGAAGGTTGTCGTCGACGACCATCTCACAACAGGAAAACTGGAAGGCCTGATCCCTCTTTGCATGCTTTTCTTCGGGACTGTGGCCGGCTTGGCCCTTGTTCGCTTTGTCCAAATGTACTGGGTCAACATGCTAGGGCAACGGGTGACGTATCGGATTCGCGAGCAGTTGTTCGCAAGGGTTCAAGACCTTCCCCAAGCCTACTATGATCGCACCCCCGTTGGACGGTTACTGACCAGAATGACATCCGATGTCGAGGTGGTTCAGGAGATGTTTGCCTCCGGTATAGTGACAGTCGTAGGAGATTTTTTTCTTCTTATCGGGATTATGGGAGTGATGATTTGGTTAAACGTTAAGTTAGCCATCCTGACTTTCCTGGCCATACCGGTATTATTGGGAATTACCTTCTGGGTACGCCCGCGTATCCGGGACGCCTTCCGCCGGGTTAGGGCAAAACTCTCAGAAATCAACTCTTTTTTTGCAGAGCAGTTGAGCGGGATGGCCGTAGTACAGCTATTCAGAAAGGAGGCAGAATCGAATCAGCGCTTTGAAGGTTTAGCGGATGAGTATCGCCAGCAGGCCCATTACGCCATTCTCTACGACGTAAGTCTTTATGCTGTGGTTGAATCTACAGGGTCTATCGTGATTGCGGGGCTGATTTGGTATGGGGGAGGAGGGATTCTGGAAGGTGCTTTAACCTTCGGTGTGCTCGTCGCTTTTCTAAGCTATATCCAGAAGTTTTTTGCGCCTTTGATGGACTTGTCCTCTAAATACACGATCATGCAATCTGCGATGGCGGCGCTAGAGCGTATCTTCGACCTGATCGATGGACCGATTGATCCAATGGTTGAAACGGTAGCCGGGAACCGCACGTTTGCTGAGTCATCTTCCTCACCCCTAAAAACGTTCCTAGCGGAAGAAGAGAAGTTAGATAATCTCAGCTTAACGGGGATTGATAGTGGACCCATCATATCGTTCGAAAACGTATGTTTTTCGTATGACGGTGAACAACCGGTTTTGCAGAAGGTTTCATTTCGGGTTGACCCCGGGGAAACGGTTGCGCTCGTTGGAGCTACCGGTTCAGGAAAAAGCACCTGCCTGAAACTGCTTTGTGGCCTATATGATTTAAAACAAGGTCGAATAACTATGGGTGGCAAGGACATCCGAGATATTCCTGTTGGGCTGCTCCGCTCAAGAATGGGAATGGTGATGCAAGATGTTTTTCTTTTTTCGGGCGATATAGACCGGAACATCCGACTGAGAGATGAGTTTATCGACGAAGAAGATATTCGCAAAGTTGTCGACGAATTTGGTATGTGGAAAATTATCCGGAAGTTTTCGGGTGGATTTAAATCGAGCGTTAGGGAGCGAGGAAGTAACCTTTCGGCTGGGGAACGCCAATTACTTTCCCTAGCGAGGGCTGTTGTCCGGAAACCTGAGATTTTGCTTGTCGATGAGGGTACCTCAAACCTGGACCCCTCCACGGAATACGAGATCCAACGAGTATTGAACTCAGTCTACGGAAAAACGACGACACTAGTGATTGCTCACAGACTTTCGACTGTTCGAAGGGCCGATCGTATCGTGGTACTTCATAAAAACGAGGTACGAGAAGTCGGTACCCACGCCGAACTCCTGGCGAAGAAGGGGATATACGCGCGGCTTTATGAACTCCAGTATCGCCAGCAAGAGGTTGACCCCCCACATCCTGGAATTCCCTGATATGTTTTGGACACGCCCCTTATCACTGTACAATGATATACAAAAAGCCGATTTAAGGTACATAGGAATTGGAGCGGAGTTTTCCACATATTGTGGAAACTTTGTACATAAATATCAATATATTGATGTAATCCTCCCATTTAACGAAAACTAAGATAACAGTCCGACGAAAGAAGAGTTTGGGCTAATAAAACAATTTTCAGGAAAGTTTTTGAGTTCACTAGACCCGTTCAATTAGAATTTGAAGCCACTAGACTTAATGTTGGCCAAATTTTGAGTTCTTGCACGCCAAGAGTTCCCAGGAGGCAAATCAGTCCTGGTTGAAGAGAAGCGTGTGGATTGGGTTGGGGTAGCTCGGTATAATGCTCTCACTCCTGTGATTTGTGCCGTTGTTTGAGTTTTCCATATTATTTGGTGTGGAACTACCGTTTAGTTCCCCGGGGAGAACTCTGGACCATATTTGTTGAGGGGATGACATGAGCCAGCAGAAGAGTGAAATCAGGGACGGAATGCGTATCGATTGGGATGTCCCGGTCGTAATGGACGACGGTTTGGTTTTGCGTGCCGATGTCTATCGGCCGAAAAAGAAGAAACGTTATCCAGTTATCCTGACCTACGGCCCCTATGCCAAAGGACTCGCCTTCCAAGATGGCTATAAGGACCAGTGGGATCGAATGGCTGAAAAACACCCTGATGTGGTTGCGGGGTCGACCAACAAGTACCAGTCCTGGGAGGTAGTCGATCCGGAGAAGTGGGTACCAGATGGTTATGCTTGCGTGCGGGTTGATTCGCGAGGAGCAGGTCGCTCACCAGGGTTCATAGATCATTTTTCCCCTCGGGAGACAAAAGACTTTTACGACTGCATCGAGTGGGCCGGAACCCAATCTTGGAGCAATGGCCGGGTGGGATTAAACGGAATTTCCTATTATGGAATGAACCAATGGACCGTTGCCTCTCTTCAGCCACCCCATCTGACAGCGATGTGCGTTTGGGAAGGTGCTGCTGATTGGTATCGCGATAGCACCCACCATGGGGGTATCCTTTCCACATTTTGGGACAACTGGTACGACATGCAGGTCAAAACGGTGCAGTATGGCCTTGGCAAGCGAGGTCCACGAAGTCGGGTCACAAGAGATTTGGTCTGTGGACCAGAGACTCTGACTAATAAGAAACTTGCTGAAAATCGCGCTGACTTTGGCGACGAAATCCTATCGCACCCATTAGATGACAATTACCACAAGGCACGGTCACCAATTTGGTCAAAGATTAGCACTCCCTTGCTAACCTCTGGAAACTGGGGAGGGCAAGGGCTACACCCGCGCGGAAACATAGAAGGTTTTGTTCGTTCAGCCTCAAAGGAAAAATGGTTGGAAGTCCATGGGCTAGAACACTGGACTCACTTCTACACCGATTATGGTCGGAATATCCAAAAGCGATTCTTCGATTACTATCTGAAAAAAAAGAAAAATGGTTGGAAGCAGAAGCAATCACGTGTCCAGATTCAGGTTCGTCACGTCGACAAGTTTGTTGAACGGAAAGAAAAGGAATGGCCCATTAAGAGAACGAATTGGACAAAGTACTACTTGAACCCGGCCGACACGAGTCTGACTACAAAAAACGTAACTTCCCGGGGGAAGGTGACATATGACGCCCTGGCAGATGGTCTCACGTTCCTGTCGTCGCCTTTTCTAAAGGAAACTGAGATCACGGGACCATCGGCAGCCAGATTGTGGGTTTCCTCTTCAACGAGGGACGCGGATCTGTTCCTGATTCTACGGGTGTTTTCCCCGAACATGGAGGAGGTAGTTTTTCAAGGTGCGCTCGATCCACACACTCCTATCGCTCAGGGATGGCTCCGAGCCTCGCACCGTAAACTTCACAAAGGTCTCAGTCGGAACTACAGGCCCTATCATACACATGACGAAAAGCAACCACTAAAGCCTGGGCAGGCAGTTCAACTAGACGTCGAGATCTGGCCAACTTCCATTGTTGTTCCGGCTAGCTATCGTATTGCCCTGACCGTTCGCGGTAAGGACTACGAGTATTCTGGTGGTCCGGGGGAAGGATTAGCGACAATGAAGAATGTATTCCGGGGTTGTGGACCGTTCCTCCATGACGATCCTCGTGACCGACCCAAGAGCGTTTTTGGCGGGAAGAACTCTTTGCACTTTGGCCCAAAACAAAAGCCATATGTTCTGTTGCCAATTATCCCGCCGAAATAGAAAAGCTTCAATTGCCGAAGTTCCTGGAGCTATCGGCAACTGAATCAGAGATTTCAAGCGAGTTTTCCGAGGCTGATTGTTGGCGAAAATTTAATGCTATACCCTTAGAGGTCACGATAGAGCATCATTTTGGATGTTGGTGCGAATCACAGTCGATTAAACAGGACTGCAACTATCGTAATTTTATTCCAGTTAGCATCTCACCTTCCATCCATTTTTGTTTTTAGATCCCATTTGTCATTGGTAGAGGATCTTTCTTGATAGGGATGCTGCCCAAAAAATAGAAAGAGATCGACTTAGAGGAAATGTCGGGAAAGTTATGGCGATCTTAAAGGATGTAGAGGATAATGGACTGTATAGTGAACCATTCCACAATGCGCCCTTAGCTCAATTGGATAGAGCATCGGACTTCGGATCCGAGGGTTGGGGGTTCGACTCCCTCAGGGCGTACCAGTTTAGTTTTGGGACCTTGTTTTCCACTCTATTGTCTTCACAGGTTACGGTCGCGAGTTGATCCTAAAAAAAGTCGGCATAAAAGAGTTTGCTACTCAACTAGTAGGGTTTTTTGCTCTACAGCAGGGGGTTACGAGACAGGTTCTGGAAAAACATAATTGATGGATGACTAAATCGGAAGGCGCTTTTCCGCCGTAAATCGTTAGCAAGGGAGGTCTGGAATGACAGTTCTTGTCGAAAAAAAGGACCGGATTCTCAAATTAACCATCAACAGACCAGAGGCGATGAACTCCCTGGATCCCGAAACGAGGAATAGGTTGTGTGAATGTATAGACGAATTTCGAGAGGATGATGATTTGTGGGTGGCGATCTTGACGGGAGTTGGCGAAAAATCGTTCTGTGCAGGTGCGGACATCAAAAAGGCAATTGGCGCATCTTTAGATCAGGGTGTTTGGGGGCGGCGTAAGCCCTTCGTTAATGCGAGAGATCTGTACAATGTCATGGAGTCAGTGACCAAGCCTATCGTTGCCGCTATTAACGGCTATGCCTTGGGTGGAGGTCTCGAACTGGCTCTTTGCTGTGATGTTCGTATCGCCTCGGAATCGGCCAAATTTGGGCTCCCCGAGGTGGGTCTTGGAATCATTCCCGGTGCTGGAGGGACACAGCGTTTGTCGCGTGCCGTGGGGGTTGGTCATGCGTTGAACCTTACCCTGATGGGAAATCGGATCGATTCTCAGGAAGCCTATAGAATTGGTTTAGTTAATCGCGTTGTTCCTCCGAAGGACCTGATGGACGTAGCTCAAGAAGCGGCTGAGACGATCTGCAAGCGTGGACCAATCGCGGTGCGATTTGCCAAGGAAGCAATCCTCAGAGGGGCCGAAATGACTCTCCGAGATGGTTTGCTCCTTGAGAATCTACTTTCTAATCTTCTTCGGGAGACGAGTGATGCTGCCGAGGCAACGCAAGCCTTTGCCGACAAGCGTCCACCCGAATTCAAAGGCGAATAAGGGCAGAGGCGTAGTAGTTTTGAATCTTTCGACTGATTCATGCTAACTCGAAAGGAATGGAACAAATGAAAAAGGATAGCCTCAACCTCAGGGCAGTTGATCGCGTCGAAGTGCTTTTCTTGATAGATAACTATGTGGACAGTCTTTTGCCGAATCAGGAGTGTGTCGTCCGTCCACCACTTTCTGATGAAAATGGGGATATGAAGCCCGCTCTTTTAGCGGAGCATGGTCTTTCTATTTTAGTACGGACCTTGGATGGCGAAACCACCAGGACCACCCTTATGGATGGGGGGATGAGTGTAAAAGGTCTCCTTCATAATGTAGACGAACTGGAAGTGGATCTTTCAACCGTGGAGGCTGTTTTTCTTAGCCATGGGCATCTCGATCATCGCGCTGCGTTATCTGATCTAATTGGGCGGACGGGCAAAAAGGATCTTCCGCTCCACTTTCATCCAGATGCTCATTTGCATCGTAGGCTTATTAAACCTGATGGTAGTCATCACATTATGCCCCCCTTTCCTGAGGATGCCCTTCGGAAATCCGGTGCACGATTTGTGGAGGGAAAGGGACCAATTTTATTAGCAGAACAGAGTGTTGCGCTCACTGGGCAGATTGAGCGTCGTACGGATTTTGAACAAGGGTTCCCGATTCACTATTGTGAGCGAGAAGGGGAGTTGGAGCCAGATCCTTGGATTTGGGACGATCAGTCTTTACTTATTCACGTCAAAGGTAAAGGTCTTGTTGTTATCAGTGGATGCGGTCACTCCGGTATTATCAACACGGTTCATTATGCGATGGAGCTCACAGGGATTCAGGAGGTTTTGGCCGTTTTGGGGGGATTTCATCTTACCGGGGGAATTTTCGAAAAAATTATCGATCCGACGGTACAGGCAATGTTGGAAATCAATCCCCGATGGATCGTACCTACTCATTGTACTGGATGGAAGGCTATACGGAGTTTCCAAGAACATTTCCCGGACCGCTTCATCCAGAACAGTGTCGGGACGTTGTTTCAGTTCTAAAGGTATCTCGGCCACCCCAAAAAATGATGGCTATTTTTGCACGATCTTGGTGTCATTGTCCGGAATGACGGCAATGGCGTCTATCTCCACTAGCATCTCAGGTTCTGCCAGCTGAACACCCATGATCAAAGTACTCGGCGGAGTATGCTTCATTATTTTGGCTCTTGCTTCGCTGAAGGCATTCCGGTCCTTTCTATTTGTTAAGTAGGTGGTTATTTTGATAATGTGATCGAGTGAGCTTCCGAATGCACTTAAGGTTTCTTCGAGGTTGTGGAAAAGTATCTTGGTTTGCTCTGTGACGTCGTTCCCCTGTACCTCCTGAGTTGTTCGGTCTTTCGAGTCTTCACCTGCAAGAAATAAGAAGTTGTCGACCCGACAGACCCTGTCGTATGTTCGTTGAGGTTGATGATGCCAATATTCAATATCCATCTATAAACTCCCTTAGAGACTTCACAAAGATTTCGCCGGTGGGTAGAAAACTCTTATTTGTCACCCACGACAGCAGTAGCCTGGATTTCAATAAGCAGGTCAGGGTGGGCGAGTCGAGCCACAGTTATTAATGCGCTGGCCGGTTTACCATCGGGGAAATACTGTTTCCGGATTTTGACAAACTCGTCCCCATAACGCACATCGACAATAAATACTGTCATAGTGACAAGGTCCTTGAGTCTTCCCCCAGCCTCTTCTAGCGTGGCAGCTATGTTCCGAAATACACTATGGGCCTGGGCTGCAAAATCTCCTGCCATGACGTGTCGGGTTTGTTCTGAACCCGCGACGGGTTCAAAATCTCCTTCTTCGTCCGTTCCGGCCACAGCTCCGGCTAACCAGATTATCCTGCCACCCTGAGTTATGACCGCAGGGGAGTAGGCCCTTTCCTTCTCCTGCCATGTTCCCTTGATATATTCTCGCGGCATTGTTTCATCCTTCCCCGGAGTTTCAGAATGTTTCTGTCTGAAAGAGTTTATTATCTTAGTAATTGATATGGGGCGATAGAGTAAATGGGACGATTGAGCAAATAAATCGGAATGTAGGAAACGTGTAACCAAGCGGGCTTATTGGAGGTTTCACAAGAGTGTCTGTAAAGAAAATAGTTTGGGCTAAACGAACGGTCAGGAGCTATTCGGTTATTGTTAAGCCTCTTAACGACTCACCCGAAACCACTCCAAAGTATCTCTTTGAGATATAGTTTGGCTATGACTATTCGAGTGGAGAGTTTGCTGGAAATCATCAGGTTTATTTGGTGGAGCTGAGGGGGATCGAACCCCTGACCTCATGACTGCCAGTCATGCGCTCTCCCAGCTGAGCTACAGCCCCATCCTTGACTGAATTTAGTACCCGATGCAGGTGTTCGCAACGCAAAGTGGAAAGAAGGATATTTCGTTCCCGTTTTTGGAAACCTAAAAAGAGTTGTGTTGTTCTATTTCGTTGTATAGCCGAGCCACGAAAATCCTTTGAAGCTCAGGAGCTCGTGGTTTGAACTCGACTGGGACCGGTTGGCGGTTGATGAACGTGATGGTCTCAGTTGCCTCCTCCCTGCTGATCCCCTTCTCGATGGCCATTTGAATTGTCCCAATTGCTTCTTCTATTACCTGCTTCATCATGTCGAACAGCTCAGGTCCCCCCGGTTTTCCGTGCCCGGGGATCACAACTTCAACATCCAGAGTCTTGAGATAATCGAGGGTTTCTAGCCAGTCGTAAGGGAGTGAATCGTGGTACCAGGTCATCACCTCGTTGAAAATGTTATCGCTTGAGAATAAAACGCCCTCTTCGGGGATGTAGACCGCCGTATCGTTTAATACATGGCCATTTAATGGGATGGCTTCAATTGTTATATCCCTAAAATGCAATTTCAAATTCCCTGTGAAGGTAATCTCTGGTTCACGGGCTCTGTAGGTGTTGGCCATGTTTAGTCGATTGGGATCAAAGATTTCTAGGAAGGCCTTTGGATTTTTCATGAAGTTCGAACCTTGAACATCATCATCCCAGAAAACATTTTTGATGTACTGGTGGGCAATGATTGTCCCCGGGACGAATGCATTTCCGAATACATGATCAGTATGGGGCTCAGTATTGAGAAGATATTTGATCTCACCTAAGGTTGCAATTTCTTTCAACCAACGTTCGGCCCGCGTTGGGTACTGGGGTGAGTCGATTAGTAAGATTCCATCTTCGAAACTAACTGCACCAATGCAGCAAGGGCCCTCCATAGCGTCTACGTAAACGTGCGGGCTGACTTGCTCCATATAAGAAGGCCTTTAATGAAATTCTGTAGCTGACAATCAGAATATTCGACTACAACCCACTCCTGTACGAAATCACCCTTTGATAATATGCAACCGGCAACGTTACTAAAGATGTTCCCTTAGGGGGTTTTTTTCTTAAAATGGTAATAATCCCTTTCGTAAGGTCCCGGTTTCGAAACCGTTTCGTACATCTGATGTCGTCGCTCCTTAAAGATACCTGGAATGGCACGGTAAGGTTTGGGAATAACCATTTCTTGCTCTCCGTCACGAAGGGATATGAGGCGATCCTGATCAAGATCGGCCGTTATAACCCCAGGCAACTTGGACCTCGCAAGAATTCCTTCTGGACCAGCAATCATTCCTAGCCCTTCTTCCTTCCCCCAGATATTTTGTGAAACGACTACGTATGCCAAGTTCTCAATGGCTCGGGCTTGGACTAAAATGCTCCAAGAGTTTGTTAGCTCGTATAGGCAGCCCCCAATAGGGGCGAAGAGGATGTCAGCACCCTTCAGGGCTTGGACACGACTGATTTCCGGAAGCCAAAGTTCCGAACAGATCTGAAGGCCAAAGTTCCCTCGGTTGGTCTCGAAGACGGAAATTTTCTCCCCAGGAGCGATAGTTTTACCAGGCATCAGGAATTGCTCGACACCGGGAGGATTGGGATGGGACCGACGGTACACTCCCTTCACCTCCCCGCTCGGGGAAATCAGCTGAAGTGCTAGATGGTAGATTTCGCTACCCAATTTTGTTGCTCTCAAGACCTTACTAGCAATGACATACATCCCATGGTTGTGAGCCTTTTCGCAGAGCGCGGGAAAGGGATCGAAATTTAGTGGTCCATTGTACGGACCTGGATACCCTTCTGGAAAAACAGCCACCTCTGCACCCGCTTCCGCAGCTTGGTCCAAATAACTAAGCGCACCAGCTTCGTTGCGGTGCTCCTCTTCCCCCTGAAATGCTTGTGGTTGAATTGCCGCAACACGTACGATCATTAGGAATCCCTTTTCTGTGAGGCGTATCAAGGCCGTAAACCACTACCGGCATCTCCAATTTTGCCTTGTGAGGTGGATGATGTCTATGTGTTAAATTGAGTCATGGATCCCCCGGAGAAAATCACTTTGTTTCAGGCCCAAAGGATTGGGTACCCCTATGGTAAAAGGGAAGTTTTGAAAATAACTAAATTTAATTATAGGGGGTCTTTCCGCGGGGAAAAACTATGAGAGAAAAAAGCATATTATCTCTTAAGTGGTCAGGTGATCCGCAATCCTTGACACATGTTGAGCCATACCGGCAGAATAAGGCAAATCCGAACAGATTTTAGAAACCAACCATGTTGGAGGTGTGTTCATGCGAGTCTTAGGAAAAGTTTTTTTGGTGTTGTTTGCCGCGTTATTTCTTTTACCCGTCGGGCAGCAGTCTTCATTCGGAGCAACCAAAGCTGTTTTGAATATCGGATGGATTCCCTACGGAAGGGATTTGGGTTTTTTTACTGCACTTGAAAAGGGTTACTTCAAGGCCGCGGGACTTGACGTCAAAATTATCCGGGGCTACGGGGGCAGCAAAAGCGCTCAGGATCTGGGGGCAGGTATCGCAGACATGGCTGGATGTGATACGGCTTCTTTGGTTTTGGCTCGTGGTCGGGATGTTCCAATCAAAATGGCTTTCATGCAGCATTATATTCCACCTTTTGTAGTTAGAACCCTTGAAGGTAATGGGGTAAACAATCTCAAGGATCTGGAAGGCAAAAAATTTGGAACTCCGGCTGGGGACGCGAGTTGGAAGAACTTCCCCGTTTTGGCCAAGATAAACGGTATCGATATGAGCAAAATAAATGTTATCAATGTGGCACCCTCAGTTCGAGAAAGGGGGCTTCTAGGTGGTCAATACCATGCAGCCACGGGATTTATTACTAGCACCCCTGTTTTTCGACAAATGGCGAAGGATGCGGGAAAGACAGAGAAACTCCTCCTGCTTAAGAATTTTGGTTTGGACATGTATGGATATGGTTATGCCATAACAGATGAGACCGCGACCAAGCGGCCTCACGTTGCACGTGGGTTAGTCACGGGTACCATAAAGGGTGTAGCTTATGCTATGCAGCACCCAGACGAAGGAATGGACTATCTCATTAAGCATGCTCCTACAGTAAAACGTGTACCAAATAGAAAAGTTTGGGATATAGCATTGGATCTTTGGATTGTGGAGGAGTCTAAGACTCTGGGCTTGGGGTGGATGACCGACAAGATGTGGAAGCAGACTCGGGATATTATTGCGACGAACAGCGGGCTTAAGAAAACAATTCCTGTGAAGTCGCTTTACACTAACGAATTTTTACCCAAGATCCTTCCACCCAAGCGTGCACCAAGAGCTATCGGGCGGCTTTTTTAAGCTTCAGTTCTGAGGCTGTTATTTAGGCTTTGCACTGCAAACAAAAGGAGCGGACATTGAAGTCCGCTCCTTTTGTTTGTGTAAGGAAAGTGGTGAGAACAGAGTAGGCTCAATGGGGCTCAGAATGCTAGCTAATTGACAATAGCTACAAGGGCCAAATTTGCTCACGCAAGGCAAAGAGAACTTTCTCGGGTGTAATCGGGAGCGTTGTAACACGAACACCGATGGCTTTGGAGACAGCGTTGGCAATGGCCGCCGCGGAGGTGTTGTTGGCTGCTTCACCAATCCCTCGTGCGCCAAAGGGCCCAGCACCTTCGCCGGACTCGATTATCGCAGTCTTAATATTCGGAGCATCCATCGGTGTGGAAAGGATGTAGTTAGCGAAATCATGAGCCTCGGGTTTGCCCTCCTTTACGCAGCAGTCTTCAAAGAGCGCCAGCCCCATTCCATAAGAGGTTCCTCCCTCAAATTGACCGACCACGGACTGAGGATTTACGGCCGTTCCGACATCATGTGATACACCGAGCCCGTGGAGGACAACTTCACCAGTTTCGGGGTCAACGGTAACTTCTGCTGCGGCCCCGCCGAATGTGTAATCTACCCACCCGGCCTCATGTGCAGTGTCTGAACCCGGATAGGACTCTAGCCCAATTTTGAAAGTGCCCAGATTCGTAAGAGAGGTTCCGTTGGCTGCGCACGCGGCAATTAATTCTGAGTGGGGGACACTTCTCTCCGGTGCCCCTCGGACAAAAGCCGCCCCTTCGGCCAGAATGATATCTTCGGTTGGAGCTTCTAGGAGATCAATTGCTGCCTCTTTTAAACCACGGATAATGGGTTCTGCAGCGCAGGTAATGGCACTGCCGGTATTAAGAAACTGCCGGCTACCTGCCGTCATTCCCACTAAGGGAGTGGAATGTGAGTCTGACAGAAGTACGGTGATCTTATCCACCGGAAGACCCAGCAAGGAGGCAGCAAGCTGTTGGTACGCTGCTCCCTGTCCAGCGCCCAAATCGGGTGCGCCTGCGGCGACAACAGCACTTCCGTCTAGTTGTAACCCAACATAAGCTTCCGCCAAAGTTCCATATCGCCCGTAGCCGGTCATATTTGAAGCAAATCCTCTAGCCCGAAGTCGTTGACTGGTTCCTTGTTTTTTCTCCGATGATTCCTCTTTATCAGAAACGGCTTTCTCTAACGCTTGGCTTGCCTGTTCGTATGCTTCCGGTAGTCGGACATCGTGCTTGAGGGGCTGGCCTGTCGTCAACGCGTCGCCCTTTGAAATATAGTTATGCCGACGGAATTCGAGGGGATCCATTTCCAACTTTTCGGCCAGAGTGTCCATGAGCCCTTCCAAGGCGAGTGTAATCTGGGGAGATCCTACTCCACGCATGGCGGTGCCCGTCGGGTTGTGGGTCAAGACCATACGAATGTCCACCTGGACATTAGAGCATCGATACGGTCCCGAGGCTTGAACCATCGAGTATTTGCAAAGAACACTGCTGAGATCTGCGTATGCACCCGCATCGCCAACAATATCCGCGACAAGGGCGGTCAGCTTGCCCTCTTTGCCTGCGCCTATTTTGTAATGCATAACATATGGGTGGCGTTTCGTGGAGGAGAGTATAGACTCCTCTCGTGTAAGGCACATGCGAACCGGTCGCCCAGTAGCTTGCACCAAAAGGCCTAAAAAGGGCTCAATGGTAATCATGATTTTTCCACCGAATCCTCCGCCTAACTCGGGGCATTCGACGCGAACTTTACTATGTGGCACGCCCAGAGTGCGAGCGACAAACCGGAAGTTTTCGATCATTTGGGTTCCGCAGCGAATGCGAATGACGCCTCCGGGATCAAGCCATGCAGTTCCAGCTTCTGATTCCATGTAAGCATGTTCCACACACTGGGTGCGGAAGGTTTCTTCGACAATGATTGCTGCGTCCTTAAATCCCTTCTCCACGTCCCCACGTTGAAAATCGTAATGCGCTAGAAGGTTGCCGCGTTCATCCACAAGAGGTGAATCCACCTGTGAAGCCCCCAGTGGATTCACCACGAGGGGGAGGGCTTCATATTCAATGACGATAAGAGAGAGAGCCTCTTCGGCAGCCTCCATCGATTCCGCGGCAACTAGGGCTACTGGATCTCCGACCGCCCGAACGCAATCCTCAGCAAGAACGGGCTGATCATCGCGGCCTCCAAGAAGGTTTCCGCGCAGGTTGGTTCCTGGGATATCTTTTGCGGTGATAGCGGCGTGGATACCAGGTAGGTTTGCCGCAGCGCTAAGGTCCAGTTTTCGGATGCGAGCGTTGGCTATGGGACTTCTGAGGACACGGCCCCAAAGCATACCTGGTAAGGTTACGTCATCGCTAAACTGGGTCATGCCGACGGCCTTCTCGATGGCATCTGCCCTTATGGGCGATTGCCCAATTAGAGAAGGGATACTAGCATCTTTAACCATCCTGAGTTCCTTCTGTCCTCGTTAACGTGCCGCGCTGTAGCTCTCTAAGGGAGAGCCCGGAAAATCCACATTAGGTAACTGGCAGCTAGTTCAGGGTCGCCAGTCTACCGGAAACACAAAAATTGTATAAGGTCTCATTCCCTAGTATCGGTGATACAATCTTTTCTATCAAATGAATTATTACGTCAACTCCGGAGGAGCCTAAATGCTGTCGGATGAACTTGCCTATAAAAGTGCTGCCGAAATAGCATTGCTCATCCGGAAGCGAGAATTGTCACCAGTCGATGTGACGAACTCCTTCATTGAACGGATCGAGTTGCGAAACCCCAGCGTCAATGCACTGATTTTCCATGGCTTCGAAGATGCTCGCAAGCGCGCCACGCAGGCTGAGAAGGAGCTGATGGCGGGCTCACCCTTAGGGCCACTGCACGGAGTGCCAAGCGCCTTAAAGGATCTATTTGATTTCAAGCCTGGGTGGAAAAGCACTCTGGGTGGGATTCGCGCACTAAAAAACAACGTGGTAGATGCGCGCTGTGTTTACTGCGAGCGTATAGAGGATCGAGGTGGTGCGGTACTGTTGGGTAAAACTAATAGTCCCACTATGGGCTTTCGCGGTACATGCGATAATTATCTCTTCGGTCCATCTCGGAATCCCTTCGACATAAACAAGAATGCGGGTGGTTCTTCAGGTGGAAGCGCCGCTGCTGTAGCCGATGGGTTGTTGCCATTTGCAGAAGGTACTGACGCTGGGGGTTCGATTCGGATTCCCGCATCGTGGTGTGGCGTTTATGGCTACAAAGGGTCTTTTGGACGAGTTCCCTGCATCACGCATCCCAATGGTTTCAATGGGTTGGCGCCGTTCATTTTTGAAGGCCCTATCACACGTACTGTCAAGGATGCTGCGTTGGCGATGATGGCTTTGGCTGGCTACGACTCACGCGATCCACTTAGCATAAAGGAAGATGTCGATTTTGTTGGTGCTACACGGCGATCCATTCAAGACTGGAAAATTGCCTATAGCCCCGACTTGGATGTCTATCCAGTGGAAAGTGAAGTTTCACAAGTGGTTGGCGACGCTGCCAGAGCATTTGAAGATGCGGGCGCCCACGTCGAGGAGGTTGAATTGGGTATCAACCGTTCCCAGGGGGAACTTGCCGAACTGTGGTGTCAGCTTACTATGCCGATAAACTTACAAATACTAGATCACATAAAGAGATCTGGTCCCGATCTAATTGGGGACTATCGTGAAGATTTCCCACCCGAGTTTCTTCACTGGCACGATATTGCGGAGAAGATGTCAGTCCTAGATTTTTTCCGAGGTAACGAGATTCGAACAGAAATCTATCACGCCGTTCAGGGGATCCTTGATGAATATGATCTTTTGGTTTCACCAACATTGGCTTGCTTACCGGTTGATAATGCTGATGATGGCAACACCAAAGGGCCTAATGAAATCAATGGAGAGAAGGTCAACCCTCTGATTGGTTGGTGCATGACCTACTTCATGAATTACTCTGGTCATCCTGCGGCTTCTATTCCGGCTGGACTTTCGCCGAAAGGATTGCCGGTTGGAATGCAAATTGTCGGTAGACGCTACGCCGACGCTGACGTTTTGGCTGCAAGTGCTGCGTTAGAACGAGTCAGACCATGGGTGAATAGCTACAGGATTTGTGCCGAGCGTCCGATATAAACAAGAATTCTTCATTCTTGCTTTCGCAAGTTTGTTTGGATTGGCATCAATCCAAACATTGCTTATAGCGCCGGTAGCCCTTACGTTTGGCGGGAAAACTTAATAAGCTTACGTTGGGAAGCGTGAATCGCCCCGACGCATGACTAGATGTTAATTGGGTACACCAATCACAACAAGTGTAGTAAGAATTCCCGAGTAAGCAGTTCTTTAAATCGAGATTTCCTAACAATATAGTTCAATCCTATGCGAAAGAATCTATTTTTACTGTGTGGATCCTGTATCTTTATTTTTTTGGTTTTCGAGGGCTATCTCCGAATCTTCGAGCCAATGCCAATGAATCGGTTTGGTTCGGTGGAAGAAGCGCAAAGGGCTCTTGTTCCGCCTATTTACCGATCGAGTCCAACCCTCATCTACGATCTCAAGCCCAAAGCTTCCACTTATATGAAAAGCCCTTATGGGGATTTCGAAGGGAGCGTGACAATTAATTCCCTCGGATTTCGCGGACGCGAGATTGAACGGAAAAAGAGCAAAGACCGTATCAGAATTGTTGTGATTGGAGATTCTTTCACCTTTGGTCTTGGAGTAGGTGACTCCCTAACCTACAGTGCGCAATTGGAAAAAATGATGAATGTGACAGATAAAAACCAATTCGAAGTTCTCAATTTCGGTGTCCCCGGATACAACTTGGAGCAATACTATATCGTTCTCAATGAAAAAGTTCTGTCTTTTGATCCGGATTTTCTACTACTGGGAGTTTTTTCTTGGAATGATTTCAAATTCGAGGAATGGGGGAAACATCGCACAAGAGAAAAAGATAATCTTCCGGAAGCATTGGCTTCCGATCATATCGTTGGTCCCGATGGCCGTTTGAGAGTGAGAAACCAAAAGGCCCAGGAGCCGATATCTAGCCGGTGGAATTTTTTTCCTGAGCCTATAAAAAGATTTTTCAGAAAAAATGTTCACCTTTACTATTTTATTGGTGAGCGTCTTTCGTCTCTGAGGATAAAATCTGATGTTTGGTCACCACCCTCGGAGAAAAAGCCACATGAGTTTCAGGAAAGCAAGAAAGATATTGCATCCCCGGGGGTCCTGGCGAATAACAAGAACCGGTTTGACGGGAGGAGGTTTCAAATATTTTCCGGAATGCTTAAGATTCTTAAGAAACAAAAAATTCCATGGATGGTTGTTTTTATCCCTCATAGGTCGGAAATTCATCCAACCAAGAAGATCGAACAACTTGAAAGAAAAAAACTCATCCGGTGGTTGAAAATGCTTCAAGTCCCAGTTCTGGACTTATCTATTGCCCTTCAGCCGTTTGCTAACTTCAAAAATGCTCCACACTTTGACCTTTACAATAAGTGGGAAACGCATTTCAATGCTCGCGGCAACCGAAAGGTTGCGGAACTGATTTACGGCCGTTTGAAGCACCTACTCCCAGAGCACCGGAAGATCCAAGTCCAGGAATGAAGAAAAAATGGGCGGAACAATCTGGTCCGGGGACGGTGGAAACTCTTGCTAGGTGTTTACAATAGCTAGGGGTTACAATCTCACGTTCAAAAACCGTATTTCTATTGGATTGTATGATTGGCGATTGTACATTGATGTCCTAAATGGATTAACATAACCCATTGAAATGTAAGGTTTGCCGGAGTGGCGGAACGGTAGACGCAGTGGACTCAAAATCCACCGGGCCTTGCGCCCGTGGGGGTTCGACTCCCCCCTCCGGCACCAATTCATTTGACTTAGTTTGTTACAAGTTCCTGGTGGCGCTCGGTTTATGGTTTTCCGAATGTTGCAATTCGGCTAATTTCACACTCGAATAGAACACGCTTCTCATCGATTTCAGGATCTCGCAGACCATAGGGAGGATCCTGTCCGGTGTACTTTGTCCAGATTTTGTCGACCTGTTGAGCTGCAACTTCTCCCCCGGGATCTTCTTCACGAATCTCATTTGCGACTGTGCATTTAATACTGATCCAGTGGTATGGATTGTCCGGATTAACCAAAAGTACGGTCAGGTTCGGATTGTCCCGGATCCATTGACATTTTGGTCGGTGTTCGGCCGTATTGACGAGAATCTTGTCCTCCGCGTAGTCGAACCACATGGGAGTTAGATTGACCTGTCCGTCTGGCCCAATGAGTCCGAGAGTAGCAGTAATTGGTTGATCAAGAAGATTCCGATAAATGGGATCCAGGTCGTCAAGGCTTGAAGCTTTTTTCCTTACACCGACTCCAAATTGTCCTTCCTGTAAACCATCGGCAACATGTTTGAAATTCGCAATGGTAAAATCACTAGTCATAAATGTGTCCCCCCTATTAAAATCTAATTTGCCTGGTTTCGGATTAGACTCATTATTTCCGAATCACCACGAAAATGCTTGCATTGCAATCTCGTCGAACCAGTTTGGCGATAATCCCCATCTTAACCTTATTTAACAATGGTAAATATTTGACGCGCCTGAAGATATCTATGTCAAGCAATTTCAAGGGTTTTAAAACTAGTTGGTGCCCATTACTCTTATGACCCCTGCAATAAAATAGTAATAGTCGATTCTGGAGCTTTCGACACTTATTCAAGTAATGGTTCTTGTGAATGGACCTATAATGTTTCAGGGATTTCGAGTAAAGTTCGAGGTCATACGAAAGATTCGATTCGGTAATTAAGAAAGGGAAAGAATATAATCCTTCGATACTTTCCAACCAATTAGGGTGAAATATTACCTGACGTAAAATCCTTAGATAATTGCATGGTGGGTTTCCTGCCGCTTGTCTTCTAGGCGTTTTTGTTTGCTCCAGGGAATGAAGGGTATTGTGTCCGGACAATGGAAGGTTGTCATAACCGAACCTTGGGACAAGACGTTGGAGACTCACCGGTTCCTCGAAAGAGCTGGATGCGACCTGATCTTAGGAACTTCCAACTGGGAATCGGCAGATCCCTGCTACGACGAAGACCAACTTGTGGAAATGGCTCACGACGCCGACGCCATCATGGGTGCCTCACGCGAGCGGTATACCCGAAAGCTCATTGAATCCTGTCCACGCATTCGAATTCTCTCCAAGTATGGCATAGGAACGGAAACGATAGATGTTAATGCAGCGACCGAAGCCGGTGTTTTGGTAAGTTACACCCCGGTTTCTGAGAATGTGGAATCGGTTTGCGAGTATACACTCACTCTTATTTTGGCCCTTGCAAAGAAACTGATTCCCTCCCAAGAGTTCATGCAGGCTGGAGGTTGGAGAGGGACTGACTTAATGCCTACTAACCTTAGTGCACTAACTGTCGGGATTCTAGGATTTGGCCGAATCGGTCAGGCCGTCGCTGGTAAGCTTGTTGGATGGGCAGGAATGGTCCAGGCTCATGACCCCTATGTTCCGGAGAATATTTTTCAAAAAATCGGCGTTAAGCGGGTTAACTTCAATACTCTATTCGAATCTTCAGATGTTCTCACCCTTCACGCGGTTGTGAACAATGAGACACGAGGACTTGTTGGCGAACAAGCCCTTCGGCGAATGAAGCCGACCGCCTACCTGATTAATACTTCTCGGGGTGCATTGTTAGACGAAGAGGCGATTATTAGGGCCTTGCGTGAGGAACGGATTACTGGTGCCGCTTTGGATGTTTTTTGTCATGAGCCTTTACCAATGGAGCATCCTTTGCGTTTTCTGTCTAATGCTCTTTTGACACCTCATTTCGCTTGGCGGACGGAGAGTACCCTGCGGAGCATGGTATGGGCGGCGGCCGAGAACCTACTGGCCGCGCTTCAAGGTGAGATTCCTCGCTACCTGAAGAACCCTGAATCTCTTCCGTTTTGGCGGGAGCGGTTTTCCGCCTCTGGCTGATACTTCAATCTCCAAAATGAAATACAGGTAGTTTTTCGACCCAACCCCTAGTTCACAAAGGTATCTGTCAGTTGGTGGGCCCTGCGACAATTCTTCGGTCGTGGAGCCCGGAGACCTCCGCTACACTTAGCCCTAATTCCCCTTCTAGGATTTCATTAGTGTGCTCGCCAAGCAGGGGTGAAGGGCGTATGGGTAAACGGGCAAAGGCTCCGAACTCAAGAGTAGATCCCGGAACTAAGAACCGTCCGATTCCCGGATGATCGACCTCTTCGAAAACGGGATTCTTTGTGGAAAGTCGTTCATCGTTGCTGACCATTTCCGAAATGCTTCTATATTTCCCCCAGCACACTCCAGAATCCCCAAAAATTGACTCAATTTCTGATAATGTGTGCTCTTTGCACCATTTTTCGAACACTCGATTGAGGTCCTCTCGGGCCTTAAAACGATCACCTTCATCATTGAAGTTAAGTTTATGTTGCCGTTCGATATTTTGTATCACATCCTGTTTGCCAGTGTTTTTAACCAAGGCCCTCCATTGTCTCGAGGTCACTGCAACAATCATAATTTGATGTCCATCTTTCGTAGAAAAATTTCGAGCGTAGGCTCCATATATTTTGTTTTCATATCCACGACGCTCTTCCCCGTTTACCTGGAATTCTCCAATAAATCCCAAGTG
>CAYTIB010000077.1:0-6105 GCA_964437725.1 uncultured bacterium | reverse complement strand
CCCGGCGATGTGCTCCTCGCAATTAGCGGCTCCGGAAACAGTCCCAACATACTGAACGCGGTCAACTGGGCTAACCGGCATGAACTGAAGACGTTTGGTCTGACTGGTTTCGACGGCGGACAGTTAAAAGAGATGCAACAGGATGGACTGCATGTCGCGCTGGATGACATGGGCATGGTGGAGAGCATTCACCTGTGTCTGTTCCACTGGGTGCTGAACGACGTCTTCGCCCGCATCAACAACGATGGCCGCTACGCGACATGAGAATTGAACAATGATTCTCGGCATCGAAATTGGTGGGACCAAACTGCAGCTTGGTGCCGGCAGCGGAGACGACGCGCAGTTCGAAGCATTTGAACGCCACGACGTCATCCCCGAGCAGGGGGCCGAGGGCATCCTGCGGCAGATTCGAGATTCTGCTCAGGGACTGATGCAGCGTTTCGACATTCAGTGGATTGGCTTTGGCTTCGGGGGTCCGGTCGATGGAACCACCGGCCGAGTTATTACGAGTCACCAGATCGACGGATGGACGGGAATTGCGCTGGTGGACTGGGTTCGGAAGAACCTGAACCTGCCGGCTGTCCTGGGAAATGATTGCGATTGTGCGGCCCTGGCTGAAGCTCGGTTCGGCGCCGGTAAGGGACTCCGCACGGTGTTCTATGTCACGGTGGGAACGGGCATCGGCGGCGGGCTCGTCATCGATGGACGCATCCACGGCACGGACCGGCCAGCCGCTGCAGAGATCGGTCATTTCCGACCGGGTCTGGTTGCGGACGAACGTCACGCGACGGTGGAGTCCGTCGCCAGCGGATGGGGAATCGCCGCAACAGCACGAGCCTGCCTGCTCAACACACCGGAGCGATCGCAGGACAGTCTGTTTCCGTTTGGCCGGCCAGCGTTAAGTACGAACGACCGCCGGGATCTTCTGCAGCGGTGTGGTGAAAACCCGCACTCGCTGACAACGGTAATGATTGGAATGGCCGCAGCTGCAGGCAATAAAGGCGCCCGAGCAATTCTTCGCACAGGTACGGACACATTGGGGTGGGCCATCGCACAGATGATCTCGCTCATTGCTCCCGACATAGTCGTCATCGGAGGCGGTGTTTCACTGCTGGGCGACGAATTATTCCTCGATCCGCTTCGTAGCGCCGTCAGCCGCTATCTGTTCCCGCCACTCGAAGGGAGCTGTCATCTGGCCAGTCCGCAACTGGGAGAAGAGGTGGTGGTCCACGGTGCCATTACGCTCGGCCGTCGATAACCGACGTCACGCTAATTCAACACCTGGTGGGGTGCTTCAGGTTGCGCGGACAGTGCAAGTCCTTAAATCGGCACGGACCCAAGCGGCGGCTGACGTCGCTCTTGCAATCCACGTCTTACTCCGCCGCCGGGTTAACCCGGTCGTTGAACTTAACCGCTTTGTGGCCTGTCGGCATGTTGGCAGGGCGATTGTAATAATACCACGTGCCGGTGTGATGGGACGGCCTTCCGTCTGCTGTTTCTACTAACGGATACGCTCCCGTCCGTTTGTACGCGCTTTCCAGGTTGTCTGTGCTGGCCAGGTTGTCCGCGCTTTCCAGGTCGAGCAGGGGTGCCAGGTTGCAGGCGCTGGCCAGGTTGCAGGGACGACTGGGTCCGGTGTTGTGAAAACCGGACCATCGATGCCTACACGTATCACGTGGGCCGCTTCGCCGAATTCCTGGAACAACCGGTAGAAACGGCCACTCCGAAAGATGTCCGCAGACTTCAACTGCATCTGGTCGAAGTACGGCATGTCGGCTGGAGTACGTTCAATCAGGTGGTGTGTAGACTCCGCTTTCTATTCCGCACCAGACATGGCATGTCGACATGATCCCCTTTCTAACTGCAGGTTCTGCGTCGCCTGCTGGTGCTGAGTGTGCGCCGTGCGGACTTCGAGGGTCACGCGGTCGCGGACAGTCACATACTGCGACTCGGCGTTTTTCCACTGAGCTTCGGCAATCGCCGCGCCACCGTGATTGCGATTGAAGATCGGGAGGCTCATTCGCAGGGCCGGCCCCGAGTCGAATCCGCGCCGCCCCGAGCTGTTTGCGTCGAAAGACCGCGTCCACGTTCATGAACTGGCTTCTGGCGACCTCTGTTCGTTCGCTGGCAGTTTCGATGGCAATCTCTGCCGCTGCGGGGGGACTCAGTCCATCCGACAGACGAGTGGTTCGAGTTCTTCGCCATTGTCCGATGGAACCAGAATCAGTGTCAGCGGAGTGCAGGGCGAGGCAGTCGGCCGCGCGTCCTGCTGGAAGAATCGTTGCCGTCTGAGGTGCTCCGAGTAACCGTTGCCATCGGCTGTGGGCTCCGACGGCGACTGCACGTTGTGTGGTGCGATCATGACTACTGCTCCGGACCGAAAAAACGCGTTGAGTTGCGATTGCTGAATTGGAAGAGGATGGACCAGCCAGGGTTCGCGCCTGTCGGAGAGAAATCCGTCAGCGCACAGATTTTGTTAATTAACTTATCGAATCCTCACTGCGGATGATGACAGCTTTTTTCTCATGCTGAGGCATTTTCAGACCGACACGCTCGGCGATGTTCCGGCTCCGTTAACCGTACTGCCTCGGCCTGTGTGGTGTGCCACTGAATGGTGATGCGTTCTGGCAACACGCCGATACCCGGCATCACATGGTTGGCCGCGGACAACAGCACGAACCAGGCATTCCTGTGATCTGCTCGCTGTTTGCCAGTCGGACACCGGAATCCGTTTGACGGCGTGTGTCTGCGGCCTACGGTTGCCACGCGATGCAGGCCAATGCAGCGACTTCAGAATCTCACCGTCGCAGAACTTCGCGGGTATCCGACATGAGCACTGTCATGACGCTGCCGTTTCCCTGGCTGGCGGAGGATGACTCCAGTGACGATTCATTGGATTCAGGCTACGCCAGCTGGCATTCGTCGGAAAGCCTGATTGTGTCCCGAGGTTCACACCGGATTGGCTATACGGAACGCATGTGTGTGACAGGGTTGGACGCAGATCAATCGGAGTGCTCGGCCCCTCTGCTGGTGCGCGGGCGCGACATTTCCGCCGACGGTGTGTTATTCACTCACCAACGGCCGATGCCCCACCGCCATGTGCAGATGCTGGTACCATTGGCGTCGGGTCTCGAATCGGTGATTGTCCGCCTGACCTGGTGTCGCTATGCGGGATCGGGCGCGTATGTCAGCGGCGGGTATTTCGTGCGTCAGGCCAACGTGCCGCCATCAGCACCGGAAGACTGGGACACGCTCGACGAGGCGTGACACGTGCAGACCAGGCTCGGACACCAGTAGTCCTGTTTCTGGCGTCCCGATAGGATTGGCGGCTCATTCAGCCCCGAGATTCTACGGAGACGTCTGATGCTGCGGAGCCTTCTGACAGGATCGGTGATCACATTACTGCTCTGCGGCGGGCTCTCCGCGCAGGATGTACCAGACGAGTCGGCTTCTCAGCCGGCCGCGGACGCAACATCCGAGCCAGTACCAGTAGAACCGGCAGACAGTGCTGAAGAGCCGAAGCCAGGTGGTGTGCAGGCCAAGGTTGACGAGATCTTCGGCAAGGTGAATGGACTGCTCGCGTCTGTCTGGTTTTTCAATGTGCTATGGGTGATTGGCGACCGGGTCGTCGATGGCGAACACACAATCGGCAATCTGCCGCTGGCCGTCGCATGGCTTGTGGCCGGAGCACTCTTCTTCACCCTGCGCATGGGGTTCATCAACCTGCGAGGCTTCAAACATGCGATCCTGGTCACAGCCGGACGGTACGACAATCCGGACGACCACGGTGAGGTCAGCCATTTTCAGGCGCTGACGGCAGCACTGTCGGCAACGGTCGGACTGGGCAACATCGCGGGCGTCGCTATTGCCGTGGCGACAGGAGGCCCTGGCGCCACATTCTGGATGATCATGGCCGGCCTGCTGGGCATGTCGTCAAAATTTGTGGAATGCACGCTGGGTCAGAAGTACCGCGAGGTCCGGCCGGACGGGCACATCATGGGCGGAGCCATGTTCTATCTCTCCAAAGGGCTGGGAGAGCTGGGACTCAAGGAAGTGGGGCAGTTTCTGGCGGGCGTCTTCGCAGTGCTGTGTATCGGCGGGTCCTTCGGCGGCGGCTGTGCCTTCCAGGTGAATCAGTCGATGAAGGCCGTGGCCGAGTCCGTACCGGCTCTGCAGGGACATGGGTGGGCGTACGGTCTGATCATGACTGTAGCGGTGGGCGTGGTCATCATCGGCGGCATCCGGTCGATCGCAAAGGTCGCGGAGAAAATCGTGCCGCTGATGTGCGGCGTCTACGTGCTGGCCGCAATGGCGATCATTGTGATGAATGTCGACCAGGTGCCGGCCGCCTTTGGTTTGATCATTGGCCAGGCCTTCAATCCGGACGCGGTGTACGGAGGCTTCATCGGCGTGCTCGTGATTGGTTTTCAGAGGGCCGCGTTTTCAAACGAGGCGGGTGTCGGTTCCGCGGCAATCGCGCACTCGGCGGCGAAGACGGAATACCCGGTCCGGGAGGGCATCGTCGCTCTGCTGGAACCTTTCATCGACACGATCGTGATCTGCACCATGACTGCCCTAGTGATCATCATCACCGGTGCCTACAACGACCCGGACCCGGCATATCAGGCAGCAATTACCGGAAACCAGGGAGCCACACTGACATCCATGGCCATGGATACGCAGCTCAACGGCTTCAAGTACGTGTTGTCGGTGGCAGTGGCGCTGTTTGCCTATTCGACAATGATTTCGTGGTCGTATTACGGGGAACGCTGCTGGTCTTACCTGTTTGGTGATAACACCGGCATGGTCTACCGCGTGATTTTCCTGGTGTTCGTGTTTCTCGGATCGGTTGTCACGGCGACGAATGTCCTGGACTTCAGCGACCTGATGATTCTGGGCATGGCCTTTCCGAACATCGTCGGCCTTGTGCTGCTGTCCGGGAAGGTGAGGAATGACCTGCAGGAGTACTGGCAAAAGTACACGAACGGCGAATTCGTCGAGCACAAAGAATAGGGCCAATTGAAGGAATGGGGCGGAGCCTCTCGGAGTTGGATAGAACGCATCGCCGATACGTGAATGTGAGTCTCGAATTGTCCCTGTCTACTGTTCAGTCCATTGAGGAATTGCGCAACCGCGTGCGTACGGCTCGTGCCGCGGGGCAGACGATTGGCTGTGTCCCGACGATGGGAGCATTGCATGCCGGACATCTTTCATTGATCGATGCGGCTCGCGAACAGACAGACTTTGTCATCGTCACAGTCTTCGTGAATCCCACGCAATTTGGTCCGAACGAGGACTACACGCGCTATCCGCGACCGTTTGAAGACGACCTCGTCTGTTGTCGCACTGCCGGTGTCGATCTCGTGTTCCATCCTGAGACTCGAACCGTCTACCCGGACGAGCACGCGACGTTCGTTGAAGTGCCGAAACTGTCAGGCATGCTGGAAGGCCACTTTCGCCCCTCGCACTTTCGCGGCGTGACAACTGTCGTTCTCAAGCTGCTCAATATGGTCCAGCCGGACGTCGCGTTCTTTGGACGTAAAGACTACCAGCAGCAACTGCTGATCCGGCGGATGGTGCGAGATCTCAATCTGCCCGTCGAAATACATACGTGTCCCACGATTTACGAATCAGACGGCCTCGCACTCAGCAGCCGCAATGCGTATCTGAGCGATGAGGATCGTCAGTCGGCTCTCGCGTTGTCGCAATCGCTGCGTCTGGCCTGCGACCAGTGCGGCGCCGGACAGAGACCGGTCGAAGTCCGTCAGGCGATGTTCGATCATTTGAACGGCTTCCCCGGACTGCAGCTCGACTACGCGACAATTGCCGACGCAGAGACACTTCAGGAACTTGACGAGTCAGTGTCAGATATGGTCGCACTTGTCGCGGCTCGGGTTGGATCGACCCGGCTGATTGACAACGCGCGGATTCGTCTTGAGTGAATGGAGCGTTTCGAGATAGACCTCGGACTGACGTCGAGGGGGGGGGGGGGGGGGGGGGGGGGGGGGGGGGGGGGGGGGGGGGGGGGGGGGGGGGGGGGGGGGGGGGGGGGGGGGGGGGCGGGGGGGGGGAGGGGGGGGGGGGGGTGGGGGGGGGGAGGGGGGG
>CAYTIB010000076.1:0-3801 GCA_964437725.1 uncultured bacterium | reverse complement strand
GAGGGGCGGCCGGTGCGGGTCTTATTCACACGCGAGGAAGTCTTTACTTCAACCCTGATGCGTCATCCAACTGTCCACGAGTTACGAACCGGGATAACGGCAGATGGACTTTTGTTGGGCCGAGAAATTCGGATCTACTGGGACACAGGAGCCTATACGGAAAAGGGGCCAACGGTGGCCACCAACGCTGGGTACTCCGCGGGGGGGCCATACCGAATTCCACACATCCACATTGATAGCTACTGCGTTTACAGCAATAACCCTGTTGCTGGAGCTTTCCGAGGATACGGGATACCACAGGTGACTTGGGCATCAGATTGTCAAATGGATGAAATCGCTCGAGAACTTGGACTTGATCCGTTAGAATTTCGCCTTCGAAATGCTCAACGTGAAGGAGACACCTCACCAACGGGTGAAACACTTAAGAGCGTCGGCGTTATTGAATCCCTCCGTTCCGCAGCTAAGTCAATTGGTTGGAACGAGCCGAAGGTGCCGGGGAGAGGAAAGGGTATCGCCGCAATGAATAAGGGAGGAGCATCCGGTTATGGTTCCTCTTCCGCATTTCTGAAGGTCAACGAGGACGGAACTATCCAGGCACTTACAAGCAGTGTCGAGGTCGGGCAAGGAGCCCAGACTATCCTGATTCAGATTATCGCCGAGGAATTGGGAGTCGATCCCACGCAGGTCAGCCTGGCAACACCCGACACGGACGTTACTCCCTACGACCGGTCCACAACTGCGAGCCGGACAACCTTCTCGATGGGACTAGCCCTTCAACGTGCCTCTTGGGATGTTAAAAATCAGATTATTGATATGGCTACAGATTTCTTTGAGGTATCTCCCGAAGACATAGAAATAGTTGGTGGACATATCAAGGTCGTAGGTTCCCCAGAACAAACACTTTCACTCGGACAACTGATTTTTGAAACTCAAGGCGAGGGGGCCATTTTAGGTCGAGGAGAGTATCACATGGAAGACGTCACACCCCTTGACCCAGAGACCGGACAAGGATCGAAACCGGTGCCCTTCTGGATGTATGGTGCTCAGGCGGCTGAAGTAGAGGTTGATGAGGAAACCGGACAGGTCCGAATCCTTCGGCTGATCGCAGCCCACGACGTCGGTAGGGCAATCAATCCCAAGAACTGTGAACAGCAACTGGAAGGTGCGATGGCGATGGGCCTGAGCTGCACATTGATTGAGGAAATCATGCTGGAGGAGGGAAAGCTTCTCAATCCCACCTTTGTCGATTACCATATCTGCTCGGCACTGGACGTTCCTCAACTCATGTCTCAGCTAGTTGAGGTCCCTCACACCGAAGGCCCATTCGGTGCGAAAGGTGTCGGGGAGCCCGCCCTTGCTCCAACTGCAGCTGCCATAGCCAACGCCATCCGTGATGCCGTGGGCATAAGGTTTAAAGATCTTCCTCTCTCGCCTGAGGTAATCTGGGAGGCTTTCAAGAAAACGGGAAAGAGCGGTCCGGGCGATTAACAGAAGGTACTTTTAGAAACCAATTCACTTTTACCGTTAACCCTCATTCTCACTCGCCTAACCCCCTCGGTAAGTTCACTTTACCAAGCGGTGGAAGCTCATACTTGGACCAATCTTTTTGAACTTTCTCCAGATACCTTCGTGGTGGAAAAGAGACATCTGGATACCTCCATTTTTTTGTCGCATCGATAAGTGCCTTGGCCCCTGTCATCGGCAGGTCTCCCCTGGCGGGATCATCAGACGACGGATCCAATTCGAGAGCACCCATATCTTTCAAAATTCGGATATCCTTGTCCGGCCGAACACGGTAGTTCATAACCCACTCACGTATAAAAGGGTCTCGAATATCGATGTCATCATCCACCACTACAATCCACTTGAAGTAACTCATTCCGGAAAATCCTAAAGCACCAGTCATAAGCTGTTCCACCTGGCCCGCATAAATCTTGCGCACACTAATCCAAAGCGCAGCGGCACTCCCCCCTGAGTCAGGCATGTGGAGGTCCACTAAGCCTGGAATCTTCAAAGTTGTGCTCAGATGTCGATGAATCGCCGTCTCTAAAAAGTGCCGCTTTAGTACCGTGCTTTCATTTGGTGGAAATTGGCTTATCAAACCAACAAGAATGGGGTCACGTCGATGCGTAATGCACTTAACGTGAAACACGGGACACTCCCGGTCACCGGCCATATAACCTGTGAATTCACCAAAGGGCCCCTCAGCCTCCACCCGATCCGTCGTAATCTCCCCTTCAACCACAAATTCCGCCGTTGAGGGAACCTCCAAATCAACCGTTTCGCACTTGACTAGCTCCACAGGCCCCCTTCGAATACCACCCGCCACCTCTAACTCATCCCTCCCATATCGACCCGGACCCACAAGCGTAATAACTGGGTCGACACCGCTGAAAAAAGCGGCGGGCATAGCTTTTTTACATTCTTTCCATTTTGCCCACTGGATCGCCCCGTAGCGATCTGGCGCTGCAAACTGAATGCCCGTACTCCGCGGACCCTTTAGCTGGCATCGTCGGACGCCAATATCCCGCACACCTGTTTCCGGGTCCTTTGTTACCCAAAGAGGAGTAAAATAGGGGCCTCCATCCTTCTCCGGGGTCCAGGTCGGAACAGGAAACTTCGTTAGATCCGCCGCCGAATCTCTCAGAATCACATCTTTGCAAGGCCCCGTATCTACCATCACAGGTAAAATCGGATTTTGGATACCTTCGTTGACCCGCTCGAATATCGCTCCTGGATTGGGGTCTGCTTCGACTGCCACACCTATCTGTCTCGAGGAGATTGCCGTAACCCCCGTCACAAGCCTTCCTTCCGAACACCCTTTGATGTTCCGGAACCCTAGACCGTAACGATCTTCGTCACTATATCCTCGGAATATCATCCGCGCTATAGAAGATACCTCCCAAGACGGATCAACCGTGTTTTCCACCCAGTGGAATAGCCCTTCCCTCTTTAGAGAATCCAAATAAGTCCTCAGGTCTTCATACGCCAACGGGAATACTCCTGTTTTCTAAAATCTGGCTAAGCAAAGCACAACTCTTCGCATGTCAATTTTTGGGAAGTTTTTCTGATCGCCTTTGTCATTCCGCTTCGCTGATTGCCCGAAGTACGTTTTCCGGTGTGATCGGCAAATCACGAATTCTGGCACCGATTGCATTGGAAACAGCGTTAGCGATGGCCGGTGCAGGAGGCAGCGCAGCAGACTCTGCAACACTTTTAACTCCCATACCCGCAGGATCAACAGCATCGGCAAATTGCACATATGGATTAGCAGGAACGTCCAATATCGTCGGGATTTTGTAATCGGCCATCTGCCCGTTAACAGGGGTTCCAGAATCCTGATCCATAACCAGGTTCTCCGTCAGGGCATAACCTATCCCCTGGACGAAAGCGCCTGTGACTTGACCCTCCGCACCTAGCGGATTCACCACTTTCCCAATATCGTGGGCGTCAACCATTTCCAAAATCTCGACCTCCCCCGTGTCAATATCCACAGCAACTTTGACGCATTGAACACCAAATGGAGGGGGGTTACCCGGGGGTGTCGAACTGGCTGTTCCTATAATAGTTTTCATCTCTTCAAAATGGGAGTGTTCTGCAATTTCCTGGAGCTGCAAGCGCTTACCAGAGGCCCGAGAAAAAACGACCCCTTCTTCGATCTTTAGCTCGCTCGAGGGCTCCCCAAGCATTCTGCCTCCCGTTTCCAAAAGCTGTTGCTTAACCTCCAGAGCCGCCGAGTGGGCTGCGTGCCCTGACACAAATGTGATACGGCTAGCATGTGTGGCCACATCGAAGGGAGCC
>CAYTIB010000075.1:0-82128 GCA_964437725.1 uncultured bacterium | reverse complement strand
GCTGGATCGAACCCTGGGAATATTCGCTGATTTTGGAACGGACGGACTTGACCCGGGTTCTGATGCCATCCCGGATCTCTTTTCTCTTCTCGATGCGGGTATCGGAGTCAATGAAACTGCCGACGACCTGCATAAGGGCGGCCTCTGCTGCTCTTTGCGTAGCTTTCTCGACGTCTTTGCCCACACCTTCGGTAACTACCGTCGCGGTTTTCTGCGAGGAGGGAGTGATCGGAGATGCAGGCCTTGTTAAAAATCCTTTAGCTTCTTCAAACCTTTCGAATGACTATCCGGGCCTTTTGTACGGGTTTTATATTGACCACCACTAACCGTGGGTTTAGCATCCTTTTTGTCGGTAGACTGAGCAGTGGCTGGTTCTTTGGTGGTAGCTCGAATGGATTCTTTAATCATTCCGGTTCCACTTTCAGCTGCCTTAACCGTCTCGGGTTTGAGTCCGACGGACACCATGACCCTCTTTCCTTTAGTGTAACAGCTGGACAGCGGGACCACCCCACGAAGTAAACCCCCGGCGTTTTCCGACAATTTCTTGATAGTCGTTTTGATCTTTTCCTTTTCGCCGGACTTCAGGGCGCCCTTGGGACCTTTTGTGATCTTTACTCTCTTGTTTATCAATGTGGTGGTATCGGTTGATTCTTTGATCTCTACTTCGAAAAATTTCACAATCGCTGCCTTGGCCGCTATACGGGCTTCCTTTTTTGCATCTAATACTTCGTCAGTATCGTCAAAATCTACTGATACCGCTGCGGTCGCGAGAATTTTAGGTCCATCCGGGGTCTTTACAGCAGTAATGTCACCGTCCGAATAGGGATAGTCTTCACAACTATGTCCTGCTTGTGCAGGCTGATTGAACATTCCAAAAAGGCAAACGACGGTAACTAAGACTCCCATTCTTAAACCAGTAGTCACTTTCACGTTTATCCCTCCGTACTGGTATTTAGCAATTCGACAAAACTAAAAACTTCCTAACTCTTTAAGTGAATGAAAAGATCAATCCTCGACGAATGCCACCATACGACACATTGCACCCTCGCCTCCGTCGAATCGCCAAGGAAAACATCCTACCTTGCATCTGCGATTCAAGACCTCGTCAATCGACCCTCCCATATTTTCAACGTGCACACATCCAGCAGCGAATGGAATTTTGTGCATTACGTACCAATTATCCCTTGGGAATACCTCATGCAATTTTTTCCCCATCTTATCCTCGAATTCAGGTACTAGATGAGGTACACGCTCGGCAATATGTGTATTCATAGGGTGATCACCTGAACCGCAATCGAAGGCGGTATAGCGAATTTCCATATCCACTAGCCACTCTGCAAGCTCCACATATCCACCAGGGTGTTTACACATGTAATTAAAGTCATCCGGTTTGTTTCCCCCAACATAATGATCGTGGTAGCCGGTGTGGTAGACGAGAATGTCACCTTTCTTAATTTCTACTCCCTGGCTAGTGAGCATCTCTGGAGTAATAATTCCCCACTCCTCCACCTCTTTGCTGATATCAATTATTGCGGCATCTCCAAAGAGCCAGTTCACGTCATAATCACCGATACTATCTCCACCAGGTATTGCATGCATCTGTGAATCCAAGTGGGTTCCAATATGTAATGTGGTTTCAATGGCTTGAGCATTGATGCCTGATGAACTGATAGTTTGCCAGTAATAAATCTTTGGTGGTACATATCCGACCCAGGCAGGTGTGTGTATATTCCAGGGATGACTCAAATCTACTAAACGCATGCCACTTTCTCCTTTTATTCCAACGCAAAGATCAAAAGATACAGAGCCAGTCAGATCTGAACGAAATAAGTATGGGCTGAAAATGAACCCTCGTGAAGGCAGATGATAGCTGTCTTATGAACTTAATTCAACGCCACCTTCATGAAAAACAAAAGGATTAAATACCTGTGATAAACTTAATTTGGAGTAACCTTTTTACTTGAATGGCTCCTTTAAGGGGGGATCATGACCACACGAATTCCTATCTCTTCGGAAATGCCAGAAATTTCTACAGGTGTAATGACCGTCTGTGATGAAGCTGTTGCAATACGACGTGATCTTCACTCACAACCGGAATTGGGTTTTCAAGAGAAGCGAACGGCATCAGTTGTGGCGAAAAAATTGAATGATTTGGACCTTGAGGTTGCTACTGAAATAGCTAAAACAGGCGTAGTTGGTCTTCTGAGGGGAGCTCACCCAGGAAAAACTGTCATGATTCGAGCAGATATGGATGCTCTTCCTATTCAAGAGAATAACGATGTTACTTACAGATCTAAAAATGATGGTGTCATGCACGCTTGCGGTCACGATGGGCACACTGCTATGGCATTGATGGCTGCTCGTATTCTAAGTGAGCGTAGAGAGCACTTGCACGGGAACGTTAAGTTTGTTTTTCAGCCTGCTGAAGAAGGTCCGGGGGGAGCAAAACCAATGATTGAGGCAGGAGTTCTAAAGGACCCTGCTGTCGATCTTGCCATCGGTATACATCTATGGAATGACTTGCCGGTTGGACAGATTGGTATTCAATCAGGACCAATTATGGCAAGTATGGATCGCGTGGAGATTACTGTTTTGGGTAAAGGAGCGCACGCCGCTAAGCCTCAAGAAGGCGTGGATCCCATTGTTGTTTCTGCTCATTTAATCTCGGCGTTGCAAACCCTTATGAGCCGCGAGAGGAATCCCCTCGATCCAGGTATCCTGACCATTGGATCGATACACGGGGGTAATGCGTTTAACGTTATTCCGGATGAAGTGAAGTTACTGGGAACGGTCCGAACATTATCTGATGAACTGTGGGAGGCAATGCCAGGGCGAATCGTTCGCATGGCGGAAGGTGTTGCTAGTGGTTTTGGAGCCGAAGTCAAAGTTGAATATCAAAAAATGTATCCCGTAACCCGAAATGATTCAGAAATTTTTAATCGAATCGAAAAAGTAGCAAAAAATTTTGTTGGACAGAGTAAGGTCATTCGCCACCAAACAACGATGGGTGGCGAGGACATGTCATTCTTTCTTCGAGAAGTCCCTGGTTGCTTTTTCTTTATCGGTTCTGCCAACGAGGCAAAAGGACTACACCATCCTCACCATAACTCCCTTTTTGACTTTGATGAAGATGCCTTAGGTATTGGTATAGAAATGCTCATAAGATCGGTTGAATCCTTACTGTCTGAAGATTCTTGAGAAAAAGGGAGCCCTGTTTAGGGAACAAGGACTGGACGTCCTACGTACATTCCTTCTGCCATTTTATTGAGAACGTCCTCGGCCTGATTCAAGGGATAAACCTGAGAAAAAATAGGCTTAATTTTGCCTCTTTCAACCAAGGTAACAACCTCCCTCAAATCTTGTTTTGAACAGTTCCGAGAACCCATAACGATAAGTTCTTTTCGCATGAGGTAGAGTGGATCAGTAGTCATTGTCCGTCCCGTATGGGAACCAATGATAGCCAATCGACCCTGAGTTGCAAGGCAGCGAATAGTCTCACTAATTGTCGCAGTCCCCACTAACTCGATTACAACGTTTACTCCAGTACCGTTTGTCCAATCCATGATAGCTTCTGCTAATGGTTCTTCATTGAAATCTACAGACCTCTCGGCCCCCATGTTCAAAATTTCACTACATTTCTTTTCACCTATGTCTGCTCCAATAACACGTCCGCCAGCTAGAGTAGCCAATTGGATTGCATGAAGACCTACTCCTCCTCCTGCTCCTGTTATAAGAACAGTTTCCCCTGGTCGCACCTGAGCTCTTTTTATGATTCCGTGGTATGGAGTTCCTATAGCATTAGCTAGAACCGACCCCTCTTCGTACGAGATAGAATTTCCTATCTGAACTAAGTTGGCCGCAGAGATTTTCATGAATTCTGCATATCCTCCGTCAAACTGTGCACCTACATACCCTAAGAAATTATCGCAGACTGTCTCAGAGCCAGTCTGACATGGGCGACAATGGCCACACGTAACATAAAGAGTGGAAGCCACTCTGTCTCCAACGGAAATGCCATCTACACCTTTTCCTAAAAAAGCGACTTCGCCCGATATTTCATGTCCGAGAATCAGTGGTAGTTTGACTCCCTCTATTGCTCCTTTTCTAATTGTTAGGTCAAATTGATCCACTGCACAGCTATGTACCCTTATAACAACCTCTCCGTGATCAGGTTTTGGATCAGAAACAATTTCTTCAACCAGGGGACTATTGAATTCATGTAACACCATGGCTTTCATGTTTCGATTACCTCTTAGGGAGTATTAATTCAGAATAAATTTGGTCTTCGAATAAATAGCTTTCTTCCATTAAAGCTGAAATAGATCAAACGAAACCATTGTAAATGTTTCTATTCATTAACCTGAGCGCTATAAGTTGCCCATGTGCACTCCACAAATTCGCTGAATTCGATTCCGTGTGTCATACCCTTTTCTAAGTGTACCGCTTCGATCGGTCGTGGAGTCCCGACCATACTGGCGCATAACTGGAGGTTTGCCGTATCTTCGAGTGCTATCATCACAGCGACGGACTCCTCTATGGAGCTTCCTACGCAAACTGCACCATGCCCAGCAAGGATGACAGCAGGAGTCTTTCCGATAACTGATGCCACTTCCTGCCCTAGTTTTGGATTATCGATTTGTCCGGGATTATCTAGAATTTGAACTTTAGGCGCAAATATGGTTCCTCTATGTCCTATTGGAAGAATGTCTGTTCCTGATACACTGAACGCTACTGTGGTGCGTGGATGAGCATGTGCTATAGATTGTACTTCTGGTCTTTTCTTATAGATTTCCGTATGGATAAAACGTTCCCCAGGTGGTTTGAGTTCGCCTTCCACAATTTCTCCCATTCCATCCATAACGGTTAAATGTTCAGGTTCAAGGTTTTCAAAAGTTTTACCAATATGATGTATATGCCCAATAATCATGTACCTATCGGGTTCGGGAAGTCGCACACTAACATGGCCAAGATTGAGCTCGAAAGCTCCGTAATTTGAAAGGATTTTGTGAGCGAGAATCAACTTCTTTTTTATTTCGGGGCTTTTATCCATCTCATTCTCCGTAAAAAACGACGTTAAAAAAATAATCATGAAACTTGATTTATTATTAGTGAAAAGGCAAAAACATTAAAAAATTATTTACAATAATAACTCTCTGTTTTTTAGGGTAAAAAGAGCAGATTCAATTTCGTTTTTTACATTTTCATCATATTCTTTACCAGCCTGTCCCTCTAGAAATGTCCTGGCTGAGGAACCACCTAGCCTTCCAAGCGCCCATGCGGAATGTCCTCGTACGATGGGTTCGGTATGGCGTAGAGCTTCACCTAAAGGGCCTACAGCTTTATTTTCTCCAGAATTCCCCAAGGCAATAGCTGCGTTTCTTACTATCCCTACCCATCTAGCACGTTTCAATGCAGAACCCCTAAATCTGTCATCAAATGTTTCTTTATCCATTTTTAGGAGTTCGATTAATTCCGCTGCTTCTAGCTGTTCTCTTGGCCTGAAATCCTGAATCTCTGAAATGGGGGTATTGTCATTGTATGGACACACAGTCTGACAATCGTCGCATCCAAATATCCAATTCCCCATTAAACTTCTCAATTTGACGGGAATCCATCCTTGAAGCTCAATGTTTAGATAAGAAATACATCGACTTGAATCCATGACGTAAGGCTTAATAATAGCTCCGGTTGGACATGCCTGTATGCATTTTGTACACGAACCACAAAGATCGCTCTTAGTACTATCAGAAGGCAACTTTACGTTTAAGAGGAGAACACCAATGAAAAACCAGGAGCCAAGATCCGAATTGAGAACCAATGTATTTTTACCAATCCATCCCAATCCAGATTGTGCGGCCAGTTCTCGTTCAAGGATAGGCCCTGTATCCACGTAACATTTAATAGCTTTACCTAACCCGGATTGCTCGGTGAGTAATGCCAATTTGATAAGACGTTTCCGTATTACCTTGTGATAATCCCGCCCCCATGCGTAACGAGAAATCCTCCCGATAAGTGGCGTTTTTGATTCCGTGTTTTCATTTTTGCCAGATTGGTTAATACCCACATGGTAGTTCATTGCAAGCGTAACCACAGATTTCACTTCGGGCCACACCTGACGTAAAGCAACACGGGATTTCCGATTACGATAAAGGTAAGACATTTTGCCTCCAAATCCCTGATCCAACCATCTGTCAAAGAAATCTTGTCGAGCTAATTCCTCGGCATCAGAAATTTTCAGAGCATCAAACCCTAAGGATTTGGATTTTTCTCTTAAAATATTAGCCAAATCAATGGCATCGTGTTGAGCAAACTGAGTCATAATCTCAATCATACTCCTTTGATGTCTCTTCTTATAATGCTATCAATTTGAAGATAATATTTGATTGTCCTACCTATCGTGATTTAGATTGGACATTTGCTATTTGAAATTTACGAGAACTATTTCAATGGGGAGCTATAGTGAGTAAAGGTAGTGTTCTGGGATTTTATTGTTTCGGCCGTCATGATTCATCTGCCTCGCTTGTTCAGGATGGTAAAATACTATCAGCTGCAGAAGAAGAGCGATTTACTCGAAAAAAATTCGACCGTGAATTTCCGGTTAATTCAATAAGATTTTGTTTAGAAGAAGCCAATATCAGTATTTCAGATCTTGATGCTGTAGCATTTGCGTGGAACCCGTCCGCTAACCGCAAGGAAAAATTACTTCATATTCTCCGTCACTTTCCTGCCTCTATTCAGATCTTCCTTCAATCATCGGGTCGACACTTTCAATTAGATACTGCGCGCAAGGATTTTATTAAAAGGACTGGATATAAGGGCCCTTTCCATCATATCAATCATCACTTGGCCCACGCAGCTAGCGCCTTCTATCCATCCCCCTTCGAAGAAGCAGCTATCTTAACTGTAGATGGTGTGGGGGAATGGGAGACAACATGGATGGGGGTTGGAAAAGGAAAAATCATTAACAAGTTATACTCCCAAGGATGGCCACACAGCCTCGGTGCTGTTTATACGGCTGTGACACAATACCTTGGATTCCAAATTTTTAGTGATGAATACAAAGTTATGGGGTTAGCTCCTTACGGAGATCCAATCTATGTGGATGAATTTCACGATCTTATCCAACCAACAGAGTTAGGATTTAGAGTAGATACTTCTTATTTTGGTTTTCATTTGGGGCATAATTCCTTCTATTCAAAAAAGTTTATACAAAAATTTGGTCCACCCAGGGATCCAGAGAGTCCGATAGAAAAGCACCATAAGGATATTGCTGCTTCCCTCCAAGCCAAAACCGAGATGCTACTGATCCATTTAGTTCAGGCATCGCTTACCCAATCTGGTGCAAAAAAGATTTGTCTTGCTGGAGGCGTTGCTCTCAACTCTGTTGGAATAGGTAAAGTTATAGATTCGGGGATAGTGGAAGACATTTATCTCCCTCCTTGTGCGGGAGATTCTGGGGTTTCTCTTGGGGCAGCTCTTTACGCTACCCATATGCTTCTTGACATGAACCGCGATGAGGCCCTGCAAGACGCCCGCCTGGGCCCAGAGTGGGACGATAACAGTATTAGAAATGCTCTGGTCTCTTCCGGTCTCGAATTTGAACATTCCACCGGAGTGGTGAAAGTGGTGGCAGAGGCTCTAGGAAACGGTGGAGTAATCGGTTGGTTCCAGGGACGAATGGAATTTGGTCAAAGAGCGCTCGGAGCGAGAAGCATACTTGCTGATCCCAGAAGAGCAGAAATGAAAGATATTATTAATTCAAAAGTAAAATTTCGTGAGGCATTCAGACCCTTTGCTCCAGCTGTTCAAGAGGAAAAGTTGGGAAAATATTTTCATGGCACCTTACCCTGTCCGTTCATGACACAGGTTTATCGGGTTCGTGAAGAGGCAAGGCACCTGATACCCGCTGTGACCCACGAAGACAACACTGGACGAGTTCAAACAATTTCCCGTTCGGTAAACCCTCTCTACTGGGATTTGATCGAGGCGTTTGGTGAAAAGACCGGAGTTTTTGTACTTCTAAACACATCGTTTAATGTGAAGGGAGAACCCATAGTGAATACGCCGGAAGATGCGATAGCTTGTTTCTTGAAAGCTGATCTCGATCTTCTCTGTATTGGTAATTTTATTGTAATGAAAACGAAACCTAATAAACTCTAAATAAGTTCAAAGGGAATTTAGGTCTTATTGTTTGAGAAGTGCCCTGAGTTTCACTAAGTCTCTGAATGTACGAGCAATGCGAGAAACAATGCTTAAGCGGGGTCGTCTTTTTTCCTCCACTACAATCGGGACCTCCTTCACCCTCCACCCGGCCTGAACCCCTCGCAGAATCATCTCAGTGTCGAACAAATCCCGATCGAAGTGGACGGATGGCAGAAGTTGTTCAACGACAGATCTTCTCCAAAGCTTAATTCCGTGGGTATCATGGTAGGGAAAATCAAATAAAAAATGAAGGGTTTTTTGGAATCCCCAAGTATTAAGACGGCGAAGACAGTTTCGCCGATCATCCGAGTTGGGTAGGTTCTTCGATGCAATCACCAAGTCTAAATTGTCTATAAACCCCAGTGCATCACAAACAAAATCAACATTCCAGTAATCTAGATCAAAATTTGCAATATACACTCCCCGAGCAGTCTGAAAACCAGCCCTTAATGCCCTTCCATAATCTGGTTTAGGAAGGCTGAGAACCTGAATAACCTCCGGTTTTAAATTAGCTAAATTATTCGCAACTTCTAACGTTTTGTCTCGGCTACCGTTTTCTACAAGAATTAGTTCGAAGCTTTCTTCTATCTTCCTTGCTACTTCCCCTAAAATGTTTTCAACTACTTCCTGAAGAAATTCCTCTTCATTGTAAATAGGAATGACAATAGATAAATGTATGGCTTTATGATTGCGGCTATCGATTATGGTCAAGTGTCTGACTCGATTATTAAGGCTGTACCATTTTCAAGAATTACGAATTATGCTCCATCGCCATAGGGATGATATGGCGATAATAAGTATAAAAACAACTGTTCCTGCACTAAAAATGAACCCTAACACAAAACTCCGTGGTAAAAATCGCAAGCGGACTTCGTGTTCGCCCTTAGGAACTGGGACTCCCTGAAACATTAAATTTGTTGGTAAAACCTGTGAGCCTTTTCCATCCACATAGGCTCTCCAACCAGGATGATAACTGTTTGCCAAAAAAAGTATTCCTGGGCCGTTAGTTGCGACTCTCAATATAACTTCATTTGCACGGTAGGAAATTATTTCGGCTGTGGATTCAAAGTTGAATGTTCGAGGGGTAGAATGGGCTTTCAGGTTCAAATCTGACTTACTGTTTTCAGGTGGTTCGTCTAATTGAATCAAACCGGAACTTGTCGGCAAAGATTCTTCAAGAATAACATTTTCACGAAAGTTAAAGGAAGTGTCATTGAGCCTTGCTATTGCCTTCCTTGGATCCTTTTCAATTTCATACTTGTTTACAACAAAAGCACGTGGAAGGACGTTAGTATTTTCATGGATTCTAACCTCTCCACTTTGAACTAGACGAAAGTTTTCAGGTTCCAATAGATCATCTTCGTCATTTGAAATCAAAACAAACCTTACGTTAAGTAGATCGAACCATCTAAACCAGGCATCATTTCTATAGAGATCTATCCGGTTGCGATAGAGTTTGTCTAAACTGGCCAAATTTGAATTTTCGATTCCACTAAAAAATTGAGCATGGCGTCGAAGCATGAAATTTGACCAGCCTCGAATATCTTCCACTTCCTCCATCATCGCTGTATTGGGAGGCATTACTGAAGTAAACCAAGACCACGGGCCCCCGAAATCCTGAAAAGCAGCGATTCGATATAGGCCTGATTGGCGAGTTAAAAATTCTCCTGTTTTTGTTTTCGGATAAAAATCCTGATGAGTAGGTAGATGAAATGGGAGTCTTACCATTACCCCTAATTCAATGGCAATTAGAGCAAGAATTCCAACCCAAACGTGCTTGTTTTTGATAACTTGTTTTTGCCATAGCCATACAAGCATACTCGAAGAGGCAGCTACACCCATTGTCATCCAAACAGTAAAATCACGTGAAAACTTTGTCACAATATCAATAATTTCTGTTGCACCAATAACTCCTATCAACCCCAAACCCAGGGTCATCAACCCCAAGCTTTTTACAAATCGTATTCGAACCGCTGAATCTTCTAACTTTTCCATCAAATATTTCAATCCAATTGATGCCACTATTGGAACGCAGACGGTAGTAACTAGGGCCTGGTTATGGTGTTGGACGTAAGGGCGTAAGATTGAAACCCATTTGAGCTCTCCAAAACTCAAAGTTAAATTCGTCATGATAAATCGACCTGAAATAGCAACGAATAAGCCAATCAGACTAAAACCCAGAAACATTTTTCCAGGCCAAAAATGAATACGTCTCCAACCCCATATGATGGTCATAATTCCAAAAAAACCAAAATAGAAAAGATTACCTCCAAAGGCTTGCATAATTAGCGGTATATGAATTGGAAAAAACAAATTGAATAGGACATATCCCGTTTGTTTTACAAGGGCGGGGAAGGTGGAATCTGTAAAATCTACGTCAATGGGATAACCAGAAGCCAATCGAGAGGACAACAAATAGTTTTCAACTGACGGGAATAGTTTGATACCGGATAAACCAATACAAACAATGACAATTAAAATCGATCCGCCAAGGTAAGAAACCCGAAAGCCTCTCGGCCATCTTTTCCAATAATGCAAACATGTTGCAGCCCATACAGAGGCAAACAATACATAAAGGACCGGTGTATTGAATTCATGTCCACCAAGATAAATAAGAGATAGAATCAACCCGATACAAACAAAGGGCCAAATACGAAAAGGTGATTTCGTAGTTCGATGCAAGGCAAATAAAGCTAATGGCATCCACATTAATTCTTCAATGCTTAGGATGAATGTCCTCTCGATGAGATCGCCAGAGAACATAAATAATAGTGCTCCTGCTATCGCCGGAAATGTGTTTTTTTGACCCAATAGATAGCGAATGTATAGAAACATGAAGAAGCCAGAAAAAAATACTTGGAGGGCAATAGACCAGTTGATCGCGGACGAAAACTCAAAAAATGCATACACTAAATTTGTTAAGGCCAGGGTGTGTTTATTTGCGCTAGCAAAAAATGGAGTACCTGCCAAAATATATGGATTCCATAAAGGGAATTCCCCCCGTTCGAAAATCGAATTCACAAGAAATAATTGGTTTGGTAGATAGTATCGAGCATTGTCGAGTTCTATCCTTTGCTCGACGTCACGGTAAGAACTGTAGGTTTTCCAAGGATAAGAAGAGAAGACGGATGGTCCGTCTGCCCAAACCCGATCTCCAAGAAGTGGATGGCGGAAAAAAAGTAGGGTTAACAGAATTAATAGCAGCACGACACCTGCTGTACCATAGAGAGGTCGATTAAATAATTTTCTTAGTTTTTCCATGAACCATCCTTGGCACACCGAAAACCAACAGAAAAATCATGACGAAACTTCTTGTCACTCCAGCGCCTTTTCGTTGCTAGGAGCCTGTAAATTAAATTTAGCCAGGCTCCACCTTTTTGAAGACCCCAGGTTCCAGGTGAAGAAGGAAAAAGTTTTTTCTCTTCTTCTTGTCCCAATTTATATGGATATTTGACCCATTCCGAGACATTGCCTGCCATCTGAAACACACCATAGGGACTTATTCCAAGTTGATAGGAGTCGACTGGAGCTAAATAATGAAAACCATCTGCAGCAAAATCTGTTGTGAAATAGTCGATTCCTACCCTGATAATCGGGTTGAAATTCGCGCGATCTAAAACGTTAGGATACGGGTCCTTTAAATTGCCCCACGGAAGAGTGTATCCATTGATGCCACGAGCAGCTTTTTCCCATTCAGCCTCAGTAGGAAGGCGTTTATTTTCCCAAGCACAGTAAGCTTCAGCATCATAAAATGATACGCCTACAACAGGGTGAGATGGCTTATTGAAACGACTATCATTCAGATATGATGGATTGCGATGTTTGGTCTCGTTGATGAATTCAGCGTACTTTTGATTAGTAACTTCGTAAAGATCAATTGAAAACTCTTCAACTTTGAAGAAGATGTTGTAGAGCTTGTTTTTGCTCCTAGAAGTGACAATCCACTCTACATTTGGATCTAGGTCATTGGGAGGGCCAGTTACTCCACTTCTAATTAAAAATTTACCGGAGGGGATCCTAGTCATTTGAGAGAACATATTATTGGAAGTACTTGAAGAATTTCCCCAAGATTCAAGTGAAGCGGAAAAGAAAAGAAATGTTAAAAAAAACAAAATCCAATAACGTCTTACCAGTATATTTCGCACTAAGTTTATCCAGGTAATCATTCCAAATAAGAAGTCACTATGGATGAAATTCTCGAAATTTTGCAGACTTTTCAAGTTCTTTTAGTATTTGATCTATCAGCGAGTAAGGATCAATCTTCCTTTCCATTAGATCACTGAGTAATTTTTCAAATTGGTTGTCTTCCTTAATTTTATTCCATATTCTTTCACCCACTTCTTCTTGTAGTAGTAATTGAAGGTTTTCAGTCTGTCTGTGTTTTTGTTTTTCTCTCATATAAGTAGAATTACTCTTAAGTGAAGTTATCTTCTCTTTTACAGCGTCATGCAACTCGTTCACACCCTCCCCTGTTTTTGCAGTTACCATGAAAACCCTACTTGTTTTTTCGTGTTCAGTCGCCGATAAATGAGCGCATTTTGAACGAACTAACATTTCTTGTATATGTTTAGATGTTTCCTTGGCACCAGAAATATCTGCCTTGTTGACCACATATAGGTCTCCAGTCTCCAAAACACCTGCTTTCAACATCTGAACTTCATCTCCGGTCCCAGGTTGAAGAACTACTAAGGTAAGATCTGAGATAGGTGTGATGGCAACTTCCCCCTGCCCCACTCCGAGCGTTTCGACTAAAATAACCTCTACTCCCAATGCATCCAGAACGTTGATTGCGTCACTCGTTGTTCTGGCAATTCCTCCAAGATTACCCCGTGAGGCCATAGAACGAATAAAAACGCCTTCGTCTGCTCCATGAGTTCCCAATCTAATTCGATCTCCGAGTAATGCCCCTCCACTAAAGGGGCTACTAGGATCGACAGCGAGAATGCCAACTGTTGTATCTTGTTTTCGATAAATTCGGGTGAGTCGGTCAACTAGTGTACTCTTGCCAACACCAGGAGGCCCTGTGATTCCAATTACTGCAGCCTTCCCGGTCTGCTTAAATATGCTTTTCATCGCTTCGCGTCCCTCTGGGCGTCTGTCTTCAACGAGAGAAATTAGGCGCGACGCTGCTCCAACATCACCTTTTTGTATTCGATTGACTAAATCCAACATTTAGATATCTCTGATTTCAGATTGAAAAATTACTGATATTTTATCACGAGGTTTTTCTAAAAAATCTTGGTTATACGGAAGAAGAATGGGTGGATAAAAATCTACCACCATACCTGCGACCAAAACAGCAACACTCAGAGGGAGGGTTATCTGATTAACGATTTTTCCATCTAGGCCTTCTGTGTTCGCGGAATGCGGAAAGCCCTTCGTGAGCATCCTCTGTATTCATCAAGTCGTTAAGGTACAAGAATTCGCTCCGCTCAAGTGCTTTGCCTAGGTTAGTATCTGCGGAAGCATAAAGAGCTCTGCGAGCGATACGAAGGACCGCTGCACTTGAACGATTGATTCTCCCTGCTAAACGAGTAACCGCTCGTTCAAATTCCTCCTTGGTATGAACGGAATTTACAATTCCAATCTCTTTTGCTTCATGGGCATTATAAATCTCACCGGTTAAAACGATCTCCAGTGCCTTTTTTATCCCTACCAATCTGGGAAGTATAGCTACTCCAACCGGAGGGAATAGACCAGCCCTCACTTCTGGAAACCCAAATTGAGCTCCGTCTTCTGCCAAAACAAGGTCACAGCAGCAAGCAAGTTCACAGCCTCCCCCCAGGGCCATCCCACGTATTGCGGCAATAGTTACCAAATCTAATTCCTCAAGCATCCCAATAGTGTTGTGAGCAATTTCAATGAATCGGCGAATTCTTTTGCCTGTGAAACTCTCGATTGTTATACCGGCGGAAAACGCCTGATCTCCAGTTCCAGTCAGGATTAGGACCTTTAAGCCAGGTACTGAACGTGCGCGTTGAAGGGCTTGTTGCATCTCTTCAAAGGTTTTCAGGTCAATCAGGTTTAATGGGGGACGGTTTATTGTAATAGTTACACGACTTGCACCTTCGTCATATATTATGTTTTCGAAATCAACAGGCATTACTTTTTCTCCAACTTCCCATAGCCAATTTTGCATTGGTGCATAGAATAAATGCTATACAGAAAAAATGATATCCAATTGCCCTGGCTAATACGTCTTCCATGAAATAATAAGATGTTTCAAGTCTTATATCCCCTTAAATCCGGCATCAGTTAAAACTCCCATACCATCCATAACTTCCTGCTCAGCTGCCTGGGGGTGTGTCTCAAGAACTAAAATAGTCTCAGGGTTTAAGTAAGGAATCAACGAGCTAAAGTTAGTGTCTCCCTGACCGGGGGCAATGTGATCGTTGTAACCGGCTGCATCATGAATATGAATTCCAAGAAGATTTTCTCCGAGGCGATCGAGAATAGATTCGCTATCCACTAACCCTAGGTTATGATGGACAGTGGCATGGCCTGTATCGTGCCAGTACCTGAAATTTCCGCCTGCAAAGGAGTTTTGGATTTTTTCAATTTCAATATAGGTAGGCACTTCATGAATATATATGCGATTTTCCAAACCCATAAATAAATCGAGTTTTTCAGCCTTTCGAGTAATTGCCTCAAGACTGTATTGAAGAGGATCCCAAATAGCCTCCCCTGCTCTCGCGCGTTCGTCTAACATTTGAGAGATGCGTTCCTTCCCCTCATCTGACTCTATCCTCTCTTGGTCGTAAAGAGTTTTTAGCCATTCCTCTTGTGGCGATAAACTTGTTTCCCCTAGGTGAAGTACAAGAGCTAGGGCCTCTAGATCGGCAGCCAATTCCATGCTTTTTTCCACAATACTAAAAGCAGCTAGCCGCTCGTCAGTATCTATAGCAGTAAGTAAAGGCTCTGGCAGGTTATTTTCCCATGAAAAACCCTGTGGTTCATATTTTGGACAGGGATTATGCAGGCTTACAACCTTGGGATTTTTTCGCCTTAAAGATGGAAGCATAGTGTCGAGTTGATTCTTTCCCGTGTAACTTGATAACTCTATGGACTCAAAACCAAGCCGATCTATCTCATTGAGTATTTCCTCACCATCCTCTACTGTAGGCCAATATGCAGTTGAAATTGCGATCATGGTCTTCTCAGAAGTTTATTGGTCATTGGAACAATGCCCCTTAATTTTATCTTTCCAGATCCATAGAGCTTTCAATTGCATGCCAAAATAAATTAGACACCGTACTATAGACGAAATTAATGGCTATTGTGGTCTAGATCATGTTTCCTAAGTAGTCTTCTTGTCCGAAGATTTGTATACTTTCGCCTGTTCGATCAAAGTTTATTGCCTGGGCTATCAGAGCCGGTTCCTCCGAGTAATTACTTTGGTTGCCATTTCTAGTAATAATAAGACCAAATAGGTCCTGTGAAATCCGGAAGGTGAAAGGTCTAGGTGTGAACAAGACTAAAGGAAAAACAATAAGGAGGCTGGTTAGTGTCTTTGTATTTTTATTGATAATAGTGGTAACGGGCGTAGGAATTAATTGGATCCAGAAGGTTGATGAAACACCCCCTCCTTTCATTTCTCCTCCTGTTGTTACAGTAGTAGCTACTATCGTTACTCCTCACCCTTATACTCACCAACTCCACTTACTAGGGACAGTAAAACCATTTAAAGAAGCTGAGTTAAGCGCGAAGCAAGCGGGGCCAGTTTCAAATATCCAAACAGGTATTGAATTGGGAACTCGTATTCAAAGTGATCAATTACTTGCGGAAATAGACCCCGCCCCTTTTCGTATCGAGGTTGAATATCGCAAGGCTCTACTTGATCGCTCCATGGCCGAGAGAAGCAAAGCAGATCTTGTTCGAAAACATCAAAAATTACTAATTAATATTAATCTCGAAAAAGTACGATTAGCCCAGGCTGAATGGTCCAGGCTTAAAGGATTGTTCAAGAGAGAATTAACCACAGAACAAAAAATGGATAACACCGAACTACTTGTGCGTAGGGCACAAGAGGAGCTTCAAAATGCTGAACGAATATTCGAAGAGGCAAAAGGGCAATTTGCCATCAGTGTATCAAATGTATCTGCCTCAAAAGCTGAATTGGACAGAGCAAACCAAGCATTAAAAGACACTCAAATTCGAGCTCCTTTTAAAGGGGTTATCTCTGAGAAATTAGTTAACATTGGTGAAGTAGTTACATCGGGAAAAGTTCTCTTTCGTCTTATTGATGATGAAACTGTTCGCATTCTTATTCGCGCACAGGCTAGAGACATTGTGCTGGTCCGGTCAGGACAAAACGTAACCGTTCAGGTTGATGGACTTGAAAATGTTTTCCATGGACACGTTGCTCATATTGGTCCAATTGCCGATGCTAGAACTCGAACTTTTCCTATTGAAGTTCTTGTCAAAAATTTAAACAAAAATCGATTGCTTCCTGGGATGTTCGCCCGTGCAATTATACCCCTCCGATCGTATTCATCGGCCATTCTTGTTCCTCGTGCTGCTGTCACTTTCAAAGCAGGTGAAAAACCATTTGTATTTGTGGTTGATGACCCATCTGGAACAGTGCGTAAGCGGTCGCTTGAAATTTCAAGGGAGTTCGGTTCGAGACTTCTTGTTTCAGATGGACTTCGGGCAGGCGATCAATTAGTTACCGCCGGCCGACAGTTACTAAAAGAGAATGCAAAAGGTCGTATTATCGAAAAAATCAAAGGCGATAAATAACCTCTTTTGAAAGTAATTTATTCCTTGTGAAATATCTTATTGAATTTTCAGTTAAAAATCGAGTTATCGTAAATCTCCTTGCGCTAGTCTTGGTAGGAGCAGGTTTATTAACCTACGCTTCAATGCATCGAGAAATGTTTCCGGAATTTTCTCGAAAAGCAATTCGAATCGAAACTCGGTACCCTAGCGCATCCCCCGAAGAGGTGGAAAAACTCATCACGGCCAAAGTAGAGGAGGTCCTATCCGAACTCGATGGCATGGATGAAATTATATCAATATCCCACGAAGGGTTTTCTGAGGTTTTGCTACGCTTTCACCCCGATGCAAATATGGACCGGGCTCTTTCGGATGTTAGGGGTCTCCTCGAAAACATAAGAAATCTTCCTGAATATGCAGATCGGCCCAGCGTTCAAGAAGTTAAATACGCTTGGCCTGTCATAACTATGTCTTTGGCAGGAGATATTGACGAGTCGATGTTAATAAATATGGCCCGTGATCTTAAGGAGGATTTACGAAGAATTCCTGGAGTTGCGGCAGTTCGGCTGATAGGGGATCGCGAACGTCAAATTTGGGTCGAAGTAGACCCATCACGTTTGAATCAACACGACCTTACTTTAAATGACATACGTTCTGCTATCGCAGCTCAGAATCAGAACATTCCGGGTGGTTCTTTAAAAACCGGTCGTGGAGAGATTCTAATTCGAAGCCTAGGGGAAGCAACTAATGCAAGTGATGTTAGAAAAGTTATCGTTAAAAGTTTGCCAACTGGAACTCTTCTTGCAGTGGGAGATTTAGCTGAAGTTAAGGAAACATTTGAAGAACCCATCACAATTAGTCGTTGGGGAGGAGAACCCTCTCTTAATCTTGTCCTTGTGAAAGAACGAGAAGGAGATTCTATTCGCATTGCCACAGCCGTTCGAGAAAAAGGAAAGGAATTAAGAGCTAAATTACCTTCCACTGTCCGGGTTGGCATCTACAATGATTTCTCTGTTTTCGTAAAAAATCGCCTCAATACACTCCAGAAAAGTGGGGGAATTGGACTTGCTTTAGTTTTTATAATGCTTTGCATTTTCCTTAGATTTCGAGTGGCGTTATTGACAGGCGTTGGAATACCAATAGCAATATTAGGTGGAATCATACTCATGCAAATCTGGGGGATAAGTCTAAACATGCTTTCCATGTTTGGTCTTATCTTGGTTCTTGGTTTGTTGGTTGATGATGCGATTGTTGTATCGGAGAATGTCTATCGTCATGTCGAATCAGGCATGGATCCTCATGAAGCTGCCATTCGGGGGACCAGAGAGGTAGCTTGGCCAGTCGTTGCAACCATCATAACCACAGTAGCGGCTTTTCTTCCTTTGTTATTGGTTCCCGGAGAAATGGGAAAATTTCTTTCTCCCGTTCCCCTGGTAGTAACATTTGTATTGGTTGCCTCTTTACTGGAAGCACTCGTTGTTTTGCCATCTCACCTAGGGGACACTATTACCACTTCATATGCCAAGAGAGTACGCTCAGAAGGCTCTCGTCTAATTACTTGGCTCCGCAGGGTATACGGTGGATTACTTAAGTTTGCTTTACGCAAAAGATACTTGGTATGTACTGCACTTTTGAGCATGACCTTACTATTAGTGACTGTAGCTTATTACCGTATGCCGTTCGTGTTATTTAAGGAATTTGAATCCTCTCTCTTTTTTATTAATTTCGAAACATCACCTTCTAACAGAATCGAAAACACGCTAGAAATCGCAAAAAAAGCTGAGAAAGTTGTACTCAACCTCCCTGGAAATGAGCTGGTATCTGTTGCAACTAATGTTGGTCTCACAGTTATTGACGTTGTCACCATCGAGCGTGGGGCCAATTTGGCTCAGATACTTGTTGAACTTTCAGAAAAACGAGAAAGGAGTGTCGACGAGGTAATTGCCGATCTCCGAAAAGGTATAAGCAATATTTCAGGAATACTGAAGGTTCAGTTTCTCAAAACTCAAGCAGGTCCGGGAGGATCTGATATTGAAGTCCAAGTTGCTGGAGAACAACTTTCTGTATTGCGACAAATTGGAGATGAAGTAGGCGAATTCCTAAACGGAATACGAGGTGTCCGAGACGTCAGAGATAACTTTACTGAAGGCAAAGAAGAAATACGAATTGGGCTTCGTCAGGAGGCACGAGCTTTAGGATTAGATCTATTACAGGTTGCTCGCCAAGTCCAAAATGGATTTAAAGGGATTGAGGCCTCGACGATCCAGCGTAGGAACGAGGATGTCCCAATCATTGTTAGGTTTTCTGAGAATACGCGCTTGCAAGCGGATGCTTTGAATAATCTTAGAATTGCACTTCCTTCTGGTGAGTACGTATTTCTCCAAGACGTCGCATTCCTAGAAACCGCTATCGGTACCAGTAAGATACGGCGCTATAACCAAAGAAGGACAATCACCGTTTATGCAGACGTCAACAATGAGCAAGCGAACGCCGTCAACGTAGCCAACCGACTTCGGAGCCATTTTGGTGATATTAACCGAAAATTTCCAGGCTATCGCTTAATTGTCAAAGGGGAAAGGCAAGAGGCACAAGCTTCTCTTGCTTCGCTACCACGTATCTCGGTTATTGCGGTCCTATTAATTTATTTGGTACTTGGTTCTCTTTTTCGCTCTTTCATTCAGCCTCTTGTTGTAATGGCAGTCATTCCATTTGCAATTGATGGTGTCGTAATTGGACACCTGATTATGGGTGAAAATCTAACCCTTCTTTCTATATTTGGATTAGTTGCACTAATAGGAGTTGTAGTTAACGATTCACTTATCATGGTTGATTTCATTAACAGAGCCAGAAAAAACAATGCTCAAAGGGATCAGGCAATCCTGGAATCAGGTATTGCACGTTTACGACCAATTTTACTCACTACAGTAACAACCGTAGGAGGTTTGACTCCGCTTGCCTTCTTTGCAACTGGACAAGCCCTGTTCCTCTCACCCATGGCAATATCCATAGTTTGGGGATTGAGTTTTGCCACAATTCTGACTCTAATTTTAATTCCGTGTCTTTACGCAGTAGTTGATGACGTTGTTCAGTTTATACAAAGACTCCTGGGTGCCCCACCTAAGAGTAAAGCTATTGAAAATTGAGTTCAGATGAAATACTAGGAGTGCCATTCAGAGGATTTTAAGTAGGTACAGCCAAGACAAGTGACATCCCCTGACCACCACCCACACAGGCTGTTGCCATTCCTGTCTTTTTGCCGCTTAAGTTCAATTCCAATAGTAAGCTATATGTTAATCTGGCGCCTGATGCTCCTATTGGGTGCCCTAATGCGATTGCACCACCGTTCACGTTAACGATTGAGCGGTCAAGCTCTAATTCTTTCTCAACAGCTAGGTACTGCGCTGCAAAGGCCTCATTGACTTCGATAACTTCGATATCAGAGAGTTTCATCCCTGCACGATCCAAGGCCATTCTTGAAGCTGGTACCGGACCAATGCCCATGATTTCTGGATCGACACCGGAAATGCCCCAAGAGACGAGTCTCCCTAGGGGTTTCAAACCTCGCTTTTTAGAAGCTTCAGCTGTTGTCATTACCATAGCAACCGCTGCATCATTAATGCCGCTTGAATTTCCAGCAGTTACAATCCCATCTTCCTTGAATACGGGAGGGAGAGCAGATATTTGCTCCTGTGTAATATCTTTCCGAGGGTGTTCGTCTTCTTTAAACGCAACTTCTTCTCCCTTGCGTCCTTTAACAATAACAGGAACAATTTCCTCAGCTAATCTTCCTTTTTTTCTAGATTCTTCGGCACGTTGTTGACTTTCATAGGCAAAGCAATCAGCCTCTTCACGAGAGATTTCATATCGGGAGGCAAGGTTTTCGGCCGTTTGCCCCATGGAACACCCACAACGCAAATCGGTTAGGCCAACATTAAGGACATCTACTAATGTCCCCTTACCCAAACCAAAACCCCATCTCGCTCCATAGATAGCATGAGGAGCTTGGCTCATTGACTCGGAACCTCCCACTAAGACAAAATCGGCTTCTCCCAGAAGTAGTTGGTAGGCTCCCTCGATGACTGCTTGAAATCCTGACGCGCAAAGGCGATTGACTGACATTGCTGGAGTGGCAATTGGTACTCCAGTGTTCAAACCGACATGACGAGCTAAATAAGGCGCATCTTCACTGGTTTGTAAAACATTACCGAAAATGACATGGTCTATGTCTTCCGGGGATACTCCCGATCGCGCCAACGCACCCTTCGATGCAACTGTTGCAAGCTCAGTAGCCGTAAAGCTCTTTAACGTCTTCCCATACGTTCCGATAGGAGTCCTAGCACCACTAAGAAAAACAATTTCCTTGCGTTTCAACGTATAAAACTCCTAATCGTAAAAGCACCAAACTTATGTTCTGTAATTAGGTATGTCTTTTTGGGTTAGTAGTAGTTATACCTATAGATAATCGACAAAGGATCTTGACAGGCACCCTGGTCTTTAAAAAGAGAAAACTATTTGCTACTACATAATCTCAAAATAAGGACGCTAATCTTGAACTAAATTTCTTTTCTTAAAAAGCGAGCAGCATCCTTTGCGAAATAGGTAAGAATAATATCAGCTCCAGCACGTTTGATAGATATCAAAATCTCCATCATGGCTGCTTCGCCATCGATCCAACCATTCTTTTCTGCAGCTTTTATCATGGCAAACTCACCACTCACATTATAGGCGGCAACAGGCAAATCGAATGTTTCGCGCACACGGTATATCACGTCGAGATACGGCAAGGCAGGTTTAACCATAAGTATATCCGCACCCTCCTTAACATCTAGATCTACCTCACGCAAAGCCTCCCTAACGTTAGCAGGATCCATTTGATACGATCGTCGATCTCCAAACATAGGTGCTGAATCGGCGGCAACTCGAAAAGGTCCATAAAAGCATGTTGCATACTTTGCAGCGTAGCTCATAATCGGAATTTTTGAAATTCCGTCCTCATCCAAAGCTCTGCGAACAGCTCCAATGCGGCCATCCATCATGTCAGAGGGAGCTACCATATCTGCTCCTGCTCGCGCCTGCGAAACCGCAGTCCGAGCAATAAGTTCAACCGAAAAGTCATTTTCAATATTTCCATTTTCATCCACGACTCCACAATGCCCATGGTTCATGTATTCACATAGACAAGTATCAGCTATGACGATGAGATTTGGATATTCTTTTTTCAATATTCGAATCGCTTTTTGGACGATTCCGTTATCATCCCACGCACCTGTAGCTTCTTCATCTTTTGATTCTGGTATTCCAAATAACATAACGGCAGAAACACCAGCATCAAGTACTTCCTTTGCTTCGCTAGCAACTAGATCCAAAGAGATCTGATAGTTACCCGGCATTGGAGGAATTTCTTTTCGCACCCCACTGCCCGGTACTATGAACATTGGGAAGATAAAGTCTGAGGGATTGAGGTGTGTTTCTCGAACCATATTTCTAAATTCGGTCGTTTCACGAAGTCGCCTCGGTCGGTGGACTAGTGAAAAAGCATCTCTAACCCTGGAAACACGGTCCATCGAAACAACCCTTTCCATCAGTGTTCTAATTTAATAACTGTTATAAAGTTATTTAGCGTGTCAAATAATCTTTTTGTAAAATTACTACCATTTTATCTATTATGAACAAAGCGATTTCGCCATAATACTCTTGCGAGGAAAATTCCCGCAGAAGATCCTAGCAGGTCAGCGACAATGTCTGTTCCAGACGAGACTCGGTTTGGGGTAACGCTTTGTATCCATTCATCAACCATGGAATAGATTGTACAAATCAGAATTGCCATCAATACCTTCGCCCTTGGCGATTTCCATTGGAAATTTCGAAAACAGGACATCCATAGAAAGCCTAAAATTCCATATTCGATAAAATGAAACAACTTGTCCAGTGGGGATGTAAGTATAAAGGGGAAAAATAAGGAGGGGAGATTGGAGCGAGTAGAAAAATAGAATAAAAGAACGGAATAAAAGAAAAGGATGAGAGAGTCCGGACCGTAAATGCATACACCTCGCAAAGTTCTCACATTTCGTATTTTCCGAAGTCCTCCGGTTTAAGATTTTCGAGCCATTGTTTCCAGTCATCACCTTCCGGCATGTTTTCGCCTTCTTTTTCCGCTGCCGCAGCCTGTTGTTCTGTAAATTCTATACTTTTGGCCTCCTCTATAACCTTATCTGCAACAAATATTGGAGCATTGACACGCAGTGCTAAAGCAATAGCATCCGAAGGGCGGGAATCTATAGCCACTTCCGATCCGTTAATACTAATAGCAATTTCTGCATAGAATGTATTGTCTTTTAGTTCGTTAACTACGATTCGCGAAACTTGAGCCTGAAAACCTTCAATAATATCTTTAAGTAAATCATGCGTCATCGGGCGAGGAGTACTCACTTGCTCCATTTCCAACGCAATGGCATTTGCCTCAAAAATGCCGACCCAGATAGGCAGAACTTTTTTCTCTTCAACGTCTTTCAGTATTACAATTGGCATATTGGTAAGAGGATCTAGTGTCAGTCCCTTCACCTTCATCTCTAACATACTCATGATTTCCCTCGCCCTTATGCTGCTTTGCCTTCAAGACTGTACGGCCCACAGCGATCAATTGTTATCGGTATAAGTTCTCCGATCAATCTGAAAGGGCCATAAAAGTTGACCACTTTATTTGTCCTGGTTCGCCCCGTAAGTTTTCCGAGATTCTTCGGACTGGGACCTTCCACTAATACCTCCTGTGTGCTTCCCTTAAGGCTCTGATTCTTTCTATTGGTTATTTCTTTTTGTAAATTCATTATCTCTTCAAAGCGCCTAGACTTGACTCCCTCCGGTACTTGGTCCTTAAATTTGGCCGCGGGAGTTCCAGGACGCACAGAATACTTGAAAAGAAAAATATTATCGAATTCTACTTCCTCAAGTACTTTCATGGACTCTTTGTGGTCTTTTTCAGTTTCACTTGGAAAACCCGTGATTATGTCAGTTGTTAATGCAAGACCAGGAACAATATAACGTAGCTTGTTAATATTACAAATGTAACTATTTGAATTATAACCTCTAAACATCATTTTTAATATTCTATCCGAGCCTGATTGCAGGGGCAAATGAAAATATTCACAGACCCTTGGGGCTGACTCTATAACCCTCATCAGTTCTTCCGACAAATCTCGAGGATGAGAAGTGGTAAATCTAACTCGCTCCAAACCTTCGATACTTGCAACACTCTGTAGCAAACCTGGGAAGGTAGATTTTTTTTCTAGGTCCCACCCATAGGAATTCACATTCTGCCCTAGAAGAGTAATTTCTTTGTATCCATTTTTTGCTAAATTCTGGACCTCTTCAAGAATCACCTCAGCCGGCTTACTGATCTCTCGCCCTCGGGTTGTCGGAACTATGCAGAAAGAGCAGTTTTTATTACATCCTACGGAAACTGTCACATAGGCCTTGATTTTAGATTGCCGTATTACAGGCGCATTAGCATCCCAGTCAAAAGGAACTGGCTCTACATCCACAAGACTAGAACCCCGAGTTTCTATTTGCTGAAGTAGTTCTGGTAGCTTTCCTATGTTTTGTGTTCCAAAAATAAAGTCAACGGTAGGTGCTCGTTGAAGTATAGCCTTACCCATTCGTTGAGCTACGCATCCACAAACCCCAATTTTCAGATCAGGATTTTTTTTCTTCAGCAAAGATAATTGACCTAGTTTACTAAACATCTTGTGCTCGGCCTTATCCCTGATACTGCATGTATTGATGAGTATGAGGTTGGCCTCATCGAGCTTTTCAGCTCGATTGTACCCTTGGCGATTCAGAATGCCCGAGATCCATTCGGAGTCGTTCTCGTTCATCTGGCACCCATAGGTCAGGATTGAAAATTTTCCGTTCATCCGAAAACCCTAAGTAAATAAAACATATTGAAGCCGCCTAATAAGAGTAAAATAAAATATAAGAGGGGCATTAAAGCCTGTCAAGTTGAGCCATATTCAATAGGTGTAATAGAGGAGCTTATTCATATAAGTATACTTGTCGCTCCCCAAAAAAGTAGATCCTCAACATCGAGCGTCTTTTTCATTAAAACCGGTCAGCCAATTTCTTTTCACTGCTTCTCGCAATATGCAGTCAACGTCAAGTCGCCAAGGTCCATCATCCTGCAAACGGACAGTCCATTTTTCTCCACGTCGCATGACCAACTCCCGTTCTCCATCCATCGCCAATGTGCCGTTTATAGAGGGTAGATCGACCACATCTCCAATATTCAGCCTATCAAAATCTTTCACTTTAACTTCGGCCATAACTGCTGGCAAAATTCCCGCAATAATGGAGTAACCTACCCTACCGGACTTATGTATTGTTACGTGTAGTCCCCCCTCCTCTCTAGGGCCAATTGGCTCAAGCATACCTCCGATAGCGGATAGCCCTATACTGGTGGGGAGTCCTTGTGACAGTACAAGCGTGTTGAGGCTTTCTGGTTCCCAAATTGCTTTAGTTCCTATCTCTGAGTTATTGGAAACAACAACATCAATAAGAGCGTCGTTAACTGGCTTCCCTTCACTTTCGATAATAAGTCTCTTACTCCTCCATGAAAGCTTTTTCTTTAGGTGACCGGATTTAAGAAAAGTTCCGGCTGCCAATCCAGCTACTAAACCATCCCAGTGCTCACAGAAAACATTGTTTGTTCCCCCTGGGAGGGGGAGTAGGGGAATTTGCTTGCAACGTCGGCTCACACGTCGGTTAGTTCCATCTCCTCCGACTGTGATAATGCAACCGCAATGTTTTTTACCTATTTCATCAACGGCTCGATCTGTATCTTCTGCCGTTCCATCTGACCTCATATCGATAACCTTTGCGATGCCTGCATCACTATCTCTTAACCCACTAAGAATGCGATTAGACATTCCAGTGGGATCTTCGAGCATTAATATTTCTTCGACATCACTTTTCAATAATCCAACAATTATTTGGCGAGCGAGATCTACCTTGTCCTGATATGAGGCTGTGGTTCCTCCCCCAACTATTCGTCGGATATCTTTACCCGAATTTGGATTGACAATCAGGCCGACACGTCGCATATTGCCTCGCGAAGACAACTTAGGGTGATAAGAGTATTAGGAACATTTCACATTTACAGGTTGCCCATCGACTGAATTACCATATTAACGCAAAACACCCGCGAAAGAGATGGCACCATCTATCGTAAGGGAACCTCCTTATTCAATTTGGTCCCTCGTGATAAAATAATAACAAGGCGTGTCCTTTGAATGTCCAAACACTAATTAGGGATTATGTAGTAAGAATGTTCTGTCGAATGTTGATCATGACGGTTTTCATTACCATGCTGTCAATCTCCGCTTGGGGAGAAAAACCTAATGAATTCATCGTAAACAGTTGGCCCAAAGCAACAGGAGAAAAAGGAATCCCAGAAGGTTGGGTTTTAAAGGAGTATCATGGGGAAGTAGAGACTGACGATATAAAAATCCTACGAGAAAATTCGAAAAACATTCTGCAACTTCAGGCAAACAATAAATCTTTTTTTCTTGGGAAAGAAGATCTTTCGATTTCCATTGGAAGGACTCCTATAATCACATGGCAATGGAAAATTCAGAAACTGATTTCGCATGCTGATGCCCGAAGTCTAGACACCGATGATCAGCCTATTAACGTTTACGTGACTTTCAAAAAGGGTAAAGACAATAAACAACGAGCGATTGGATATATGTGGGGAAACAAAACCGGGCGTTGCACATACTTCATTTCCCCATCAGAGGATTCCTGGTTGTCAAGACAAGCACTTCGCCTTGCAGGCGTTCCAATTACATCGTATGCAGTATTGAGAAACAGCAAATCATCAGTAAATACTTGGTACAGTGAATCTCGAAACCTAGCAGAGGATTATAAAAAAATATTTAAATTGGATTTTCTCCCTGATGTTCAATCTGTCGCTGTTCAGATCGACACCGCCACATTGGGTGGCAATGCAAAGAGCTGGGTGGGGTCTATTTTGTTTTCTGAGCAATTGGCAACAGAAACTGTTGACCGTAAATCAACCTGCAAATCTTTAGAAAAGAGTTCTTGAACATAATAAGTGTGTATGTGGAAGGAAGTTTGAAATTTCTACATCTTTGAGAAAATCAGGCAGTTTGTCTTCTTTTAGAGCGGCGATAACAATAAATTGCTATGCCAATCAGGATTACTAAAAGCACGGCTATTCCTTCTACTCTCCTGAACAGCTTAAGCAATGATTCCAATTGTGGAGCAAATAGGTAACCAAGGTATGTAACAACGGGCACGCTAACGATAGCTGCAAGAAAATCCAGCCAAAAGAATTGCTTGAATCTCATTCCAGTGGTTCCAGCCAATAAATAAGTTGCCGCACGTAAGCCCGCAAGAAACCGGGCTAATAAAATAGTCATTGTTCCATAACGTTTAAAATACCGATGGACCTTCTCCAACCGCTTAGGTGTCATAAGGTGGGATACACTTTTGTGGCGTATCGCGTCGCTTCCCCATTTCCGCCCAATTGTAAATATTAGGATATCTCCAGAAAGTACTCCCAGAAACATAACAATGGCCGTAAGCAAAAAGTTGGTGTACCCAAAGTAAATAAGAAAACCCCCACAAAGAAGAACAGCATCCTCAGGGACTGGCAAACCCAATCCAGAAAGGAAGAGGATCATGAAAACCAAAACGTATACAATCCATCCTGTATAACTGGTAAAGAAATTGAGCAGATATTCCAAGACTGGGCTCTCCAACTTGCAGGTCGGGGTATTATACACAAATAGCGCTATCTGAATGAATAAAGAAACATTGTATCTGCGAATACATACTGGTGACACTTGGTAGATTTAAATCGATGAAAGAGTCCGTATACATTGGAATTGATATTGGTGGAACCAATATCAAGGCTTCCTCAGTCTTGAAGTCGGGCGAAATTATAACTCGACTACACATAAATGCCCCTGTAGATGAAGAAGTAGAATTATATCGAGGGCTTTATGATTTAATCCAATCCACAGCGGAAGGGCAAAAAATCAAGGGAATAGGGATAGGGTGTGCTGGAGTTCTAGCACTGGACAGACGGTCCGTTCGTTATTCTCCAAATTACAAATTATTAGAAGGAGTCCCAATTTGTAAACATCTTGAAAACAAATTTGGAGTATCAACCATACTAGAAAATGATGCTAACGCCATAGCGTTGGGTGAGCATTGGAAGGGAGCAGGAATAAAAGCCAATACACTTATAATTATTACTTTAGGAACAGGTGTTGGAACTGGATGCATTCTAAACGGTAACCTATATCGCGGAAGTTATGGGTTTGCCGCTGAAGGGGGACATACAACAATTGATTTTAACGGACCCTTTTGTAAATGTGGAAATCGAGGTTGTTTAGAAGCCTTTGTGGGTTCCTATGGAATCCTTCGTCGTCTAGATGAAAAAATCAGTAAGGAAAGTAATTCTAAAAGTACCCGACTGAATATTAACCAAACGGTAGAAGAGATTGGACGAGCTGCCCAGGCGGGAGACCATTCGTCTATCGAAATCATAAAAGAAACAGGTTTTTACCTCGGTGTTGGAATGGCAAACTTTGCCAATATTTTCAATCCAGATATGATCGTGCTAACTGGAGGCGTATCCCGAGCAGGAGAGATTTTGATCGAACCGGCCCATGCAGAAATGAAACGTAGAGCCTTTCCCTCTAACACCGAGTCCCTTGATGTCGTTACTGGTAGTTTGGGAGATAATGCCGGGCCACTTGGAGCTGTCTATCCTTTGATTCAAAGAGACCATTGATTTGGTTTTGCGTCATAAATATTTCAAATGCTTTTGCTATAATTCTTTTGCCCATCGCAGAATACTCAGGGACAGGAAAATTCTTCCAATTAATTACCGAATCAAATCCCTAAAACCTTTCTTTTATATTTTTTCTTTTTATATCTGGATTGCTCCACCGCTCTTATTTTCACAACCAATACCCAACCTGCCATTCTTGGTTGGAGAAAAACTCACATATAATATTTCATGGTTTGGTATATCAGCAGGCACATCTGTAGTATCGGTATCCGAACGAACAACCTACATTGGAACACCTGTTATAAGGTTTAGCTCTACTGTAGAATCGAATAAATTTTTTTCGCTCTTCTATCCGGTGGATGACCTGTTTGAGAGTCTTTGGGACCCTATAGAACGACACCCCCTTTACTACCGACTTATACAACGCGAGGGAACTTACAGAAGCTACAAGGAAATTATCCTCGACCAAGAAAACAATTTCGCTTTCTATAAAAGGAATAAAGAACCAGCCTGGGGTTATGTTATCCGTTACGGAGTGCAGGACGCTCTTTCTAGCCTCTACTATCTGCGTTCGATACAAGATTCCTCTTTTCAGCCAGGAGAGCCTTTTTTTGTCCCCGCATTTGCAAGCAAAAAAAACTGGATGACTGAGGTGAAGGTTGAGGCTCGGGAGACAATAAAAACTAGTTGGGGGAAAATCCCCACTTTACGGATTCGCCCAGTAATCAAATATACAGATGGACCTATGCGTGTAAAAGGAACTGTCTTTTTTTGGGCAACCGATGATCGGTATCGCATACCTGTCAGGATGCAAAGCGAAGTGATGATTATTGGTAGGGTGACAGCTGAATTAATCAAGGCATCCGGGATTCCCAAGGATTCACTGATAGCACGTACCATTCAAAAGTTTAAAGCTCGAGGAAATCGCAAGAAACTGACAAAAGATTAATAAGAAATTCAATTTGTAGTTGTTTTTAAATGGAGAGAAATCAAACATAATCCGGCAACATTTCAAATCAAACTCGAGGTAAAAGATATGAGACTGAAAGATGAAGTTGTTATCGTTACTGGTGCAAGTCGTAATATTGGAGCCGTTTACGCAAAAGCTTTGGCGGCAGAAGGAGCTAAAATAATTGCGGCAGACATACTAAGCTCATCTCAAACGGTCGATGAGATCCGAGAAGCTGGAGGAGAAGCAACTGCGGTTACTGTCGATGTTTCCGATGAGCAGGCTGTTCAGCAAATGGCTGAAACTGCAAACGATACCTACGGAAAGATAAGCAGTCTACTTAACAATGCTGCCCTTTATTATGATTTGTCGGATAAGTCCTTTTCTGATATTTCGGTGGACGAATGGGATCGTGTTATGGCTGTTAATTTGCGAGGAGTCTTCCTTTGTTGCCGGGCAGTAGTTCCATACATGAAAGAAACAAAAAAGGGCCGTATCATAAACATTGCATCAAATACCATTTTCAAAGGGACACCGGGGTTGGCCCATTACGTAGCATCTAAAGCAGGAGTAGTAGGATTTTCACGCACTCTTGCTCGTGAATGTGGTGATTTTGGCATCAACGTTAATGTCGTAGCGCCTGACTTTATCCCCCACGAAAGAAACCTAAAAGAGAACCCAGGACATGTCAAGATGATCCAAGAGTCCAGGGCGATTAAGCGCCGGGAGGTTCCGGAAGACATGATTGGAACGATCGTTTTTTTGCTGAGTCCAGATTCAGATTTTATCACAGGCCAGACTATTGCAGTTAACGGGCGTGCGATAATGTGTCAATGAAATGAAGCACATTGATGGATACGTACAAATTCAATACATTTTGGATAATTGGATTTCTCTCTTTTATTAACAGGAAATCTTTTAACTCCAACACTTACAATTCAACCTCTTATTAGTTTGCTTGTAAAACTAGAGAAATATTCTAAATCGGAGCTGTTAATGTTTAGAGAACCGATGTTTATTTCTCCTCATGTTCACGCACTTTGGCCTCAATTTGAAATACCAATATCTGACGAGAAAAAAATATCTCGCTTCGTCACATCTTATGTCATCGAAGGTGAAAAACTAGTAGTTGTCGATACATCTGTTGCGTCAACTTCTTTTGAGATCCTTTCATTCATTGAGAACATTGGAATTAGCCCAGAAGATATAGATATTGTAATCAATACTCACTGCCATTTTGATCATGTTGGAGGCAATGGTGTACTGAGGGATACTGCAAATCCACAATTCATGGCCCATCCGCTGGACATCCCTTACATCGAGGATCTCAATTATCAGATGAGAGTTCGTCCGGTGGAAAGGATGATAGAACTATGCTCAGATCCTATAAAAGTTGATAAAGCGATAAATGATGGAGATGTAATAGAAATTGGCAATGGCCTAAATATAAATGTATTGCATACTCCTGGCCACTCTGCCGGAAGCATTTCCTTATATATTCCAGAAGATGGAGTTTTATTGAGCGGAGATGCATTACCGGAACCAGGAAGCTTGCCCATTTATGAAAACATTAATCAAACCTTAGCTAGCCTAGATAAACTTAGAGAGCTAAAAGCCGATATTCTGTTGTCCGCGATGAGCCCTAAAGTTTTACGGGGAGATCAAGTACGAGCTCACATTGACGAAAGCGAGGATTACATTCGAAACATTGATCGACTTATTCGGCTCGCTGTGAAGGAATTAAGCTCCTCTGACTCAACAATCGAAAACATTGGAATCCGCGTGCTTTCGGAGCTTGGTATACCAGAAGAGAGGCTTATTCCCATAGTGTTAAGAACCTTTGAAGCCCACCTATCCATCGAACAAGATCTAGGCTAGTTCACTCTGCCTCGATCGTATGTCAGTAATTTTGTTAACCTGGCTCATGCCGGAATCAACATAATATTGAACCGTACTTCCTCTTGTTGTAGACTCTCGGTAAATCATTAACCCACGGTGGCAAAATATAGGCGATTATCATGAAATTTTGTTACTTTCACCTGATGCCTTATATCCATATGCCAGATGATTACCTGGAGAAACATGATTCCTCCTGGGCAACCCTCCCTAATCATTACTATGATCCAAAGCTCGGCCATGAACTATACAATAGCTATTTGGATATTTTGGAACGGGCTGACGAGTTGGGTTTTGACGCGATTTGTGTAAACGAACACCACCAAACCTGCTATGGCTTAATGCCTGCACCTAACATTATTGCAGCAACTCTTGCACGCCGAACTTCACGGGCAATGATTGCAATACTTGGAAACGCTCTCAACCTCCGTAACCATCCCCTTCGTGTAGCAGAAGAAATCGCGATGCTTGATGTAATTACAAAAGGCCGAATCGTTTCAGGAATAGTTCGTGGAATTGGACCCGAATTCACGTCATTCAGTATGGATCCATCGACTTCTCGTGATCGATTTTACGAAGCCCTTGATTTGATCATACGCTCTTGGACAGAGCCTGGGCCCTTTGAATTCGAAGGAAAACATTACAATTTTCGATGTGTAAACACCTGGCCCAGGCCTTACCAGAAACCGTATCCGCCTATTTGGATGCCGTCCATGGGAAGCGCTGAAACGATCTCCTTCGCAGCACAAAACCGTTATCCTTATATCCAGATATATAGTCCGTTTTCACAGGTCAAAATTCTTCACCAGGAATACAAAGAGGAAGCTCTAAAGAGTGGATATGAAGCTGCTCCAGAGCAACTTGGTTGGGCTGCACCAATCTATGTGGCCGAAACCGATGAAATTGCATGGAAAGAAGCTGAGCCACATATTGACTGTCTCTTCAATCGATATCTTCAAACCGGAGCCCATCTACTTTTTCCACCTGGATATGTTTCCGAAAAATCAATGGCACGGGTCCTAGGAGATAAAGTCAAAACTCAAAGCAAAAGAACCGTGCCGAGCGATCTCTTAGAAAAACGCATGATACTAGTTGGTAGTGCAGAGACAGTTCGACAACAACTTGAGGAATGCCAAAAAGAGTCCGGGCTCGGACTTCTTGTTTCAGTACTTCACTTTGGTAGCCTACCCCATGACCTCGCTCGCAAAAATTTGGAAATTTTCGCAAAAGAAGTCATGCCTTACTTCAGGTCAAATCAAAAATCCGAGGGGCAACTCGCCTCTACAATTCCCGAATCCAAGTAATATTAACTAGTCAACAATGAAAATTAATGGATGATCCAATTTCGATAGTCCCAGCTTTTTTGGGTCTAGGCGCTGGGCTTTCGTATGCTCTTTCTCACTTCCTGGCAAAATTGGGTCTTCGTGGATCGAATCCTATCTCCGCAGTTCTTATAAACGTAGTCGTCTATACTATAGGGGCTTGGACTCTCGCTGCGGCACTTTCTCCTATAGGTCCGATCTTCTCTTTGAATGCTTGGCCATTTGTTCTTACAGGTTTCTTTGTCCCTTCACTTGCAAGAATCCTGCTCTACCATGGAGTGACCCGTATTGGCCTAGCACGGTCAGCATCACTTCTCGGTACAGTTCCTTTTTTTTCTGTAAGCATGGCACTAGCTTTCCTGGGAGAACGTCCATCTTTATTTATCCTAGGAGGAGCATTATTGATTACACTCGGGATTGTGGTGCTCCACTACTCAAGGACAGAAAACCAAATATGGACCACCTGGTCTCTGCTGTTTCCTCTGGGTGCTGCTCTTTGTTTTGCTCTAATGTCTATCTTTACTAAAATGGGAGTAGAACGAATTCCACTGCCTCTTGCAGGTGCCGCTGTAACCGCCACTACTTCTTTGATTGTTTTTGGGGTTTATATAGGATTTCCTCGGGTACGAAAAAAAATAATGCTTTCGGCAGTCAGCATCAAATACTTTACTGGTGGGAGTTTCTTCCTACTTCTTTCATACATTGCAATATTTTATGCACTTAAAATTGGAACTGTAAGTGTAGTTTCACCTCTTCTAGCAATCAATCCACTCTTCTCGGTCCTGTTAAGCTACATTTTTTTACAGAAAGAAGAAAAAGTAACACCTAAGGCGGTGTCTGGAGGATTTCTTATAGTAGCTGGAGCTATGAGTGTTATTCTGGGACGCTGAACAAATAAGACATATGACAGGAAAAAACAAGAGAAAAACTCTATGTTCTTTAATAATCGGAAGGATTTTTTCCTTCTTCTGCCAACCATCAGGAGAATTAGTTTGAGAAAAATTCCTTTAGATCGAATTCGATATCCTGCAGCTGAGATTCTCTGTTTTCGAGGTTTACATTCTCTTTGATCAATCGTTGGTAGTACCGAAGTAATTTCATATCGGAATTCACGGAGAAATAGGCACGTGTGATATTACCTTGCAAATAAAATGCCACAAATGCTTTCTCTTCCATACTACCTCTCAACAGTACCCTGTCGCATTCGTGCTCATTTCCACCAAACAAGAGTTTCAAGTCAAAGATGTCGGACCAAACTGTGGTCAAATGATCGTACTCAATCTGGCTCCCTACCATATTTTGAGCCGCGAGGTTTCCACAATATCCTGCATGTCCCCAATGCTCCACGCGCCGCCTTTTTTTAAAAATAGGATCTGGGTAATTAGCACAGTCACCTCCTGCATAAATATCCGGATGTGAAGTTTGTAAAAACCTATTGACAACTATTCCATTGTCTACATCCAGGCCAGCTTCTTTTGCAAGTTCCGTATTAGGGACTATCCCAATTGCAATAACAGCGAAGTCACACTTCAATTCCTCCCCTAATCCCGTTACCACGGAAGAAACTTTCATGTCCCCTTTGAATTCTGAAATCACGTCTCCTGTGTGAAAAGTTATCCCCTTCTCCTTGCAATAATCCATGAAAAAATTTGACAAAGATTCATCCGTAAATCGAGACCATATTCGAGATTCGGATTCAATCACGTGCACCTCTAACCCCATTTGTGTCAGAGAGGCTGCAACTTCCAGGCCGATAAAACCACCCCCTACAATAATTACATTTTTCCCAGATTCCACCTCAGAAGAGATAGACTCCGTGTCATCTAAATTGCGTAGGCAATAGATGCCATCAAGATCTCCTCCAGGAACATTCAACCTGACAGGGCGCCCACCCGTAGCGATAAAAGCTTTTTCAAATTCAATGCCATTTCCCCCCTCGAAATTCACCATTCGATCGGTCAAATTTAATTCTGTTGCATGACAACCTAGTTTTAATTCAATTGATTTTTCCTCATAATATTCCTTTTGATCATAAAATAATTTTTCTCGTGGATTTTCTTTGCGCAGATACTCCTTCGACAACGGTGGACGATTGTATGGAATATATGCTTCCTCGCTGACTATACAGATGCTGCCATCGGGATCTTTCTGCCTCAAGGTTTTAGCCGCCCTATTAGATGCCAGCCCTCCTCCAATTAAAAGATATTTCACGGATTCCATATACCCCCCAATATCAAATTTAAATTTTGATTATTTATATTTAACCATTCAAAACGTTAAGGGAAACAGATTTCGGATTTAACCCAAAACGGAACGAAAATCCCAGAGGTTATTTTACGTGCTTAATCAGAAACCTCCGAATGATCGACCAATAAGGACCTACCCTGTAAAAAGTTCTATGAGCGCATGGTGGCCTCATGTCAGGCCGACACTTTATTTTATCAAGTTTTAGCATCCGGTAATCTACGGTTTCTTGGAAACGATTTAGTGATTGGGCTAATAATTTACTTCCCGTTAAAATGTTCGGATGATCTTCCGAAACTACCAGGATCTGAATGGGGGCTCGGATCCGGCCTGCTTTTCTAGAATATCTTAAGAGTTCATTAGTTGGACCAGGTGCTGGTGCAAGAAGAGAGAAGGCTTTCGCATCAAGGCCATCCCCTGCAGCCATTAATGTTAAAAGTGCACCCCGAGAAAATCCGATCAACGCAATTTTTCCAGTATCCACATTCTTAATTTGTTTGGCGTGGGCGAAAGTTTTGTGGATAAACCTAATCTGCTTTTCCAATGGATCCAAAGCACTTCTAATAGGAAGAAAAGCTATGTATCCATCCTTAGCAAGAACCTTGCAGAATGAAGTCAATTCATACCCACGCCTACGAGCTTCTTTGACTCCATGAAGATCGACCACCATTCCGTGGTGGAAAATAATCATGGGTAAAGGAAACGAAACTTCCTTGGGTGTACAGATCAAAGCTTGGTAATCTTTTTTCTTTAGTATGAAAACCTCATCCCGAACGGAAGAACACCCGACGAGAGTCAGCGTTAAAAAAAAACAAAGATTTGGAAATCTTAGCGGCCAATAATTCAGGTAAAACGCATAAAGAGTCCGACTACACTTTTCCATGCGGGTAAAACCAATCATTCACAAAACCAAAAACGATACTTTCTCTGATCTCTAAGCCAAAAGTTAAATTAGGAGGCATCTTAAAATAAGGGGCTGCTTCTCACTCATGAACAATAGATCCGTAGGAATCAGGACGTCTATCCCCCAAATAGTTCCATTCAGTTCGCACATTCTCCACATGCTCAAGATCTATGTCTGCCAAAAGAATTCCGTCCGTCATTCCACTAGGCTCACCGACCAACTCCCCTTCAGGATCTACGCAGAAGCTCGCTCCATAGAAGTCCTGATTTTCCTCGCTACCAACTCGGTTTACTCGTAGCACGTACAATCCATTGGTAATGGCATGAGACCTTAGAACCATCTCCCATCGCAAATGACTCGCAAAGGCTGCCGCAGTAGGAGCAACAATTAACTGCGCCCCTCCTAGGGTCAAAGCACGGGCACTTTCGGGAAAAAAAACATCCCAGCTAATAAGAACACCGATACGAATAAAACCTAAATCAAAAACTGGAAATCCACCATCACCCGAGTTGAAGTAGGATCGCTCTTCCCATAGGTCGAAATTCGGAACGTGAACTTTCCGATAAGTCCCCAACACCTCTCCTTTTTCGTCAATAATTACAGCTGAATTAAACCCCCTGCCCTGCCCATCACGTTCGTATATTGGAGCGATAATTGTAGATTTCCACTTCATTGCTTCGACAGACAACCTATCCACAGTTGGACCTGGAATAGGTTCGGCTAAGTTCACTGCTTCGGGATCATAGTTTCTAGGAAACCAGTGTGTCTGAAACAATTCTTGAAAACAGATAATCTTGGCACCTTGCTCAGCAGCTAGATTTCCGAGCTCAATTGCCTGCTTCAGGTTACGACCCTTGTCTGGAGTGCACCTCATTTGTATTCCAGCAATTTTAAATTCCAACAGATGAGGTCCTTTCTTAGAAAACACATTCTGGTTTCGATTGATTAAATATAGTGAATTTTTGAGTCAAATTGGAAGTTGAATTAATTAACCCACAAAGAAATTATCTGCTAAATAACCTGCAGCGGAATTTTGAAACAAATGTAAGTTCGCTTAAATGAATACATTATGACTTACCGTGACAGTGCTTAAATTTCTTTTCACTTCCACAAGGACACAATTCATTTCGCCCTATTTTTCGCCCTTCGCGTCGGAAAGTCTCGACTGTGGAAGGCTCCGATGAATTGGTAATTAATTCTTCTTCCCCAGAATAAGGCGACGGTGCCATCTCTTCTCCTCGATGTTCGAACATTCGGGAAGCCCGGCGACCCAATAAATTTTCGTCCATACCCTCTTCTTCAGGGCTCACCTGCATTCGAAGAAGATACGTTGGGATTTCTTCTTTAATTCGATCCATCATCGAAGAAAACAGGTCAAATCCCTCTCTCTTGTATTCGTTTAATGGGTTTTTTTGTGCATACCCTCGAAATCCTATTCCTTCCTTTAAATGATCCATGGCCAGAAGGTGATCTTTCCATTGATCGTCAATGATCTGAAGCATAACCAGTCGCTCCAGAAAACGAAGTGTTTCCTCACCAACCACCTCCTCTTTTTCTTTGTAACTTTCCTCAATTGCAACCACAACTTCTTCTGTAACTTCATCTTGACTAGATTGCTCAAGGTTGAGCAAATCCTGTTTTTCCCTTAGAGATATCTTCAATCCATTTCTTTTAACTTGTAAGTTAAAAAGACGTTCGAGGAGTTGATTCAGTCCCTCTATATCCCAATCCTCTGGATGTAGGTCTTCATCGAGGTATTGACTAACTGCACTTTCAGCCACATCTTCGATCATCCCAAACAACATCTCTCGGCTGTCCTTACTGTCAATTACCTCTCGTCGCAAATCGTAGACAACCTGACGTTGCTTGTTCATAACATCATCGTATTCCAGGAGATGTTTACGGATATCAAAATGATAGGCTTCCACCTTCTTCTGAGCATTACCGATAGCCTTAGTTACCATTCCGTGCTCTATAGGTTCGCCTTCTTCCATACCAAATTTTTCCATAATTCCACTTATTCGGTCGGAACCAAAAATGCGAAGTAGATTGTCCTCTAAAGAGAGATAGAATCGAGAACTACCAGGATCTCCCTGCCTACCAGATCGGCCTCGAAGTTGATTGTCTATCCGGCGGCTCTCATGCCGCTCTGTACCCATAACGTGCAAGCCACCGAGCGAGACGACTTCCTGATGTTCCTTGTTGCAAACTGTTTTGTATTTTTCCAACTCATTCTCATAAGCTTTCTCGTCATCTCCAGTGGAGATCTTCGCCAAAAAATCCGGATTACCACCCAAAAGAATATCTGTACCTCGACCGGCCATGTTGGTCGAAAGAGTGACAGCTTTGAGTCGACCCGCCTGAGCAATGATATCTGCTTCCCTAGCATGGTTCTTGGCGTTCAGTACGTTGTGAGGGATTCCTCGCCGTTTAAGGAGTTTCCCCAGCTTCTCAGAGTTTTCTATGGATCCCGTACCAACAAGTATTGGTTGTCCTCTTTTATGGCACTCAATAATCTCATCAGCAGCAGCTTCGTACTTTTCGGGCTCAGTCCTATAAACAACATCTGGGTATTCGGTCCTTATAAGGGACTGGTTCGTTGGGATAACAACAACATCCAGATTGTAAATTTGATTAAATTCAACGGCCTCAGTATCTGCAGTGCCTGTCATTCCTGCTAATTTGTTATACATTCGGAAATAATTTTGGAATGTGATAGAGGCAAGTGTTTGATTTTCGTTTTCGATTTTAACTTTTTCTTTTGCTTCGAGAGCTTGATGAAGACCTTCACTGTAACGACGACCCGGCATTGTGCGGCCAGTAAACTCATCAACAATAATTACTTGATTTTCTTGTACAACATAGTCCACATCGCGCTGAAATAAAACGTGGGCTTTTAAAGCTTGATTGACATGATGGAGTACTTCAATTTGTTCGATATCAAATAAACTACCCGCATTCATCAGCCCCGCCTTCTTAAGGGATTTTTCCATCTCAGGCATGCCTGATTCATTTAGCGAGACTGTCCGGCTCTTCTCGTCCACAGTCAGATATTCATACTTGATTTTACTGATAGCATCTTTTTCGGAATCAGGTAATTCTTCTTCTTCTTCTTCTTCTTCTGTACCACTTACGACTTTTTCTTTAAGCATAATTGGAATGAGACGATCAATTTTATGGTACAAATCCGTAGAGTCTTCTGTAGGACCAGAAATGATTAATGGTGTTCTCGCTTCGTCGATTAAAATGCTATCAACCTCGTCAACTATTGCAAAGTTAAGTTCCGGTTGGACCATTTCCTCAATAGAAAATTTCATATTGTCACGCAAGTAGTCGAAACCAAATTCGTTGTTGGTTCCGTAAGTCACGTCACAGGCATAAGCTCGTTGTCGATCGGTATCATCCATGTCGTGCTGAATGACACCAACCGTAAGCCCCAACCCTTCGTAAATTTGACCCATCCATTCAGCATCTCGACGAGCTAAGTAATCGTTGACCGTAACAACATGAACTCCTTTTCCCTCTAATGCGTTGAGGTAAACAGCCAGTGTAGCTACAAGGGTTTTTCCCTCGCCTGTCTTCATCTCACCTATTTTGCCTTCATGGAGAACTACTCCGCCGATCAGCTGGACGTCAAAGTGCCGCATATTCAGTTTACGGTGAGCAACTTCACGGCAGACAGCAAAAACCTCGGGGAGTAAATCTTCAAGCTTTGTTTCTGTTTTTAATTTCTTTCGAAACTCATCAGTTTTCTCGCGTAACTGATTATCCGAAAGTTTTTGCATGTCCTGTTCAAGCGCATTCGCACGCGCTACATATTCTCCGATGCGCTTAAGCTCTCGGTCATTTGTACTTCCGATAACTTTTTTGACTAATCCAAACATTTCATCTCCAAAAGGAAGTTAGCCGATTATAGTATTTTGTAATTATCTCTTTTTTGAATCTTTACTATCCAGTTGTCCCTGATAATTAAAATTTATGTAGTCAATTGCCCTTGGTTTCCAAAATAAGAAGATATTAATTAGATGAAGATATTACATGAATAACATATCTCTAACAAATTGAAATTAAACCTAAAACATAACAGAGCCACCATCTACTAAAATAGTTTGTCCGGTGATATTTTTAGCATCTTCTGATATTAAGAAAACGGCTGCGCGTCCAATATCTTCCGGCGTTTGCTCCCTTTTGATGGGCTGTTGATTCACAAACTCGTCGAAAACTTGCCGAGGCGTCATCCCTTTATATTCACTGAATTTTTCCGAATACAATTTGCCTAATTTTTCCCACATTGGCGTCCATATCAGTCCGGGACATAGTGCGTTAACAGTCACTAGATATGGTGCCATTTCTTTGGCCAAGGACATTGTGAAATTGATCACAGCCGCCTTTGCGCTTCCATAATGGGGAAGTGTTTCTCGTCCATCCCTTCCTGCACGTGAGGACACATTCAATATACTACCCGAGCCCCTGCCCTTCATATGTGGTGTTAGCGCTTTACAAACTAGAAATGTGCCTCGCATATTGACCTCATATGCCTGATCCCAGTTTTCTACTGATAAGTCCGTTAACGGAAGCCCTAGAACCAACCCTCCCAAAACACCTGCATTATTAATGAGAATGTCCACTCGACCATATTTTTCTAATGCTTTTTCCACACCTTTAGAGACAGAAGATTCCTTCCGTACGTCCATTATCAGCGAAAGATGGGTTCCTTCATACCGACTCAGTCCTTCAGCGGTTTCGCGTGAAGTTTCAGCATCGATATCAGCAACGATAACAGACGCGCCCTCCTCTGCAAGACAGGTACATATACCCAAACCGACACCTCGACTACCACCAGTGACAAGGACTACCTTATTTTGGAGTTTCAAAATAATCTCCTGAATTCGAACTGGAATTTGTTGATTTCAATTATTTTGACTGACCACCCAAAAACGTCCTTTGATAATCCAAAACCCAACAACGATTACCAGAATTAAACTAATAACCTGTGCAGCCCTGAGATTTCCCAGCATCAAACTGTCTGCCCGGAAAAAACTCACGACAAAACGCCCTACCGAGTAAAGCAACACATATAGTCCGGCAATAAATCCATCTTTGTGTGGTTTTTTTCTCAACCCCCAAAGGATCCAAAACCAGCAAAAGTTCAATAGCAATTCGTATAGCATTGTTGGATGAATCGGTTGGCCGGGAAACTCTTGACCAGCAATACTCTCTGCTGGAAAAACAACGCCCCATGGCAACGACGTGGCAGTACCATGTGCATCACCATTCATGAAATTTCCAAATCGTCCGAATGCCTGCCCTAAAATTAGAGCAGGGGCCACAGCATCTCCAAGCCCCAGAAGAGATATTTCTCGATTCTTGACATACCAAAAAGTGAAGAGAAATCCGGCCAGCACACCACCGTGGATCGCTAATCCACCATGCCAAATGGCCGGTATCTCAATGAGATTTTGTGCATAATATGACCAATTAAAAACGACATAATAAATTCGAGCACCAATAATGCCAGAGATAAGAGCACAAGTTGAGTAATTAGATATTTGTTCCCTTGATAAGCCTAGAGTAAGTCGATCAGACTCTCTGCTTATGATCCGCACTCCCACCAGCAAGGCGATTACATACATTAGCCCATAGAACCGAATAACAACTGGACCAAATTCAAATAATACTGGGTACATTATCCGATCCCTCTCGTAACCTTAACTAGAAAGGGAATGATTTGCCTCTTTCCTGGAGGAATTTGGAAAAAGACAATTTCCGTATACCGAATTCAATCCGTCAATTCACTTGAATCAAATTGCTCTGGCGGAGAGAACAAGAGGGCCTTGACTACATCCCCCTCGTTGACTTTCCCTATTCCAGCTGGGGAAACCAGAAAAGCATTCATACGGGAACTTGGAACATCTTCGCTCTTCCAAGGCATCGCGAGTAAATTGCCTTTCGAATCGTCAAATATCACCCGTCCCCGTACGTAGGTTGGAAAGCCTTCTCGAGGCTTGACGCGAAGAGCTCCTCCTAACTCTACACTCTGGAAAAAAGGCCCTAACCTTCTAAATCCTGTCATTTTCCGGAGAGCGGGACGAATGAATAGCTCGTAGCAAATATGTGCAGCAGAAGGATTACCGGGAATATTGAAAACTAGGCTAGTACCCAGTAGACCAAAGGCCGTGTACGTACCTGGCCATATGCGAACGTTTTTGAAAACTTCATGAACTCCAGCATCTTTCATTGCAGGACCGACAAGATCATTGTCGCCCTTCCCAGTTCCTCCCGTTATTATTACGGCATCAGCATTCTTTGAGGCAAGAATCCGCTCAACCGTGGCCTCTAACGTATCCTTAGCAACTCCCAATCGCAGGGGAACCCCACCAGCTTCCATAACTAAAGCAGCCATATAGTAATTAATTGAGCAATAGAATTGACCATATCCCAAAGCTCCCCCATCAATTCGGTGGTCCTCGGGTTCGATTACCTCATCACCTGTAGAAAAAATTGCTACGAGAGGACGACGTCCCACTTCGAGGTGAGTTCTTCCCATCAATGTTAAGGACTCGATGTGAGTTGCACGAATTTCTTCGCCCCGGTCGAGGATAGGCGATCCCTCGCAAACTTCATCTCCGGATTTCCTCACACACTCCCCCACTGTCATTGGATTTACAATTTCAACAAAACCGTTTTCAACATTAGCTTCTTCTAAGGGAACAACGGTATCCGTTCCCGGTGGCAAAACTGCTCCAGTCATAATTCGAACGGCCTCGCCGGAATTAATCTCAGAAATTGCAGAAGACCCTGCAGTTAGTGTTTTAATAAGCTTCAGGCGAATAGGGGATTTTTCAGAGGCTTTACTTGTATCGGCGGCCTGAAAACCGTAGCCGTCCATCGCGGATTTTTCCCATTTAGGATGATTGAAAGCCGCAAAAATATTTTCTGAACTTGCACGTCCATAACCTGCTAAAACCTCAACCCTTTCCGTGCTCAGAAAAGAAGCACTATCTAGAATTACGTCTTTAGCTTTCTCTTGTGAAATCATGAAATCCCCTCGAGATCTTACAGACTAAATTGAAATTAACATTTAAATGAATTGGGCTCAACGAAATGTTATTTAATTCCCGTATTTCTTGTAATATGGCTAAATGAACTTGATGTGCATCAGAAAACACTTCTCGCGACAAACCCATGTCTTTCAGTCAAAAATCATTCTGACTTCCATTTCAATTCCAGTAAAATTCAAAAGTAGTTCATATCGGCAAAAGGCCATCCGAATCAAATGGATTGAGTTGAATATTATCGCTCCCCTAATGGATTCATTTTCACTGTCGCGAGTAGTGCCATTCCAATTAGAAAAAATATTAATACGGAAAGAATCGCAATTCGTTGATTTCCGGTTATTGCAGATATCGTTCCGAAAGTCATAGGCCCTAGGATAGCTGAGAATTTTCCGCAAATTCCGTAAAACCCATAAAATTCCGCATTTTTCCCTTCTGGAATGAAGAGTGCCATCATACTTCTACTGGCAGACTGCACCGACCCTAATCCAATACCCGCAACAACAGCGACTGCGAAATACTGGCCTTGGGTTGAAGTGAAATAGGCAGCAAGGACAACGAGGCACCAAAGTCCCAAAAGTAATAATAGGGTTGGTTTTGCACCCCATCGGTCTACTAGAAATCCAAAAAAGAATGCGCCTAGACATGCCGATACTTGTACTAAAATAAATAGAGTAATCACATTCGCTACGCTAAAACCCAATGTGCTAACAGCGTATATAGCACTAAAAGCAATTACTGTGGCAATTCCATCGTTGTAGAGAAAAAAAGCAATAAGAAAACGACCTAAGGGTTTAAGATTCCGTGCCTGATGGAAGGTTCCACAAACTTGTTGCCATCCATGGCAAGCTATTTTAGTCCAAGAAAGGCATGTCGTCTTCGAATCTTTTTCCTTTAACCACAAAATTGTAGGGATAGTAAATATGGTGTAAAAAACAGCCACACGAGGAAATGAAGATCGAAAATTCAAAAGATTTTCCTCACCCAAACCTCCTTGTATCAAAGGAGTTATCCAAATGAGGCAAAGGAGCCCTCCGACATAACCAAATGCCCACCCATAACCCGAAATTTTACCAAAATTATTAGCACCCGATATTTCTGGAATAAACCCATTGTAAAAGATAAGGCTTGCTTCGAATCCAATATTAGCCAACACAAAAAACATAATTCCCTTAAAAATTTCTCCTTCTTCAACAAAATATAAAAGCCCGGTAAAAATCACACAAAGAGAAGCGAAAAGCAGAAGAAAAAATTTTTTAGAATTCGAAATGTCAGCTATAGAACCAAGAAAGGGGGCCATGGAAGCTACAATTATCATGGAAACAGAAATCGCTAACCCCCAATAAAAGTCCCCATCCCCATGTGTGCCTCCTCCCGAAACCACATTCTTGAAATAAATACTATAGGCCACGGTCACTATGACGGTCGGATATGATGAATTAGCGAAATCGTAAAAGGACCAACCAAGAACCTCTAACCGCTTCATGGATTTTCACCCCTGACAATTATTTGCAAATGAAACCTCACTTCAAATCTGAAATGTCTGCATCTTTTGCCTGGGAACAAGCCTTATTGTAAGATTTTGCGTACCTATGCTTTGCAGTTCAATGTTCGGGGTTTCATTCCAATGTTTCACCAGAATTATTTGGAAGCTTATACTCATGATAGCCATAAAGGTTTTATCAATAGTTTTTCCAGTCTTTTTTCTAATCGGGCTAGGCTATCTGTTTGGACGGATCAAGAAAATTGACTTAGGTACCCTAACAGAAATCATCATTTACGTGGCCTCCCCTGCTCTTGCTTTCTCTGCTTTATCTAAACGAGATCTCCCACTCGAGATGATAGGATTTATACCTCTTGCTGTACTTTTTATACTACTAGGAATGTGGCTTTTAAGCGCCATCTTTCTGAAATTTTTCAAAGAGGACCTTCGTGGACTTTACCTCCCAATCATGTTTCCAAATGCCGGGAACATGACTTTGCCGCTTTGCTTGTTTGCTTTTGGAGAAGAGGGGCTTGCACTTGCAGTAATATTCTTCACGACAAATGTGATAATCCATTATACGCTTGGAATTGCTATAGTTAGCAGGGGTGCCGACAATGCTTCAGAAGCGCTCCGAATGCCTATGATTTACGCTGCCATCGCTGGCATCATCGTCTCACTCATGGAATGGCAGGTACCCTTAGCAATACAACGCCCCTTAGAAATGTTGGGAACCGCCGGCATCGGATTCATGCTATTCACTCTGGGGTATCGGTTGGTGACTGTCAGAATTCAAGGACTTAACAAAGCAATAGCCGCCGCGAGCATACGTATTTCCGGGGGATTCTTCTTGTCATGGTTAGTGACTGTTCTACTCGGCATGAAAGGAGTCCCTCAGGCCATTGTAATATTAGGTTTTAGTATGCCATCCGCAGTTATTAATTTTATTTTCGCTCAGAAGTTCAACAAAAATCCTGAAATGGTAGCTTCAGTGGTTTGGGTTTCGACCGTAATGAGTCTTTTAACAACACCTATCGTTCTAACATTCTTACTTTAAGATGATTAGCGAAATTCGATACATTTACTTAAATAAACCCTGTTTAAGATAGAATTTGAATTTGCACTTATATTCAAAGGAAATTTCATGAACCACGAAATTCGTGTCCGTTTTGCACCAAGTCCTACCGGCCATTTGCACATCGGAGGAGCCCGGACGGCCCTGTTCAATTGGTTCTTTGCCCGGCACCATAAAGGGTCGCTAATTTTGCGTATCGAAGATACCGATCGCGAGCGGTCCACCAAGGAATCGATTCAACAGATACTAGACGGTCTCACATGGCTAGGAATTGACTGGGATGAAGGCCCTTATTATCAATCGACTCGTCAGTCGGCTCACATAGAATCCGCAAACAAACTACTTTCTGAGGGGAAAGCCTACAGGTGTTACTGTTCACCTAAAGAACTAGAGGAAATGCGGGAGAAGGCGCGCAACGAGGGGCGACCTCCACGTTACAACCGCAAATGTCGCAATAGAACCGATGAACCCGATCTTCCCTTTGTTTTACGATTTGCAGCTCCCGAAGAGGGTCAAACAGTAATTCATGATTTGTTACGCGGTGATGTTGTCTTTGACAATGCCCAGTTGGATGACATGATTATCCTTCGAAGCGACGGAACTCCCACCTACAACTTCGTTGTTGTAGTGGATGATATAGAAATGAAAATCTCTCACGTTATTCGCGGTGATGACCATCTAGCCAATACCCCTCGTCAGGCAATGATCTATCACGGTCTTGAACAAACCCTTCCCCACTTTGCTCATGTACCGTTGATTCTCGGGACGGACAAAAAAAGACTTAGCAAACGTCACGGAGCAACTTCTGTTCAGGCATATAAGCACGAAGGATATTTATCCGAGGCGATGATCAACTACCTTGTTAGGCTTGGGTGGTCTCACGGAGACCAAGAAATTTTTACACGTAAAGAGGTTATAAAACTGTTCGACCTAGGACCAATAGGAACTTCATCAGCTATTTTTGATGTAGATAAACTAACATGGTTAAATTCCCAACATTTAAACAAAATGACTCCAGCAGAGATCATGCCTAACCTGAACCCATTTTTAGTTGGAGAAGGCGTACATGTTGACCCCGATGAAAAATCCCAAGTCCGCCTGCATAGGATCATAAAAAGTCTGCAAGAAAGATCTCGTACTCTTCTAGAGTTAACTCGTTCTATTCGATATTTTTATCGCTCAGATTTCGAATACGACCCAAAAGCAGCGAGGAAATTTTTGAACAAGGAGTCAGGTGGTCGCCTTGAAAAACTGCGATTACGGCTAGAAAACCAAAAGGACTTTAATGAAAAAAGTATAAACGATTCATTTCAGGCAATTGTCCAAGAAGAAGGCACCAAGCTTCTAACCGTAGCTCAACCCGCTCGTGTCGCCATGACAGGTGTAACCGTTAGCCCTCCCATAACTGAAGTCTTGGCAATACTCGGGAAAGCTGAAAGTCTTTCCAGACTCGAAAGAGGCATAAAATTCGCTCTAAATTCGGGTGATTAAAGTTTCTTTTATCGACTTGACCATTGGGGGGGGCAACGGTAGATTAGAAATATGTATTCTCTGGGGATTGGTCCAGTGGCAAGACGTCTGACTCTGGCTCAGAAAACCTAGGTTCGAATCCTAGATCCCCAACCATATGTGAGTCAGGGGTTACTATAGATACTCAGAGCATTTATCTTCGTATATTTCAGAAGTAGAAGAGTTATTCTAATTTGGTTCTCGTTTTGTCAATCTCAGGCCGATTCTAAGTCAAGGAAAGAGCAACCCAAAATCAAGTATTCCTAACATAAGTCGGTGGCCCTATCGTCTAGCGGTTAGGACGTAGCCCTCTCAAGGCTAAAACACGGGTTCGATCCCCGTTGGGGCCACCATAAAAGATTTTAGTTATGGCTGTGGTTTCTTTAGTTACCAAATATTTCTCGTGCTTATCAAGAAATCCTCACAGAATGTGAGATGTGTTCGAAAATTTTCAACTTAGAAGTAGAAATCAAGTTACTTTCTCAAAATGGAGCCTGGTTTTGGAAGAAATCAAGAGAAGTGTATGTGCGCTTGATTGTCCCGATTGCTGTTCTTTACTCGTCACAGTTCGTGACGGAAAAGCGGTGAAAGTAGCCGGTGATCCAGAACATCCCTATACCAACGGTTTTATCTGTAGGAAAGTCGAACTTTACCCAGAAAGAGTTTATTCACCCTACCGTGTCATGAAGCCAATGAGACGGGTCGGCAAAAAAGGAGAGGGGAAGTTTGAGCCAGTAACCTGGGACGACGCACTAGAAGAAATCGGAAAACGGCTAAATGGAATTATCAAACAATGGGGAGGGGAAGCCATCCTTCCCTACTCTTATGCCGGAACCTTGGGGCTAGTGCACCGAAACTTTCCCCAACGATTTTTCCATCAAATTGGAGCTAGCCGCTTAGATCGAACGATATGTGTGAATACTGCCTATTCAGGATGGGAAGCCACACTAGGAAAAGTCATTGGAAATGACACAGAAACAGCCACGGATTCTGATTTTGTAATCCTTTGGGGTTGTAACGCAGTAACAACAAACATTCACCTTCTTCCGATTTTACAGAAAGCTCGGAATAAAGGTGCGAAGATTATCTCGATAGATCCCTACGCAAATCGGACAGCTAAGTTTGCAGATGAACACATCATGATCCGCCCAGGGACTGACTCAGCTTTAGCGCTAGGTATTATGCGGATTCTAGTAGAGCAAAACCAGATAGATCGAGACTACATTAATCAATACACTTTGGGTTTTGCTGATCTTCAAAATCGTTTGAAAGAATATTCTATTGAGCGTGTCTCGAAAATAACAGGGATCCCCTCTACTCTCATTCTGCAACTTGCAAAACAGTATGGGGATGCTCGAGCACCGTTTATCCGAATTGGAATTGGAATTTCTAGGCATACCAATGGAGGCATGATGGTAAGAACCATCGCATGTTTACCAGGTTTGGTAGGTGCCTATCATAAAGAAGGTGGTGGGGCTTTTCTGGCTAGCTCCGCCGCATTTGGCTGGGATAAATCCCTCGTCGAAAGACCCGATCTTCAGCCAAACAATAAAGATACTCGAATTCTAAACATGTGCAGACTAGGAGAAGCACTGAACGAAGTCGATAGCCCGCCCATTCAGTCTTTGTTTGTTTACTCTTCCAATCCTGCGGCAATTGCCCCAGAATCTGCCAAAGTTATTAAAGGCCTTGAAAGAGAAGATCTTTTTACTGTTGTCCACGAGGTTGTTTACACAGACACAACCGACTATGCGGACTACATTCTACCCGCACCAAGTTTTATAGAAACGGGCGATCTATTCGGAAGCTACGGGCAGTATTACATTCAAATGTCCGAACCAGCGATCAAGCCATTAGGAGAATCCATTAGCAACCATGAGATGTTCATCCGGTTAGCAGAAAAAATGGGGCTAGAAGGTGCTCCTCTCACAGATTCACATGAAACAGTGGTAAATGATCTTTTGAAAAATCGAGTAGATGGGAAAAACTATCCAAGCTTCAAACAGCTTTCCGACCTCAAAGGTCATCGAATAGGGCCTAAACGAAAAGAAAATCCATTTCAAAATGGTTTTTTCACACCTTCTGGGAAGATTGAATTTTACTCGGAGTCCATGGAAAAAGACGGTAAAGACCCCTTGCCTGCGCACGTTCCCCTTATCGAGGGAAGTGAAACTGAATTTTTGATAAAAAAGTATCCATTGCAGTTGATTCTTCCTCCTGCTCACAATTTTCTCAATTCTTCCCTTGGAGATGTAAAAAACTGCATTATAAGTGAGGGTAAGCCTAGCCTTTTGATTCATCCCGAAGATGCCAAACTCCGAGGAGTAGAGGAAGGAGACCTCGTTCGAGTTTTTAATGATCGAGGTGAAATCTTCCGGCATGCAAAGTTAGGCAATAGAACCTTGAGAGGAGTAGCTGTGTCCGAGGGCGCTTGGTGGGCTAAACTCTCTCCCGGAGGGAAGGGAGTGAACCAAATCTCATCCGAGCGACTAGCTGACATGGGAAAAGGAGCAACATTCCATTCAAATTTAGTAGAAGTGGAGAGAGCAAAATCTACTATGGAGCAGGAAATCAATTCTAAGGTTGAATCCAAAACGATTTAACCTTAGTCAAGACCCAGGAATACCATCCTTTTTATCACTAGTGAAAGGAAGGTTAAATTGGGCTCGAATTATTAAAATGAAACATTACGGATTTGCAACAGAAACTTCTGTTCTATTAATTGAATTTTCAGGTCAGATCACATTTCAAACCACATCAGATGTTTCCGAAAACCCTTTCGCAATTTTTCAAATTCACATTGTATCACCAACTAAAAGAAGGAATTGATGTGGAGCTTACAATAAACAACTTTCCCGTCAACATAGTTGAACAATCTAACGAAAATCGACTGGAAAATGGAAAACTACAAATCAATACACATGAGTTACATGATTACATACTTCGTGAGGACACCCGCCTTCAATCTGTGAAAATTGATATTTCCCATCCCGGTGATTCATGCCGGATTATTAACATCTTAGACATTCTAGAACCGCGCGCAAAAATAGGTGAAAATCCAGAACCCTTTCCGGGTATTATTGGTCCTCCCAAATCTTGTGGAAGTGGAATAACGAATGTATTAAAGGATGTGGGAGTCATCACTTGTGGTGCAATGGAAGGAGCGGAAGATGCCATCCTAGACATGCAAGGACCGTGCGCTGATTTGTCTTTATTTTCCCATCTTATAAATGTCGTAATCACCCTATATCCATTTAAAAAGGTTAGTAAGAGAGGTTTCGCTGAAGCTGCTGTGCAAGCCGGCGTGCGTGCTGCTTATTACCTTGGTAGAATTGCTAACTCTTGCAATTCGGACAAAAAATCAGAAAAAATTACGATTAGGCGTCTTTCTTCAGACATTAGCCACAAAGAAAATTTGCCTAAAATTTGTTACGTTTATCCCTTGTACTCACAAGGCGACGCACGGGATATGTTATTTTATGGAAAAAACACAAGGGAATTGATTCCAACAGTAATTCACCCTAACGTAATATTCGATGGTGCGGTTGTTTGGTCAGGATTCTCTCGACCGACTAAGAACACCACTTACGATCACTTGAATCACGGAATACTGCGAACAATCTACGATTCCCATGGAAATTCCATGGAATTTGTGGGAACCATCATAGCCAACCATCCCAAAAAGTATTCTGAGAAAATCCTCCATGCTGAAATGATAGCCCGTATTGCCAAAAACATTTTAGGGGCAGATGGAGTGCTCATCACAAAAGACTCTGGAGGACAAGCCGACACAGACCTCATGAAAATTTGTGAAACCTGCGAGAACCACGGTGTCAAAACAACACTAATAACAATGGAGTTTGCCGGGAATAAAGGGTCCTCAAAAGGTGCACTGGTAGATTCTTCACCACATGCTGACGCAATCGTTTCATTAGGAAACTGTGCGGAACCAATTGAACTACCCGCGATGGAGCGACTACTAGGTGGATCCTCTTTAAAAAACCAAAATTGCATCCCAACCGAATCCATAAGGGTCGCCTACAATAGAATCCCTGGCGCCATAGGGATGTTAGGGTCTAACCGGCTTACTGCCATAGAAGTTTAATAAAAAAGGAACCTTAATTGCCAAATACTTATTCCGTTGTCCATTTTCTAAATCAATTTTTTGCAGGGTTTGGTGGGGAAAACCAAGCGTCTATGGAACCCACATCCATTCCCAGGGCTATCGGACCCGGAAAACTATTGCAAAATGAGTTTGGAAATAAAATCCAAATCACTTCGACCGTAGTCTGTGGAGATGATCTATTTGCGGATGATCCAAACCTAGCTGTCCGTAAACTAATCGAATTAATTCGGCCTGCTCAACCCAATCTTTTTGTTTCTGGACCCGCATTTAACTCCGGTCGTTACGGTGAAGCTTGTGGTCGCATCGCTCGAGAAGTTAGCCGAAAATTTAACATCCCTGCAGTTTCGGGAATGGCGAAAGAAAACCCCGGTTTAGCTTACCGAAAAGATGTTTACATCATTCCAACTTCAGATAACATCCGAGGAATGAAAACAGCTATCCATAACATTTCCCATCTGGGATTTAAACTTTTACATGTTCCCAACAACGATCAAAGGAAACCGGTTGAGTATTATTCTCGGGGGTTCAGAAAGAACATCAGATCGGACCTGAACGGTGCTCAGAGGGCCTTAAATCTATTATTAGCAAAAATACAGGGTGATCCATTCAATACAGAACTAGAACTACCAAAATTTGATCGTGTTGCACCAGCACCCCCTGTAAAAAACCTTAAAAAATCAAAAATCGCCGTTATTACAACCGGCGGCCTTGTCCCTAAAGGTAATCCAGACAATCTTCCCTCCACTAAGGCAATAACCTACGGCCAATACCCCCTGGTTGCAATTGAAAGATTGGATTCTGAAAATTATGAAGTGCAACACGGTGGATATTCGACAAATGACGTTACCCAGGATCCAAATCGCCTTGTACCACTCGACGTTCTTCGATCTTTAGAAAATGAGGGCCGAATAGCTAAGATTCACGAATACCTTTACACCTTTTCCGGATGCAGCACCTATTACGAATTTGCCACTGCAATTGGAAGCAAAATAGCAAAAGATTTGCGCAATCATGAAATCGACGCGGCCATCATTACTTCTGCATGAGGAACTTGTACCCGCTGCGGGTCAGCGGTCGCTAAAGAGATAGAACGTCTCGGAATCCCTGCAGTTGTAATTACAACCTTGATTTCGGTTGCAAAAAATGTCGGAGCAAACAGAATTGTACCTGGAGCAGGTGTACCGCACGTCCTTGGGAACCCTCTATTAAAACCAGAAATGGAAATACATCTTAGGCGTAAAATTGTCGAGCAAGCCTTGAAATTTATAGCTACACATAGCAAAAACGAATTCGAAATGGGACAAATAATTCAAAATAACAGCATTTCTAGTTTGTAAATTTAAATCTTAATCATATGCTTTCGACTTTACAAGAAAAGAGACATACTTACTTATTCTTTCGAGTGATTCGTCTCATTTCTGGTTTTTCAGTGGCAAAGTAACGAACCCAAATATACAAGTGACTAAATCCTGCAAAATGAAGAACCTGTCCTTCAAAAAGTATTCTCTTGGGAATCTTACTCATCGAATAAAGTGGCATCTATAAAATAGCAAATAAATCACTATGCAAAGTTGGCTAGTTTTTTAGAAAGATGACATAAATTGCCGCACCAAACCCAAGTAGAAATAGAAATATTATCTTCTTGATCATTACACTCTCCATAACTTACTGCGCTTACTTCGATCTTCTTTTAACTAACTAAATTCTGCTTGAAGAATTGCTCTAGTCATATAATAGAAACTATGCAGATGCTTGCATAGGGACTAAACCTAATTCCCCTTGCAAATCTTTTAAGTCATGGAGGATACTGACCATTCTTCCCGAAAACTTGGGATATTCTTATTTTCCTTAAAATGGAATCTACTTGTTTGTAAATTAGTCAATTCAAAACTCTTTTCCTTGACCTAAATAACCTCAGGCTTCTAGGATGGAGCTAGGTTAAACTGGAGGGCAAAGGTGATGCTTAAGGGTATGAGTGTTATTGCACTGGGTGAACGAGACGGTATACATGGTGAAACCATTGCGGAATGTGCAAAAGCAGCGGGGGCAAATGTAATTTTTCAAATGACAGAGTGCTTTGTCTGAACATCTGCAGGCGCCATGGACATGGAGCGACAAACTGACATTCAAACCGTAGTTGAGAAGCACGGGCGAGAGAACCTCATTGTTCTACTCGGCGCCACAGACATGGAATTTCTAGCAATAGCAGCCGAAACCATGGTATTAGGCGATCCAAGTTATGCCGGTCCTTTGGCAGGTATTTCGTTAGGACTTTTCGTGTGTCACATATTAGAACCGAAGCTGCGTGCTGAAATTCCTCCGGATATTTTCGAAGAAAAGCTCGGTTTAGTATCTATGGTGGCTGATCATTCTGCCATTGAAAAAGTACTAGACAAGTTCCGCAAAAACTACCCTCCCAAATAAGGTACTATTTGCTTTGATTCAAATCTTCAGGATTTTTGGCTTTAAAGATTTCAATCCTTTTTTCAAAGCAGGAACAACTTTCAAATGACACGCAAAGCTAACATTACCACGTCATCATTTGTCCTCGCTCACGTCCCTTCCCTTGTGCGCTATGGGTCAAAACCAGACAGGACTATTCGTGAGGACAAATCTTTTCTTGAAAAAATCGAATCCAATTTACGAAGTTTCGATGACGCAGTTACCTATCCTCCAAATCAAGTATTTATTGGTAATTTGTCTCCAAATTCTCTTCGGAATACGACCTCTCCATGGTACGAGAATCCAAATCCAGGCGCTTCTCCAATTGGGCCCTCTGGAAAAATTATCTCTGAGGATGAATTTTTTATTCTCCTAAAACAAGCGGATGCATTCAATCTAATACAACTCTCTGACGGATTCACTCGACTTCATGGAATAGAGGAACATGGCGCTCTACCCACTTCCACAGAGTTAATCGTAAATCAAAATTTCACTTTGCCGATTATTTCCAATGGAGAGGTTATTGGAAGTTTTCGTGGAGACCATGATGACGATGAGTCTCTTGCACCTCACGTACTTTTGGAAAATCTAGCAGCCAAAGCAACAGCCCACTTAGCACTGGAAAACATGATTAGTGAGATGGAAGATACGGAACATAGCAAACCAGACTTTTTGATCAGCTGTTCTGAAGAAGCCGTCGGAGATAGATATCAAAGAGGAGGCGGTAATCTTGCTAAAGCTATTGGTGAAATGAGCGGTCTGCAACAGGCTAGTGGAGTTGATGTGAAAAATTTCTGTGCTGGACCACTAAATGCTATCGTTTTGGCAGGTAGTCTTGTTGCTTCTGGAGTCTTCGAAAGAGTAGCTATTGTTGGTGGAGGGTCCCTTCCTAAATTAGGAATGAAAGCAAACTCACATATCGAACAGGCGATGCCGATTTTAGAAGATGTCCTTGCCGGTTTTGCAGCTTTAGTAACTGCTAACGGTGATGGACCACGCATTTGCCTGGAAAATATTGGTATTCACAGAATTGGAGCCGGGCATACCCAGCAAGCCATACTCGAATCTCTTGTGGCGGAACCCCTTGATCAAATTGGACTAAACCTTGTAGATATCCCCCTATTTGCAACGGAGCTACATAATCCGGAAATAACTATCCCCGCTGGGGCCGGTAATGTTCCCCAAACCAATTACCAGTACTTAGCTGCCCTTGCTGCACTTAGAGGAGAAATAGAGCGAGCGGACATTTCAAATTTTGTTCAAGAGCGTGGGTTGCCAGGCTTTGCTCCTTCTCAAGGACATATTGCTTCTGCGATCCCAGCACTACCGCATGCGCTCCAGAAATTCAAAAACAACGAACTGAATCGTGCCTTCTTCTTTGCAAAAGGCAGTCTTTTCCTTGGAAGAATGACACAGCTATCTGACGGAATATCTTTTCTTTTAACTCAAGATTAAAGTCTCCCGAAAACCCAGAACAGTTATGAAACGGTTAGCACCACCGAATTTCCTCTGTTGGATTTCTCATACTAGGTCAGAATTTAAGTAGAAAAGTATTTATAAAATAAACCACAAGCATTTGCATTTGATTGAAGTATATATAAGTTACCGCGGACGATTTTTGTTAAATCTTCAAGATAATCAATTTGAAATTTTAAAAAGTTGTAGATCCATTGATCTGAAATTTTCATCAGAAAATTTACATAACTAATTCAATTGGAGAAATAGGGCGAAATCTCTCTATTGAGGATATTGCGATACTCATGGAACCATTATTGCTGGCCAACCTACTGGCCCTTATTACAGGCTTGGCTTTCGCGGCCGGTGATACAGCCGTACATTTTGGACTTCGCACCTCGACACCAATTACTGGGGTCCTGGCTCTAGCCATTGTTACATTATTGATTTACGGACCTATCGCCTTTGCAACCTTTCCAGTTACTGAAATCGGATGGAAGAACTTTCTGATATTTCTGGCCGCCGGAATAGCCTCTCCAGGATTAGCAGGAACCTTCCTTTATATGAGCTTTCGTATAATAGGTCTTTCACGTTCTGTCACCGTCATTTCCTGTGCCCCGCTACTAACCGTATTTTTCGCCATAATATTTTTTAATGAGAAACCTAACTATTTAGTTTTCATTGGTACCCTATTCATTATTTTAGGTGTGATGTTGCTTGGACGTGAACGGAATATCAATAAAGAAAATAAACCTGCCGGCAAATCTGTTTGGCATTCATTTATTTACGCTGCACTTACGATCCTCATGTTTTCCCTGACAGCCGTATTCAGAAAAATTGGAGTCTCCAATGTTCCCAGTTTAAGTGTTGGGGTTGCTATCGCTGCGCTAGGTGCTCTCTTAGTTGTTTTGATCTGGAATATTTTCCTACCCAAAAAAGACCGTATTCGTATTGGATCATACGACACTAAGTTTTTCCTTCTCAGTGGGGTACTATCCAGTACCGGGCATCTGACTTTTTTTGCAGCTCTCCAAATGGGTCCCATGTCCACGGTAACACCTTTGGTATATTCAGCACCTCTTTTCGCTCTTCTATTCTCATGGATTTTCTTCAGACAGTCTGAACGATTAAATAAAATTCTCGTCAGTGGGGCCGCCCTAATCTGCATCGGGGCAGCCTTAGTTACACTGTCTAGACAGTGAAGAATCCAACACTCATTAGCTCAAATTCCCAATGAGATTTTCCGAAGAAATAATGGAATACAGAACCTTCCTTGAGCGCAATCTGCGTTTTCTTGCCTTTGGTCTTCTTATGACCGGATTTTCAGGATTCGGACAAACATTTTTTGTGGCAATTTTCAACTCAGATATTCGCAGCGAATTCGAACTTACCCATGGAGAATTCGGATCAATATATGCAGTTGCTACACTCGCCAGTGGAACATTAATGTTTTGGCTAGGTCGTATGATCGACCATGTCGATTTGAGAATTTTCACTCTTTTAACTTGTCTTTTTCTAATCTTCTCCTGCTTCTCCATGGCTCTAGCACCTACTTTAGCTCTCCTTTATTTTGCCCTTTTCTCCGTAAGACTTGCTGGTCAGGGTCTAATGTCTCATACCGGAATGACAAGTATGGGCCGATACTTTGGTAACCAACGAGGAAAAGCTGTAAGCATTGCAGCTCTCGGCTATCCACTAGGGGCGGCTTCTCTTCCTCTAATTGGAGTATTTTTTAACGAGACTTTTGGTTGGAGACTAAGTTGGGGTTTTATTGGCTGCGTTCTAATTCCCGTCCTTTTACCTACCATCTTATGGCTTTTAAAAGGACATAAACAGAGACATCAACAAATGACTCGAATTTCCAGGAAGGTAGCTAACGTGTCAGACGAATCGGACCTTTCCTGGACTCGTTCGATGGTGCTCCAAGATATCCGATTCTACTTGATTCTTCCAGCCGTCCTAGCACCCGGCTATATAATGACAGGATTTTTCTTCCACCAGGTCCATTTAGTAGAATCGAAAGGGTGGAGTATGAATTGGTTTGCAACCTCATTCATAGCGTATTCCCTGACAACAATAATATCCTCTCTTTCCTCTGGACCCCTGATTGACCGTAAAAGTGCATGGAGGTTACTCCCTTGTGTCTTACCACCACTCGGGTTAGCCCTGATTCTGTTGTCAGCCGGCAATCACCCCTTCGTAGCCATCTTTTTCATGTTGGCCGCAGGAATAACTGTCGGGGTAAACTATTCTCTTTTTGCGGCTCTATGGGCGGAACTTTACGGCACAACACACCTGGGAGCCATAAGATCTTTAGTGGCGACACTTACGGTCATCTCGACTGCTCTAGCACCGTTTATGATGGGGTGGATGATTGACGAAGGAATTTCTATGGAAAGAATTGCCCTGGCATGTGTCGCGTATATTGTTCTAGCCAACACACTCGTCTACTTTGCGCATAGAATTAAGGCGATTAGGACTACTAAGACAACAACTATATAGTAGGAACAAAGTGAATATCGTCAGCAACTCAATAAGGGATACCCTCAGTATCTAGCCCCATCAGATGACGCCCATAAAGTGTACCAGCCGCATCCCAATTGTTTGTAATGTGTTGGGCCGCCGCCCGCAAATCCCTCCAAGAGCGTTGAACATCGTCTGACAAAAACAAACCATTAGCACCGGTAGACTCGTAAAGCCGATCCACCCCATTAACAAGAAGTCGAACAGCAAAAGTTTGGTCCCTACGATTTCGAATGCGAAGTTTCACACTCGGACCTTCGATAGATTCAGCAGCAGCCATCGTATCTTCGACCACTCGCATCAATAGCATCCGAGCAGAATCCACAGAGGCCGCCGCCTCGGCAACCCGAAGCTGAATGCTCTGATAATCTCCTATCTTCCCCTTTGCTGGAGTAAAGCCTCCCTTAGATGCACGATTTTCAATAATCCGAAGGTAATGATCGAGTGCTCCCTGAGCCATCCCAAGCACGGGAGTACAAATACTCGTTGTAAGTCCGGTAAAAAATGGGAACTTATAAAGAGAACCGGTATTTATCTTCGTTCCATCGGCATCTCCATTGATTGCTTGCTCAATTACTAGTATTCGATGCGTAGGCACAAATACACCATCTAGGACAAGATTCTTGCTTCCCGTCCCCGCCAAACCTAAAACGTGCCAATTATCATCAATTTCATAATCCGATCGGGGAACGAGAAAAAAACACTGTTTCTGAGAATCTTCTTCTCCATTTATGAAAGCCCGGCCCGCAACAATTGCCCAAGAACAAAAGTCACAGCCACTGGAGAAAATCCATTTACCAGTTAATCTAAAACCATCCTTCAGGGATTCTACAGTCCCCACTGGAGGAAAAGAGGAACAAATCAATGCGCTAGAATCTTCACCCCAAACATCCTCCTGAGCCTGTTCGGAAAACAGCCCCACCAACCATTGATGCATGCCGAGAACACCGTAAACCCATCCAGTAGATCCACAGCCCCATGCAATTTCCTGTATCACTCGCGCAAGCACATTAAAACCGAGTTCTAATCCTCCATGCCTCTTTGGCTGTAAAACTCGAAATAGTTCCGCTTTGTGCAAATCGTATATTGTTTCATCGGAAATACGTCGATTGATCTCCGTATCCCTAGCTTTTTCTAATATTTCAGGAGCAAGCTCTTTCGCTCGCTTAATTAGGGATTCGGAATCCATTTTCAAAGCTCCATTTTTACTGTCGTCTAATCTTCATCAGGCTAAAATAACGTAGATTTCGATTACTAATCCTTCCATCCTTCTGTTGGACGAGAGTCTTGCCAGCATTGACCTTCTTGTCCCATTCGAATAACTTGACCAAGCCAATTGATTATGCCTTTTTTGAACATCCACTTCTCCACAAGCTTCAGCTTTCCCATATCAAGTCCGGAAGGGATAACGGCATCCGAATATCGAATCTCACTCGCCAATAGACGCCTAATAGTTCTCTCATCAGTCCTGAAATGAGTGAAATCCACATGGTCCTTAGCCTCAAAATCATCAATACCCTCCAAAACACTTAGTCTACCTTTTCCCACCTTCAGCTCGAAAGACTCCCCATCTTCAACAATGAAACGAATAGTCTGCTCCAAGCCAAACAGTAACTCCTGCATATCCTCTCTCTCATTAAGCGGATCGAAGAAATTGCAAGCAGACTCTTTCAAAGAATTCTCCATTTCTATTGTACCTCTGATAAAAGTTCATCGGGATCGCCGAATTTTGAGGCAACTTCACGGACTTCTGGGTCATTCAAGATCAAGAGTTCACCTTTCTCAATAATGGTTTCACCGGCGTGAATTAAGGTCGGGTTCAACCCTCCACCGTCCCAATGAAAATCACTCCAAATTCCTTCGCAAGGCCACAATCCGAAGCCAATATGGTAAACCCCTGCATGCCGATACAATAGCGAATCACAGGCACGCTGTTGCAAGCCCTCTTTAATGCTTACAACCGGCGAGATACCCCAAGTGATCTCACAACAAAAATCAGCGTTCGGGTATCTTTTCATCATTTCATTAAACCACCGAGCCTCCTCGCCACCCGAGCAATTTACTACTCTCTGCTCTCGAATTTCTAATTCTACAGGTTCCTTAAGAATCCCAGCCGTTCCTTCCCAAGTCTCAAAAACGATTTTCCCCTCAAGTGGTGCCTCAGGATAAAGCGCAACGTTTCCAAAAGGGAAAAAAGTCCAAGCACCGCCCTTTAAGTTTCCACTTCCAGAAAACCCCACACCATCTGGCCATGCTTTTAAACGTCCTTGTAGATCAGTCCCCGTTTCTTCAGTCAAGCGGAATTCTGCGTCTTTTACACACCCAGCTGATTTCCGCATGATTGTTCGAGCTATCTCGATGGGAAAGCGGGCCCACTCGGAAGCAAGTAGCGCCCGCGTGGGTGTCATGCAGGCAGTGATCCGAACATCGTATTCAAAAAGGCACCTTAAAATATGAATGTTATCTATCGAGGCCACATTAAGAAGAGGCAAAAGCTGAATTACGCAATCGCTTCCCTGTATGGCGGCTTCAGTGGTGGTGCTTATTCTTTCACCAAGACGAAATTCCGGAGCTCGATCCTGAAGAAGCGTTACGTTCGCACCAATTTCTTCTGCAGCCTCGACCATAGCTTCTGCCACGCCTGGTTCCGGGGGTTCGACCTTATCGATCCAAATAAGTACATTTTCTCCAGGAAGCACTCCGGAATAGTTCACGATACAGTTTCTTGCGCCTTCTTTGAGATGCCCATCTGTAACATCTTGAGGCAAGGCGGAACTCCTTTCGTTTTGGCAAACAGATTTTTCTGAAAACCCAAAAAGAGAGGGCGGTCGCCTTCCGACGCCTCCGCCCCCTCTCCTTGAAATTTCGCTATACCGTCGCTACCTTTTGGTGACCCAATTAAATCCTCTCAGTTGAGGATAGTAGCGAAAGAAATTACTATCTGCATTTATTATTAGAAAGCTTTATCCCCTAAGAATGCCTTAATTGAAGGCCACTGAGGTAGGAACCGGTTCGTATACATATCTTTAGTCGGCACCCTTTTAGGAAGCTTTTGTAGTTTCGTAAGTATTTCGACAGTCTTGTCCATCTTGTCGTAGTCCATGTAACCAATACCATGTTTCATAGTGTGTTCGTCGAAGAGGTACTGTGTATTGATAGCAAACTGCCCACGGACAATCCGTTTGGTCATGCCCGGTGTATACTTCTCAAAGTTTTTGAGGCATTTACCTGCCATATTCAAGCAATAGCCCCAGGCTTTAACGAGGGCATGAGTAATACCCTTAACAAACTTAGGATCACTAGCAATCGTGTCTTCTCTAAATATGATCCCATTGTTGTAAACCTGAACACCCCAATCGCCATAAGAGAACCAACCCATCTCTTTTCCGATTTTCTTAGCAGCTTCAATCTGTTTTGGCACTTCCGTTGCATACCAAAGGGCAACGTCTATCTGACCAGTCAACATGGCCGGAGTAACCTGTGAGTAGGTCATGTTAACCCACTTGACTGAATTCACGTCTAAGCCGTTAGCAGCTGCAAAGGCAGGGAAAATCACTCGAACGGAGTTGGCCTGAGGTGAACCAATCCGGGCGCCTGCTAAATCTTTCGGATGTTTATATTTTCCTTTAAAAAAGAAAGCGTTCATGATGGTCTTCGCATGACCCATAGCAACTTCTTTAACCTTAATGTCTGGGTTATTTGCACGGGCGTTAACCAAAGAACCGGCATCAGCATACCCAACCGGAGCAACTTTGGCGGCTACTTTCTTAATAGTGTCTCCTGAACCGAATCCTCGCAGGTACTGAACATCCAATCCTTCTTTTTTGTAAAATCCAAAATCCTGGGCTGCAAAAAAAGGTGCGTGCTTACCGTACACAATCCAATCGAGCAGAAACTTAGTTTTAGCGGCGTCCGCCTGTCCGGCAATTCCCATTCCTAGGAATAACCCCGCTAACAGAACAATAAACTTCTTTTTCATTAGAGCCTCCCTCAGCTAGTCCAATATGTAAATTACTTCAAACCGGTTTAAGGATCCTATAACACAATTTCTCTACATAAATCCATTCAAAATAGAATTTTTTAAAAACGCATGAAATCTAGCCACCTTGATTTTTTGAATTTCTAAAGTAAATTTCCGATCCGCTTAAAATCCTAAATCTTAAGGGTTAATTTTTCTTTTCTGAAAACATTTCCACAAATTTCTCTCGTCCGAGATCCAATGCTTCCTCGTAACCCATGTCAACCATTTCATAAAACATCTGCCGTCCCAGTTTAAGCAACTCAGGAGAAATTACGGTCACTTTTTCTGCAAAACTTTTTACTGCGCTCTTTAACTCGTTCGATTCCACAACACGATTCAATAAACCCAGTTCCAAAGCCTCTTGTGCTGAATATGGTTGACCTGTATAGAAATGTTCTAATGCTTTTTTTGGGCTTAACTGTCCAAGAACGGGAATCTTTGAAGTCATAGGCCACACTCCAAAGGTTGCTTCATGGTTTCCCAGTCGAGCTTTTTTCGATGCAATGGCAAGGTCACAGGCTGCAACAATTGCAACGCCCCCGGAAAGAGCATCTCCATTAACCCCGGCAATTATAGGTTTTCCTAAATAAAGCATTGTCTTTAAAAACCTATTGAATGCATTAGCAAAATCCACAAAACCTCCCCTTCCCAGTTGGGAAAGCAAATTTACATCCGCACCTGTAGAAAAATGCTCCTCTGCCCCTGTCAAAATCACCGCTCTCACCTTCTCATCTTCAGCTGCCTCATCTAACGCTAGCGTTAACTCTCTAACCATGGTTGGAGTCAATTTGTTTTCTGCCGCCGGCCTATTCATAGTGACTGTTACAAAGGCCCCTTCTTCCTTATAAATCAATTCCGAGAACTTCATTCTTTTCCCCTAACGTTAGCTGGAATGAACCCAGGCTGCACAAAAAAAGGAAGTTGTTAATTCATAATGGAATCTAATATTCATCAAAATGGTCCGGGATCCGTAAATGTGCGGAATAAACTATCCTAAATAGTTAAGTCATAAATTCATCAAGTTTCTTTCATGATCCATAATATCCCGATCTATTCCCTAAACTTTTCGCTTTAAAATGGTGAAGGAAATAGGTCTCGCTAGGCATGAAAAATCGAGGACTATGGATCTTCTTTTAAATATACGAACACGTCTACATTTTCCTCGAATATTTGTCGAGACAAGAAATCTGTTTTACACTCTGCACTAATATCTACATATGGAGTGCCATCCTTAAATAAGAAGAGGTTGGCCCGGGATCCTTACTTTTTGATAAGAGTAGCTTTGAGAGACTGATGACCTCATTCAATATTATCGGAAAACCAACTCCCTTGATCGATGCCCCTGAGAAGGTATCTGGTTTGGCAACCTATGTTGCCGACATCCGGGTGCCACATATGTTGGAAGCAAAAGTACTTCGCAGTCCTCATCCACATGCTCGAATACTTCATATTGACACTAGCGAATCCGAGCGTTTGCCAGGAGTGAAATCGGTCATCACAGCAAAAGACTGCCCTACATCTCGATGGGGATGGTCAAACTTGAAGGACCAATCCATCTTAGCTGAAGGGAAAGTTCGATTTGCCGGAGAGGAAATAGCAGCTGTAGCAGCTGAAACAATTGAAATTGCCCAAGATGCAGCGGACCTCATACGCGTAGAATATGAACCACTTCCAGCAGTTTTCGATCCTGAGGAAGCCATGACTAAAGGGGCTCCATTAGTTCATGATCGCTCGGAAAATATTGCATACGAAGTTCACATCGAGCGAGGAGATCCCGATAACGTCCTTAAAACAGCTGCCGCCGTACATGAAGCTACCTATACGACTCAACTCCAGTATCAAGCCTATATGGAGCCTATCGGCAGTGTGGCCAAACCGGAGGGGCACGGTCGATATACCCTATGGACTCCCTTGCAACACTTGTTCCTTTCCCGAGATCTCATATCTAGCATTCTCAACATCGAAAAGGAAAAGCTTCGGCTAATCCAACCATTCGTAGGAGGTGCGTTCGGCGGTAAGGCACTTGAAGAACCAAATGCATTGATCACTCTACTGTTAGCTATGAAGTCTAACCAACCCGTTCGCCTATTCAACACAAGATTAGACGAATTCACTTCCGCGAGGCCTCGGGTTCCTTCAAAAGTTTGGCTTCGAATGCGAGCCGATGAAGAAGGACGCCTACTTTCAAAGGAAGCGCGCGTTATAGCAGACAACGGTGCTAGCACTGGTCTTGCTGATGCCATAATGCGAACTTCATGCTACAGGGCCGACTCTATTTACCGGATTAATTACATCCGTACAGATGGATTTTTAGCCTATACGAATAAAATACCTACCGGCGCTTTTCGCGGGTTTGGGAACCCACAAGGAACTTTTCCACAAGAGTGCCACATGGACGTCCTCGCCAACCAACTCAGCATGGATCCGGCCGAATTCCGAATCCGAAACGCAGTGCAGCCTGGTGAGATAACTGCACATGGGTGGAAGATAGATTCTTGCGGATTGACCGACTGTATTAAAACAGTAACAGAGAATTCGAACTGGAAAGAAATCCGAAACAACAAGGCAAACGGCAGAATTAAAAGGGGAATTGGGCTAGCTTGTGCCATTCATGTTAGTGGAAACCGAATGTTTTCCGATTGGGACGGCTCTCGGGCGGAAATCGAAGTGGATTCCACTGGGAAAATCTTTGTCCGCACAGGCGAAGGAGATATAGGGCAAGGATCCCGCACTGTGGCAGCTATCGTAGCTGCAGAAGAATTAAAGGTCGACCTGGATCAGGTTTCTGTTTCTCAATCCGACACAAAAACGACACCATACAGCTTAGGAGCCTACGCCAGTAGGCTTGCTCTTGTAGCTGGTAATGCAGTCCGGCTAGCTGCTGAAAACGCAAGAGAAAAACTCTTCCAGCTCGCCGGAGAACTCCTTGAAGTCTCGACAGATGACCTGACAATCGAGGCGGGATCTATTCATGTAAAAAGTTCACCACAGCAGTCAATAAGGTTCAAAGAAGTTTGCCGAGAAGCAGTCTATCGAAACGGAGGTAAACCTATACAAGCCGAAGGTGAGTGGGATCCACCCACCCAAGCAGCAGATCCTGAAACCATTCATGGAAATATTGCCGCAGCCTACGAGTTTGCAGCACAGGTAGCAGAAGTCGAGGTTGACACCGAAACAGGACACGTACACGTTCTCAGAATGACGGCAGCAGATGACGTAGGACGCATATTAAACCCCTTGGCTGCTCATGGCCAAGTAGAAGGAGCGATTGCACAAGGAACGGGCTTTGCTCTTTCAGAGGAGGTGAAGATTGAAGATGGGCGAATAGTCAACGGAAACTTTGGGGATTACACTTTACCAAAGGCGGAAACTTTACCTCAAATTCAATCAATCATGATCGAATCAAACGATCCCCACGGCCCTTACGGAGCCAAAGGAGCATCAGAAGCCGCTATCGTTCCAACCGCACCGGCTATTGCCAATGCCATTTTCCACGCAACTGGTGTACGTGTCACATCATTACCAGTAACGGCTGAAGTTCTTAAGGAAAAATTACAAACATGAATTCAAATAGTTAAGAACTAATAGAAGATCCTAATTTTAAAACTGCGGCCAAAACCAATGATTTGTATAAGTAATTACTTTATGAACAGGCCATTTTCGTTCCGGACTTGTAATACTACTCAGAAAACGCTTCCGCAGAAGTAAAAAATTGAAATGACTTTGAATGCAATTTAAATCCTTCGCTGTCCGTCCTAATCATAAGTTTTCAATTTCAAAGTGCACACTACAATCCATTACAGGAGGAACACCATGTCGACTATCAAACTCCTAAATGATGAGGAAATCCTCAAGGGAACTGACGGGAAAGTCGTACAAAATATTTTGATTCGTGAAAAAAAACTATTCAATGCTAATTCCCTCTCCAATATTTGGAAAGCCCAAGCTCATCTCCCGGGCTATATCGAGGCAAGTTGGAATCGATCACGTGCAACCATGCAACGAGGCAAGGTCTCACCTCATATTAAAGAGATGGTTGCCTCAGCAGTTTCAATTGTAAATGGATGTGAATACTGAGTTGATTCTCACGTAGCCGCGGTCATGCGGCTGGGATCTGATGAAAAAGACGTAACAGAACTTTTGGGCTTGACCGATCACTGCCGATCAATGAATAAGGTTGCTTTCGGCCTTATGCTTAAAGACGATGAAGGACTCGACAAACCACTAATCCCCTACCCACAGCATGATAAACTCGATCCAAAAATCCAGGAAATCTTAAACCAGATAGATCGCCACGAAAAAAAACGCTTAGGTAGACAAGAAATACCTAAGCTCTGGCGAGCCCTTGCCCGAAATCCCCATTACCTTGAGGCTACTTGGGCAAAGCATCACCTTCTGTTTGATCGCCCCGGAATTGACCCCAATGCAAAGCTAGCTATTGGTCTGGGTGTCAGTGTCACAAACGGATGTAATTACTTTATACGGTACTTCGTGGATTGAATCCGTCAGTTACAGTGGGACGACGACAAAATTCTCGAAGTAATTGGCGTGGTCGATCATTATAACTCATTCAACACAATTGCTACGGGAATGCAAATCAAGTCAGACATTACTACGGAGAGCGCATTGGAAGAATGAATATTCCATTTTATCATGTCGATGCCTTTACGGATAATGCCCTTGGTGGGAACCCAGCGGCTATCATAATTCTCAAGTCTTCACCCAAAACGAATTGGATGCAGGATGTAGCGCGAGAAATAAACTTATCCGAGACCGCTTACCTTACTCCGAAAGAGGAAAAGGGGTTCGAACTGAGGTGGTTTACACCACAAAGCGAAGTAGATCTTTGTGGGCATGCGACCCTCGCTAGCGCCCACATCCTTTGGGAAACCGAAAGGCTTACATCGAACCAACCTGCAGTGTTTTATACCAAGAGTGGCATCCTAACGGCTCAATTAGTTGACAATTGGATCAAAATGAACTTTCCGGTTGAGATCGGCAACCCTTTAGTCAGTAAAGAATCTATTTCTCAAGTAGAAAAGGCATTAGACGCAAAAGCAAAGAATATTGAAGCTAACAGGTTCGATTATCTTGTGGAGGTGGAATCCGAGAAAACTCTGCGATCATTGAAGCCAAACTTCAAATCTATCGCAAAACTTCCCTGCCGAGGCCTCATTGCTACGTGTCTTTCCGAATCCGAGGATTATGATTTTCTGTCACGATTTTTTGCACCATCAATTGGGATCAATGAAGATCCAGTCACCGGATCCACACACTGCTTTCTTGGTCCCTATTGGAGTGGCAAATTAAAGAAAAATGAACTCATTGGTTACCAGGCCTCGAAAAGTGGCGGACTTGTCCAAATTTTTCTCCGGACGGACCATGTCGTCCTCGGGGGCAAAGCAATCACCAGAAGGAAGGAGTTAATTAATGTAAAATATACTAAACATAATATAACTACAAGAAATACATACTATTAACCGCTATTCAAAATACCTAAACATGCGACTCTAGCCTCTCATCTGTTGTTTCAGAAGACCATATAACTCAGAACCCCTCATCGGACCTAGGGGAGCTGCTGCATTATTTAGGTATTAACCCTTGGAATCACCTCTTTTGCTAAAACATCGATCTGATCTGATTGGTACTTGAACGGCACTAAAACGATTTGCTTCACACCAACGTCTACATGACTTTGAAGTTGCTCTGCACATTGGTCAACTGTACCAATAATTGCGCTTTCCTTAGTCGACTCACTCCATGAGGCATAATCCCACTCTGTCGTTAGCCATTCATCCATTGCTTTTCTATCTTTATCACTCTCTGTCACCATAATAGGAATCTGATTGAGACTATCTAGTGAGTCCGGATCCCGCCCTGCATCCTCAGCAAATTTTCTAATGCGATCCATCGATCTGGTATAAGCATCAGGAGTATAAAAATAAGTCAACCAACCATCCCCTTTTTCTGCCGTACGTTTGAGAACCCTTTCAGCATACCCCCCAATCAGTATGGGAGGACGAGGTTTTTGAATTGGTTTTGGATGTAATACAGCTTTACGAAGGTCGTGAGGCGGGTATTCCCCAGTAACCATATCCTCTGTCCAAAGTCGAGTGAGAATTTCTAAATTTCGGTCAAAAATATCACCTCGTTTCTTAAAAGGAATTCCCACAGCATCAAATTCTCGTGCGTACCAACCACTGGCCATTCCCAAGACCAAACGACCTTTAGAAATGACATCAAGGGTTGCTGCTTCCTTGGCAAGCACCGCAGGATTTCTCATAGGAAGAACGAGAACACCCGTCCCCAACCTTACCTTAGAGGTGTGACACGCAATTGCCGTAAGAAGAGTGAGCGAGTCAAGAATCGGAAAACAAGGATCTACCCCAAGAAAGATATGATCCCACACCCACAAGGAGTCGTAGTTGAGTTCCTCTGCACGCTTTGCATAAGCGATCAAGGCATCCGCATCAGGCATCTCAGGGTAGGCTGTGAAATTCCTTACTGCTAGTCCAAATGTAACATTATTTTTTTTCATAGTATTCCCTTTAAGTTCTCAGCTATTGTTCAAATCATCAGTTGGTTATTTTAAAATCCAAAAGGAAGACCACTAACACAATACAGCTTCTGCTCGCAGAAGAAACAGATCTATAAAACTTTCAAAATGGACGCAACCACAAGTGAAAAGTTTGGGACCAATTTACCTGTGAGTAAATCCGGCGCCGATTATAGCAAAAGTGACCATCCCAAATTCAATATATAATTACCTTACCTTAAATAAATTCACTTTCCCCGTACCTCTCAACGAGATACAATCGAGACTTAGACAACATTTCAGGCTATAGGCAATTGGGAATTGGGAATTGAAGCAGAATTTTGCCATTGACTCAGGATTGTCTTCGTAATTTTACCGAAAGGAAATTTCTGCATGACCAACACACCTCTTCTGGCACTCAAAGAAAAGCTAAAACCTGAGTGGACAGCTCTCATCTGTATCGATTACCAGAACGACTTCTGCGCCGAAGGAGGAGCATTTGATAAGTGTGGTTTCGATGTGTCTCCTTTGAGAAAGATTGCTACCCCGCTTGGACGCCTTATCGATGAATCACGAGAATCGGGAGTCCCAATTATCTGGGTAAGGAACATCTATGCTACGGAACAAGGATGGTACCTATCTGATGTTTCCTTAGGCCAAACTCGCAAAAGTTTAAATGGACTTTATCACGAAGTTCCGCTTTGCAAAAAGGACACCTGGGGATGGGACTATTTTGGCGAAATAGAACCCCAAGACGGAGACTGCGAAGTTATCAAACACCGGTTCAATGCGTTTATCGACACGGATTTACCATTGATCCTTCGTAGTAGAGGAATTCGGACACTAATCATCTGCGGTGTGGCTACAAATGTTTGCGTAGAATCCACTGTTCGTCACGCCTATTTCACGGATTACTACTGTGTAGTTCCCGAAGACTGTGTAGCTGCCTACGGTGAAGATCTTCACCGCATGGCTCTCAAGAATATGGATTTCTATTTTGGAGATGTCACCCAGAGCGATCAAATCATTGAAATCTTAGCCGAGAATACGTCACCAAAAACCTGAGGATTAATTATTTGGCTGATTAATCCTCAAATTGCAGAATATTTTATTGAGCGGGTTCGAGCGGAAGTTCACCCCACATTATGCCCAATCATAACCAGCAAATGAAAACCACAAAGGAGGGGAAAATGGCGCATTATGCGCTAACTAGTTTTGACCGGGACGGACAGCCGGAGATAGGAATAGTTGTCGAAAACAAAACATATGATTGCATGCGTGCCTGGGATGAGGTTTTAGGCGCTTCGCTTATTAGCGGTAATTATCCTATCCATGAAATGGTCGAGAACTTAGACGAGATACATCCTCAACTCGAAGAATTGGCTAATGGGGTCAGCAATTACGATCAGCATGAGATTCAAAATTCCTCTCTTCGTGCTCCCATTCTCTATCCACCCTCCATATACTGCGCTGCTGCAAATTATAAGGAACATGCAAAAGAACTAGATACTAGCTGGCCCATGGGGGATGAACTGACTGGAAAACCTGAAGGCAAACCTTACTTTTTTCTCAAGATACCCCATATCTGTGTTATCGGGCCGGGTGAAAGTATTCTCCTACCCGCCAATTCTCAAAAGGTAGACTGGGAAGTAGAGTTGGGGGTCATTATCGGGAAAGGAGGAAGTGACATCTCGATCGAAAATGCTCTCGACCATGTTGCAGGGTATACCTGTTTCAACGACATTTCTGCTCGTGACAGAAACATAAGGCCCGATTGGAAGTTTACGTGGGATTGGTTTGCCGGAAAAACCGCTCCAACTTTCGCTCCAATGGGCCCATTCATCACACCGAAGGCCTATATCCAGGATCCCAATAAATTAGATATAAAACTTTGGGTAAACGAAGTTCTGAAACAAGATTCCAACACAGAAGGAATGATTTTTAATATCCAAGAGCAGATATCCTACTTATCCACACTTACCCGACTTTGCCCCGGCGACGTAATTGCTACCGGAACTCCAGAAGGAGTGGGGATGGGCCGTGAAGAATTTCTGAAACAAGGAGATATAGTTACGATTGAAATCGAGGGAATTGGAAAGGCCACCAATCCTGTTAACCATCAGTAAGGCCACCAGAAGGAACCATGGCCACGCTCTCCTTACTTTTTGTTTTGTGCCTAGTTCTTTAGGTGTTCAGGTTCAGAACATATGGGACCGAGAGGTGCGAAATGACAACCTTAAAAACTGGCAACTTATTTTCAAATATTCCCGAAGAAGTCCCCAATGAAATATTTGAGAATCTGTTATCAAGACCTCCCTTAAGAGTACAAAAGATTATATCGGCTGGACACAGTACCCCTCCAGGTGAATGGTATGAATCGATTACGGACGAGTGGGTTATCTTGATAAGCGGCGGTGCAAAACTATTTTATGAAGGCGATGCCAAGCCTCGAAACATGAAACCCGGTGATTACGTCTTAATTCCTGCTCATCTCCGACACCGTGTTGAATGGACCCATCCCGACGAAAAAACCATATGGCTAGCTTTGCATTTATAAAGTTGGGTTGTCCTGGTAGAATTAGGTAGACATAATCTTAATAACTATTAAAAACAGGAGGCACCTTCGTGGAGATCCCTGTAGAAAATACTGCCGATGCATATTTAGAGCTTCTTGCAAGTAGGGGAGTGAAGTACTTTTTTGCCAACGCGGGAACAGACTTCGCTCCACTTGTTGAGGGATTCACGAAACGCAAAGCAGAAAACATAACCTTTCCCATACCTGTATTGTGTCCTCACGAGGCGACTGCGGTCAGCATGGCACACGGTTACTATATGGTGACTGGTGAACCCCAGGTAGTGATGGTACACGTTAACGTAGGAACAGCAAATGCTGCCGCCCAGGTTATGAACGCTACCAAAGCTCGCATACCCCTCTTATTTACTGCCGGACGCACCCCAATCAATGAAGAAGGTCCTCTTGGCCACAGAAGCGTCTATATTCACTGGGCTCAGGAATCGCGCGATCAAGCAGCAATGCTACGTGAATATGTGAAGTGGGATTATGAACTCAGAAATTCTGCACAGTTGGAGACAGTAGTAGACCGAGCTTTAACATTGAGCATGGCGGATCCCCCCGGTCCGGTCTATTTAATTCTTCCTCGAGAGGTTCTTGCAGAAGAAAAACAAAATTTTTTGCTAGAGCAACCTAAGGTTCAAATCGCAGAAACCTCCACTCAACCGGACAAAAAGGCAATTGAGAGTGCTGCTAAGCTACTTTCGAAAGCAAAATCTCCTCTGATTATTGCCGGAGCGGCAGGCATCGACCCCGAAGCGGTCCACAACCTAATCAAGCTTGCAGAAACTGGGGCGATACCTGTCATTGAACACAGGAACATCTACATGAACTTTCCTACCGATCACCCTCTTCATCTGGGCTTTGAACCGAGAGTTCTCCTTGAGGAAGCAGATGTCGTGGTAGTCTTAGAAACTGACGTTCCTTGGATTCCCACTCATGGGAAACCCCCAAAAGACGCATCTGTCATCCATTTGGGATGCGATCCCTACTTCTCCGATTATCCAATCCGAAGCTTTCCGATGGACGTTGTGCTAAAAGGAAAACCAGCCATAGGGCTTCAGCTTCTAAGCGATGCTTTAGAGCAGAGCCTGAAAGGCAAGGGCTCCGAACTAACGAAACGCAAGGACCGTTATGCCCGGATACACAAACAACAGCGGGAAGAATGGAAACAACTTGCTACGGAAGCAAGCAAAGAAAAACCCATTGACTATCGGTGGGTCTCACACTGCATCAATGAGGTGTCCTGCGAAGATACCATCCTAATCAACGAGTATGATCTGCTTTTAGAACATGTAGACTTCAAGCGCCCAGGTACATTTTATGGGTCTTCTCATGCATCTGGATTGGGATGGGGACTAGGTGCTTCCCTTGGGGTGAAGTTGGCCAAACCGGAAAAAACTATTATTACCTGCGTTGGTGATGGCAGTTATATGTTTAACTCGCCTACGTCCGCGCACTTCGTTTCTCGAGCACAAAATCTCCCCACTTTAACAATTGTATTTAACAATCAGTGTTGGAATGCGGTTCGACGTTCGGCTGAGAGCCTATACCCAGATGGATGGGCCTCTGGAAGGAATCAGTTTCCTCTAAGTGACCTTGAACCGTCACCAAACTTCGAAAAAATGATGGAGGTTCACGAAGGGTACGGCGAACGCGTAGAGGATCCCAAAATCTTACCCGATGCATTACAAAGAGCACTAAAGGCCGTGCGCGAAGAAGGTCGTCAAGCGCTACTTAACGTGATTTGCAAACATCCTTCATCCTGATTCTCGTCGATTTTTATTAGCGGTAAATTTTATTTTTTGTCTGGCAAAATGTCTAATCAGCCAAAATCTAGCGAATCCAATATCTGATTGGTCGCTCGATTTGCTGAATCAATACAATCAGGAATCCCCACACCTCGGTAACCACTACCGGCAATCGCTAAGTTTGGCAGTTTTTTAACTCTCTCCTCAATTCTTCTTACTCTCGCAAGATGTCCAACATGATACTGGGGCATCAAATTTGGGTACCAAGAATCGATGCACACCTCTGGATTCCCTTGAATTCCGAGAATGCTTCGCAATTCCTCCAGTATGGGGCCAATTTGCCCACCCCTCCCTGAATACCTTTCCGGTCTTGGCATTCCCTTATAAAACGCTCTCAAAATTACATGATCTTGCGGAGCACGGTTCGCAAATTTAGTACTAGAAAAGGTACATGCCAATAACTTTTGATTTTCAACTTCTGGAACAACGAACCCCATACCGTTTAGTGAGTGGTGTAATTGTTTTTTTTTGAATATTAAATTTAGCGTTCCGATGGAACCATATGTGATTTCCTTCAACTCATTGGACAATTCCGGAGCCGCACTTTCAAGAAGGCGAGAGACGGAACCAGCCGAAGTAGTCAAACAAACAGCATCAACTTCTATAGAATTTTTTCCCTTCCTCAAAATCCTCCACTTCCCTCCACCATGTTCCAGTCCTATTACCTTGCATCCAAGGTGCAAGGAATCTTTGGGAATATGTTCCAGTATGGAGCTTACGAGGCTTTCCATGCCTTCCCGCAGTGAGACAAATAGCCCATAACGCGGACCACTCGTAGAAGCAACTTCTTTGGTCATCCTCGCCTGACGACGCAGTCCCAAGATAATACTTCTGTAACGATTCTCCATATCTTGGAATACAGGAAACGTAGCCTGCAAACTTAGCTTTTCAGGATCGGATGAATATATTCCTGCCAGCATCGGCTGAGCCATACGTTCCAAGGCCTCTTTCCCTAATCTACGCCTTACAAAAGAAGCGAGGGACTCGTCACTATGTCCACTCCGACGTGGGATAAACAAATCCAAACACATCCGAAGTTTTCCAGCCCAACTGAAAATTGGGGTCTTCAAGAATGAAATCATGGAAATAGGTGCCAGAAGATAAAACCCTGACGGAACAGGCAAAAGAGCATTATCTCGTAGAACAAAACTTCTTCGATGCTCCTCGTTGGTTCCGATGAGACTCTCTTCAAGTCCAAGCTCCTTACAAAGAGAAACCCCAGCGGGTTTACTGAAAAGAAAACAATCTGGTCCGTGTTCAATTAAGCATCCCGCCTCATGAGTAGTTTGAATAGTTCCACCAAATCGCTCAGAACTTTCTAACACCTGGATCTTTAGCGCCAAATCCCGTTTGCGAGCCTCCGTTAACAGACGATAAGCAGCAGATAGCCCGGAAATCCCACCACCCACAATCGCTATCGACCGTTGCTTTTTCATCATATCCACTTTCCCTCGATGCTCTCCACTTGCAGAACTCATCTAATTACTGGACCTATCCCTATCTTGCGGAATATGATAGGTAAATTTTTCGCTACAAAATCCTAATACGAAGGAGTTTAACATGCCACGAAAAATCATAGACCTCAGCATTCCCCTGCACAATGGAACCTTCGACGGCATGATGCTTGACATTAATTACATAACACACGAAGAAAATGGAAGGCGTTGGGCACAACGGTTTGGAGTCGAGGTGGACGACCTCCCCCACAGTCATGGTTCTTCCTCCGAGCAAATCAATCTATTAACTCACACTGGAACACACGTCGATGCTCCCTATCATTATGCCCCTGTCGACAATAAGGGACGACCCATGCGGACCATCGATCAGCTCGAGTTAGAAAATTTCTTTGGAGATGGCTTTTGCTTAGACTTTACCCATAAAAAGCCTTCAGAAAAAATTTCGGCACAGGAAGTCGACGAGGGACTAAAAAAAATCGATTACAAAGTAAAACCAGGGGACATAGCACTTATCCATACCGGTGTTGACAAATATGTGGATAGCCCAAAATTTCTTAATATTCAACCTGGAATGACCCGGGAATCTATTCTCTGTCTCACAGCTAAAGGGGTTAAAGTTATTGGTATTGATGCATGGGGAATGGATATACCTTTTTCCACTATGGCAGAAGCCTTGAAAGCAGGAGACAAAGATCAATTTTGGCAGGCTCATTTCGCTGGGAAAGAAAGCGAGTACTTCCAGATTGAAAAACTTGCTAACCTGGATCAACTACCTCGGCCTCACGGGTTCAAGGTAGCCTGTTTCCCAATTAAGGTCGAACGGGGAAGTGGAGCCTGGACACGAGCCGTTGCCATTTTCGAGGATTAAAGGAATTTTCTTTGGGGCCTAAAATGGAAAGATTCCAAGGACGGGTCGCAATTGTTACAGGGGCAGGCCGAGGAATTGGTAAAGAGATTGCCCTCCTCCTTGCCAGCAAGGGGGCGAATGTAGTTGTAGCTACCCAAACTCCAAAAAACGCCGAGCAAACCACATCAGAAATTCAGGAAGCAGGGGGAGATGCTCTTTCCATATCTCTAGATGTTTCTAATCGAAAAAGCGTTGATGAAATGCTTAACCAAGCCCTTAAAAAATTCGGACGGATAGACATCCTTGTCAACGTCGCGGGACTCAGTACGCTAACACCTTTAGAAGACTTAGAGGAAGATGAATGGGACCGCGTACTTTCTGTTAACTTGAAGGGTGTATATCTCTGCGCAAGGGCAGTCTTGCCAACCATGATGGACCAACAATATGGACGGATTATTAGCGTGAGCTCGATCTCAGGTAGGTACGGTCGCTCTCAAATGAGTGTGGCTTATTCTGCTTCGAAAGCAGGAGTACTTGGGTTCACACGCAGTGTCGCCAAACGATACGGCGAGTATGGAATAACGGCTAATGCGATTGCTCCAGGAACCATAGTAACTGACATGAATCGAAACTTACCCCAAGAAACACTCGATAGCCTAACAGCTGATTCAGCTATTCCCCGACTTGGAGAGGTAAAGGACGTCGCTGAAGCTGTCCGATTTCTCGCATCTGAAGAGGCCGGTTGGATCTCTGGGGTGACGCTGGATATCAACGGTGGAACAATTATTGGATAACCCTACCCTCCAAATGATTCCCCTGAACAAAGTTGGGCACAAGTAATTCTTTCCAATATACCGAAAGACCAATAAGCAGAAAGCTCACCCAAAAGGAAACAAAATGAATTCAAACTGCACCTGAACGTGAATACCTCCACGCCAATGATTTGCTTAAGGCCTCTCAAGCATACGCGCATATCGCAATGGATATATGCAACCGAACTGTGAATTAAATATGGAATCCACTCGTAGACGAGTTATCGGATTTTATCCCAATCCTGGTGGTTTTGGGAGATCATCTTCCCAGCTCTCTATCAAAGGATCTCTGAAAGAACGATATATATGTTTAGTTTCTTTTGACTCAGAAATAATTCTTCCTTTTCTCAAGACGTAGCAACGTTGCGGATGAAATTGAATTGCCTGCGGAATGGTCTCGCAATCAATTACAACCAGGTCCGCAGCACCCCCTTCCCTAATACCGTAATCCTCCAATCCCCAAATACGGGCAGAATTTTCTGTTGGCATGCGAAATACCTCTTCGAGTTCCCCAGGAAGTGAGAGATGTGCAACATGAGCAGTGAGTAAAGCAATCTCCAAAAGGTCCGATGTGCCGAAAGGATAGAACCCATCGTAAACACAGTCCTGACCAAACGCCACGTTAATACCTGCTGCTAGCAACTCCTTCACTCTAGTAATACCTCGTCGAACAAGACCCCTATCTCCCCTTCCCTGGACAACAAGATTAGTCGCTGGATTGGTAATCATATGAATATCAGCTTCCTTAACCTTAGCTATTACAGCCTTTGCATATTTGTCTGGATAGGCAGCGAGTGCACAAGTATGCCCAGCTGTAACCCTACCCTGATAACTTTCGGAAATAGTCTTCTCGGCTAACACTTCAAGCGACCGAATTGCGGGGTCATCTGTCTCATCAACGTGCATGTCGATATCAGCATCATAATGTTTTGCAACTTGAAAAACAGTTTCTATATGTTTTCTCCAGTGTTCAGGCTTCCTCTCGTGATGAGGCATACCACCCACGATATCAGCCCCCATGTCCATCGCTTCCCAAAGAAGATCTTCCGTACCCCGATCACGGAGAATACCCTCTTGCGGAAAAGCAACGATTTGAATATCGACAAGATCCGAATAATTTTTTTTAACCTCAAGCAGGCCCTCAACCGCTTTAAGCCCAACGATCGAATCTACATCCGCATGAGTTCGTAGTCGAGTCGTTCCATTTTGAACAGACATTTCGATAGTTTCTCCGGCTCGCCCAACAATATCATCAACTGTGTAACTCCTCTTTCGCTCCCAAATAACTTCAATTCCACCGAGTAGCGTACCCGAGGTGTTTGGGGGAATGTCCCCAGCAATTTGTGTCTTATCAAGGTGGATGTGGGGCTCTATAAACGGAGGAGTAACCAACCGATTTTCAGCATCAATTTCTTCTTTAGCTCTGATATCAAGAGCTGGCGCAATTCTTCGAATCTGTTCCCCCTCGATAGCTATATCGACAGGAACCTCAGATTTAATACCTATTGGTCTCGTATTTCGAATAATGAGATCCATATGAAACCTCCTGAACGTTTACCTAAAGGATTCAATGCCCAGGTCCTGGTTACTAGTAATGGATTACAAGATGTAAATTTCGATTGAATTGGGTTTAGGTAAACACAATCTTGGAATCTTAAATCATTTGATTTTATTCGATACCCTTCCCCTCGAAATCTATTCTTTTTAAGCCTTCTTTGACTTTTTTGGAAGTTGCAGGGAGATCATAAATCCAGACACCACAAGCATCGTGGATTGCGTTAATGATTGATGGAGCCGTTGGAATCGTAGAAACCTCTCCCACACCTTTCGCCCCAAAGGGCCCATCAATTTCAGTATCCTCCACCATCAGGGTAACCATTTCGGGAATCTGGTGAATATCGGGCATACCACACCTTTTGAAAAGCTTGCTCTTGGGTTTACCTTTCTCCACGAAATATTCCTCACTCAACGCATAACCCAAACCCTGTACCACCCCTCCTTCAATCTGACCACGACAGGCCACAGGATGTATAACCCGCCCCACATCATGAGCAGTTATCATTTTCTCTAACCTTACTTCCCCGGTCACAATATTCACTTCTACAACCGAAACCTGGGCACCATAACCATATGTAACATGGGTTTTATATTCATCCTGATCGCACTCACCCCATTGGCTAGTCTGCGGAGGAATATAAAGTTTTTCAGACTCAAAGGTTTGATTGTCTGACCGGCGTTTGATTTCAGCAAAGGAGATCGAACGATTTTGAATTCCCTCCACGACCACGCAACCTCCATCAATACCTAGAAGGTCTACCGGAACATCGAGAAACGATGATGCCGCTTGAAGAATTTGATCCTTAACGTCTTTAGCAGCACGGATCACAGCATTCCCTGTAACAAATGTTTGTCTCGAAGCGGAAGACACACCACTATCAGGAGTCTCAAAAGTATCACCCGTCAGGATGTCTACTTCCTCATAATCCATTCGTAAAGTTTCCGCAGCAAATTGTCGCAAAATAGTGGTCATTCCCTGTCCGATTTCAGCAGCTCCTGCCCTAATCAATATTCGGCCATCATTCTCAAGAGAAACACGGGCCATGGATTTGTCTTCTTGGCTTCCATTTCCTAGTCCTACATTCTTATAGGCAACTGCGATTCCAATACCTCTTTTCCACGAACCTCCATTCCTTTGAGTACCCTTTAGCTTCTCCCACTCGGCTGCGTCCCTCGCTTGTTGAATACAATCCTTCAACCCGACACTTTGATTGAGGATTTGACCAGCACCGGTCCTCTTGCCAGATTCAAGCGCATTTCTCATCCGGATTTCTATTGGATCAATGTTTAACATTTCTGCGATTTCATCCAGGACTACTTCAATTGGATAGGCTGCCTGGGGAGTACCAAAACCCCGCATAGCTCCACCAACAGGGTTGTTTGTGTAAGCCCCTATCACATCTACCCGAACGTTATCGACCTCATAAGGTCCAGCCGCATGTGTAGCTGCCCTAGTCATAACCACGTCCCCAACTGAGGAATAAGCTCCCGTATCACCAATGTGCTTGGCATCAACAGCTAAAATCTTTCCTGCTTGATCTGTCCCAACTTTTATGGAAGAAAAAAATGGATGCCGTTTCGTGGATGCCAAGAGGGATTCCTCACGTGTCAGGACATATTTCACTGGCTTCCCAGATTTTATCGTTAGAAGAGTACAGAGGATCTGCGGAACAATATCTTCCTTACCGCCAAATGCACCGCCACATTTAGGCATAATCACGCGAACCCGATCAGGGTCCCATTGAAGTGATGCAGAAATCTGTGCCTGATCCGAAAACACATTCTGGCCGGCGCAATGCACGATTAGGTTCGGGCCCATGCCTTTCGGATTATCCTCAAGATAGGAAACACATGCTTCAGGCTCCAAATACCCATGTTCAACAAAAGGGGTTGTGAATTCTCTTTCGACAACGACAAAGCTACTCTCAAAAGCAGACTCTACATCACCACGATCTATCTGTCTTCGACTAACGATATTCTTGCCGAAATCCTTAATAACCTGGCCTTCTGGAACCAGATCTTGGATATATGGTGAGTCTTTTTCCAAAGAATCTCGAGGGTCCAAAATGGGTGGGAGAACTTCCCAATCAATCCGAACTTTTCGAAGTGCATCATTTGCCAGTTCCCGAGAATTAGCTGCAATAGCGACAATTGCCTCACCGACAAACCTCACCTTGCCTTCTGCCAAAACGGGCTGATCAGACACCAGCAATCCAAACCGATTATGGGGGACGTCTTCATCAGTCAGCACAGCATGAACCCCTTCCATCTTTCTCGCCATACTGGTATCAATCGATAGAATTCGGGCATGTGGGTGTGGGCTTCTCAGTACCGCGGCGTGAAGCATTTCTTCAACATATAAATCATCTGCATACAAGGCCGTTCCACAACATTTTTCCAAGGCATCATCCCTTAGAAAAGAACGGCCAATGGCTCCTTTTTCATTAACCTCACACTTAGGGGAAACACACTCTTCAGGATAAACAACTGAATGAATGGCTTCTAAAATCTGAGCGTATCCTGTGCAACGACAGATGTTTTCTTCAAGGGACTGCTTGATTTCTTCACTCGAGGGAGTCTGTTTCTTTTCTAAAAGTCCGTAACTTGAAACAATAAAACCAGGAATGCAAAATCCACATTGACAGGCCCCATGATCCGAAAATGCCTTTTGCAGGGGATGAGGTGAATCGGACGTACCAATTCCTTCTATAGTTACAACTTCACCACCGTCTGCCACTCTCATCGTAGTGGTACAAGAATTCACGGCTTTTCCATTGAGTATTACCCTGCAGGAGCCGCAGTACCCTTGTGTACAACCGTTCTTAGTTCCAATGAGCCGCAGGTCGTCTCGGAGCACGTCCATTAAAAGGCGCTTGTGCCCTCCCGAGACCCTAACATCTTTTCCATTAACTCGGATTTGTAATGGTTTGGCAGAGAAATCTTTGGCCAAAGGAAAGCCCCCTCATGATCCTAACAGGTGCGACACACCAGGGGGGGATTCGTAAGGGAGCCGGCCTACAAAACCTATTTTCTCCCCTTGGAACTACTGTTTATTATAGTGCAGACTAGAGATATAACAAAATAATCAACAAATTGTATGTGTAAATCCACCATGAAGTTTTTTGGAATTTTTTATATATAATAAAGCTATAATATAATATAATTACAATATATTATATATTATTTTATAATGTTATACTTTAACTTCTCCTATCGCCTGATCTAATGCGTCGACGATGATGTCAGCTTCCTCATTGGTCAACACCAGCGGTGGGGAAATTGTCAAAACATCAACTACGTTTCTGAAAATTACCCCCAACTCTTCAACCCGTTTCCGTACTCTTCCACCGACAGCCCCTGGATTATCAAAAGGCTTTTTTGTTGACTTGTCTTGGACCAATTCAACTCTAGCCAACAGGCCAATTCCCCGAACATCTCCAACGATGGGGTATTTTTCAAGCTCCCGGAGTCGATTAAGTAGGTACTCACCGACTCTTTTTGTGTTTCCTGGTAAATCCTCTCTTTCTACTATCTCCAAATTAGCCAGAGCCGCGGCGGCCGCAGCAGCATGTCCAGAGTAGGTGTTTCCGTGACGAAACTCCTTTCCATCTCCGGGGCTTCCAAGAAAACCTTGATAAACCTCATCAGAGCACATCGTAGCACCCATGGGAACATAACCACTAGTGAGCCCCTTAGCAAAGCACATAATGTCCGGTTGAATTCCATAAGTTCTACTTCCGAACCAGGTACCAGTCCGACCGAATCCGGTTATGACTTCATCAGCTATAAACAGAACGTCGTACTCTGTACAAATTTCGCGACATTTCTGCAAATAACTTTTTGGTGGAACGATTACACCAACAGCACCCATAACGGGTTCTGCAATGAATGCGGCTACCGTGTCTGGCCCCTCAAACTCTATGGCTTTTTTTAGGGCATCCGCAGCAGCTTCGGAAATTTGCTCTTCCGTTAAATTTTCTCCAAAATCATTCCGGTAACAATTTGGCTCAGAAATATGACGAAAACCTGGAAGAAGCGGTTCAAACATCTTTCGATTAGCCATCATGCCCGATGCTGAAAGCGCTCCAAAAGTAACCCCATGATACCCATTTCGGCGTCCGATAACTTTATACTTCCCTGACTTTCCTAAATTCTTCCAGTACTGACGAACCATTTTCAGTGCTGTTTCAACCGCTTCCGAACCACTGTCAGAATAGAAAACTTTTCCCATTCCCTCCGGTTCAGTCAAAACTTTAAGTCGCTCACCAAGTTCTATGGCTGGTGCATTTGAATAGCCCAAAAACATGCTGAAAAAAGGCATCTTCTTCATCTGTTCATGGATCGCATCAATTACTTCTTGACGACCGTAGCCAACATTCACGAGCCAGAGGCTTGCATGAGCATCTAAATACTTCTTCCCGGACGCATCGTAAAGGTACACTCCTTCTGCCCGATCGAAAATTAACGGGCCCTCCTCTCTGACGGTTTCCATCTGAATATACGGGGTCCATAAGGACATGCGATGGGCCTGGTCCAACTCCTTTAAGGATTTCGGCATAGCGAATCCACCTCCATGCATCGGTATCTGTGGCAAGATTTGAAAAAGGCTTGAGAAAATTTGCTTGTTCTTGAAGTCAGTTTACCACTTCCCCTTCGGTCCTTTCCAATTTGGATAACAGCTCCCGAAGTCGCAATGTAACGGGGCCTGGACAAATAAACTTTCGGCCATCAACCTCCTTAACACCGTGAACTCGACTAAAAGAGGAAGTCAAGAACACTTCATCTGCAGTGTAAACATCGT
>CAYTIB010000074.1:0-65349 GCA_964437725.1 uncultured bacterium | reverse complement strand
TCAAATTTTGCGTGTGATGGTACCTTTTGGAATTGCTAGCGTTATACTTGTCATCCCTCTTACTATTCTTTATTGGAGTCTCATTGGTTATTTGCCTTGAGTTGGTGTGCCTGGTGGGGGCGTGTAACTCACTTGCATTTTCAGGCCATGGTACACTGAAGTTAATTGTATGAATTGAGTACATTTATGCGAGCTTGGGCCATTGCTGCGTTTGAAGTGTCGAGGAGGGTAGTTTGTTTCACTGAATTTGTGGGCGTTCAACCAAAAGGGGTGGTTTAAGTTGACGGAAGGTATCCATAGCCATCCATAAATCGAAGGAAGGAATTATGAGCAATACGCCATGGACGTGTGAAGATTACTGGGTTGGAGCCCTAAATTATTCCGAGGAAGTTAGAAGCCGGCTAGATCTTCCGGAGAAGGTTGAGATCCACGATGTTACCTTGCGAGATGGTGAACAGACGCCGGGTGTTGTTTTCCGGATCGAAGAAAAACTAGAGATTGCAAAAGCTCTTGACGACCTAGGAGTAGATCGAATTGAGGGCGGTATGCCTGCGGTTTCGGACGATGACGCAGAGGCTATAAAAGAGATGTCGCAAATGGGACTTCGGGCTAAGCTGATGACTTTTTGCCGAGCGACCCCTGCTGATATTGAGCTTTCTCAAAGGTGTGGTGCACAGGGAGTGGTGATTGAAATTCCTTGCGGTGAACCGAAGCTGAAGTACCAGTTTAGCAAGTGGAGTCAAGAAGACATCATTCGAAGAAGTGCTGAGACAGTGGCCTGTGCTAAGGAAGCAGGTTTGTACACGGTCTACTTCCCCTATGATACCACTCGAGCGGATGTAGATTTCCTCGACCGACTGTTGGGCGAAGTCATGGAGCGAGCCCGGCCGGATGGTGTGGGTGTTGTGGATACGACGGGTTGTCTTCTCCCGCAGGCTATGGAGGTATTGGTTCGTCGAGTAAGAAAGCTTACGGGTGCTGAGGTCGAAGTCCACACGCACAACGATCTTGGGATGGGTATTGCAACGACGCTTGCGGCTATTGGAGCGGGGTCGACGGTGGCTCACGTAAGCGTGAATGCTCTAGGAGAGCGTAGCGGAAATGCTTCTTTAGATGAGGTGGTGGTGAGCCTCATGGCTCTCTATGGATTGAAAACCAATATTCGCTTCAAGAAGCTAGAAGAGGTGAGTTCTCTTGTTCAGAGATTGTCCGGCTACATGTTGGCACCCGGGAAAGCTTTGACAGGGCAGAATACCTTTACCAGAGAGTCTGGAATCGGAATAGACATGTTGTACGAGCATCCACTGGCCATGTTTTCTATTGCGCCAAAATTTGTCGGGAATCATCCTCGCGTGGTTTTGGGGAAAAAGAGCGGCGCGACCTCCATCCGGGTAAAGCTTGAGGAGCATGGCCTGGAACTGGAGAGTGAAGAAAAAGTCCAGGAGGTATTGGCGGAAATCAAGCGGCGTTCGATCGAACGAAAGACCCTGATTGACGATTGTGAATTTAAGAAGATTGTAGAAAACTTGTAAAATTTTTCGGGTGGGCTAGTTCCAGTATAATTTTTAGATGTAAGTTCTATGTATTTGGGGAGTGCACTACCACTATGGATTTCAAATTAACATCTGAGCAAAAGTCTCTGCAAAAGAAAACCCGGGAATTTGTTGACCAACACATCCTTCCCATCAGTTTGGAGCGGGACCAAATATCTAATCCTGCTGAAGCTTTTCCCTGGGAGGTGATTCAAGAGAGTGATCGGTTGGGCCTGCGACTTTTATCCTTGCCGAAAGCAGACGGTGGCGGTGGGATGGACATGGTGACGTTGTGCCTCGTCGGAGAAGAACTAGCTCGCGGGGATCTAGGCCTCGCAGTAGCCTTCGACCAGACCTGGAAGATGTTTAGTCTTCTTGCTGGGAGTATGTCGAAGGATCAGAAAAGACGTCATTTCCCGACCCTTCTTAAGAATCCTCGAACACTCTTGGCCACTGCTAATACAGAGCCTGAATTCGGATCAGATAACATTCTTCCCTACAATGTACCCGGATCGGGGACGCAGACAACGGCTGTTTTGGATGGTGATCACTACGTTATTAATGGGAGAAAACACTTTATATCTAACGGTGGTCTTGCAAATTTTTATGTTTTATATGCACGAACGGATAATAATGTGGGGGTTTCCGAGGGCTTAACGGCGTTCCTTTTGCCGGCGGACACACCCGGGTTTTCTGTTGTTCGCGTGCACAACAAGATGGGACAGCGTCTTGTCCAAAACGCCGAGTTACTGTTGGAAAATGTTCGGGTTCCGGTTGAGGATCGCCTAGGCGAGGAAAATAAGGCAATGTTTATCCGGCGGCATTGGCTTTTGGGAAGTAATACCCAAGCGGCAGCAACAGTTCTCGGATGCGCTGTCGGTGCCTATGAGTATTCACTAGAATGGGCTAAGACAAGGATCCAGGGTGGAAAGCCGATAATCGAACATCCTAACATTGCCTCTGTTTGCTCAGATATGTTCATGGACCTTGAGGCTACGAGAAGTTTTATCTTGCGGACGGCCTGGGCGGCCGAACATGACCCAGATTTTCAGCCTCGACTCAGCAATATGTGCAAAGTATTTGCCTCTGAGGCTGCAACGCGAGTTTGTACCGCCGCTCTTGATATCATGGGTGGTCACGGGTACATGAAGGACCATCCAGTGGAAAAATACTTGCGGGATGCACTGTCGTTTCACCACTCGGATGGACATAATCAAATTATTCGCCTCCGAACAGCGCCCATGCTTTAGTAACCCGTTTAGTTTTTCACTTGATCGGTTGATTTTGGTGGTTGTGCCCGCAAAAGCTACTGTTTTTGCATGGCCCGGGGTTGAAATAACGATATTGTCCATTAAGACTCCCAAATGCCTGTAGGTTCAATGGTGCGGGTTCCAAGAAGTACTAATTCAGATAAACCGGGGATGATTCGACATGCTGGGATGCTTCTGGTTTCACCAATTATTTTGTGGATAATGGGCTTTGCGGTTTCGTGGTTTGTTAATTGGAGCGCGGCTGCATGATGGCTTCATTTGATTTACCACTAGTCGTTATTTTGAGTGTAAAGGGCGCGAATGATGAGGGTTGAAAACGGGTCGAGCGATGTGGCTCCTTTGCTGGAGGGAGCCTTGTGGCCCGCCCTTCGAGAATACTGGCATGTAATTGCCTGGTCAAAAGATATTCAGGAAAATGAGATTTTTCCCTACAAGCTTCTTGACGAAGAGATTGTAGTGTGTCGCTTGGGTGTTGGGTTGGTAGCATTTTCCGATCTTTGTGTTCACCGAGGGACACCAATCTCTCTTGGAACCATCGAAAGTGACCGGATTGTCTGTTGTTACCACGGTTGGGAGTACGATGCTTCGGGCAAATGCACGCGAATACCGTCAATCCCAGATACACACCCTATTCCTAAGCGGGCATGTCTTGTGAAATATCCAGTCCAGGAGCGCTATGGCATGGTATGGGTTTGCTTATCTGAAACACCCCGTCAACCACTTCCGGAGTGCCCACTTGCGGAGGATCCAAGTTATCAACTCGTTGTTCAAAATAAATGGATTTGGAAAACTGGTGCTGCGCGAGCCACTGAGAATTTTTTTGATCAGGCTCATTTTGTTTTTGTACATAGTGGACTTTTAGGCGATAAATCTAAACCCCAAGTTTCCGAGCCGAGGATCGAAAGGGATGGTGATATTCTTCATTTCTCTGTGGATGTTCCCGCGGATTCAACTCACGTTGAACCCTATGTTCGCAATTACACCGTTTTTCGTCCTTTCACGATCTATCAGCAGAAGCAAGTTCCCGGCGATCGAAACGAGGTATACTTGAACTATTCATCTCCTAATTCAGACAAACATACGACTCGGTTTCTGCAGGTATGGCGCAATTATGATCTTCCGCAAGGAGAGGTTACGGGGATCGAGGACGTGAATGAGTTGGTTGTGGAACAAGACAGGGTTATTGTTGAACGCCAACGGCCTGAAGAGCTTCCGTTGGATCTTTCGGAGGAGCTACACGTTAAGGCACCCGACGCTATCGCAGTGGCGTATAGGCGATTTATGGGTGAATTAGGAGTGGAATGCTAATACCCGAATTTGAGTTCTTTTTACATTAATTAGGTGGGTTTGGTGAATTGTACTTGAAAGGGAAGATTGCATGACAGAAAAAACAGCGAAATTACAAGCCCCCAATCCTTTAAGGGAAGGGGATTTGTTGTCTGTGTTAAGGGAATATTGGCATCCCATTGCCTGGGCGGAGGAGGTGCGGGATAACGAAATTTTTTCCTTCACTCTTTTAGATGAAGATATTGTCACATGTCGTCTGGATGGCGAACTTGTTTCATTTTCGGACCTCTGTGTCCATCGGGGAACTCCAATATCTTTAGGAACTATTGAGGAAAATCGTATCGTTTGCTGCTATCACGGATGGGAGTATGATTCTACGGGCAATTGCACTCGGATTCCGTCGATTCCAGACGAACATCCAATTCCCAAACGAGCCTGCTTGACGCGGTACCAAGTAGTGGAGCGGTACGGATTGATTTGGGTGTGTATGTCGGATTCTCCGAGAGCGCCGTTGCCTGAGTGCCCTTTGTTTGAAGATCCAAGTTACGAGCGGGTATTCCGAAATAGGTGGATTTGGTATTGTGGTGCAGCGCGTGGAACGGAGAATTTCTTCGATCAAGCCCATTTCGCATTTGTTCACTCCGGCATTCTGGGCTCACCGAGTAATGCGGGTGTTGAAGAAGCCACCATCGATAGGGATGATGAGACCTTGTACGCAAAGGTTAACGTTTCTGCTGACAAAACGCATGCTGTTTCTCACGTCCGAGATTACACTATTTATCGTCCCTTTTGCATTTACCAGAAAAAGCGCGAATCGGATGACCGTATCGAAGCATACATGAACGTTTGTACCCCGAATTCTGGTTCCAAAACGACACGTTTCATGATGATTGTTCGCAACTTTAATCCGGAGGAGGGTAAGGAAGACACCTTATCCATTGAGAATTTCAGTGATCTAGTCACATTTCAGGACCAAGTCATTGTTGAGCGTCAGCGACCGGAAGAATTGCCCCTCGATCTTTCCGAGGAGCTTCATCTCAAGGGACCGGACGCAATTGCTGTTGCCTATCGGCGATTCATGAAAGAGCTTGGCATCGAGTGCTGACTCTTCATAAGTCTCGAATCAATCAGTGAACATTATTTAAATGAGGTGCTAATGAAAACAAAAGATTCTGTACTGCGAAAGGCTTGGTCGAAGATTGATGAGAAGGAGTTAGTCACGCTGGCGATGGATCTGGTTAGTACTCCAAGTACGACAGGCAGTGAAGAAGCCGCCGCACGGCTTCTGGTCGATTGGCTGAACGCACGGGACATTCCCGCCTTTTATCAGGAGGTCGAGTCTGGTCGGGGAAACGTGGTTGGCAATTTGAAGGGTTCGGGGAATGGGCCCATCCTTATGTTTAATGGGCACCTCGATACCGCCCTGTCGGGTGATCCGCAAGACGTACTTTTTGCTGGCCGAATTCGACCTGAGTGGAAAGCGCAGGCGAGAAAGGTCAAAAACTTGATTTACGGTAGTGGAATTGTAAATGACAAAGGTCCTCTATGTTGCACACTTGCCGCTGCCGTTGCCATTAAGCGTTCGAAAGCTAAGATTGATGGAGACATTGTCCTCACTGGTGTGTGTAGTGAGATTGGCCGGGCCCCTATCGATCAATATCAAGGGGCACCTTATCGTGGGAAGGGCGTTGGGATACGCTATATGCTGACACATGGCGTTGTGGCCGATTACGCCATCGTTTGTGAACCCTCCCGCTTTGGAATTACCTGGACCCAAGCTGGTGCAACTTTTATCAAAATTACGGTTTGGGGCGAGCCAATGTACGCTCCTTATGTCCAGCATGTCAAAAATTTCAAGAAAAGCAAGAATGCTGTCGTAAAGGCCAGCACGCTTATCGAACCACTTGAGGATTGGGCGTTGGAATACGAAGAAAAATATCGCTATAAATTCGACGCTGGTGAAGTGGTACCTAAAGTGAATATTGGTGCCATCATGGGTGGGGCACCATTCAAGCCGAACTTTTCACCAGGTGTCTGCAACCTTTACGTCGAGGCTTTTACTGCTCCTGGGACGCGCCCAATAGATATTTTGCGAGAAGTCGAGGCTGTAATCCAAAAGACAGGAGTTGAAGCCGAAGTTGAGCTATATCTTTCCGTTCAGGGTTATGAGTCTAAAAACGCCAAACCACTGGCGAAGATTATGGGAGATGCTTACACGTCAGTAAGAAAGAAGAAGCCAAAGAAAATTGAAGCTGCATTGAGTAGCACATATGCTGATCTTAACGTTTTAGTGGAAATGGGTATTCCCGCTATAAAGTGTGGTCCTGCTCCCGAAGATCCAAGACTCAAACCGGCTACCGGTGAGGTGCAGAAAGTGGAAGACCTTGTCGACGCGACAAAAATGTATGTTGCTGCAGCTTTGGAAATTTGTAACACCATGCCCAAGACCTGAGTAGAATAAGGATTTTCTGCTTTCGTTGTATTGGTTAAACTAGTAAGAAATTTTGGAGGGATGGGTTTGTTCCGTGAAAAGCTTCACCATTACCCGGGTAAACCCGATAATCCCTATTGAAAATCAAAGAGTTTCTCAATATGTAGTAATTCGAAAAATGAGCCTTCTAAGCCTTCGGAGAAAAGTTATATAGATTATGACAAAAAGTTTTTCAAAAGCTCATTCCTCCCGAGATGTTCTTAGACGCGAATCCTACCCATTTGGCCCTTTGTTCGACTTTTCTAGGGGAGGCTATCGCGTAGCACTTGTGTATCCGAACACCTACCACGTGGGTATGTCCAATCTTGGGTTTCTTCAGATATACCGATTGTTGAATGCCATGGAAGGGGTCGTCTGCGAGCGAGCGTTTGTCCCAGAGGCTCCCGCTAAAAAGGTCCGGACAATCGAGACAAATTCTCCTCTTGGACATTTCGATTTGGTAGCTTTTTCCTGCCCTTATGAAACAGATTATCCAGGGCTTTTGTGGATTCTGAATGAGTCGGGTATTCCGGTTCGCTCGGCAGACCGCTCGGAGAATCATCCACTGGTTCTGGTGGGTGGAATTTGCCCCTCTTACAATCCTGAGCCTTTGGCAGGATTTGTAGATGTAGCTGTTTTTGGTGAAGGGGAGGAAGTTCTTCTGGAGATCATGGAGGTCCTAATCGACGAAAAAGGTCAGAAGCGAGAGGTTGTTCTTTCAGATCTGGCCGAAATTGAGGGAATTTATATTCCTGCAGGGTATGAACCAATTCCAGGGAGAAATTCGGAATTAAGGGCGCTCCGACCGTTGCAAGGGTTTCAAGAGCGAGTGAAAAAACGGTCGATTAAAGATTTAGAACGCCACCGTTCACTGTCCTGGATCATGACGGAAGACACCGAGTTTGGAAAGTTGTTTCTCATTGAGATTGGGCGTAGCTGTGGTTGGGGCTGTCGGTTTTGTGCGGCCGATTTCACCTTTCGGCCGTTACGTAACCGTTCACGTGCTTCACTTCGAGAAGATATTCGCATTGGATTGAAGTACCGCAAGCAAGTGGGGTTGGTTAGCACTATGGTTTCCAACCATCCGGAGTTGACGGGGATTTGTCATGACATTGTTGAGATGGGTGGACGTGTGTCTCCAGCCTCTCTCCGGATTGATGCTCTTGACGATGAACTTCTCGATATTTTGGTGTCAAGTGGCGAACGTTCCATAACGCTCGCACCTGAAGCCGGGACGGAACGAATGAGGGCAGCCGTTCGAAAAGAGATTTCAGATGAATTGATTTACCATCAGGTAGAACGGGTTTTTCAGCGTGGCATATTGAACTTGAAACTTTATTTCCTAATTGGTTTGCCAGGAGAGGATGATGAAGACGTTACTGCCATTGCCCACATGGTTAAACAGATTAAGCATATTATGCTAAAAGTTGGGCGCGACAAAAAACGCCTTGGCACCTTAACCCTAAGCGTAAATCCCTTTATCCCAAAACCCCATACACCCATGCAGTGGGAAGGGATGGCTCCAATTAGAGAGATTAAACGCCGGTTAAAATTATTAACGGGTTTGCTCCGGGCCGAGCCCAATGTTCGGTTAAATCACGAGGTTCCCAAGTGGTCACATATTCAGACTTTGCTTTCCCGAGGCGACCGCCGTGTTGGTGATCTTCTGGAATTGGTTAATCGACTTAATGGAGACTGGCAGGCGGCCCTTCGAGAATCTCCTGTCGATTCTGATTTCTATGTAACCCGCAAGTGGGAGTACGACGAGCCTCTTCCTTGGGATGTTGTGGATCAAAATTTGCCTAAGGATTTCATGGTTCGAGAAAGCCAGCGGTATTGGGAGGCCGTTACAAATCCAAACCCCATAAAAAACAAAAAGAAGTGGATTTCGCTGATGTCGGCATGAAGTTGTGTTAGTGAGGTTTGTGAAATTGAACTCTTAAGTTAGTTTTTGAGGTGCGGGTCGCTTTAACCGGAGAGTAAATATCTTTGGTGTTTGAACGTATCGAAGAAAATGGGCTCGTTTACTACGGTGTCGCGGTCAATGGATTCAGGTGCGCATTTAGTACACGAGTCGGTGGGTGTAGCCAGGGACCTTGTGAATCTTTAAATCTTGGTTTGACAAAAAACGATACAATCGAGAACGTCAATAATAATCGCAGCAAATTTGCAGAAACAGCTGGATTTAAAAGTCCGAAGATTCTTCGTCAGGTACACGGAATCGAAGTGATTGAAATTCCCGGAGGAGAAATAGGCGAGATTCAGGAAGCCGATGCATTGATTTCAGCGACAACAGGTCGTGCATTGGCTGTTTTGACGGCAGATTGTATTCCCGTTGTGCTCTGGGACATGCGGAACCGTTGTGTTGGCATCGCCCATGCCGGTCGATTGGGAACAGCTTGTGGTATTTTGAAGGAGATGTTGAGCAAGATGTCTCTTCGGTTTAACGCGGAAGCATCCGATATTTGGGCTTTTATCGGTCCAGGAATTGGCCCAACTGCTTATGAGGTTGGGGAAGACGCAATGAAAGAGGTTCGATTTGGAATTCCTAGGTGGCAGGATTTTACTGTTTCTTTGGGAAAAGAAAAGTTCCTTTTAGATCTTTGGGGAATGAACCGGTTTTCCCTAGAGGAAGCAGGCGTTCCTTCAGACCAAATCTTCACAGCGGAATATTGCACTCAAAATAACCCAAAGGAGTTTTTCTCATATCGTCGGCAAGGGCCGGGCGCCGGTCGTATGATGAACGTAGTGTGGATGGAGTAATTTATTAATAAGATATTTTCTTCTTTTGATATCTGTACAAGTTACTTTTCTAATCTATGTATCCCAAGGCTTTCAACCTTTCCTCCGTTGCAGGATCCCGAGAGACGGTTTCCCTCTGGGTGGATCCTGACTTTGCCTCCTTGAGAATCTGTTTGAGCTTTCGGCGTATTTTCTCTTTGTAGATCTGCGATCCAGGTAGTAAATTCTTTTGCTCCTCAGGATCACTTTTGAGATCGAAGAGGGACTTCGGTGGAAGTCCACGAGGATTACTTGGATTAGCTTCAATCCACTTCCATCGACTTTCCCGATAGGAGGACATCACATGTCCTTCAAGGTTAAGTTCTGAAAGCGCTCCTTCGGACGCTGCGACCTCTAGTTCTGCCCCGGACCGGCTGCGCCCCTGCATTTTTTCGCTCCTTGGCAGGCCTATCTCATCGAGGACCGTTGGAGGAATGTCAAGCAATTGCACTACCCCATTGTGGATTTTCCCTTTGCGTTTCCCTTTTGGAAACTTGATTATCATTGGTACGTGGATTTGCTCTTCAAATAGGGATGTTCCGTGCCACCATCCATTGTGTTCAAAAAATTCTTCTCCGTGGTCAGAAATAAAAATAATCATTGTGTTCTCATAAAGATCATTTTGTTTGAGAAATTCAAAGAGTTTTGCCAAGTTCTTGTCCAGATATTTCACTTCTTGAGCATAGGCAGTGGCGAGGCGATTAGCCAGGGACGGTCTTGGTTCGGGGTTACGGATTCGAGCAAAGGATTTATTGTTTAAAGGGCGGAAAAAGTAAGGGTCATGTGGATCCATATAATGGACCATCAGGAAAAATCGATTTCTTGAGTTGACTTTGAGCCAGGGAAAAACTTCTTTGTTAACATCCTCTGCCGGCCAGTAATAACTACGTGGTTCATCACGCCCCTTGAAATATCTCTCAAACAAGACTCGAATTATGCGATACCCGACCAAGTGGACGCCTGATTCTGGGGCCCACAAGGGAAGATTGGGTTTCAGATAACGATAGGTGTGAAATCCTTGTTGGAAATTGAAAGCAGAACTGATGTTGGGATTGTTGGGAAAGCCAGAAGTCAGGTACCCTTCCTCGGAGAGAATTTCTGCCAGTGTTTTTACTTTATTTGGCAATCGATCAAGTTTATGGACGGTGTTATGTGTGGATGGGTATTGTCCGGTGAAAAAGGATGCAAAAGATGGTTTGGTCCACGAAGATGATGCAATGGCATGTAGAAACAGAACTCCATTTTTGGCAAGACTGTCGATTGCGGGTGTTTCGACGGGAATTGAATTTGGTTTAAGGATTCGGGCATAAGCGGACACGTGGTCGGCGCGAAGCGTATCGGCAACAATGAGGAGCACGTTTGGCTTTTCTTGAGAGGGGATTTGACTGGTCACTAGGGTTGGTAATGGGGTGCGGGAACTTTTTTCAATGCCACTCGTAAAATAATTAAAAATTACAATTAGAGAAAAAAAGAACACCGTTGGAACGGATGAGGGGATTTTACTTTTTCCCTTCTGAAGCCTCCGCAATGTCCAGAAGGCAAGTAGAAGAACTAGAATTAGGAGGATCCCCGTTGCGCCTGTTTGAGAAAGTCCAAAAAAAGTTTTTGCACCTTCCTCGAAAAGATCGCGTTTCATGCGAATGTGAAGGATAAGAAATGCTCCTCCCCAAAACGCAAGTGTGAAGCTCAGGGCTCTGGCGCTGACGATTTTGAGCCGAAAGACCTCCCCCCCCCGAGCTAACTGATGGGTTATGCCCAAAAAAAGCCCGAACAGAGTTCCCACCACACCATAAAGTGTTGCCCCGTAAGAGAAGATAAATCTAGCTTTTGGATCCGCGCTAGTAAGGTAAATAAACAAACCTTCACCGAGTCCCAGAACGACACCCGCTAAAAGAGCGCTTGTTCCACAATGGATCAGCGTTTTCAATTCATTCCTCGATGATTTTTGATGGGCCCGACATGGCTCTATAATTCACGAAATTATACCTCGGACAGAATGGTATGAACTAGTTGATCTACCAACCAAAAGTATCAGGTGATATTAGATTTGCTGTCCCGGGCGGCAAGGGAACTCAGTGCTGACCGTCGCATGCTCTTCACAGATGTCAATCCAGCTAGCCCGATTTGCTGCAACATGGACCGGGTTGATGGTGTTTCGGGTATTTCTTTGATACGGAAGAACTCATCGCCGTCGGAGAATATAACGTAAAAACCACTTATTGTAGTTCCCCCGTCGAAAACTTCAGCATCGGAGTTTAGGGCTTTCCGTAAACCTTCGATACCACAAAGTTGCCTCTTCCTGTTTAGCGATATTCTTCCCGAATCGATATAATCGGAATCGAAATTGTTTTTTTGAAGATCCAGTTGGTCAGAAATAGGTGCTCCCGGTAACCGATAGGTCCGAGTGCAGTCGCAACCCTCACATTCCATTGTGCACTTTTTCCGTTTCCGGGCATCTTTGACCGTTATTTCATCAAAATAGTTTTCCAGGTAAGGGATTTCCATTTGCATGGGATCCAAACCAGATTCCAGGCAATAGCAAACTTCAATGAAATGTATGCGTTCCTTCTCGTCCACCGTAGCACTTCGAAGACCTGCCATCATTCCCCCGTGGAAGATTGTATTTTCAGCGACAGTTCCGTTACACAGGTTTTTTGCAAGGACCTGTTTTTTCTCGGCTCGGATTTTTCCGCTGATATGGTAACGCATGAAAACCATCCCCTAGAATTAATTAGGCTGCAAAATCTGACAGTGTATCTCATTTCTTGGGATTTGAAGGATTTCTTCAATAAATGAGTTGAGGAATAAGATGAACTGATTATTGCACCAACCATGTTCTTCGGACCATTTTTTGAGAGTTGCCGATCTGATGAAACGAAAATGCGAACAAGTTTCCAGAGTTATTCTCCCGGTTTCGGAACGATAAAGTAAGTGCCCGGTTCTTCATCCTCTAGTGACAATTGATCCAACTTGGCAAGTGAGCGAAACATGTGATGAACTCGTGATGTCAGGCCTGCCAGGTCTTCTTTGGAACTTGGTAAACCGAGGACCTTGGCCCAGTCTTGAACCGTTTCCTGGCTGAGTGTTATCTTCTCCCCGTCGGGATTTCCATCGGAGCGAACGGTTTTCAAGTGAACATGATGTTCGGGTGAAAGGACTTTTTCGAATTCGGGTTTTTTAGTGCTCCACTCAGTAGCCGATTCGTAGATGTCTCCGATTTGGAAAAGAGTTGCCTCTTCCCACCATTTTCCGATTATCTGCAGTCCCACCGGGAGTCCAGCTTCGGTAAAACCACAAGGGACAGAAAGTGCCGGAACTCCCACCATACTGAAAGGCATTGTGCAATGTAGCAAGGGACGCCAGTCATCTGACTCTTTAATGGGAGCGGCGACTACTGGACTGGTAGGAGTGAGGATGACATCGACCTCTTGGAAGAGCTCAGTTGTCTGACGGAGGAAGAGTCGTCGAGCCGCTTGTCCTTGTCGATGTCGCCAACCTGGAACAAACAAACCAAGTTCAAAAAATTCGGCAGTGAGCGTCATATAATCTTCCCTATTCGATTGTAGATTTGGAAGGTGGTATAGGCCCGAGTCGGGGCCGTTGACGCTCAGATAAGTAGCGGAGCTGAATTCGGCAAAGGGTATGTCGATTTCCCTGATCTCCGCACCGAGCTCATTGAGGACTTCAACAGCATTCCAAACGATTTTTTCTACTTCCAGATCAAGTTTCGGGAAAAAGAAATTCTTGGGAATACCTAGACGAAGATTTTTTAGATTGTTTCCCCGGTGTTCTTTCATTCGTTTGGTATAGTCCGGGACAGGAACGTCTTGGGTCGAGGGATCCAAAGGATCAAAACCTGCAATGACGCTAAGCATAAGAGCTGCGTCCTTGACAGTTCGGGTCATAGGCCCAATAGAATCATAAGAAGGTCCGAGAGGGACTGCGCCATATCGACTGACCCTTCCGTAGGTTGGACGGATCCCGACAATTCCGCAAAGAGCTGCCGGAATTCTTACAGAACCTCCCGTGTCTGATCCCAACGCTGCTGTTGCCATTCCGCCAGCTACCGCGGCTCCGGAACCGCTGCTAGAACCACCGGCGATACGGGTTATATCCCATGGATTTGACGAGGATCCGAAGTAAGAATCCACACCTGTAGGGCCGCGCGCAAATTCTTGTAAATTAGTCTTTCCGAGGAAAAGCCCCCCCCCCTTCTCCAAATTTTGGATAACGGTGGCTGTTTCCTTAGAAATGTTGCGTTCCAAAATTTTTGAGCCGGCCGTCATCCGTATCCCTTTGATTTCAATTAGGTCTTTAATAGCAATCGGGATGCCGTGGAATGGTCCTTTGTCGATTCCTGAACGGAACTCCTTTTCCGCCCGTTTGGCTGCGGCTAGTACCCGATCGGTCATTACCGTTATGAAGGCATTAAGCTTGTCGTCGTGGTTTTCAATCCTAGAAATAAAGGCTTTAGTGACCTCTACGGGCGAAAGGTCTTTGTTCCGATATAAGGCACCCAACTCTGAGACCGTTAGGTGAATGAGGTCGTTCGACGACATAAGAATCCTCCGATTTTGAGGGCGCATTTACCTATCAATATGATGTGAAAGAATCTGTACATTGTTTCAAATACATTATTTTCAATAAAAATAAATACCTCACCTCAGGTTGCTTTCAATGCTAAGAGAAGGTTACCGGTTGAGCAAGGCAGAACCCACTTGTCTTTATTTGCTAAGCTTGCTAATCGTAATCTCCTGAATGCATACGTTCTGCAGTTTATGTTTATTTTGGTATTCGCTGTAGTACCATCAATGGGTGACATTCAGAAGCTAAAAGATCTAAATTGTCATCCACCTAGAATTAAGCAATTTTAAAAAAACATGTCTTAAGTGGAATTGACATAAATATGGCTATCCGCAGTGAATAGCCAAGGTGACCTAGGCGATTTCAGATTCGGTATAGGGAGATTCGGAATGGCGGATGAGATTAAGAAAAAAGAAGAATACTGGAGAACGAAACTAACGCCCGAACAGTACCATGTAACCCGTGAAAAGGGGACAGAACCCGCGTTCTCCGGTGAGTACTGGGATGCAAAAGAAAAGGGTACTTACAAATGCATTTGTTGTGAAGAAGAGCTTTTTCATTCGAGCACTAAGTTCGATTCCGGTACTGGGTGGCCCAGTTTTTATCAACCAATAAATGCAGAAAAAATCAAAGAAGAGGAGGACCTGAGTTATGGAATGCGGCGGGTGGAAGTGATGTGTAGGGATTGCGGTGCCCATTTGGGGCATGTGTTTCCGGATGGACCTGGACCAACAAACTTGCGCTATTGTATTAACTCGGCTTCCTTGCTACTCGAATAGCAGGCATAATTCTTTTCATCTACTTGTCAACTGACAGGGGTGGGTTTGAAAAGATTTTGCAGGGCTCTTTGAATGTTTCATAGAGCTTTTTGAAAATCGCTCCTGGGTGGGGTTTTTCGCAAGGTTTACTCCACCTCATTCAGTTAGCTTACCTATTGTAATAAGACTTCCCAAGTCGGTTAAACAGTGGACAAAAGTTGCCACTCGTTGATTATCGCTCAGGCGTTCACTTAAAATACAAACAAAACGAGATAAGCGAGGGGAATTTGTTTATTTCGCTAGTGGTCTTGTGTCGGTCATGTTACGAAAAGGATTGTGAGATATGGTAAAGGCAGTCAATGTTAGGGGTATCATCCCGGCCACGGTCCTTCCCATGACCGAGGGTGGAAAGATGGACTCTACATCAATGAAGAGTTATTACGATTGGCTCATCGAGCAAGGGGTTTGTGCGGTTGCTGTTAATGCGGATACGGGCGAGGGACCCCATCTCTATCCGGAGGAAAAGCTCGCAGTTTTGGAGAAAGTTGTCGAGATTGTAGACGGGAGGGTTTCTGTAATTGCAGGTTTGACAGCCACGTTTACTCAGCAAGCTATAGAGCAGGCGAAGGAGGCTGAGGCAGTTGGTGCTGATGGCCTTCTCATGTTCCCCATCCCTGCTTTCCGCGGGAAACCTCAGGACAAAGAACAGATTTATGCTTACCACGCAGCTGTCGGTGACGCCGTCGATTTGCCAATGATTCTTTTCCAACTGCAAGATGCCTTAGGGGGTGTGGAGTTCGAAGATGAAACCCTTCTCCGCCTCTGTGAGATTGAGAATGTTGTTGCTATAAAAGAAGCTTCTTTTGATGCTCTGAAATTTGTTCGAACGGTTGCGGCTCTGGGTGCAGTTCCTCAGTCTCCTATTATTTTGACCGGAAACGACAATTTTATTTGTGAGTCCTTTATCCTAGGCGCTAGGGGTGCCCTGATAGGTTTTGGCACAGTTGCTACCTCGCTTCAGGTTGAGGCCTTCCATGCTGCAATGGAAAATGACTTTGACAAAACCAAAGAAATAGGCCGCAAGATTCAGCCACTTGTAGATTCTACATTTGGCCCTCCTGTTCGGAATTACCGAGCTCGTTTGAAAGAAGTACTAGTGATGCAAGGAGTCATTGAACGTGCGACTGTTCGTCCACCGTTGGTGACTATCAGTGAGGCTGAGCGGGAGGCTATTCGGAAAGCCCTCGAGCGGATGGAACTTATTCCATCGAAAGTGTAGTTGTTGGAGCTGAAGCTTAGGAGAATCCATGCGATGAAATTTGGCCTGTCGCCGTGTCAGGAAAAAATCAGGTGGGAGCATACTGTTGAGCAATGTGTCAAAGCGGAAGAGTGGGGTTATGACTCCATCTGGATTCAGGAGCATCACAGCGTGGAGGAGGGCTATTATCCATCAATTTGGCCAGTGTTGGGGGGTATTGCCGCGCATACAAAAACCATCCAGTTGGGTACGAGTGTTCTGATTGTTCCTTTTTATCACCCGTTCCATATCGCTGAAGATGCAACGATGGTGGATGTCATATCAAATGGTCGAATGGTGCTAGGTTTGGGTGTGGGTTACCGTGAGGCGGAGTTCGATCTTTATGGTGTTCCACTCAAACAGCGTGGCTCAAGAATGGAAGAGGGAACGAAAGTTATTCTTGCACTGTTTGACCAGGACGAAGTTAATCATGACGGAAAGTATTATCAACTGAAAGGAGCTAGGCTCCTTCCCAAACCAATCCAGAGGCCGCGTCCTCCTATTTGGATAGGAGGCTGGCAGGAACCGGCCTGTGCACGTGCGGCCCGGCTTTCCGATGCTTGGTTTCCTGGGCCAACGGCCGATCTGGAAAAGGTTATGAAGGCCTATGGATATTACAAAGAGGCTCTGGGTTCCACGGATCAAGAGATCCGCTCTAAAGAATTTCCCATCATGAGAGAATTTTTTTGTTGCAAGAACAAGGTAGCGAAAGAAGAAGCACTGGAGCATCTACAACACATGTATATGGAAGATTATGTCAGGTGGGGTCACAAGACGACTTCGACCGGGGAGCAGGACGTAACCTTCCAGGGTTTAATGAAGGATCGGTTTATCGTCGGTTCACCTGATGAATGCATCGAAGGGCTTGAGACCTTCATTGATACGTTAGGTGTCAACCATCTAATTTTTCGTATGCACTTCCACAGTATTCGACAACACGCGGTTTTGGATTCTATGGAACTGTTTGCGAAGGAGTGTATTCCACATTTAAAGAAAAAGTACGGTTGAATCACTTTTTTCATTTGGTCCTTGTGTTTACACTTGCACCAAAAGGTGGCCCCGAACTGCTTTTTCAGGGAATGCCGGTGACTCTTTAGGTTTTGATGGATTGTTAGTTTTCAAAAGTGCATAAGTAGCCTGGGATTCTGAGTGTATGAAATTCGGTCTTGCTCCATGTCAGGAGAAAGCGCGTTGGAAAGAAACCGTTGAACAGACGGTCAAGGCCGAGGAGTGGGGGTATGACTCAATTTGGATCTCGGAGCATCATAGTGTGGAGGAGGGGTATTTCCCATCGCCGTGGGTAGCCTTAGCAGGGTTGGCATCGTACACGGAGAATGTTCAGTTAGGGACGGCCGTTCTTATAGCTCCCTATTACCACCCCTTTCACATTGCAGAAGATGCGACCATGCTGGATATAATTTCAGGTGGGCGATGCGTAGTTGGATTGGGAGTTGGGTACCGTGAAGAGGAGTTTGAGATTTTTGGAGTCCCGATTCGGGAACGCGGCGGGCGGACTGAGGAGGCTACTCAGATTCTACTTGATTTGTGGACCCATGATCGCATTTCCTTTGACGGGAAGTACTACCAGCTTCGTGATGCCCGGCTTTTACCTAGACCCTTACAGCGCCCTCGTCCGCCAATTTGGTTGGGAGGTTGGACTGAGCCCGCTTGCGCACGTGCGGCGCGTCTGGGAGATGCTTGGTTTCCTGGCCCCGCAGGTGACTTAGAAAAGGTTAAAAGGGCGAACGGTTTTTACCGGCGGGCCCTTGCCGAGAGGGGAGGAAAAAATGGAAAGCGGGAATTTCCGTTAATGAGAGAGTGCTTTTGCTGCAAAAACAAAGAAGCGGAGGAGTTGGCGCGGGAGCGACTTTTTCATATTTACTCTTCCGATTACATTGCATGGGGACATTTAGCTACCACAACCGGTGAAGAGGAAGTCACTTTTGAGAGTCTGATGAAGGACAGATTTGTTGTTGGATCCCCCGAGTTTTGCATTGAGAGTTTGGAGACCTACGTCAAGGAACTGGGCGTAGATCACCTTATTTTCCGAATGCACTTTCACAATATGCCCCAGAATGCGGTTTTGGATTCTATGGAGCTGTTTGCGAAAGAATGTATGCCGTATCTCAAAAAGCAGTATCCTTGATTTTCGCTTATTGAAGATCTTTAGATGATGAGAAAATCATTAACAATTTGAATTAAGGGAGTACCTAAAAGATGGCTGGAAGATTGGATGGACGGGTAGCCTTGGTTACGGGAGGAGCACAGGGGATTGGACTTGTCTACTGTGAGGGTTTAGCCAAAGAAGGGGCGAAGGTGGTAGTTAGTGATCTTCTCGATTGCACGGGGGCGGCGAATCAAATCAAAGAGGATGGTGGAGAAGCCATTGGTATTGAAGGAGATATTTGTAATCCTGATGCAATGGAAGCAGCAGTGAAAAAGGCGGTCGATACTTTTGGACGTTTGGATATTCTAGTTAACAATGCCGCAATTTATGCCGATCTCCAACGGGGTGGGATTTTCGACATCACACTTGAGGAGTGGGAACGTGTAATGAGAGTCAACGTTATCGGACAGGTTGTTGCAGCTAAGGCTACGGCTAGACAGATGAAGGAACAAAAATATGGAAAGATTGTGAACATTGCCTCTGCTGTAATCGATACGGGAATACCAGCCTTTATCCATTACACAGCATCAAAAGGCGCCGTGTACGCAATGACCCGAGCCATGGCTAGGGAGCTTGGCCCCGATGGTATTACCGTCAATTCCATCTCCCCGGGATATGTAGATGTGACCTCCAATGATCCATTGCCAGGCGAAAGGCACGAGGATAATGTCAAACTTCGTTGTATCAAACGTAACCAATATCCCGATGACCTCGTCGGTACCTTGGTTTATCTGTCTTCGGCTGACAGCGACTTTGTAACCGGTCAGAATATCATTGTGGACGGTGGAATTGCATTTGCATAGTTGGCGGCTTGCTACAGACTTCAAATTTAAACATATCGTTGGCAAGTGGATCGCTTAAAAAGATCCCGTTCCGGAGGAGAGGTGGCTGATGGGAAGGTTGGAAGGGAAGGTTGCCGTGATTACAGGGTCAGCACAGGGTATCGGCTGGGTCTATGCGGAGGCGATGGCTAAAGAAGGGGCTAAGATTGTCATTAATGACATTAAAGACTGTGAAGGGCCAGTTCAGAGCCTCCGCGATTCTGGAGTGGATGCTATAGGGATCCAGGCGGATGTTACAAATCCTGAGGCAATGGAAGAGGCTGTTAAACAGACTGTCGAATCATTCGGAAGTGTGGATATTTTGGTGAATAATGCGGCTGTTTTTGCGGGGCTTCAGAGGGGATCTTTCTTTGATATTTCCATGGAGGAATGGAACAAGGTCATTCATGTCAATATTACAGGAACCTTTGTTCCTATACGTGCGTTTGCTAGCCACATGAAAGCACAGGAATCTGGAAAAATTGTAAATATTTCGTCAGCAGTTGTCCCCACCGGAATCCCCGACTTTGTCCACTATACAACCTCGAAGGCTGCGATTATCGGAATGACCCGTGCGATGGCCCGTGAGCTGGGCCCCTCCGGCGTTACGATCAATGCTGTGATGCCGGGATTTGTTTTGTCACCAGCGAACGAAGGTGCCCCGAAATCTGTTGATGAGATGAACATCTCTAAGCGCTCGATTAAACGTACCGGCTATCCCGAGGATATCGTAGGAACACTCCTTTATTTATGTGCCGCGGAGAGTGATTATGTGACAGGACAATCAATTATCGTGGATGGGGGAATTTGTTTTGGGTGAGGTTGTGAAGAGAACGTGCGGCGGGCTGCTCCTTGGCTGTGGTTATTTCTAAGTTGGGACGCCGCTGCCCCAGTCGATGGATTGCGCCACAATTTTTTATCAAAAGAAAATAATATTTTCTCTGGGGTTTCTGATTGTTTTGTTTATCGGACTGGAGACATACGCGCGATTCAGAAATTACACGGTGTCAGGAAACTCGAAGGATATTTGGGGAACCCCGAACACAGTTAGGACATTTGAGCTGAACAAGCAAGGATTTCGAGGCAAAGAAGCAAAAAAGACAAAACCGAAAGGTCTATTCAGAATTGTTGCCCTTGGAGGATCATCGACCCAGGGATGGGGAATCGAGCTAGATTCCCAAACTTGGCCAGCTCGTCTTGAAACTTGGCTGAAAGAGAATAGCGATAAGGGGCACTATGAGGTTCTGAATCTAGCAAGCGATCACTCGGGTTCAGAGGGGATTTTGAAAAGGCAACTTCCACTATCATTAGCCTTTAATCCTGATCTCGCAATTATTTATAGCGGCTACAATGATTATGGGAAGGCTTATGAATTGGCTAATCAGAATTCCCCGACGAATCGGGTGGAAGGAGTCGATCCAAACAAAAGAGAAGATAAAGCTATGGAAGGAAAAATTATCGAAAGGGTGGCACTGTTTATTTTGGAATACAGTTTTTTCGCCCAAAGATTCCGCGAGTGGATTGCAAAGTATTGGTATGGGGACATTAACTACTTTTACCCCAGAGCAAATTCGAACCGGGAGGCTTATGAGCAGCAACTGCAGGTAGCTCGAAAATTGGAAAATTCTTCTGAGCCCTTGTCAATTAACATCGCAGAAATGATCGAATACTATAAGCTGAACATGGGTTCGATAATCCGTCGATTCAAGAAGGAAAAGAGCAGTGTGATGCTTATGTCCCTTCCTGTGCATTCGAAGCATCCGGATGCGCAACACTATATTAAATCTGGTTCGCAGGATGCTCTCAATGATGCCATTCGAGCATTGGCAATCGAATACCGCGTGGGTTTTTGTGACATACAAACCGTATTTAAAGCACATCCGGATGTTGATAAATTATTCATTTGGGGTTGGAGCTACCCGGACCCCAGTGGGACAATGCTAATTGCCAATACTCTCTTTAGTTGTCTGAAAAAATCGGGGATGATCCCATCGTTATCGTGATCCTTAGGGACGGCTTCAGGCAGGTTGTGTGTTTGTAGAATTTTTTTCCGGTTTCTGTCTACCAATGGGAGAAGACCAATCGCTCAGGTTCCTTTGACTTTGGCTTGTTGGGATTATGATCGGACTCGCCCCTTGCGTGATGGGACGGTAAAAGTAGATGGGGTGGACTTGAATTATCTTTCACTTCCTGTCGAAGAAATTTTTTGGCGGATGTGCCAGTTTGAGGAATTTGATGCGTCTGAAATGAGCCTTTCCGCGTATCTCCTATACAGGACGCGCCCAAACCCGCCATTCATTGCCATCCCCGTTTTCCCTTCTCGAATGTTTCGCCATGCATTTGTTTTTATTAATGTAAATTCCGGTATTAAGCTCCCTGAAGATTTCAAGGGCAAACGTATAGGAATTCCAGAATGGGCTATGACAGCTATCGTGTGGCTTAAGGGGATATTTCAGAGTGAATATGGTGTTAGACCTGAGGATGTGGAATACCGTGTAGGGGGGCTTGAGAATCCGGGCCGACAGGAGCGGATCGATATTGCTTTGCCGACGAACGTCAAGCTTTCAGAGATTCCTGAGGATCGGACACTAAGCGATGAGTTGGAAGATGGAAAGATTGATGCCTTGTTTACTTCCCGTATCCCTCGCTGCTTTCGGGAAGGTTCACCCAATGTGCGTCGTTTGTTTGAAAATCATAAGCAAGTCGAAATGGACTATTTCAAGCGGACGGGTATTTTTCCGATCATGCATACCATTGTAATCAAAGAGGAAATTGTCCGAGAACATCCCTGGATTACTCAAAACCTTTACAAGGCTTTCTGTGAGGGCAAGGCAATTGCAGACGAGTGGCTACGTGATACCCAAGCCATACGCTATACGCTTCCGTGGTTACTGACAGAGATTGAGGAGGAGGAGTCGGTTATGGGGAAGGATCTGTGGCCCTACGGTGTTGAAGAAAGTCGCAAGACTTTGGAGGCCTTGATGCAATTTTCTGTCGAACAGGGCCTGGCGGAACGAGAAATCCGCATCGAGGATCTATTTGCAAAAAATACCCAGTCACCTTTCAGGGTTTAAACTTGCTCCCCCACACAGGGCGTTCTTCTTTTCTAATGTGTTCAGGCCCTTTGCAATGACGATGGCCTGACTGAACCGGCCTGGAATATCATTCAGCAAAAGTCATGTGTTCGTTTTTTCTTTATAAACTGGAATGGAATTCAGAAGCCGGATCTCCTTTTTGGTTATTTTGCATGTGAATGCTTTGACCGTTGCTCCGTGTGCGATAGCTGCTTTGAGTGCTTGACCAAATTCCGGGTCGTTTTCATCGTTGGTGTAAAAAGTTTTCGCGTCGGATCTTGCAACGACGAATAAGATTGCGACTTGGGCGACTTACCGGGCCCGTTCGGTTAGGTAGCGCAGGTGTTTTGTCCCTCGCAGCGTAGGTGCGTCTGGAAAAAGAGCAACGTCACCTTTGACTAGGGTGACGCATTTAATTTCTGTGAAACAAGGAGGGACGCCGTTTCCTTCCAGGCGAAAGTCGATTCGTCCACCTGGGATAGAAGGTTCGGGAATAGCAATAGAATAGTTTTCGAAACCGGGTAGGGCTTTCTTCTCCACGGCTTCTTTTACCAGTTGGTTGGGATTTCGGGAATCCACACAGACCCAACCTTGACCTTTGGGTTTGCCGACTAAGAGAAGGTCGTAAATCGTTTTCCGCTTTTTGCCTTTGGCAGATAAGAGGAGAGCCCGGTTCCCTCGGAAGAAGAGCTCTGCCAGTCTTCCGGAATGTGGGACATGGACTGCCGTGACATTTTTTCCTATACGAACTTCGGCTCGGAACCGATTTACTCGGCGAACGAAAATACCTTCAACCACATTTCCTGGTACTTTCATTGGCAATAGGTTTCAGAAAAATTTTGCTAGGATCGGTGCGAGGATCAACGCTGGAAGTAAATTCGGAACGCGGATCTGCTTGACACCCAGAAGCATCAATCCGATAGAGACAATGAGAAGCCCACCCGTGGCTGAGAGAACGGTCACGATTTCCGGTTCCAGTAAAAATCTTAGTTGAGTGCCCAAAAGGGTTAGCAGACCCTGAACTACTAAGACGGTTCCGGTTGCAAAAACTACACCGATGCCCAAACTAGCAGCAAATGCAATGGAGGCGAATCCGTCAAGAGCTGATTTGACGTACAAAATGTTTGGATTTCCTTTAATTACTTCCTCCAAAGGTCCGATAATTGTCATCGCACCAACGCAGTAAACTAAGCTGGCTGTAACAAAACCGTTCACAAAGTTCTTGGATTGACTACCGGCCTTAGCTTTGAGCTTTTCCGCTCCCCGATTAAGTGCACCATCGATTCGAAAACCTTCCCCACATAGTCCTCCCAGGATCAGACTAACAAGAACAACGAGCAGTTGATCCGTTTTTAATGCCAATTGAAATCCGATTGCAAGACTAGCCAGGCCGAGTGTGTGAAGGATGATTTCTCGCATTCTATCGGGCAGGTGTTTTCCAAGGGCGAGCCCCAAACCAGATCCGATTAGTACGGCCGCCGCATTGACGATTGTGCCCGTCATTATTCTCCCCCTTTGACTATCTACGAAGGTAATTGAGAATCGGCTGCCATATTTCGATCTGCACGGGAAATTGGACGCACCTTCCGGGGTGCAGCAATCCATGTTCCAACGATTGTCAGCGCATATACCACAAGCAGGCCTTGCAAGGCGGGAAGGTAGCTCCCTGTGCGATCGTATATAAGGCCGAACAACCAAGGTCCTAGTGCTGCTCCGATACCTGTCCCTGTTTGGATCCAGCCAAATATTATCCCGAAGTTTTTTCCATGAAAAATATCAGCTTTGAGGGATGAGGATATCGTTCCTGTAGCCCCTGAGCCCAACCCATGTAAAATAGCAAAAGAGTATAGGATTATCGGCATCTCTGGATTCGCAAAGATTAAAAAGATTGTGCCGAAGCCGGTCAATAGGCTAAATAAAGTCACCCCCATTTCCCGGCCGAAGCGGTCAGAAAAATATCCGCCTAGAATCCCTCCTCCGGAACGAAAGGCGGCACTTAACCCGAATATTGTTGCAGCAAAAAGATTGGTAAAGCCTACATCCCCGATGTAAGCGACAGCGTGTACCAAGAGGCCAGAGAAACCAATTCCACCGATTATGCCAACAATTACGAGCGTCCAAAATCGGTAAGATTTCAGTGCCTCACCCAGTGTGGGTCCATTTTCGTCCTGCTTTTTTCCTTGTTTTGAAGCAATTCCATTACCCGGTTCACCAAGCCGGGTTAAGCCCTTGTCTGCTGGGTGGCCTCTTTGGAAGATCGCTAGAAGTGGAAAGAGGACAACAAAAACCAGCAAGCCCAAAAAAAGATAGGTATGTCGCCATCCGATTACTTGGATTGAATATTGGATTAGGGGTAATAAGATAAGCGCTCCAATCCCCCGTCCTGCGTTTGCAATCCCTAAAGCAAGAGCTCGATTATGGAAAAACCAATTGGAAATAATGAGCACATTTGGAATGAACCCAATATGTGTTACTCCCACAGCAAGGAGAAATCCGTAAAAGAAATAAAGGTGCCATAGTGAGGTAATGAGACTGGATCCCATTACCCCTGCAGTTAGAATTACCACACCGATCGGCATAACCTTCCGGGCTCCGAACTTGTCGAAGAGCCAACCCACCAATGGTCCACAGGCACTGAAAACGAGCATGCTGAGAGAAAAGGCACCTGCCGTATTTGCCCGACTCCAATTAAAGGTGTCTAAAATAGCGACGTAAAATACGGAAAAGGAACCGTTCGTAGTTCCCCCTACGGCTAGGGTGAGGAAACAAATGCTGACGACGATCCAGCCGTAGAAAATCCGAGGTTTAGACGAAGAAATGACAGGGTTGCTCAAAGATGACCTATCTTTGTTGTTTTGGACTACCGTGACGGATGATAACAGCTCGAGTTACCTAGTGGGTACCCATTGGAATCGCATTCCGATTAAAAGGACTATCCTTTTTCGATTACCTAAGGATGCCAAGCGTGAGAATAGACTGATTCACTGGGAGATAGATCACCCCGAACGGACGCTTCTTGTTTAAACCCTCATGGGCATAACAACACAGAAATAATCCGTTTCGCCGGTGGGAGTGATTAATGTAGAGCTCAATGAATCCTTAAAGTCAATTTGAAGATTCTCATCTTCAACTACAGACAAAAAATCAAGCAGGTAGCGCGAGTTAAAACCGATACTTATCTCCTCGCCTTTATAGTCGATCTCAATCTCTTCGTTGGCCTCGCCGACTTCAGATGTATCGCTAATGAGCGAAAGAAGTCCCTCACTGAATTTCAGTTTAACCATACGAGATTTTTCGTTGGCCTTCAGGGAAACACGGCGCAAGCCGCCACTAAAATCTTTTCTGGGAACGGTTACTTTCTTGTCGTTTGCCTTTGGAATTACCTGTTGGTAATTCGGGAATTGGCCTTCGATGAGCCGTGAAACCAACACTATGGAATCTAGTTGAAACAGTATGTGATTTTCCTGCTGTTGAAATTGTACAGTTTCTACGTTGTCTCCTAGGATTTTTAATAGCTCTTGAATTGCCTTGCGATGGATGATAATTCCTGTGTCTTCAGTCAGGGCTTCAAAGGGTTTGGAGGTAAAAGCTAACCGGTGTCCGTCAGTCGCCACAACACTGAGTGTCCCCCCTTTTGCTTCAAAGAAAATACCATTCAGGGCTGTTCGAGTTTCGTCTGAGGAGATCGCAAATTGGGTTTTCCGAACCATCTGGCCAAAATCATTAGCTGGCAAAGGAATAGAGGGCCCCTCTCCAATTGTCGGAATTTTTGGAAATTCATGGGGATCTAAGCCTGGAAATCGAAACTTAGAACGTGCACAGGTTAATCGCACCCAATGATTTTCATCCTCTTCCAGGTGAACCTCTGAATCATCGGGTAACTCCCGAACGACATCAAATACCTTCCGGGCGGGTAGGGTCATTCGACCTGGTGTATTCACCTGGCTTTCATAGCTAGCTCGCAGGCTAATATCAAGATCGGTAGCCGATACCCATACGGTACTATCTTCCCCCTCTAGTAGAATGTGTTGAAGGATAGGCATCGCGCTGCTTCTGCTCTCTGCAATTCCTTGTACCCGCGCTAGGGCTTTTTGGAGTTCGGCCTTTCCAATTGTTACGTCCATATCTCCTCCGACAGAGGGGGGTGCGCCCCAAAATTCAAAAAGAAATGGGCGGCACCGGGTGACATAATGCGTTCCTCTTTCCCTTCTATGATTTTTTGCCTCTGGGTACCAATTTTGGAAATGTTACCTTGGTTCCCGCGGTCACCTTGGACCGAGACAGATCAGGATTATATCGGGCAATGACCCAGAATGGAACTTCATACTTTTCTTTTGCTAGCTCCCATAGGTTTTCACCTGTTTGTATAGTGTGATGGAAAGTTCCAATTACTTTGTAACTTTCAAAGAAATCTTCTTCGAGCCCCTTATGAAATTCCAATCTTCTGTTTTGAAATTCTTTTGGAGTTGTGCGGTGGAAACTCAGGAACAATTTTTGACTTACCCAGACGTTTCGTCCCGGGCCAAGTTTGTTTAGACTTCGTAAAACCCTGGGATTGATTCCTAGCCATTGGGCGAAATGACCCAAGGTTTCCTCCGCTTCCACCCGAGTCCATCCCCGCCTCGTCGATTGGCTTGTTATCCGAACGACAGATAAATTTTCCCGTAAAGGCAATTTTTCTTTGTCCCCTGTGCTACGCATCCCTACTTTTTTCGCCTCTTTGGTGCGATTAGAGTAATTCTTTGATTTTTGGAAACGTGGAGTTTTTAACTTAGGTGATGTACGTGCAGTGACTCTCCCTTTTGTGGGAATAGACAGAATTTGTCCGGTGCGAATTCGTGAAACGTTATTGACACCGTTTGCTATGGCAAGGGTTCGTACGGTTGTTCTAAACCGGCGTGCAAGGGTTCCCAGTGAATCTCCTTTTTTCACCCGGTACCATTTTATTCGATTTTGGTTTTTGTGCTTGAACTTTATGGGCAAAGCGGCATAGTGCCGTCGTAGTTTACTTAGTTGCCCGGCGGGTACATGAAGCAAATACCCTCGAGGGATATGACGTTCTCCTTGCAATACTGGTGCCCGGAGTCCTAAATTGTAATCCCTGAGGTCTCGAAAAGTTAGGTGGGGTCGACCCGTTAAGACCTTCGCAGAAACATAAGCTGGCATCCGGAAGGTTTGATAGTGTCTTGGTTTCTTCCTCCGTATTGAGCCGAAGTAATGTCGGCTTCTTTTGGCTACCTTTCGCGCCGCTAGAAACTCTGCATAGAAATTCCTGGACGCAAACCCGAAAGCGCGTCCTTTGTAATTGCGAATGATGGTAGGAAGATCCCTTGTCCGCACCTTACGAACAGCGTTTGCCATTCCCGCACGTCCGTGGTTGTAGGCAGTTATCGCAAGCGGCCAGGTTTTAAGTGTCCGGTAATTTTGTCGCAAAAGCCGTGCAGCCGCGTGGGTAGCCTTTATTGGGTCCCGGCGTTCATCTAAGTCATAGTTGATCTTCAAGAATAAGCGACCAGTTGAGCGGGTAAACTGCCACAACCCAGCTGCACCAAGGCGAGAATACGCGCGATGATCAAAGGAAGACTCAACGTGTGGTAGGTAGGTTAAATCTTCGGGGAGGCCGTACTTTTTAAATATTCTCCTCATTTCTTTAAGATAAAGTCCTGAGCGGGCGATCCCCAACTGAAATTTTTCCCGTAGACCCTGCTGTACTCGAACATGTCGAGCTGCCAGTCGGAAAGAACGCCCCCGCTTCTGAAGTTGGCGGTAAATTTTCTTTTGATTTCGAGAAAGTTTTTGGGTCTTTGGATTTTGTCTTGCCCACCGACGAAATAAGTTTGCGTAGTGGTTGCGGATATGTTTTGTTTTCTTCCACCTTACTTTCTTACCTTTAGGCCTGGCTCCTTTTGTTAAGCCAACTACACCGTAGACGAGATCGAGATGTTCCGCGTCATGGATGATTGCCTGGTTTTGCCTATATTTCGTGAAAACGCTAACCCAGAAGTTAACGGCAGGTTTTAGGCCCCTGGGAAGAGGAAACGTGTCCTTCGCCAAAGCTACTGTTCCGGCACCCAAAAGGAGAAGCAGGGATAGTATAAGGATTTTGATTTTTTTCGGTACAAGTCGCATCGTGACACGTTCCCTGCCGGACAGGTTTTCTTTGGCAGGGGTCCGTGGGTGAGTGAACAAATGGAAAATCTAATATGTTGAAGCGTCCAACGCAAGAAAGGTAACAAATCCTTGTGTAGAACGTCAAGAGGGATTGCAACAACAGTGAGCAAATTGTTGTTGTAAAACCTAGGATGAAATCCTCTTTTTATTTTAAATGAAATTTCTTTCTTGACATTTAATTAGCCAAAAAAGTAATGTTGATCTAACGCGGGAAAGGAGGTGATCCATTGACAAAATCTTCATGTAGTGGACGCGAGGTGGCCGAGGTCTGACGACCTGACCCGGTGTTAGCCGGGCGCGGCGCCCAGGCTAATCTACGTCGGTACACCGAAAATCCCCGGGCGATATGGCCTATGAGACCTTTCGCCGGGGGATTTTTTTTTGACTTGACTTTCGTCTAATTTTCGAAAAAAATACGCCAGAAAACGTACTTCGAAATTAGCAAATTAGGGCGGCAAAAAAGGAGGAGTCCATATTCCTTCGTTGCGGATTTGAAGAAGAGTTAAGGGATGAGCCATGTATCTTACCAAAAGGCAGCGACAAGTATTAGACTTCATTAAGGGTTTTATAGAGGAGAAAGGCTACTCTCCTAGCTTGCAAGAAATTGGTATAGGATTTGGTCTAACTTCTCCGGCAACCGTACATAAGCATGTAGTAAATCTAATTGACAAGGGCCTCCTCAGGCGGGGTTGGAACCGTAGTCGGTCGATTGAAGTTATGGAGGGAAGAGAGCCTGAGGATGTCACGGAACTGCCATTACTGGGTTATATTGCTGCGGGCAGCCCATTGGAGGCGGTTCTCGATCAAACAACCATAGCTCTCCCGTGGACTGAAGCTGGAGCACGAAAGCTTTATGTTCTCCGGGTTAAAGGGAAGTCTATGATCGAGGACCATATCGAAGATGGTGATTTTGTCATTGTGGAGGAGCGCCAAACTGCCGATAACGGGGAAACGGTTGTTGCTCTACTTCGCAACAATGAAGCAACATTAAAACGGTTTTATCGCGAAAATGGCCATATTCGGCTTCAGCCGGCAAACAAGACTATGGAGCCGCTCATAGTCAGTGAAACCGAATTGAGAATTCAGGGTATTGTAGTAGGGATTCTACGAAAATACTGAACCTTGAATTTGTTTTATCTTATAAATTTTTCGGTTTTTGAAATAATGAAAAACGGTTTTTGAAAGCAAAGACGCCGCCCCTACCGGGGCGACGCCTCTGGGTGAAGATTTAGTTTCCCACCTAAGTTACCCCAAGGCTTCCACGAATATGTTTCACATATCGAATGAATCTCGGATCATCCCGAAGGATAGTCTCACGTGGTCTTGGTAGGTCGATGGGAATAACTTCGGAGATTTTTCCTGGACGTGGAGTCATTACGATCACTCGATCCCCTAGGAATACAGCCTCGGCGATGCTGTGGGTAATGAAGAGGACGGTTTTCTTGGTTTTTTGCCAGATTCGCAAGAGTTCCAAGTTCATTTCGTCCCGGGTTATGGCGTCAAGTGCGCCAAACGGCTCGTCCATCAGCAACAGAGGGGGATCGTGTATTAATGCCCGGGTAATTGACGCCCGTTGTTGCATCCCTCCAGAAAGCTCGCCGGGATATTTGTCTTCGAACCCTTTGAGACCGACAAGATCAAGAAGCTCCAACGCCCGGTCCCGATAATCTGAGACGTTCAACTTACGGGCTTCGATTTGCAGCAAGACATTATCGAGTGCCTTTCGCCAATCCAGTAAGACTGGGGATTGAAAGACGATTCCCACATTGGTTAAAGGGCCACGGACCGGAGCCCCTGCAACATCTACAGTCCCTGCCGTAGGTGCCAAAAGTCCGGCGGTTAACTTCAGCATCGTAGTTTTGCCGCAGCCACTTCTTCCGACGACTGTGAGAAATTCACCGTCTCCGACGTTCAGGTCCACCTCTTCCAGGGCGACGACTTCTCCTGCTTCCCCCGGATTATAGACTTTCCGCAGACCTTGGTACTCGATGACGTTTACCAACTGGCTATCCCCTACAATCCTGGATTGGGACGGATGAATTTGTTTGTGTAAACCTTCTTGTAATCAACCTGAGGGGAAAGCTTAAAGTATTTATTTGCCGTTGCTACGGACTTGCGGACCATTGATTCCTTCATATAACCGAGGCCTTTAGAGATCACCGAAGGGTCCTGTACGTCTACGATCATTTCTTGCAACTGGACTCGGGTAATTTCCTTATCCTTATTGGGATTTGCTTTAATGTAAACATCAAATGCGCCATCAATATTTTTGATGCTCCACGCGAAGGCGTCAAAAGTACCCGAAACTACGGATTGAACTTGCTTGGGATGACTCTTGATCCGGTCGCGATGGACCTGGAGCATGTGACCATAGGATTCTAGCCCCATGTCTTTAAAATAAAGGTGGGAGGCTTTTCTTCCATTGCGCTTTGCAAGAATTGTCATGCGAGGACAACTAGACCCACGTGTTCCTGAGAAGAAGTGAATTTTGCCCTCAAATAGAGCAGGTGTTCGCACCGCAGGTTTCATGCTTTTCAATGTAATCTTATTCATGTCGAACCCCGATGCCGCAGCCATTGCAGGCATAAGGACCCGGCCAAAGTCGGTCGCGGAACCACCGAAAATCTTACCCTCTAAGTCTTTGGGCTTTCGTATGCCGTAATCCGACATAGAGATAAAGCAGCCCGTCTGGAAAACATGAACAGCGCCTACGACCATATTTTTCATTCCCTTGGAGACGCCCTTAAGCATTGTCCCGAAATCTCCGTAACTGTACTCGACTTTCTTAGTATCCACCCATGCAGCCGATTTTCCGGATCCTCTACCTTGAAGTATTTTTACGTCAACACCGGCTTTTTTCCAGAACCCTTTGTCACGTGCGACAAAATAGGGAGCATGCTTTCCGCTATAAATCCAATCCATTAAAATCTGGACTTCCGCGTTAGCCTTTTGACCCATCATTCCCATATTGCAGAACGCAGCGAATACGATCGCCACCAAAAACAACCCAAGTTTGCGCCTCATATCAAACTCCTTTCAATGGTTAAGCGAATAGATCTACATCTCTGTAATTTGGATCCCCTTTCTCCAAGGCATAAGAATCTTTTCCAGAAAAACCAAGATTCCGAAGAGCCCGAGAGATATCACAGCCAAAACGATTAAAGATGCAAAAACTATACCAGAATTCATGTCGTCAAAACCGATGATAATGAGAAAACCAAGTCCTCGTTCTCCGGAAACGAACTCTGCCACCACAGCGCCGATTACTGCAAGCGCGATGGAGGCTTTGAATCCGGCAAACAGATAAGGTATCGAATTAGGGATTCTAATCTTCGTGAATTCATGCCAACGGCTCATACCCATGGTTTTCCCCAAATCGATCATGTCGGGGTGAATATTGGATAGGCCAACTACAGCATTGATAAGCATGGGAAAAAAGGCGACCAGAAACGTAATGATCACCTTGGAAACCACACTGTCTATGCCGAACCAAATGAGTATAAGCGGGGCAATGGCAATTCGAGGAATGGAGCTGACCAAGACAAGAAACGGATAGACGGTCAGCCACAGAAAGCGCGAGTAAACAATTCCAATTCCTGAAACGATGCCAACGAATGCACCAATCAAGAACCCTTGGAGAGTGACATTAAAGGTGGGCCAGGTGTGCTGTAATACGACAAGTCCGCTTTTCCCGAATTCATCGATTATGTTCCCGGGGGTCGGTAATAGATAGCTTGGAACACCAAATAGAGGAACAAGGATTTGCCACAAGGCTAGGATGGCCACGAAGAAGCAGGCGGGGTATAAGATGGTGTCCCATTTGCTATGTCCCGCAGTTCCTTTCATCTAATTTCTACGCTCCTAATTCATCCGAGACACCACATACTGGCCTCAAAACTGCACAACCCGATAGGTAGGCCGGCGTGGTTTTCTGGACCATGTCCGTGTGAGGATAGTATCCGGTCGAATGTTGAGTGGGTCAAGTCTTTTCCCTTCAGGGTAAGCAGGGCTCATGGTTCCACACCAAGTTCTGCCAACGCTCTTCGATAGGCCAGGGCCATGGCATCAGGTCCCTTAACATGAAGTTCTTCCGCTAAATCAAGGGGTAACTCTTCAGGTCGTTGTTTTTCAGCTATAACGCGGTCTTGTTCACCAATCTGATCGTGCATCTCGATATACGAGGGAAGTACGCCGTTGAACCCTGTAACCTCAGAGGTTACCTTTTCTCCGCGCATTGTATAAGGCGCATGGACGAATTCCGGTTTGTCGAAGTTGAAATTCCGAGTCATCAACATGAATCTTGTTGTCCGAGAAGTGGAGTGCGGACAGCATGTGAAGATATAAGTTTCCGTACGATTGTTCTCCTCTTCCTTTCGTTGATGAATAAAGAAAGGCCGAGTGATTCGGTAGTTTCGTTGGTGGGCGGTAGGATGAGTTGCGTCGGCTGGGTTTTCCACCACAACTCGAATTACTTCTCCCTCCCGGTTCACATTGACTTTTGGTGCAAGCGGATGATTGCGGTCTCCCAAGATACCTTCATGGACCCAGGGGAAGTGAGCCAGGTCAAAAAAGTTTTCAATAGCTCGAGCGGCGCTGCAGTTCCAAGTTTTTATCTGCCGAAACATTACTCGAAACTGATCATCTTCAAACTCAGGAACGTTTGGAATCGGTATGCGCGGTTTTTCCACCAGACAAACCCAGATAAGCCCATATCGTTCCGCTGCGAGGTAGGAGGTCAAACATGCTTTCTTGGGGACTGGATGTGTGGAAGGGATGGAAGGAATTCGGACACAGCGCCCATTTTCTGAATAGGCCCATCCATGGTAAGCGCAAACTATCTTGTTGTCTTCCACCCACCCAAGGGAAATAGGGGTGCCTCTGTGAATGCAAAGGTCATGGAATGCCTTTACCTCCCCGTTTAGGCGACAAATCGCGATCTGTTCATTCAATAGGGTAACGGGGACGGGGCCATTATTCACGTCCTCGGAAAAGGCTACAGGGTGCCAATATTCCCTTAATTTGGGCCACAGAACACTCTCAAGCATTTTATTCCTTTCGCATTTGACTGGAAGATTGGATTTTGTATCTATGTAATTTGTCTCATTGCTTAGTTGTGCTCGCTTGGCCCCAGAATGGTGAGTCCCTCTTCCTGCTCAAGATGGCGAATGAAAGTGTATTTGTGTTCCCGGCCATCAGCATGTTTGCGTTTTACTCCTGGTGTGTTTACGGCTTCGACCTTGGCAACAACAAAGTGCGGCCCTTCGGTGTGCATGATTTCTTCGCAGGTTTTTTTGAACTCACTGATGGAGTGTACAGTTTTAGTTTTTTTGATTCCACAGGCTTTGGCAATACCCTCAAGGTCTGTCTGCCCACGCGTATGTGTAGGAGGCCCACCGATGGACAAGTAACTCTCATTGTCCCAGACAATTACACCTAGATTTTTTGGTTGCTCATTTCCAAGTGTCGGTATGATTCCCAGGTTGAGGAGTAGACCTCCGTCGGTATCCAACGCAATAACCTTTCTGTGGGGAAGACCCATAGAAAGCCCGAATGCGACCGGTGAGACGGTTCCAAGGTGTTGGTGAAACATGCTTTGCTCGCGCAAATTTGGGGCAACGTCGTACCATTCGTCCACTGCTCCGCCTAATGATAGTACGATTAGCTCATCTTGAATTAGTGGGGCCAGGACCTGCATGCATTCGTATCTCTTCATCGAACGGAGTCTCCTGCCAGAATCACGGCTGTATGATAATAAGATGAGTAAGCGTGATGAAAGGCATTCACTATGGAGCTATTAATGTCTCTGTTTTCCCGAACCACTTGGTAGGGTATACGCAGTGCTTGAAGCATTGGTTCCATGGTAGTTCCATGAGGAATCCCCCACCAGTTTTGCTCACCGAACTCTCCTCGGTAGCTCATGATCATAACTACCGGGATCCCGTGGCCTAGCCCCATTCTTGCCAAGGGTTCGGATGCCACGCGGAGACCGGAATTCTCCATGATCATCACAGCCCGCTTTCCGGAAGCAAAAACCCCCCCACAGATGGCAACGCCTTCCGCCTCATTAGTGACACAAACGGATCTGATTTCGGAGTCTTTTACAGATGCTTCGTAGAGCTCCTTTAAGTGGGAATCGGGAAGGTAACAAATAATGCTAACCCCGGCTTTTTTGATCCCATCCATAGCGAGCTTGACCGCCTCAGGACGCATCCGATACTCTCCTAGCCTATCAATAGATTTTAGATTTCCCGTGTGATGGCACTACTTCAAACACAGAAATATACAAAGCTAGATTTCAAGGTTTCGATTTTAGAACCATATTATCGAAAAATGGATATTTGTAAATGATGACCTCCGCCTATCGCCCGGTTAGCAAACTCGGAATGGATGAGATGTCGTTCAAATCCTCTAAATGAATGATGGCTTTTTTTAGTTCTTGTAGGTTAGTCTCAGGGATACTAGAAGCTGAATATGTTGCACACGTGGTAGCTTTGTCAAATACCTCCTCAAAAGTCATCGGATTGTCTGGGTGGCCCTTGGGAGTTTCTGTAGTGTGATGAAAGGAGCCTCGGTCTCGGGTAACGATCTCTATGGGTGTGGAGGGAATGGCTCGCCGGGAATGTTCTAGGTGATCGTCCACCTCTGGTTCGACACGACGCGCAAGGGAGAGGTTTTTCTCATCCTGAATGGCTTCTTCTGAAAATTCCTCGATGAATAGTTTTTGGCGTACCGCGGCGGTGGCTAGGCAGTAGAAAAGGCTAAATGAAGCGTGAAAGGGGTTTTGAGGCTGGAGTCTCAAAGCTTTCGGTTCGCATGTCATGCTGTAGCCATTCTGGCTAACCTTGACTCTTATGTTTCTAATCTCTTCTGGGGCAAGGCCTTCGTTTCGGATAACTTCCAGAACACTGTCGATCGCGCCATGAAAATACCGCCCGCAGGGATAGCGCTTGATGCTAACATTAGCGATCTCAAATTGCTTACCCAAGTTGTTGAAAATACGTTCAGGGGTCCATTGATCGAGAAAGTAACTAGAATAAAGGCCGAACCGGCCTTCAAGAAAGTTTTGAATTCCATCCATACCACTCTTCGCTAGGAATGCCGACCGCACCCCAGCCTCAACGGCTAATCCATGCTGCACCCGAAGGTTAAGGGTCCCATCTAGTTGAGCTTGAAGAGAACCTGCTAATTGGCTATAGGCGAGACCCAGGGCGCTGCGCATTTCGCCTTCATCTAGCTGTAGGAGTTTTCCTGCTACGGCAGCCGAGGATAACGGGGCAAAGGTAGCGGCCCCCCAAGAAATTTGCCCGACTTTGATGTTACAGGCTAATCGGAGCCTAGCGACCAAATCGACACCTAGTGATATGGCCGTTATAATTTCCTTTCCTGTGACATTGCCCACATCCTCGGCGACGGCAAGGGCTGCAGAAACGGCCGGAAGCCCAGAGTGGTCTCCAGTTAGATCGTGGGAGTCATCGAGCTCTCTGGCGCGCCCCATGAAGGCGTTTGACCAAGCTGCCATCGGTGCGGTGAGTCGATTCCCTAGGGCTAAGACGGTAGACTTCCCTGGCGGGGACCAACTTTTGATTTGCTGGGTTATAGCATTGGATCCTTTTGCGCTGCTTCCCGCTAGAATAACGGCTGATGTATCTAGTATCATATGTTTTGTGGCTTTTATGGCACTGGCAGGAAGCTTTTCAAAGTCGGTATATACGAGATGTTGCATCAGACGTTTTGTAAGATCCAAGGTTGCCCCTCTCTGGTTATGCGAGTTCGGGTTGTAAGAGGAAATTTCTCGAAACGATACGTTGGCAGAATCACCTAAGTCAATTATTAAGTAATTTCGCTATGTTTTTCACAGTATCTTAGTTTTTGCCGTAAGGAAGTTCAGTTTGTTTGTCCACTTTCGTTGGTGTTAGCTAGATGAGTGATTTGCGCCTTTTCCGTTGTTGGGTTGTCAAAGGTGCAGGCATCTAAAGGGAGAGATAGCATGAACATGAAGGCACAAGGTGTGGTGTCCAGAAAAGCCGGGGAACCCACGGAGCTTGAAGAAATACTGATTGATCCTCCAGGACCAGGGGAGGTTTTGGTCAGAATCCAAGCGAGCGGGGTTTGTCACACGGACCTGCATTACAAACTGGGTGCAATCAATGACGAATTCCCCTTTCTTTTGGGGCACGAAGGAGCAGGGGTTGTAGAAGAGGTTGGAGAGGGTGTTGTCGAACCAGAAATAGGTGATTACGTAATCCTGGCCTGGCGGGCTCCTTGTGGGAGTTGCCGCTTTTGTCTAGTCGGTAAGCCACACCTTTGCTCCGGTAGTCTCAACGCTAATCCGCGTATGAAGACCCAGGGAGGAGAGTTGTTGTCTCCGGCTCTCGGGATTGGAACCTTTTGCACTCATACAGTTGTTTCCGCCAAGCAAGCGATTCGGGTTCCGAATACTTGCCCACCAGCTCAGGCCTGCTTGTTGGGCTGTGGCGTTATGACTGGAATCGGTGCAGCGCTTTATACTGCGCAAGTCAATCGCGGAAGTACTGTAGCCGTTTATGGATGTGGGGGAGTAGGTTGTAGCGCTATCATGGGTGCAAAGATGGCCGGTGCACAGACGATTATTGGTGTCGATGTTTTACAGAACAAACTCGATTGGGCGAAAGATTTTGGTGCTACGGATGTTGTCGATGCCGGTAAATGCGATCCAGTTGAAGCTATCAAAGAGATTACAGGCGGGCTGGGCGTAGACCATTCATTCGAAGCTGTCGGTAAACCTGAAACCCTCCTTCAAGCACTTTGGTCTCGCGATCTGGCTGGAACATGTACCCTGATCGGAGTTCCAAATCCCCAGATGAAAGTGGAGCTTCCCATGCTTCAGTTCTTCGGCCTTGGTGGTTCGTTGAGAGTGAGCTGGTATGGGGATTGCTTACCATCGAGAGATTTTCCGATGCTTGCAGATTGGTACAGCCAAGGCCAACTCGACTTGGATCGGGTTGTGACTGAAGAGATTAAGCTACAAGATGTCGAACCCGCTTTTGAAGCCATGGAGGCGGGGAAGACTCTACGCTCGGTCATCGTTATACCGGACTAGAGTGAATATTAGGAACGGAATGATAAAGGGCTGCGGAGAATTTCTTCTGCAGTCCTTTATCGTTAGGGGATTTAAGAGATCAGACCCAGTAATCTAGAGGTGTTCCCCCCCTGAATCATGGCTATTTCTTCATCTGGAATCCCTGATAATCCTTTTACAGTTTTTACGGGGGCCGGATCTGACATGAGAAAGGGATAATCTGTTCCCATTAGATTGTGGCTGGCCCCCCAGGATTTCACGAGAAACTCTAGAGCTATTTCGTCAAAAACAAGCGTGTCGAAGTGAATCTTTTGAAGAGATTCGTGGATAGGTTGATTTAGCTGTTCACCACTTTTTGGACGGACCTCTATCATTCGTTTTAACCGGCCATGTTGGTACGGGATAAATCCTCCTCCGTGTACAATCATCACCTTGAGGTCGGGCAGCTTTTCAAAGATCCCTCCAAAAACCATACTTGCCCCGGCAATAGAGTTATCGATCGGATTTCCAAGAGAATTGATAAAGTTGTGATCTCTAAGACGTTCTGTTGCAGCGACTTGATATGGATGAACCATAATAAAGGCGCCAAGCTGGCTTGCTCGCTTAAAAACCGGAAATAATTCAGGCGTATCGTAGTTCTTTCCGAGAACATGAGTACCAATTTCAACTCCTCGCAATCCCAGGGTACCGATGACTCTTTCTAGTTCACAGATGGCTCGCTCAGGATCCTGAAGAGGGAGCGTTCCTATACCTGCAAATCTGTCCGGACGATCGGAGATGATTTCTGCGATGCAGTCGTTCTGTAACCGTGCAAATTCCTCGCCTGTTTCGGTCTTTGCCTCGTAAAGAAAGAGATACGGGACAGGTGCTAAGACTTGAAAATCCACCTCTGTTTCATCCATATCTGATAGGCGCCGCTTCATGTTAAACCCACCCAGACTCATTGGGCCGATTCTGCGATCGTTGATCAGAATATGAAATGACTCCGGGGCAGTTTCCTCTCGGACGAAGGTCCATGACGAATCAACACGACTCATATTTTCCAGGCATTCAGGAGTTATCCAGTGGCAATGTGCATCGATGGAGCGGGATTCAGGCATTGTACAACCCTCCAGGACTGTTTTTTCTATATGGAATTTTTAAATTTTCATTTAAAAACTGGGGTGAAAGTTTACCCAGGAATTTCCACTGCCTCCTTCAATTTCCTAACGCTGTTGCCATTTTTTGGGTGTCGTCAAAAATTATAAATTCAGTTTCCAGTCCGTCTTCCACTAGAAACATATGAACTCCGTTGGCATCTAGGTTATCTGCCGTGTATTTAACAAAAACGTGCACTCGATCGCCCTCTGCGACGACGTGTAAAATTTCCAAATTGAAATTCGGATAATCACTGGGTAGGTGTAAGAGAAAATTATCTCTCCAATTATTGAAACCTTTATATACTCCGGATCGTTTGTGATTACCATTAACTCGAATCACTGCGTTTTCGTGAAAGATTTTTCCGAGACTTTCAAGGTCTCCTTCAGAAAATGATTGATATCCACCTAAAACGATTTCTTTCGGAGTCATAATCGTATTTTCCCTTTATGAGTTTCCCATTCGATTGAGTGACGCATCCCTCTCGCCTTTAAACCTTGCAGAGGCCGCCTGTTTTTTCTCGATTAAGCATCCTTCAATGGACTCTCCCATTCGATTCCATGTTCTCGGTCCCAATCGACTGAGTTGAGGAATGCTCCATTAGAGTACCCGGCAGGATTCGTTAACAGATCCATAAGGCTTCCCCGAACGGCTTCCAGGGGGCGGGCCTCATGGTAACGGTCTTTGGGAAGTTCTGACAGGGGGAAGTTTTTGGTGAGCATCCTCCCTGGCCCTAAAGTATGCGCAATAATACCCCGATTGGTAAATTCGACGGCGATGCCCTGGGTGATTCCCTCGACAGCCCACTTTGTAGAACTGTACCCAATTGCATTTGGAACAGCTCGGTGTGCGAGACCCGAGCTAATGTTGATGATATGGCCACCTTTTTGTTTTAACATTTCTTGGATTTCTGCCTTACAGCTGAGCATGACCCCAAGGACATTTACCATTAGAAGATCCCGAAACATGTCAGCATCAAGGTCCAGGAGTGATCCTCTCCGTCCCCCCAGTCCTGCGGCATTAATGGCAATATCCAATCCGCCAAGAGCTGATACGGTTTCCTGGACCATTCTTTTTGTATCTTCTTTATTTGTTACGTTTGCTTTAACAGCCAAAGCTTGACAGTCAAGCTGATTAATTTCATCTTTTACGGCTTCAATTTCCGAGTAGGTCGTTGCAGCAACGGACACCAGGGCACCGGCCTCTGCGGCCGCCAGCGCACACTCACGGCCGATGCCGCGCCCACCTCCCGTTACGAGTACTACTTTGCCTGATAGGGGTTTTCCCTTGGATTCACTCATTATAGGCAACTCACTTTGGCGATATAAGATTGGTCATTCTACAAAGGGCTAAGGAATATGGCCCTAACCCCAAAATCTTGTCAGTTATTTACAGCGAGATATCATGATCCGCCCATTTTTCTGATGGGAATTTGAGGATAGTTTTTCGGATCTCTAAATTTGTTTCTCTTTGGTTCGGTTTATGTAGTAGCTTTGTCATGAGATTGCCGAACTTTCAGATTCTTCACCAACCGTGTCATCGCTACGTGCACGTTTCTTTGCAGTTGGAGCGTAGCCACCCCCCTTCATTTTTGATGCGATGTCTACAATTGTTTCCATTGACTGGGGGAGTACCCCATCAGGGTAGGCGTCGTCAGGGCATTTGCTGTCTCGCATGTAGATGCACGGGCGGCATTCGATACAACGGATGATACTTTCAGGTTCTCCCGCAATAACCTTTTGAGCGTAGTGGGGGTCCGATAGCATCCCCCGTCCAACTGCAACGAAGTCAGCACCCATCTCCATATAGTATTGAATCCGGTCAGGGCCAAAAGCTGCCCCGTTTGCAATGAGGGGGACCGAGACGGTATCTCGAAGCTGCTGGAAGGCTGGGTTGTAGAGTTCCGGGAGGACTGGGACGCCGACGCGTGCATTGCGTGAACAGTGAAGCATGTCCACCCCTGCATCCACGAGAGCGGGGGCCAGGGCTAGTGTGTCTTCGATCGTAAACCCGTCTTCCCAGGGTTCCAACAACCCTAATCGGTAGCTGATCACCATGTCTGATCCCACGGCTTCTCGCACTGTACGGGCTACCTCCAGTGGGAAGCGCATGCGGTTTTCCAACGAACCACCATATTCGTCGTTTCGCTGGTTAGATGTTGGCGAAAAAAACTGTTGGCATAGATACCAAGTCGCTCCATGAATCTCGATTATCTCAATTTCTGCTTCACGGGCACGGCGGGCAGCCTGACCAAACGCCTTGACGGTGTTCTTGACTTCTAGTGTTGTTAGTTCTCTGGGAACCTCGTCTTCGGTTGGATGGGCGATAGGGGATGGGCCGACGATTGGGATCCCAGTAATTTCACTAAGTGCTGTTCGTCCCGCATGGAAGAGTTGCAGACCGAGGGGCGCACCTGCCGAACGGACTTCCTGGGCTAGCCGTTTTAGTTCGGGGACAATTGCATCTTCGTGGGAGCCTAGCTGGTCTGGGAACCCCTTACCTTCCTGGTTTATATGGGTTGCTTCGGTAAAGCAGATGGCTGCTCCACCTCGTGCTCGTTCTGTGTAATGGGCTAACAGCCAGGGAGAAGGGCTCCCATTTTCGTTGGCGCGTGATGTGGTCATCGCGGACATCAGGACGCGGTTCTCAAGCCGGAGTCCTCGAACCTCGATAGGGTCGGTGAATTTTGCCATAGGTCTTTACTCCCGTTGTTAATAGCTGGGTATTTAAAGGCGTGCTTGAGGATGTGACTCTTTGAACTTTGCCTGTTGCTTCGGTTTGACCTCATGAAATCAGGGACGATATCACAATGAACTAAGATCGGCCGATTTGCCTCCTCATTTTTACCGCCATCCCGAACTGATCTGGCTGAGTGGAACAGGGCAAACCTCATTCGGATCGACGCGAAGCGCGCCATTAAACTTTGCATGATAGTTTTGCATAGAGATGATTGAGGTCAAGCTCACGATCTCTGCGTTACCGAAGTGTTTTTGTATCGCCTCAAAGCATTTGTCATCCACTTGCAGGTGGATGTCTGTTATGCACTCGGCGTATTCGAGGGCGGCTCTTTCTTTTTCGCTGAAAAGAGGGCTTTCACGAAAATTTTTCAACTCCAAGACTTTTTCTTGTAAAAAAGCGAGACTTTCCTGTATCTCTTTTTGGTTGTTCAGCCACCTGGCTGTGTGGAGATCAATTCAGTGAAGACAGCCGTTGAGTTGGGAAACGCGAATATTAACTAAAGTCCTTAGCTCTGGGTGAATAGAGGGGTCTGATTCTGTGGCCTGAATCATCCCAGTGATTGCTTTTAGAAGTTCGGGTTGATGGGCCCGTGCCTTGGTAGTGGTTAAAACCTTCCCCAGGTGTTGCAATTGCGCATCGTAAATGGGTCGTATCTCTTCGGCTAATTGATCGTATTCGAGAAGAGGTATGCGAGCCATTATAGTTGTCCTCCTATTTGCTGGATTTTTACGAAGACAAATTAAATTTTATCGTTTTCGATAAGACGGTACAGGAAAAGATGGCTAGTCCCGGTTTCAGATGTGGTGAACTAATCATCGACCATGCTGAAATGAACAATTGGGAATCAGCTTTGCCTTGATGAAACAGGTTCTCCAAGCATTGAAGCAACCACTTTTTTTAATGAAACAACTTGGGTCCCATAAAACCGTTTCATGTATCGTAAGGCGTGTCGATGATCTTCTTCGGAAGGACTGGAGACAGCCTCCTCTACGATGGTTGTTTGGTAACAAAGGTTCCACGCGTCCATCACAGTATGTTGAACACAAGCGTCAGTCCACGTCCCTCCGAAGTAGAGATTCGTCACCTCTAATTCACGGAGGATTTGGTCCAGGCGTGTTCCCTGAAACCCGCTGTATCTTTTTTTCCGAATTTGAAAATCCCCCGATTGGGGTTCTAGCTCGTCAAGAATCTCAGCGTCAGGTGTACCGACGATACAATGAGGACCGAATAACTTGAAGTGAAGGTCAACCTCGATTTCCTCCGGCCAAAAGTTGTCTTTGAGGAAAATTACGGGGATTTCTGCCTCTCGTGCACTATGTGCGAGCTTTTTGCACATCTCAATTAATCGACCTGGGTTCAAAGGAGATGGTACCGGATCTCCCTTGAAAAACCCCTTGAGCATGTCAACAATGACCACAGCAGATTTCCCCATCGGACTTCTCCCCCTTGTGAGAAAGGTGCCTGTGCACATGGACAATTTCGCACAAAGAAATTTGAAATCGCCCGAACTTGTGTGGCCTGTTATGAATGTATGGAAATCAGGAAGTTGCCTGAGAGGCACCCTCGGGTCTGAGGCGACGCTCATCGGGTCCGAAGAAATAAAGTTTTTCGTGCTGAAGATGTACGCCGATGGCTGAGTCCGGGCTAATTTCTCGGTGCCCCTCGATAACCGCAATAAGGTTTTCTGTTTCACTGCCGTAATCGAGATACAATAGGGTATCTTTACCTAATGGCTCAACCAAGGCCACTCTTGCATTGAAATCAGCTTCGTTGCTTTCTTCGCTTATCACAATGTACTCGGGCCTGATTCCAAGGATGGCCTCTCCTTCGACTGTAGGCACGGGACCGGTAAGTCGAGCATTGAATTTGCCGGCCCGGAAGCCAGGTGACCCATCTTCTCGGTGTAATTCTCCACTGAGAAGGTTCATCGGAGGGGAGCCAAAAAAATCCGCAACAAATCGATTTACCGGGTCGTGGTAGATCTCTAAAGGCGTGCCTACCTGCTCGATTACTGCATTTCGCATGACGACGATCCGATCGGCCAACGTCATGGCTTCTTCTTGGTCGTGTGTCACATAAATAAATGTTTTATCAAGAGCTTTGTGGAGTCGATCGATCTCGGCCCGCATTTCCTTTCGAAGCTTCGCATCAAGGTTACTTAAGGGCTCATCGAGTAGGAACACCTGAGGTTCGGTAATCAGCGTTCGTGCCAACGCAACACGCTGAGCTTCCCCGCCCGAGAGCTGCCCCGGCAGTTTGGGCAGTAGATGATGTATCTGTACTATCCGAGCTACTTCCTCTACGCGCGATTGTCTCTCATCGCTGGGCATTTTACTCATTTTGGGTCCGAAGCCGATGTTGTCGAAGACGGTCATGTGAGGAAATAGTGCGAGATTTTGAAAAACCAGTCCGATATCTCGAGCTCCCGGGTCGAGCTCATTCACTAACTCTGAACCAATGAAAATATCGCCCCGGGTCGGATCTTCGAGACCGGCTATCATTCGCAGGGTTGTTGTCTTTCCACAGCCTGATGGACCGACAAAGACCACGAACTCACCGTCCTCGATAGCCAAATTGGTATTCTCGACGGCTACAACGCTCTCCCCAAACTCTTTTCTTAGATCAACTAGTCGAATGCTTGACACGCGTCATTGCCTCCGAATCATCCCGAATGAAAAACCACGTACGAGGTGCTTATGGATCAGAATTCCAATAATGATCAGGGGAATAGTGATCCCGACAGAAAGAGAAGACTGATGACCATAGAGCCTACCCTCACTGGCTCCTTCGAACTTACTAAGTTGAACGGGAAGGGTCTGGGCCTCAGCAGCAGTCATAACCAAGGCGAGGAGGTATTCGCTCCAGGTCAGGATTAGGACAAACATGCAGGTTGCCACTACACCTGATCGTATTAGGGGAACCACAATTGTGACAAACGCCCTCAACTTACTTGCTCCTAAGAGCTGGGCCGCTTGTTCCATTTCTTCCGGAACCTCATCGATGAAGGATTTAGTCATCCAGAGTGAATACGGAATAGTAGTGATCGTATAGATGATGATCAGTCCGTGCCAGGTGTCTAGGAAATCTAAAGTGGCATAGTAAATCACCAAGGGGATAGCGATTACGATAGGCGGCATCATCCTGAGCATTAGCAGGTTGAACATTCTTTTTTCCGGAAGTACTTGGTAGCGCGAGATGCCATAAGCGAGAAAAAGTCCAATAGTAACTGAAAGGATGGTTGAACCACCTGCAATGACAACACTGTTCCCCAAGGCGTAGAAAGGATCTAGGGCGATCGTGGGCAAAACCATGCCAGGAACCGGGATCATGGCGTACCCCATCCAAGTGACCCGAAAATTATCTATGGTTGGTGGGTCCGGGAACCAAATCGGAGGCCAAGAGTACCACTGCTCAGGTAGCTTAAAAGCAGTCGCCACCATCCAGTAAATAGGAACCATAGTGATGAGGAGCCACACGCTAAGCAACACGTGCCGGGTTACCGCAAAGACCTTCCTTCGGTTTTGACGGTCCACAGCTCTATTTCTCCCCTTTGGTGGCAAACATGACGTCTAAGGTCTGTTTTTGCTTTAGGAGCACCCGAATAGCGAAATAAATGATGGCGCCAACTAGAAGAAGCACAACATAACTCATGGCCGCACCTCTTGAAACGTCAAGATACTCCCAGGCGACCAGGTATAGGTAAATAGGAAGGGTTTCCGTTGCGGTTCCTGGCCCACCCTGGGTAATGGTCCAAAACTTCGGAAATTCACCCAGAGCCTCTAGAAAACGAAGGATAATGGCTAAAAAAAGAACCGGTTTTAGAAGAGGAAGGGTCACGTTGGTGAAGATTTGCCAACGGCTAGCGCCGAGGATCCGGGCAGCTTCTACCGGCTCTTTCGGTAAGCTCACAAGACCGGCTAGCATGATAATCATGACAAAAGGAGTCCAGTTCCATGCTTCGATCAAGGTCATGGAGGCGAAAGCCGGGATAGCTTCTCCCAACCAAGAAATCCGAATTCGCCCAGGGACAAACAAACTTAAAAATTGATTAAGTGGTCCATCTTGGTACAGAAGCATTTGAAAAATGTATCCGATAACAACGGGAACTGTGAGCATCGGTATGATGAAAAGCATGTAATAAACGGACCGGCCTCGGAAGGGATTTTGCAAAAGATATGCCAAGCCAAACCCGATCAGTACTGAAAGAATGGTGGAGATACCAGCAAAGATGAAAGACCTTGCTAAGGCTAACAAAAACCGCGGTTCTGTAAGAACATCCCAAAAGAGGTCAAGCCCGACAAAGCTTGCGGTCCACCACGGGCCTAAGTAAGCCGTCCACTGATGAAGGGTCAGGTACATTTGGAGCAGAAATACTGGAAGTAGAAAGACCATGGAAAGGACTAGGGGGGTAAGTGCTCCCCAACGCATGAACCCACCTTTTTTCTTTTTCGCGATCTTTTGGGCCATTTTGCCCCCATTACAGGTATCAAACTTAAAGCCCGGGGACTCTCTTTTCTTGGAGTCCCCGGGCTTTGTTCGTAAGCCCTTAGTTACTTAGCTATATCAACCTTAGGCATGGCGTCGCGGTAAGACTGGACGTCTTTTTTCATCCGGGCCTTTCCAATTTTCCGGATAACCTTGTGGAAATCTTTCTCGATAGCTTTCAAGGCCGCTCGGGGTTTAGTGACCCCAAGCCAGGCGTCTGAGATGTGCTTGTCTAGCTTATCATTGAATTCTTGTGCCCCTGTCGTTCGAATCATCGGGGAGTTGATCTGCTGGTTAAGATAGATCGCATCGGTTCCCTCTGGGCCGTATGCCTTGCGGACATGTTTATCAGTGAAGTGCTCTTTCCGCCATGGGTCATGAACCGCACTGACTTCCCCGCCGACGATGTGAGTCGAGTTTTTGCGAGAAGTCCACCACATGGCCAGATGAGCTGCTGCGGCGACATTTTTGCCTCTTTTATTCACCACGACGAGCGGTGGGCCAGCCGCGCACGTCCGAGCAATCTTTCGTCCATCTGGTAGCTCTTGGGCAGGAACCATACCGTGGGCCCAGAGACCAGCTGATTTAGATTTCTTTTTGTTCTCAAGGATGGGCAGGATGCCTCCCCAGTATATGCTTTGGTATCCTTTTGCTCCGCCTAGGTGCAACCACATCTGACCGGTACCCCAGTTGTTGAGATCCTTTAAAACATAGGGTTTCTCGGCGAGATAGGCTGCCAGAGCTGCCTCCGCAGTGTCGTTGTCGAAGTTCAGGGAAAGGTCATCATTGAAGGGGAAGAGCCCATGGTTGTAGTAGTTGATCATAAACCACCAGTAACCCCAACGCCTTGCCCGAAGGTTACCAAATCCGGTCATTTTGCTGGGATCGGACCCAAAGTATGCACCCTGGCGGAGGTATTCCTTCCAAGTGGTGGCAAGCTTCAACTCCGTTCCATACTTGTCGGCATAGCGCTTCTGGTGATCCTTGTTTTCCAATAGGTCTTTGCGGACAAAATACGTGTGGCAGTTACCGTCGGTCACGAGCCCGTAGGTTTGCCCTCCAACCTGAGACATCTCAACGAATGTTCCCACGCTCGAATAGTCAAAATCGGCAGCTTTCATGTAATCATCGAGTGGCGCTGCAAAGCCCATCGAGGCCAGTGTCGGTACAGTATCGCTATGGACATGGCACATGTCTATCTTGCCAGAGCGTGACATCGCCTCTGCCATCGCCCGCTGTGAAAGCTGAGGAAATCCGATATCAACGAGGGGGCCCATGCCGATCCCCGTTTTCTTCTTGAACTCGGCGGCCAATTGTTGCATCTCACCCTTGGCATGCCCTCCCCACGCGGTGAATGTGAGGTCGACGTTCACCCCGAGCTTCTTGGCCGACTCGATGATGCGGTTTTCATCTGGGCCAGGCGAAGGAATCGCCCTCGCGTGTGCCTTCCTAAGGACGGCTGGACCGGCCGCAGCGACGGCACCTGCTGCCACTGTTCCCTTCAAAAATGTTCTACGTTTCATCTGGTACCCTCCTATTGGATGGTTGCCCCCCCCAGAAGGACTCTCCGTTCTGGTCAAGGGAGCACGACAACCCACACCGACTTGCCCTTCAAATATCTACAATTTCCGACTATGGTTTGAAGTATACATAATTTTTGGATCAACAGACAACACCTAAATTTCATGAGTCGACATTTAATGATTCTTCTATTCTAACTGGGTTTCCCTAATCGAAATACTCAGGTCGAACTTTTCGATTCCGCACCAGCGGCTATTTTCTCTTTGAATTCCTCGTTGTCCAGAACCCAGCCGAGGCACCGACAAACGTTTTGTAGGCCCAATTCGTGGAGGTCTTCCCCGTACATGCTAGCGACACAATCAGACATCACAACTACGCGATAGTCATGATTGAAAGCCGTGAATGCTGTATTTAGGACACATGTGTTTGTATTGATCCCCATCAGGCAGACGTTTTCAATATTCAAACTCTTGAGCAGCCCATCCAGATCTGTTCCCATAAAGCAGTCCAGTCGTTTCTTGTTGTTAATGACATAATCCTCTTCTGCCAACAAGCTAGGGATGATCTCTGTTTGAACCGAGCCCATAATGTTGTGATCGTCGACCGTACTTTTAAGACCAGGGGATAGACGATTTTTTTCGTCCTGGATGTCATGGAGAGCCTTCCAGAAGGCAACCCGCATTCCCTCACTACCTAGGTTAGGAATTTTCCGGAACACCAGAATCACATGAATTATGGGAACTCCATGGACACGGGCAAAAGTGATAACGTCCTCAGCTGCGTTAATAACTCGCTCGGAGTCCTCCGCAGTTGCGGGCATTGTGGCCACCTCTGGGTCCAGGTGACCGCGATGCATATCAACTGTTACAATGGCCGTTTTTCCAGGCTCTAGCGTTAGCATTTCCCTCAAAGAATCGGTCATCTCCGACCGGTCGACAATTTCTACAGTTGCCATGTTGAAAGCCTCCTCTTTTTTCTGGAATGTGCGTGTGCGGGTATACCCCACTCAGACATCCTAATCAGAGTTTTTTTCGGATTCAAGGTCCAGCGCACTTTTTAATTTTGGCACGCAGTTGCTCCGATAGTGGAATTATAACCCTAATTCGTGCCACTCCTTTCCGTGGCACCTCTATTTGTTTTGATCCACCGCCCAAGAATTCATGCCAGTAGTTGATGATTCGAGAGCCGGAGGGGACGTCATCAATCCGAAAAATTCCACGGCGGGATGTCATCGCAAAGAGTGGATGATTGAAAGCTCGAATGTTTAACCGAAACCAAGGATATTCAAGCGAGCCGAAGGATTCTCGTGTGGGTTGGCGAAAAGCAATAATTTTTCTTTCCCCTCGTTGTTTTAGAGTGAAACTTAGGTTTCGTTTCTTGGATTTTGTTGTTATTTGGATAGTGTTTTCCAAGCCGCTGAGAAGTGCCACACGCTCCCCCGCCATAATGGGAAGGACGCGGGGAAAAAATCCGCCGCTTCTAACTTTGACCACATGCGGTTTATGCCTCCTGCGCATGGATGGCTGGATATGGGAGGAGGGGTCAACGAACAGTAAGGTTGCTTGAATGGTTCCCCCCTTTGCAATCTTTAGACCGGATTGCAGGTTGGCGCATTTGGCTTGATCAATGGATGCATTGGTTTTTGCGCCGGGTTCGTAAAAACGTTCTGATAGCCGTTTGTATTGGGATGACACGCGAGAGTCGGGTACGCGAACCTGTCCAACGATTGTCCCGGCTTCTGAGGTGCAATCCAGAAGTGTAAGGATAATTCCTGCGAGCAGAAGCCTTGAAGTACTTCGCATCATCCGTGAGGGATGAAAAAGGAGAACGTAATCAATCAAATTTTATAATGCCTTTAGGTCTTTTAAGGATTTTTCGATTCGCTGAAGAATCGCTAAAATTTCAGATTTGGTTCCCCCACTTAGAGCCAAGTGGAGAAACTGGGCATCTGCTCTCAAATGTTTAGCAGTTTTTTTCTTGTCCACTTCTCGGTAAATCTCTTCTAAGGACTTTGCACTTTTCTCAATGTGCATTGTATCGGTTTTCACCAATTCAACGTTGAATGGTTTTCTCTCTACCTCAGCTCGTATAGAGAAGTAGTGTTGGATAATGTCATTCAACGGAGCGGCTGTAGGTGGTGGACGCGTCTCACAAGATGCGAGCAAAAAACAAAGAAGAGAGAGAATGAAAAGAGATAGGGTACACCTTAGGGAGAGCTTGGCAAGTGAAAAAGATACTGGTGTCATGTCTTGTCTTTCTGTTGCCACTGCAGGTCTATCTCGTGGTCTGGGTGCTTCCGTGTTCAGGGCTCCCACGTGTTTTGGAGGCAAGTCTGATTATCCCACAAACCAACAAAAGAAGTCCGAATGTGCAAATTATAGCGGCACCTGTTGGGAGATTGAACTGAAATGAAAAAAACAATCCAAAGTAACTGGTAAGTACTGCAAAAAACCAGGCGATTAACAGTACGAACCGAAGCTTTCTAGCCAAGAGCATTGCGGAGACGGGGGGAACGATTAGGTATGAAAAAACCAGTAGAACACCCCCCATCCGGATTGCAAAGGCAATCACAAAACCAAGAGACAGGTAAAAGAGGAAATTCCAAAGAGGGACTGAAAATTCGGCATCCTTTGGCCGTTCATGTTCCTGGGATAGGAGAAAGAATTTCTTGTGAAATATCCCATGGAGCAACCCGATAATTCCAAAAGCGATAGCCATTTGTGAAAGCTGTCCTCCTGTTACGGCCAGAATGTTCCCGAAAAGAAATTTCATCGCGCTGGCTTCGCCCGTTGGTGAAACGGCTATAACTAAAACGGCAGCGGCGGAGGCTACAGCATAAACAATGCCTATAATTGCTTCATGGGGAATTCGGTTGTCATCAACCCGGACTAGGGCAAAAAGCGTTGCACCTAGGAAGGTGAAAAGGATTGACGTAATGGTCGGTTGTAATCCCATAAACAGACCTAACACCACTCCTAGTGAGGAAATCTGAGCCAGGGCCAGATCCACGAATACTATTCCCCTCAACACAACATGGACTCCCAAATAGGCTAGGATTCCACTCAGTAATATGCACGCAAGAAAAGCCTGCATCATGAATGGAAGTGAGAATAGTTCTACCATAGGATCTCCTAGGATTTTGAGGTCCACCGAGAGTTTGAAACCGTAAAGAACCGCTCAGTTTTCCATTGCTTGTCTAAGTACTTCTAGGTTTCGTTCAAAGAGCTTAAAAAAAGTGTCCGTATCATATTTTTTGCCTAACGAAATGGGTAAGATCACAAGGTTTGCACTAGCTGAACGAGCGACCATGGCCGGAGTTTTAGAACTGTAAAAGGGTACCTGGATCACCAGGCGGACGTCCTCCAAAAGCATCTCGGAAATAAGGTCTCTCAGGCTTTTGGGCGACGGAGGTATTCCGGGTTTTGGTTCAATGGGGCGGAGCATTTTTAGCTTAAAGCGTTTGGCAAAGTAAGGCCAGATGTCATGGTAGCTGACGAAGAGTTTTCCCTCGAGAGGGCTTGCTTTTTTCTTCCATGTCTCGAGTTTCGAAATAAGCTTGGCTTCGTAGGTTTTCCGGTTCGATTGAATGAATTCCCGATCCTGAGGCGATACGAAGGCGAGGGCCTGGGCGATATTCCCCAAGATGATTGGCCCATTCAGTGGATCCATCCAGTAATATGGATTGCCCTTAGTATGAATATGCTCCCCCAATTCAACCGTTTTGGCATCCGGCACGTCCAGCCAAGTAATGCCCTTGGATGCATCTACTATTATCAACTTCGGGTTTCCTGCGATCTTAATGGCCGCGTCGGCCCATCCTTCTTCGTCTGATCCCGTCCAAATGAAAACTTGGGCCTTTCGGATGCGAAGGATATCTCGCGGTGTGGCCTGCGTAAGATGTGGATCCTGGTATGGCTTTCCAATGCTGTTTACTCTAACTCGTTTATGTCCCAGAACTTCGGTGAGGTGTTTCAATACCGTGGTTGTCGTAACCACCCGGACGCGCTCCTTTGCAGCCAATGGGACGATTTCGCCCATCCAGCCTCCTACGAATAACAGGAGGCAAAGGAGTGATCGCGTTGTGTTTATAGAAAACCGTCTATTGTTGGAACTTATCATTCTTATATGCAGGGCAGTTTGTATCAATGGTTGTGCTTGTCGTGTTTTTTGTGTTGCTTTGGTGGTTTCGCTTCCACTGCGTGGTCGTGGCCTCCTTCTTCACGAAGACTTGAGAGGTAGGCCACCAGATCGATTAGCTCTTGAATCGTTAAAATGTCAGAGTAGCTCGGCATGGTCGACAGCCCATCCTCCCCGGCATATCCTTTCTCTTTCACAATAACCCGGTTTGGATTGATAATTGCCTCGGCAAAATATTCTGGAGGATGATGGGAACCCATACCGGTTAGTTCAGGGCCAACGTCCTTCGGGCCTCGATCAATGGACGGAATATTTTCTCCCCTGACCATGTGGCATTGGTGGCATTGCAACTCGATAAAGAGTTCCTGCCCCGCATCTGGATCTCCATTGGGAATTAAGAACTTCCACCCCTTCGGTAGGCCTGTCTTGTGTAGTTCCTCATGAGTGGGACGTAGAGGGGCCGGGGCTTTCAGCCCAGACTTGCTCTTATGTGCTAGGACCGAAGCACTTGGTCTGGATAGTACGGGTTGGCTAACTCTGGCTCCCTTCGCTCCGTCAAAGTTTGACAAGGTTACAGACAGTGCCCCCAGGGCAATTAAAAAACTCTTTATATGGACCCGCACGTGACCTCCATCGTAAGCACCACAAGTAAATTGGCCGGAAAAAAGTCAGCCAAAGAAGATCCTAATACATACAAAAACTTCATTATATTTATATTCAAAAGGATGTATTTTTTCAAGTCGGCCGAACGCGCGAAATCCGTAAATTTTTTTTCGAAGCAGAGAGAAGCCGCTGGCGCATATACCCGATCCAACGTTAGAATGGAGGGAAGTAAGTTGAGGAAAATTTATAGACCATAGGAGATAATTTAGATGGCTAAGGCACTTAACGTTGTTTGTTACGTTTGTTATGTTTGACCCTATGCTTACCGAGCCATGGAGTGGCTGGAAAGATTGAAAAAAAGATACAACGGTAATATGAGGGTTACTTACAAAGCCTTTGTTCTCGAGCAGGCGAACTTTGCTTCAAGAAATGAACCCGGATGGAAAATCTGGGAGGAGAAGAACTTCCCGAGTCGCGACATGCCTGCCTTGCAAGCTTCCAAGTGTGCTTTAGAGCAGGGAGATGCAGAGTTTCTTCGCTACAATCAGCTTCTTTTCAGGGCCAAGCACCGAAAGAATCAGGATATAACCAACCAACTTATCCTTTGTGATGTTGCCCGCCAAGCTGGCCTTGATCTGGAACAGTTCTCCGAAGGTATGCGTGATGGAATTGGTATTAAGGAAGTAGCTAAAGACCACAAAGAGGCGGTCGAAAAACATGGGATTTTCGGGGTTCCAACTTTGTCCGTCAATGGTGGCGTACCTATTTTTGTAAAACTTGAAAAAGGGTCTTGGGAGAAGAGTTCTCGGCAAGATGAGGATCTTTTTGATATGATTCGGAAAAGTTCTGAAAAGATGTCCTATGTTCTCGAGATGAAACAACCAACATCGGATAAACTTGCGAGATTATCATCCAAGAAGTATCAGGTTCATAAGGGTAAGAAGTAACCAAAATGCCTTCTGCATTTTCGAAGTAATGGGCTCGATGGCACCTCCTACTTTAAGAAAAAAAGAGATGGTCGCAAAAATTTGACCGTCGGCAAGTCGCTACTTTTGTGTTCCACGGGCAGTTTTTGTGATTGTCAGTGGGTAGTTGATATTCTAAGATAAAGTTGGTTAGCCTTTTGTTCGGCACCGTGGTTCGGGTGATCGAAGAGTTGGAATCTATTGGGGGAGGTAGTGGATGGTTGACATGGATTTCCTCTTTCTTGCTGGTACTATAGGCATGGTGGCAGCGACGGTCGCGCTTGTAGTTATTGCTGCATTTTCGATATTCCGTAAAAGTTGAGAAACTTCTTTCCTGATTTTTTTTGGGCTACTCCTTTTTTCGTTGCTTATCGAAATCAAGTTCGTTCTTTTCCTCTGTGAAACGCAACTCCTGACCGAATCGGACAGATTAATATTCAGATGAAGAGTATTTGAGTTGATTTGGGTGGTGGCCAGTTGGTAGGATTACATTTACTTTTTATTCGTTTTTATTATTAATTTTATTTGCTATAATTTTCATGTTATACTTTTGTTTGACACTAGACGCTACGGGAAACTGAGGCAGTGCAAATATTGTTTTTTTACTGTTTCCGCCCGAGATTTTGCATATTCTCAACGTTTTCGAATTCATTTTGTAAATAAAACTGAATTTTCTGCTTGACACCACTACATCTTGTGGGTTACGAATATTGTTTTCTCTGGATATGGTGTTTTCTAACTTAGCAGGTACTAAACATCAGTAGTGTTCGGGGTTTGAATTGGACAAGGGAGAGGTAAGCGAAATCAGGGGCTTGGAGCAGGGAGCTGAAGTCTGCATCTTCCAAGCCTGTTTCCATTGATGATCATCTGGTGCATAGTGCACTGAATGGCAAGGGGGCAACGTTCTATGGTGGAAGAAGGACGGGCAATGGTCAGTAAATCTGAGAAGAAGACCCAGGATGGGCGCTCGGCGTCCCCTGAAAGAGGTAAAGGTCTGAAATTTTCCCGTTATTTCACCGATCCATCTATCCACCCGTTCGATGCACTCGAGGGAGGTTGGGGACATCGTACCGCTGTTATCAATGGGGAAAAGGGGGAGGAGATCTTTCGCCAGGATGACGTTGAAGTTCCCAATTCTTGGTCTGAGTTATCGCTAAACGTGGTCGTGTCAAAATACTTTAAGAAATCATCAAATCCGAGCGAGAGAGAGAAAAGCGTCAAGGAAATGATTAGCCGGGTTTCCGTGACTATGGCGAATTGGGGACGGGAGGACGGGTACTTTTCCACGTCTGCAGATGCGGAAACCTTTGAGGCGGAGCTTACCCATATTCTGATCAACCAAATGGCAGCGTTTAATAGCCCAGTGTGGTTTAACGTGGGTTTGGAACCTAAGCCTCAGTGTTCAGCTTGTTTCATAAATTCCGTAGATGACAGCATGGATGCGATTTTGAAGCTTGCGCATACCGAGGGGATGCTTTTTAAATTTGGTTCTGGAACAGGAACTAACCTCTCTTCTATTCGTTCATCCAGAGAGGCTTTGTCCAATGGTGGGGAGGCTTCGGGGCCCGTATCTTTTATGCGTGGATACGATGCTTTTGCAGGTGTTATCAAGTCAGGGGGAAAGACCCGCCGAGCGGCCAAGATGGTCATCCTCAACGCAGACCATCCGGATATTGAAGAATTTATTAATTGCAAATCACACGAAGAAAAGAAAGCAATGAGTTTGATTGATGCCGGATATGATGGTTCTTTTAATGGTGAGGCCTATAACTCTGTTTTCTTCCAAAACAGCAACAACAGTGTCCGCGTGAGTGATGAGTTTATGCAGTCCGTTCTGGAGGATGGAGAGTGGCAGACACGAGCGGTAACCGAAGCCGATCGAGTGGTGGATCACTATCGTACACGCGAGTTAATGGATAAGATTTCTGATGCTGCTTGGATTTGTGGAGATCCGGGTCTTCAGTTCGACACGACCATAAACGACTGGCATACATGTCCGGAGACGGACCGAATTTATGCCAGCAATCCGTGTAGCGAGTATATGTTTTTGGATAATTCCGCCTGTAATTTGGCTTCCCTGAACCTTATGAAGTTCCGGGATGCAGAAGGAAATTTTGATGTCGACGCATATCTACACGCTGTCCGTGTATTAATTACGGCCCAGGAAATTATAGTCGATCGTGCCGGTTATCCAACTCCACCCATCGAACAGAATAGCCACGATTACCGCCCGTTGGGTCTAGGTTATGCCAACTTAGGGGCGCTACTTATGGCAAAAGGCATTCCGTATGATAGTCCGGCTGGCCGCGCTTGGGCGGGTGTGTTGGCTGCGCTCATGACCGGAGAGGCCTATCATATGTCATCAGAAATTGCTGGGCATACGGGCCCCTTCCCGGGATATTCTAAGAATGCAAAATCCATGCTCCGCGTGATGAGGAAGCATCAGGCTGCAGTTGATGATATCGAGCACGACTATCTACCAGCTGATGTGTCGGTTGCCGCCCGTAGGGTCTGGAGCGACGCGGTGACTCTTGGGGAAGTGAATGGATATCGTAATTCACAAGCTACGGTGATTGCGCCTACGGGAACTATAGCTTTTTTGATGGACTGTGACACAACAGGTGTCGAACCTGACATCGCGCTTATCAAGTACAAAAAATTGGTGGGTGGTGGTCTTCTCAAGATTGTTAACCGAACAGTCCCAGAAGCTTTGATGGAACTGGGCTATTCAGAGGAGCAATCCAGTCGGATCCTGGAGTACATAGACGAAAATGACACCATAGAAGGAGCGTCGGATCTGAAAGAGGAGCACCTCCCGGTTTTCGATTGCGCCTTCAAACCCGCCAAAGGTGTCCGTGCTATCGATTATATGGGTCACGTGCGCATGATGGCGGCAGTTCAGCCGTTTATTTCCGGGGCTATTAGTAAAACGGTCAATATGCCGAATGAAGCGACACCGGAAGAGATCTCTCGAACCTACATTGATTCTTGGAAGCTAGGCCTCAAGGCTATTGCGGTTTATCGGGATGGCTGTAAGAGAACCCAACCACTTAACACTTCGAGGGAAAACGACAAAGATAAAATTGAGAGTGAGACGAAAGAGGTGGGTAGTTTGGTTCGCCGCCGATTGCCAGATGAGCGGCAATCCCTGACACATAAGTTCAGTGTGGGAGGACACGAAGGTTATATTACCGTTGGTATGTATGGCGATGGGAAGCCTGGAGAAATTTTCATTACAATGGCAAAAGAAGGTTCGGTCATATCGGGTTTGATGGATACGATTGCCACGGTAACTTCCATCGCGTTACAGTATGGTGTTCCACCTCAGGTTTTGGTGGATAAATTTAGCCATACACGGTTTGAGCCATCTGGGTATACAAACAATCCTGATATACGCTATGCGAAGAGCTTGATGGATTATCTCTTCCGTTGGTTGGGACAGAAGTTTCCCGATCAAGAAGAGACATCCGATGTCGAGATGGCCACTGCAACCGCAGAGCCTGCGAGTGGGTCATCATCAGTGGAGAACCCTATCACCAATACCCAAGCCGCGGTCCTGGAAGAGGCTGAGAAAGCTATCTACCAGGCCCAGGCTGATGCTCCCCCGTGCCACTCCTGCGGCAGTAGTATGGTCCGTAGTGGTTCCTGTTATCGTTGCCTCAACTGCGGTGAAACAAGCGGTTGTAGTTAGAAACACTGGGGGCGTAACGCATCTGTTATGTTGAGCTTCGCTGAGATCCGATCTCAGCGAAGCTTTTTTTATTGCCCGACTAATGAAGAGTTTTGTGAAATGACTTTTGTTCCCGATTTGGTTTTCTTGCCCATCTTTTACTAAGGTCAGCTTTTCCGATTTTTCCCCTTTATAACCGGAACGGTTTCTTTTAATGCTCGCTCGACTTCGACTTCCAGGCTTTTCCAAATCCGCTTTACCGTTTGGGCGAAACGGGGATCGGCCATAGAGTCAAATGTGCGCGGCCTTTCAAGGGGGATATCGATGATGTCCAAAACTCTACCCGGGCTTGATGAGAACACTGCGATCTTGTCGCACAGAAGGACAGCCTCCTCCAGGTTGTGGGTCACATATACAAAGGTTTTTTTCTCTTTTGTCCAAAGTAGTTCAAGTTCCTGTCTCATGATGACCCGAGCCTGGGGATCTATTTGGGCTAGCGGTTCATCCAGTAGGATTATATTTGCGTCAGTGGCCAGCGCTCGGCCTATTCCGGCCCGTTGTTTCATTCCACCGGAGAGCTGCGCGGGATAAAGATGTTGGGTTCCCTGGAGACGAACCTTTTTAAGGAAAAAATTAGCAATGCGTTTGTAGACCGGTTCTGATTCCCCTCTAACCTCGGGCCCCAGGCCCACGTTGTCTCCGGTGTATCGCCACGGCATTAGCGCAAAATTTTGAAATACCATAGCGGCGGGTGCATCGGCTTTTCGTTGTCCGGTGAACTCGATGTTACCGGAGGTGGGTTGTTTGATTTCAGCTAGGAGGTGAAGAAAAGTTGTTTTTCCACATCCGTTTGGGCCAACGATACCGTAAAACACACCATTATCAATTGTGAGATTTACTCCCTCTAGGACAATCTTTTTATTTTCTCCACTATTGTAAATGTGTGTTAGATCGCGGATCTCAATTTTCATGGAGTGTTAGATCCCTTTGAAACTAGATAAATTTGAGAGGGTTCAAGGATACGTCTATCACCTTATAATATACTGACCAATCGTTAGGTCGGCGAATAATATAAATTATTTGCACCCCTATTTTCTGAATTGGGAGGAGAATCCTTGGCAATTGATCTGCATGCGCACTGTGTTCCCCCAGCTTACTTCCAGCTTTTGCAAGAGGATGCATCCAGATTTGGCACTACCTACGGTGAAGACGAAAAGGGCCAACCCTATGTCGAACACCCCGGCAGAGGAAGAGCTTTGTTTACACAAGGTTTCTGGGACCCGGGCACCATACTGAAGCGTTTGGAGATGTATAGGATTGACCGCCAGATTTTATCCCCTCCTCCTCAACTTTTCCATTATGACCTTATACCCGAACTTGGACTTGAAATTGCCAAGCTTTGGAACGATTCGATGGTCGATTTTACCCAACCTTATGCTAATAGGTTAGGTGCAATGGCGTCCGTTCCTCTTCAGGATCCGGTTGCTGCGGCCGAAGAACTCCGACGTGCGGTGAGGGATAAGGGTCTTTTGGGAGTCGAAATCGGAACAAATGTCAATGGAGTGTATCTGGATAATCCAAGTTTGGCGCCCTTTTACGAAGAGGCATCTTCTCTAGAAGTACCAGTACTTGTTCACCCATGGAACCCTCCTGGAACGGATCGAATGAACGAGTATGCCCTGTTTGAAGTCGTGGCGTTCCCGCTAGATACTACTATTTGTCTCATTCGTTTGATGTTGAGTGGAACTTTGGACCGTTTCCCCGGTGTGAAGTTTTGTTTCGTTCACGCTGGAGCTTATGTGCCAACGCTTTTGGGACGAATCCGCAGGGGACTTGAAGTGTATCCCGAGTATGCCAGGAATATGAACGCAGACCCGGAGGAGTATCTTAGACGTTTGCATTTTGACACTATTATCTTGGACTCAACGGCTCTCCGAAATGCCATTTCCATTATTGGAGCAGATAAGTTCTTCTTGGGAAGTGATCACCCTTTTGGAGTGGGTGATTTAGATCCAGTTGGTTCAGTTGAGGCTGTTGGGCTCAAGACAGATCAAGAAGCTGCCATTATGGAAGACAATGCCAAGCGACTTTTGAGAGAATGACGTGTTTACCTTTAAGAAAAGATTTGCAGTGATCATTTTCACGCAATGAGCTTGATTTTTACGTTATTCAACCAATTGGCTTTGCATGGCGAAGTAGGTGCTTCTAAAGAAGATTAATAGCGAAAAAACCCGGTAGGGTTTTCCTACGTACCCGCCTTCAGCTCCTTTGCAGCCTGTTGGATTGCACGAATAATCTCATAGTAGCTAGTACAGCGACAAAGGTTTCCCTCCATGAATTTCTTGATTTCTTCTTCAGAAGGGTCGGGGTTCTCGTCAAGTAAAGCCTTCGCCGTCATAATCATTCCCGGGGTACAGTAACCACATTGGAAGCCACCTTGCTCGATAAACGCGGTTTGAAGAGGGTGAAGATCAGTTTCATTTGGAGCGAGCCCCTCAATAGTCCTGACATCCGTACCGTCTGCGAATGGCGCTAACATTACACAGGTGGCTACAGGGCGATCGTCTACTAAAGCCGTGCAAGCACCGCATACACCCACTCCGCAAACCTCCCGCGGCCCCGTCATCCGAAGTTGGTTGTAGAGTACGTCCATGAAAGTGTGGCGGGACCTTATAGTAACCCTCTGTTCTTCACCATTTAAGGTAAAGCGGATCTCACGTTCCATTAGCCTTGAGCCTCCCGTTCCTCTTTCTCACGCAATGCGTGGAGTACTTTTTCTGGGGTAATTGGTAAATCATGAATCCGAACACCTATGGCGTCATAAACGGCATTGGCCACAGCAGGGGAGGGGGGGGTGATGGATGTTTCACCCGTCCCGCGCGCTCCGAAGGGCCCATCCTTGACCTCTGTTTCGATCAGGAGGTTTTCCATCTCATCCGGGATTTCTTCGAAGGAGGGGAGTATGTAGTCGACGAAATGCGGGTTCAGTGGCTGCCCGTTATCGAAGTTTAAAGATTCGTAAAAGGTTTGTCCTAGAGCCATCATGGATGAACCAGCGATCTGTTGGATGCAGCTGTCCGGGTTGAGCGCACTCCCTACATCGACAGTATTGACGAACTTGCGAATATGAACCTCACCGGTTTCAGTATCCACTTCTACTTCGCAAGCTCCGCCAGCAGGGAACCAGTAAACGGTAGTAAGTTCCTCGACAGCTAGACCCGTTTCTTTGTCCAGTTTTCCACCCTTTGTTTTAAGTACTCCGCGCCCCAAAATGTTTCCGCCGTCCATTCCAAAGAAATTCTGGATCACCTCTTGAACAGAGACAGTCCGACTTGGATCAGTTTTTGCAAAGACCTTTCCTTCGCGGATATCTAGATCCTCGGGAGCCGCTTCCATTATATCGGAGGCGAGTTCTAAAATTTGTTTCTTGGCATCGATAGAAGCCATGCTCACTGCTGAACCCACATGGAAAGTCGACCGACTAGAATTTGTCATTTGGTCATAGGGTGTAACATTTGTATCGGGATGAACAACGTTAACCATGTCATATGTCACGCCCAAGGTTTCAGCGGCAATCTGGGCCATTACGGCATCTGAGCCTTGCCCCATGTCCACGGTTGAGCACAGAACTGAAACGCTAGAGTCATTGTTGACCTTTATAAAGGCGCTGGAAATTGTCGGCGTCACGGTACTCTTTATCGCGACAGAAACACCTCTGCCCACCTTAATATGAGGTTCCGGGGCTGGTTTGGGAGGGGCTCCCCAGTTGACTCCTTCGGTGGCAAGCCGAAGGTTCTCCTTGAAGTTGATCTCTTTCATGATGGATGTGGTGATGAATTCGTCCCCGGGCTCAAGCAGGTTTTGATCTAAAAACTTTACAGGGTCCATTCCCAATTCAAGAGCGATGATGTCATTCTGTTGACCGTAGGCCCAAGAAACCTGCGCCACACCGAAACCGCGGAAGGGCCCAGAGGAAGGCTTGTTCGTCAAGACGCAATGCGAATCTACCCAGGCGTTGGGCATCTTAAAGGGACCACATGAAACATACCCACAATTCTTTGCCACACGCGGGCCAATATCGGCGTAGGCTCCTGTGTCGAGAAATATCTCTGTTTTACGAGCTTTGAAAAATCCATCTTTTGTAACACCTGTTTTGATCCGAACAAAGGAAGCGTGTTTAACGCACTCGAGGAAGCATTCCTCACGGGTGAGTGTTAGCCGCACGGGTCGGTTTGCCTTCCAGGCTAGACAAGTTGTGATGGGTTCTATTCGGGCGTATGTCTTGGATCCGAAACCACCACCCAAGTATCCAGGAATCATGATGCGAACGTTCCCAACTGGAACTTTAAAAACACGTGCTACAGAGTTTCTGGCCAGAAAGGGATTTTGTGTTGAGGACCATATATTGATTTTGTTTCCGTGTTCTATCTTGGCAATGGCATTGAAAGGTTCAAAAGCCACATGTTGAGTAGTTGGTGTTGTGAACTCGTGAGTGAAAATATGGTCAGAGCTTTCAAACCCTTTCTCTACATTGCCGTATCGGAGCCGGTATTGGTTGCAAATGTTAGTCCCTGGTATGGGTCGGATAGATTTTAAGTCTGCAAACCCTGTAGGTGGGACCTGTAAATTTTCATGGACAAGAGGTGCCCCCTGGGCAAGAGCAGAGTCGAGATCGGTTGCGGCCGGAATCTCTTCATACTCCACGTTTATAAGCGATAAGGCCTCCTCAGCGGTGTCTGCATCAACGGCGGCCACTGCCGCCACTCGCTCTCCCACATATCGGACCTTTTCCAAAGCAACGATTGGCTGGTCGTTATAAACGGGACCATATGTTGGAGTAAAACGATCATTGTCGAGGAAGTCGTTACGCGAGAGCACAGCAAATACACCAGGAAGACTCTCTGCTTTGGAGGTGTCAATGTTTAGGATTTTGGCGTGCGGATGAGGGCTTCCCAATAGCCGGGCGTGCGACAGGCCCGGGATGTCAAAATGCATAGTGTAAATGCCTTCGCCCCGGACCTTGGATTCCGCTTCGGGGCGGGTTTCCGACAGGCCGATGGTCACGTGGCTCATATGTCCTCCGTTCTTATCCAGTTTCGCTGTTCTCTAAAGCTCGCTTAAGGATCCTACGAGCAAAGGCGCGCGAAAGCTCTTTTTTATACCACTTGGATCCCCGCGAATCCTCCATGGGATCGACTTGTTCGTAGCACTGCTCTGCAATTTCAGTGATGAGGTTATGGTCTAGTCTCTGGCCAACTGCCATTTCGGAGACTCCCGGTACACGAAACGGTATTTCTGTCACAGATCCCAGTATGACGTCTAAGGACTTGCATGAGCCGTTTTCAGATAGGCTCAGAAAAGCAGCAATTCCGAGGCAGGGCCAGTCGGTAGAGCTATTTGGGGTGAACTTAAGGTATGCAGACTTAACGTTCGGAGCCGATGGTGGGATGACAACGTGTGTCAGGATCTCATCGGGTTCCAGGGCTGATTCTAGGTATCCAGTGAAAAATTCCTCAAAAGTGATCTCTCTTGGACCACGGACACTCATGACGCAGGCCCGAGCGCCGAGTCCGATTAATACGGGTGGTGGGTCGGAGTGGGGATCGGCGTGAGCCAATTCCCCTCCGAGCGTTCCCATGCACCGGATCCGCACGTTCGCTACTTGGCCCATAACCTCACCAAGCAGTGGGCAATGTTCTTGGACCAAAGGAGAGGTCTCTATAGTTCGGTGGAGGGCCCCAGCCCCGATGATGAGCCCCTGGTCAGGCTCATATTTGATAGCGTCAAATTGGGGGATATGGCGGATAGCAATAAGCCGTTCGGGTTGGAAGATTTTCTGCTTCATCAAGATGGCCAAGGAGATTCCACCACCTACTACTTTGACACCCTCTCCGGCCTTGGAAAGCAGATCACTTGCCTCTTCTACTGAAGTGGGTTCCAAAAGCTCAAGCGTTTTCATTCATTGAAACCTTTCCAAAGAGTATCTACAGACTTCCCGAACCAACCAGGTTTTATAGGCTGTAACAGCCCATCCATTTACAGCTAGGCTCTCACCTCTCCCTGGACAGGGAGTACTTCAAACAGCAGGCTTTTGACCACTGAACAGGTTCCGACCAAGGACCTAAGCCACTCTTTCCTGACCTCCATACGTTTAAGGAGTGGGACAAAGTGTATCCCCCGCTCAGATTGACTGTCAAGGGAGCATCTTTTCCAGATCAGTAAGATGGGATGGCTCATCCTATATTTTGGACAAGAATACCCGACAAGGGTGTAAGATGCTTGAACCAATCTTTTGGAATCGGAGCTAAAACAGGATTTGACGATTCAGTTGGCCGTCTAATTAATTAGGGGATTTTCTATTTTGGTAGTTCGGAACCGATGGATTCTATTGGGAATTGCCTGGTTTGTCGCGATGAATCTTCGCGGCACCTCTATTTCGGTTTCTCCACTCTTACCTTTTATCCAAAAAGATATGGTATTGACTTATGCTCAAGCTGGGTTCTTATTCTCCGTTCCGACAATCATGATGTCGGCATGCGGTTTTCCGGGAGGCTGGTTGGCCGATACAGTAGGTATGAAGCGAACGATTACCATCGGGCTTGTCTTAATTCTGATAGGTTGCACCCTCCGTGTTACTGCCCCAGGATTTTTATTGTTAGTTTTCTGGACGGCAGTTTTGGGCGCAGGTATGGGGATTGCTGGTCCTGGTCTAACTCGAATGGTCAAGGATAATTTCCCCGACCTTCCGGGAACCGCCACTGGTATCTATACGACAGGAATCGTTACTGGCGCCGCTATGGGTTCTTTCCTGACGTTTCCCTATCTGACAGCCCTAACTGGATCTTGGAGAGGGACCTTTCTGATTTGGGGGATTTTGGCTTTGGTAGTTCTTGTAGGATGGATTTTGCTTGCCCCTGTGGAAAAGGAGAAATTCAGGAGTCGTCCAAACGTTGGCGGTATTTGGATGGACAAGACTGTTTGGAAGCTGAACCTCATCTTCTTGTTGCAGGGAGTTATCTTTTATTCCCTGACCTCATGGATCCCGACTTACTATCAGGAGCTTGGTTTATCCCTCAAGATGGGATCTGGACTGCTAACGATTTTCATTCTCCTTAACCTACCCTCTAGCCTAGTCATTCCTTTCGTAGCTGACAGGGTAGGTGGAGCGAAGGTGAGTTTGGTCACATCGTGTCTGATTTTGTTTCCCGCAGTGGCCGGAATGATTTATTGGCCTCTTGCGTTTCCTTGGTTGTACACCTCTGTGATTGGTCTGGCAATGGGGGGAATTTTTGCCTTAAGCTTTGCCCTCCCATTGGAATACGTAAAATCAGAACTAGTAGGGAGCGTGGCAGGTGCCAACCTGTTGGTGGGTTATGCTGGAACTTGTTTTGGCCCCATCATCATCGGTTATGTTCATGATGTTACGGCAAGTTTCAGATCGGGATGGGTGCTAGTTTTGGTGGTCATTGTCTTTTTGCTCCTGACTGCCTTGTCACTTCCAAGACGATCTCCCTTGGTTGAGCCAGTACAACTGACTTAGGGTTATCGTGTGGTTGAATGGATTGCATCGAATTGAAGGTTGGTTGTGTGTGAGATAACTTGCCACCCATAACAAGACTTCTCTCCTAGCTGACCGCTGTCCATCCTTACTTTCTCCGTTCAGCTAGATCGTCGGATCGTTGATTGTCTGGTCTGCAAATTTCTGTTAAAGGGTGGTGAAAAAAATGGATTTAAAATGGTGAATTTTTTTTCTTCCGAAGTGCTTGCGATTATCACGGGCTTGGGATTTGCCGTGAGTGATGTACTGATTGGTGAAGGTGTCCGGACTTCCACTCCCTATACTGGCGCTGTCATTCTTTCGCTGACGGTTGGGTCCATATATGTCGTGCTCATTCCATGGGTGGTTTCCAATTTGGCCTTGCACCCCCTCGGGCTTTTTTGGTTCCTTATGGTTGGTGTATCGCAATTCGGTCTTGGGATGTTTTTCTTTTATTTCAGTATGAGGAGAGTTGGTATTGCGCGTGCTGCTGTCATTTCTTCCTCGGCACCCGCTTTTACTGTTGCTCTGGCAATAGTTTTTATGTCTGAACAACCGACATTACTTGTTTGCGGGGGAACGATGATCATCATCACTGGTGTTATGGTTTCCTCAGGGAACCGGGGAAGTTTTCTGGGCGGACAAATGCAACAGCGCGGTATGGTTCTTGTCTTTCCTCTTTTGACTGCTTTTCTATTCGGAATCAGCCCAATTTTTCGTAAAGCAGGCCTTGAACTGATCCCGTCGATTCCCCTTGGATCAGCTTTAGCAGGCATTGGAGGATTCCTGACTCTTCTAATTCTGAGTCCATTTTTTCCCAAAGCCGAACGGATTCGGCTCGAGAGGCGATCTTTTTGGATGTTCCTGGCGGGTGGTCTGGTGATGGCGGGCGCTCAGGGGACTTTTTTTCTCGCTCTGCGGTCTGGCGCGGTTACAACTGTTGTCCCATTAGTCTTTCTTAAACCTATTTTCATTACGACCATCATGATGTTGAGAAATAGGAGGAAAGAAAAATTAGGACTGGGCGTTCTTGTTGGATCCGTATTGATGGTGTTTGGAGCATGGTTGGTTCTTGGATTTTGAGGGCGTGCAGGATTGTGTTCCGCGGATTCGTGTTGAGGTCCAACTAGGTATATTGTTTGCTCCAGTTTGTTGGAAGGAGTCTCAAGTGTTGCGGTGGGGAGACCACCCCAAAAACAAAGCGGACGATATTTAAAAAGAATGGTCAGAGGAACGCTGATAAATTTAAGAAAAAAGAGAAACATTAAGAATTAGGGATTGGTT
>CAYTIB010000073.1:0-30473 GCA_964437725.1 uncultured bacterium | reverse complement strand
CCGCTGCTTCATAACAATCAATAACGCCACGCCCCCGGCGATCAGCTTGCCATCCTCTGAATGCTCGCTTAGAGCATCCAACGCTTCCGACTCACTCTTACAACTTAGTAACTCAAAATTCCGCATAACGTCGCCTCTTTGGTGGATGTGACACTCTTAAGAACACATCGAATATAGAAAAAGATGATCGCGATAAAATTCAGACTGAGGATCGTGCAAAACGGATTCCACAACGGAGGAGAAATTGGGCCCATCGTTGCAATCAGAAAACAGAAGTATTCGAGACAAAAATATATATCTCATAGGGCAAGGGTAGTCTGTGTCGACCGGGCAAAAAATTCCTGAACCATAACGATCCCAACCGCTCACACTCCATCTCTGTAAGGCGGCTAGGTCATAAAACCACTCGAGGTGTTTTACAATGGAATCCCTACAAAATCAATCAATTAATTAGGAGAATCACACCTAGGCTATCAACATTAAGCATATACTGCCGTCCACCACTAAGTACACTCACAGAGGTTTCAAAACGTAATTACATTTCTTCTTAACGCAACTTAACCTTACATTCAACATTTAGTTCTGTTTGCTTTCTTAAACCTCTCTTAAAGATAATATTCAATCTACTACAACCATTTGTTAAGTAATCCCGTTTCCGCACGTTTGAGCCTTAGTTGTATAAGATCAATCTCTTTTTATTATCCAAATGAGGTTATCTAAAAAGTATACTCACCGCTCCCCCCACAACGAGTAATCCACCTACCACAACTTTCCACGTCACCTTTTCCTTCGACTGCAGGAAACAATATCCAAGAATAACGGAAAAGAGTGGAAAAATACTCACCAGTGGTGTCACATGACTAACCATTTCACCTTGTAGAGCTAAGAAAAAGGTCAGATAGGCCACCGTCGCACAAAACCCGCCCAAGGTCAAATAAATCAAACTTTTCCGAGTTACGATAAAGCTTCTCCTCCTTTTTTCAAAAAGGTACGGAAGATTCACAACAATTGAAGCCACCGTAGCCGCAATAGCGGCTCCCGCCACTGGGAAGGGAACCATCTGGAGCCCCACCTTGACCGAAACATCGCGGAAGGCAAAAAACAACGCAGCGCCCAAAGGGAAGAAAAGGGTCCACAATTTCCAGTTGCTTTCTTCCTCTCGCCTATAACTCAATACTCCTATGCCAACCACAATGAATAACGTACCCAAGAGAGCCTGAGGGGCGGGCTGCTCTCCAACAACAAGAATTGCAGTAAGAACAGCAAACAGAGGCATAGAAGCAGCAACCACATCCGATCGGGCCAATCCCAGATGTTGATACCCGGAGAAAAGGAGAGGGCGAGCTAACCCCGGAGAAAAAATCCCCGCTAGAAGGAAGGGCCAGACATGAACTGAAAAAATTGGTCTAATAGGAGAGGTGAAAATAGCTAGAATCCACAAGCCAAGGGCGTTGATCACCACATTAATTGCAACCGCCGTCGACGGATTCGATTCCTCCATTCCAATTTTGGCGAGGAAATTATTCAACGCAAAAGCGAAACCAGAAAGTAGAGCAAGAAAAAGTGAATCCATCTTAGCCTTTCATCGGTTTAAATAAACTAAAAATTATCCTTCTTCCAACCTTCCTACAAATAAATTCGTTTCAGTCTTCGGCTCATACCCTTCCAAGCACGATAGCTGTCGCGCCAGCTCCAACAAGCAAACCACCCAGTATGACTTTGGTCGTCACATGTTCTGTCGACTGTAAAAATAAGTAGCTCAGGAAAAGAGAAAAAAGAGGGTGCACGCCAAGTAATGGCGAAACCAAACTAACCATACTTGTCCGCAAGGCGTAAAAAATTAAAATATATGCCACTGTTACCAAGAGGCCCGCACATACGAAGAAAAGAATGCTTTTCCGTGGTCCTTTAAACGGCTCTTTGTTCGAACGGACAAAATGAAGAGCAAACACTGACCCAGTTGCTACCGTTGTCATTATGGCCCCTCCAGCGAGGGGATTATCAAATCCATTCAGTCCCATTTTTGAGAAAATTTCACGGAATGAAAAAAAAAGTCCTGCCCCAAAAGGAAGCAAAACAGCCCATTTCTTCCAGGCTTTAGAGTAATCAGGTCGATAAACCAACAGCCAGATTCCGCCGATGATTCCAAAAGTTCCCAAAATCATAGCGATCGTTGGACGCTCACCCAAGACCGCCATGGCCATCAAAACTGTATATAGCGGGTGTGCCCCGACGATTACATCCGAACGGGCCAAACCCATATGCTTATACCCCTCATACAGCAGGGCACGGGCAAGTCCTGGAGCGAAAAGCCCACCCACCACAAAGGGCCAAATACTCCAGATCGCGACAGACTGGATAGGTGAAAATAGTATTGTCAGAATCCACAATCCGACCGAGTTAACGATCAAGTTTATCGTTACTGCGGTGGTGGGGTTGGAATCATCCATCCCAAGTTTGACAAAAAGATGTGATAAGGCAAAACAAAATGCGGCAATAACTGGAAAAACGGTGGCGACTAACAAAGCCGCAACTCCCCCATTGGTCTCGGTTTGTAATGCAAAATTCTCTCCGGTAAAAATTAAAACAGGCTTAAAGGCGAGAAAAGGTAAGGTATTTTAACACATTAAGGAGGAACCCCTTGTTATCTGTAATACCAATGAGAATGCTCCGAACCACCGAAAACCCAAGAAGTGTTAGAATACCCTTAATAACGTTTGGCAGAAATTATCAGTCCATCTGATTTAAAGGACATTACGGAGATCCAGATGGAGCTCAAGCCTAGTCCGGCACCTGGGCGAGTATCCCTATTAGTAACATGTCTCGTCGACCAGTTTTTTCCCGAAATAGGGGAGGCCACTGTTCGTGCGATTCGAAATCGCGGGTTAGGCGTCGACTGTCCCTCTGGACAAACCTGTTGCGGTTTGCCTCATTACAATAACGGCTTTCCCGATGAAGCACGCCACATGGCATTGCGGAATCTTGATTTATTTGAAGGGGAGTCACCAATTGTGGTTCCTTCAGGATCATGCGGATGGATGTGCAAGTGTGTTTATCCTTCTCTTTTTCAAGACGATCCATGGACCCGATCAAGAGCCATTCAATTCAGCGAGCGTGTGATCGAGTTATCAGCTTTCCTAGGCGATCACCCAGTCAACGAAAAAAACAGACCCGAAGCCAAAAACAATTCTGAGAAAATTGCCTATCATCATTCCTGCCACGCTCTTCGGGGCCTTGGACTCCGCGAAGAACCCAAAAACCTGCTCGCACAAGTTCCCGGATGCGAAACCGTTGATCTTCCGGGTGAGGACCGATGTTGTGGGTTCGGGGGTAGTTTCGCCGTAAAGTTCGATGACGTCTCGTTAGCAATTCTCAAGGAAAAGCTCGAAGCCGCACAAAGCTCTGGCGCAGACATTTTAGTAACCGCTGATGCAGGCTGTCTCATGCAGCTTCGAGGTGGAGCAAAAAAATGGAGGGAACTGGGTCTCGCCGGTCCAGTGCCTCGCTGCCTTCATCTGGCGGAGGTTCTAGATAGCCCCACTGAGTCTTTACAAAATAAATCGCCAACTACCCAAGAACAGACGGAACCCCCACATTTCAAGGAAAATCCAACAGATGCCTCATAAAGGGTTCCGGAAACGAGCTCATCGGGCTCTAGAAGATACTAACCTCCAAGAAGCACTGCGAAGAGCCACTCATTCTTTCGACACACGTCGAGCCGGTGCCCTCGCTAGCCTAGAAAACTCGGAAGCTCTAAGGGACCAGGCTTCGAAAATCCGAACTCAAACAATGATGCAAATCGACCGTCATTTGGCAACACTCACCGAACAAGTTAAGGCAAGGGGAGGGACTGTTCACTTTTGTGACAATCCTGAGGCAGTTCGCCAAATTGTTTTGGAGATTTCCGAAAAACGAGGCAGACCATCAATCATCAAATCCAAATCGATGGCAACAGAAGAGATTCACCTAAACACCGCATTGGAGGCCGCTGGTCTTACTACGGTGGAAACAGATCTGGGCGAGTGGATTCTTCAGTTGGCGGGCGAGCCTCCTTCACATCTCATTGCTCCGGCCATTCACAAAACTACTGAACAAATTGCAGAAATCTTTCATGAAAAATTTGGGGTGTCCCTGCCACCGACAGAGAATGAAGCAATGACCGCCTTTGCGCGTTCTAAGCTTCGGGAGGCTTTTCTCACAGCGGGAATCGGTATTAGTGGCGTGAATTTCGCAATTGCTGAGACAGGGACAGTCGTACTGGTCACGAACGAGGGAAACGGCCGCATGGTCACTAGTATTCCACCTGTTCATATTGCAGTAATGGGACTTGAAAAAGTTGTTCCGACTGCCCAAGAGGTTTGCCTTTTGCTGAAACTCCTGGCGCGCTGTGGCACTGGGCAGAAGATGACTGCTTATGTGACGATGGTCACGGGAGCAGCTAAGAAAATCGACCGTATAGAGGGACCTGAAGAGTTCCATCTGATTATCCATGATGGCGGCCGCTCGGCTCACCTATCCGGACCTTTTCAGGAGGCACTGAATTGCATCAAATGCGGCGCTTGTCTTAACGCATGCCCAGTCTACCGAAAAGTGGGAGGACATGCTTACGACTCCACGTATCCAGGTCCAATAGGCTCGATCCTCTCGCCTATGTTGTGGGGACATGAAAGCTCGGGGGATCTTCCTTACGCCTCCTCTCTCTGCGGAGCTTGCCTGGATGCTTGTCCAGTTAAGGTAGACATCCCTCGAATGCTTCTGGAGATGAGGGCGGCGGCAACGGAGAAGAAGGAAACTCCTTTTGTGGAGCGCGTTCTCTTTCGAACAGGCGGATTGATTCTACGAAACGCCATGCTCTATCAGACGGTTACCTGGTTGGCCTCAAAAGCTCAGCGCCTATTTTTGGAAGATGGAGGTCTTACCTGGGCACCATGGCCGGTCAGTCGTTGGACACAAAAACGATGGTTGCCAGCTCTTGCAAGACACTCCTTCCAGTCGCGCTGGAAGGAACTTCAATGGGGAGATCCTGTCCCATCCGAACAAATGACATCGGATAATGGGAGTCAGATATCAGTCGAACGGGATCAGGCCATGATTCGAAGGGTAAGGCGGTCGCTGAAAATAGGTGTCCCGCATGCTAGCGGACTGAGGATCCATCCTGTACCTCCACCCCCTGGTAACCAATCCGAGCGTTTCTGCTCTGAGCTAGAAGCAGTGAATGGCAAGGTCTATCGTGCGGCTGGGATAGGCGAAGCCTCTCAAACGGTTGCACAGCTCATCAGGGAAAGGGAGATTCAAACACTCGCCTCCTGGAATACTCCGATGCTGAGAATCCTGGAGGGGGCCATTGCGACAGAGGGTTATAACGCCGAGTGGCTTTGGGGCCCAAGCCGTCATTCAGATTTTGAGCAATTAAAAACCGCAAATTTAGGTATAACCGAGGCGGACTTTGGTCTGGCCGCATCCGGAACGCTTGTATTGCTTGCCAAGCCCGGACGCTCACGTTTGATATCCCTTCTGCCTGAGGTTCATCTTGCCCTTTTGCCTGAGAACCGCCTTATTGAGGGTCTAGAAGATATTCCCGAGATTATTCTCGATACGTTCCGACTAAAGAACGGATCAAAAGGTGCTCAAGCTATAGATTTCATCACAGGACCCAGTCGGAGCTCCGACATCGGCATGGTTCCAACGTTGGGTGCCCACGGACCTAAGGAAGTTCACGTTATCTTATTGCAGGGAGGATCAACTGAGGGATCGTTATAGGAAAAAAGATAGCGCTTCAAAACTTACATTTTGCAATCTGCTGTCAGGTTGGATAAGGGATATATCCGAATAATAAAACTAAGGGGGTTTGGCTGGATGCAAAAGTCACCCGGCCAGAGGTTGGAGGAGACAAAATGTCGGATAAAATCGTCGGGGTGGCCATCATAGGTATAGGGTGGTGGTCGTCGCCGACTGCCAAAGCCATCAAGGATAATCCAAATTACAATCTTGTTACATGCTATTCGAGGACAGCCGAAAAACGTAGAGCCTTTGCGGAACAATACGAATGCGGAAATGCGGAAAGCTATGAGAACGTCCTTAATAACACTGAGGTAGACGCCGTTATTTTAACAACTCCCAACTCAGTGCACAGCGAGCAAATTCTTCAAGCTATTGGAGCTGGCAAGCACATATTTGTTGAGAAACCAATCACAAACACCATACCCGAAGCCAAGCAAGTCGTCGATGCCTACAAGAATTCCGGCCTCACCCTTATGTCGGGCCACTGCTACCGGAGAAATGGTGTCCACAGAGCAACTCGGCGACTTATCGACGAAGGGCGTTTAGGAAAACTCATTATGACTGAGTGTAACTTCAGCGTCGGGGTAGGGGCTTCCTTAACGCCCGACAAATGGCGGTATTTCGATGCAGAATGTCCCGGGGGACCTCTCACACAAATTGGCATTCATCATGCAGACACAATGGAATACCTGTACGGTCCAATCCGATCTGTTAGCAGTCGATTTAATAAACTGGAGACGCCAGCCGAAGTGGACGACGTCCACATGACAATCGTCGAGTACGAAAACGGAGCCCTAGGTTACATGGGGTGCAGCTTCGTCGGTCCTATGGTTTACACATTCAACACCTTTGGCACCGAAGCATCCGTATTCATGACAACCGACAGGACCAGTCCGTCCGCCACTTCTGAAATTGATCAAACGGCAGAGCTCTATCTCAAGGGAAAAGGAAATCCCGAGCGTATTCCTGTGGATATTAGTATCACTGATATGACATACGAACAAATGGATGAATTTGCTCAGTGTATCCATTCAGGAAACGAGCCCGAGACTGGTATCAAAGAAGGCGTACGAGCCGCCGCTTTCGTTCACGCAGCTATTCGGTCATCAAAAGAAGGTCGTCCGGTTGAAATCGCAGAAATGCTAGAAGGAATTGAACTATAAAAGGCTGTCTTTGCAAAAAAACAGGCTGGCTCATTTTAAATGCAGTAAAGCTATTTCGATATTTCATTTATCAAATTGGGATAATTGCAATTCGCGGCAGACTGCTAATCGCTTTCTTCTTCGGTAGAATTTTAGCTCTGAGAATCACACAGCATGTAAATTTAGGAGGATCTACATATGATCGAAAATATTGCATTTATAGGGTTAGGCAATATGGGAACACCTATTTCTCGCCACCTAATGAAAGCTGGTTTCTCCTTAAGCGGTTATGACGTTGTCGAAAAAAGGATAGCAGCCTTAGAGACCGATGGTCTGCGGGCGGCCTCTTCCCCTGCCGATGCCGCCCGGGACGCTGACGTCGTTTTTACCATGTTGATGCGTCCCGAGATCATTAAGGATGTTCTTTATGGGGAACAGGGTATCGTTAAAGGAGCCAAACCCAATGCAATCGTGACCGACATGAGTACGATGTCTCCCGCTTTTCAACAAGAGCGCTTCGCGGAGCTCACAAAACGTGGCTTCCGACCCTTTGAGGCGCCTGTCAGTGGGGCGGTCCCTCACGCAGAGTCCAAAGCGCTAACAATCATGGGAGGTGGAGATGAAGCGGTCTTTGAAGAACTAAGGCCCGTTTTTGAGGCCTTCGGGAAGAATATTTACCTCATGGGCGAAGGCGGAAGAGGAACTCTAATGAAGCTCTTGACAAACCTCATACTGGGCGTCAACTTGTCCGGACTCCTAGAAGGCCTGATACTTGGAGAGAAAGGGGGACTCGATATCAAGCAGATGCTGGATATACTCATGACGGGCGCAGCCTTTTCAAGGGTTATGGAGTTCAAGTATGAACTGCTCACCGGACGGGATTTTGGTGGTGAGGGTCTCCAAGGTTCCACCGAACTTATCATGAAAGACATGCGTTACGCTCTGCAAACGGGGGGTGAAACAGGTGTCCCACTTCCCTATATCAGCCTTACCCTACAAGACATGATCTCCTCCGGGGCACAGGGAAATCTAAATAAAGACTACTCAGCCCTATTAGAGGTTCTGGAGTCCCGTGCAGGACTTTAATTGATCAGCTATAAGGGAGAGAAAGTCTATCTAGCGCTGCAACATCTTAAAATTACTCACCGTGCATGATGGTCGATACCTTTGAAGGCTTCGACAAAACTGACGATTCGCCCTTCATCGTATTCGCTCAAGCGATCAATACGTTGCCACGCCGTCAGAACAATCAAGGGTTTCATCCGATAGTAGGGAGCAGCTATAACAAATTCGGGGTATCTTAGGACAATTGCCTCAATTTTCCGGACAAGGTCCGGGCAATCCTTACACCGGTAGTTGATTATGACACCCCCATCCTCCAAACCATGAACGTGCAATCCCTTCAAAAGAGGGTCTTTATGAATCCCCCATCTTGGGCGAGGATCATAGTGATCACCAGATGTTGGTGGGTTCGTATTGTAGGGAAAATTTTCTGCAGAGCCCATCGGGACATGACGATTTCCCAGACTGGGATGAAGTTCTCCGGGTCGCTTATGGAATAGCCTGTCGTGAAAACCAAATACTGCCACAAACAATACGACGGTGACTCCCGCATACAGTAAGAGTCTTCCAGTCTTCCAGGGTTTTGTCCGTGAATCGGCCCGCCCCATGGCAACCGGTCGCGATTTCTTCCCTTTTTTCCTTCTTTTCTCCCTGCGGGATGTTTTTGTCATAATCCATTATTCTTTGAGACGTTCTCATGCAGGCATCCGAATGCATGCTGGCCACCGATTCACCCGCAACAACAAATTTTCCAGATATAAAATCGACCTTGAAAGAGGCGGACCAGCCTAACGAAAAGTAATTTTTCAGGACTTCTCTAGACCCTTAATCCAAGAAACAATACGCTCGGGTACTTCCCCCAGTTTGTTATACGTAATCAGCGTCACCAAATGCGGGGCTTCATACTTCAACTGCATTATGTTGGTCAGATTTGCACCATCTTTGGCACTCTCCGGGTTATAGAATCCTAGAATTGGTTTACCCTCCCGGATGAACCGCATGCAGTTAATGCCGGATCCAAGCCCAGCCTCATCATAACAATAGATCGCAAAACTGGCTTCGTTTCGAAACTGAGCATCCCTCTCAAAAACAAATTCTGCAAGAACCTCTCTCTCATCACGGCTGCCTAGATTTTGCTTCAGATAAGGCTTCCAATCTTTATCATAATACTCAATGGGGGCACAGATCTTCTTGGCTAATTCTTCTGCCCCGATTTCAGGAAACTGATTTCGGTAATAACGATACCTCGTGTCATACCCAAGACCAGATTGATCAAGAGCAAGAATGACAGCAACCTTAAAAGCCCTTGTAACTCCAGTTGCATACATCCCTTTTCCACTGACATAGCATGGGATCATTGGAGCCTCATATTTATTTTAATCACAGACTCTCTTTCTTTGATCAATTGCTCAAACTATATTTCACTTCATACCTATTCTGACGTGATTCTAATAAATTTAATTGCAGAATTACCACCTGTATTTCTCTTTGAATATTTCTGTATAATCCAATGGAGTATCGTTTGAAACCCTGACTTGATAATCCATTTATCAATCCTTGTAGCTATATCGTGTTTTCGCGTGCACAGAAGGAAGTGAGATTATGAACGATTTTGACGGAATCGTCATTGGTGCCGGTCACAATGGCCTGATTTCAGCGGCCTATTTGGCTCGTGCAGGACTCAAAATTCTGGTAATTGAACGAAACCCAGAAATTGGTGGCGGAACGACTACCGATGAGGTGACACTCCCTGGCTTCCGACATAATATGCACGCTAACTTCCACTTCGGATGCGTTGATTCACCTTGGTTCCGGGATTTGGAACTGAGCCGTTATGGATTTTCTTATATCTTGCCCCCCGCGATGATTGCAATGACCTATCAGGACGAAACCTGTATAACTCTGCACCAAGATCCTGACAAAACGTATGCCTCCATTGCACGAATATCGAGAACAGACGCAGAAACCTTTCGAGAATTACACGAGACATTCTCCGTTCGACTGAGACCGATGATCATGTCCCTCGCCTTTTCATCACCCTCGGCAGTCGAGAAAAAGTTGAACCAATTAAAAGGAGCGGACGCCGACAAACTGCTCTCCTACCAAACGCTTTCTGTAAATGAGGCCATTGAAAAAACATTTGAACACGACAAGATCCGTAACTGGTTTCGTCTCATAATCCATGCACGCACAGTAGATTTCGATACGAAGGGAGCAGGCGGCTTTCTGCCCGCAATTTTCTCTGGGCTACACCGAACAGCAGTTGCGACAGGTGGATCGCTTGAGCTTCCTCGAGCCTTGGTACGCATCATTGAGGAATTTGGTGGAGCCATTGTAACGAATTCTACAGTGAGAGAAATTACCCTGGAATCAGGAAAGGCACGAGGAGTCGTGATGGAGAATGGAACACGCTACAATGCTTCCCAATGCGTGTTAAGTGCCATTGACGCACCGCAAACTGTCCAATTAGCGGGGGAATCAGCTTTTGACGATGACATTGTCCAGAAAATAAGGAAATGGAAATGGGGGCATCATACCCTCCTGACAATACATCTAGCTCTCAACGAACCCCCACGGTACTCTTCCGCACCCTTCGATCCTGATATAAATCGCACGTTCAACGTTTTTATGGGTCCAGCAACCACAGATGAGTTTTACGAAAATATGGCGGAACTAGATCGGGACGAGATGCCCTCTCGCCCCATGGGGAACGGTGCATGTAACACTTTATTCGATCCAACCTACGCACCCAAAGGTAAACACGTAGCCTTTTGGTGGCCATTCGCGAGATTCGATCTGAACGGCAGCGCCAAGAATTGGGACGACGTCCGGGAAGAGGGTACTCAACACCTCATTCAATCTTGGAAGAGCTTTGCCTCAAACGTTGACGAAGATAATATCCTCGGTAGCTACCTATTTACACCGCTCGACATATCGAGAAGGAACATCAACATGGTACATGGGGCCGTGCAGTCGGGTGCTTACGATCCCGATCAAACCGGGATCCACAGACCCCACATCTCCATGTCAAATGCGCGCACACCTATTCCAGGCCTTTACCTGTGTGGATCTACAACGGGTGCAGGAGGTGGGATGAGTGGAGCACCGGGGTACAACGCAGCAAATGTTATCGCCGAAGATCTCAAGTTAATGAAGTGGTGGTAACCTGTCGCCCGTAAGTTCCAGCCAAATTTCTCAACAACAAATCAGGGTGGATACCGATTCTAGCAGATCTTGATCAGTGCAGATCTTCCAACGGTGTGTGCTTTAAACCCAATGATTCTGCTACAGCTGGAAAAACAATGTGGCCCCGGTGGGCATTTATTCCTTGCCGAAGCATCGAGTTGTTCATAGCACCTTCAATGCCACCATCCGCCAGAGCTATCGCGTATGGCAGCGTGGCGTGGCTAAGAGCATAGGTTGAGGTCCTCGAAACGGCACCCGGCATATTCGCTACTCCGTAATGAACTACCCCGCCCACCGTGTAAGTTGGTTCTTGATGGGTAGTCGGCCGAGTGGTCTCTATACATCCCCCCTGATCCACAGCAACATCGACAATCACCGACCCGGGATTCATTTGACAAACCAACTCTTCCGTTACCAACGTGGGTGCAAGTGCCCCCGCAATGTAAACAGCTCCAATAAGCAAATCTGCCTCAGAAACGGCCTTGTGAAGATTAAATGTATTTGATGCCAAAGTCTTGAGGCGACCCCCGAAAACGTCATCAAGATAGGAAAGTAATCTTTGGTTAATGTCCAAAAGAGTCACATTGGCACCCATACCAACTGCTATCTTAGCCGCGTTTTTCCCGACTGTCCCTCCTCCAAGAATTACTACAGATCCCGCTTCCACACCTGGGACGCCCGCCAGGAGAATACCCCGGCCACCCTCGGGAACTTCCAGGTATTTAGCACCCTCCTGTATTGACATACGTCCGGCAATTTCACTCATCGGAGCAAGGAGGGGAAAAGTCCCATCGGGTAGCTGCATAGTTTCATAAGCGAGGGCATCGACGTGTGCTTGAATAAGGGCATCAGCCAGAGGAAAATTCGCGGCAAGATGCAGGAAAGTAAATATAAGCTGATTTTTCCGAAACAGGCCGTATTCTTCCGATAAAGGCTCCTTAACCTTGAGCACCATCTCGGCAAGAGACCAGAGGTCTTCAGCGTTATCAACGATTTCCGCGCCAACAACGGAAAATTCCGCGTCTTCCAGCCCACTTCCTTTACCAGCGCCTTTCTGAATCAAAACTCGATGGCCCGCTTCTACAAAAGCATGGACTCCAGCCGGCGTGACTGCAATACGAAACTCATCCTGCTTGATCTCTTTTGGTACCCCTACAATCACTTGAGAACCCCCTCCTGGCAGAAAATTAAGTTTAACCGGATTCTCCGCCAGTTAATTTCCCAACAAGACGATAAGTACCCGACGCTTCCGCCAAAATCTCGCCAGACACGTTCGCCGCTTTGCATCCTAGCCGTGCCACTCCTCCCTTACGATCTACAAGCCACGATTCGATTGATAGCTTTTGACCTATGGGGGCGGGGGACCGATAACGTATCTCAATCCTTCCTGTAATAGCCTTATACCCACGCAGAAAAAACCAGTTGGCCATAACATCGTCCAAAACCGCGCTCATGATTCCACCATGCAACCACCCATCATATCCCTGACAATTCTCATCCGGCGTGAAGGTGGACCTACAGAAGTCGTCTTCTAAGTGAAAAGTTAGACGAAGACCGACGGCGTTATTTGGGCCACAAACAAAGCAATTGGTATTAGGGTGATTGGATTCACTTGATGACGGCTGGCTTATCGGAGGCTTCGACATAGGTATGAAATTCCGGGGATTACAGCCAAACCGAAAAAACTCTAACGACAATCCCCCCCTAGAAGGTCTAGGGAGAAAAAGTGTCCAACCACGTCACATGAGCCGGAGCCCAATCAGGAAGGTGGTTGGAATCAGCCTCATCCCTTATCCCCACTACCTTCAGGAACAGTTTCTTTTTCCACAACTGGCCCTTCGGCTTCCCTCTTCTGCTTAGACCTTCTTGCACGACCCTTAACCCGGTCGGCAAGTTTTTTTGTTTCTTCTGACTTAGACTCTCTGGCCTTATCGGTAACTTCCCTTGTTTTTTCTTCGTCCCGTTCTACCAGTTCCAAATAAGCCATGTCAGCGTTATCACCAGGGCGGGGAGGCAAGTGGAGTATGCGGGTATACCCACCAAGACGTTCGGCGTAGCGCCTGCTTAATTCCTCAAAGAGCTTGTGCACAACCGCCTTGTCCCTAATGTAGGAAAGAGCTTGTCGGCGGGCGTTAAGATCTCCTCTCTTGCCGAGTGTGATCATCTTGTCGGCAATCCGCCGAACTTCTTTGGCTTTCTGACGGGTGGTCCGGATCCGCTCCTTTTCCAAAAGAGAGGTAACCATATTCCGGAACATCGCGATTCTATGTGACGACGTCCGGTTCAGCTTGCGACCGGCCATTTGGTGACGCATCAATATAGCTCCCTAGTTACATCCAGGACCGCAAACGATCATTACTCCGGACTCAAGAGTGCCAAATCTTCTTCTTCAAGTCTCATGCCAAGGGAAAGACCCATTTCGTCGAGGATTTCTTTAATCTCGTTCAAGGATTTTCTTCCAAAGTTGCGGGTCTTAAGCATTTCAGGCTCTGTTTTTTCTACCAATTCTTGCAGCGTCCGGATATTCGCGTTCTTTAAACAGTTATACGATCTCACGGAAAGTTCTAGCTCATCAACGCTCTTACGCAAATTTTCCCATAGTTGCTGTTTGTGCTCATCCGCAGCAGGTTCTTCAACCTCTGGCTCTTCTTCGAAGTTGATAAATATCTGAAGATGGTCTTTGAGAAGCTTAGCCGCATAGGAAATACAATCTTCAGGATTAATGCTTCCATCAGTCCAAACTTCTAAAATCAATTTGTCATAATCTGTCGAGCGCCCAACACGGGTATTTTCCACATGGTAATTCACCCGCTGAATAGGCGAAAAGACAGCATCCATAGGAATGAACTGGGCACCCATCGATTCGTCGGCGTTTCGCTCTGCGGGGACATATCCTCTCCCCTTCTTTACAATCATCTCCGCTTCGATCTCACCATCCTTTTGAAGCTCGGCCAAATGGTGGTCGGGATTGAGAACAGTAACCATACCATCCGTTTCTAAATCAGCAGCAGTTACTACTTTCGAACCTTTTGCTTTCAAGTGCAGCCGACGAGGTTCCTCATCATCCATATCCATGCGGAGGCGGACCTCCTTAAGATTCAGGATGATGTCCGACACGTCTTCGACAACACCTTGGAGGACGGAAAACTCATGAAAAACGCCCTCGAAACGCACACCACAAATGGCCGCTCCTCTTACGGAGGACAAAAGTACACGCCGAAGCGCATTGCCTACCGTAATTCCAAATCCTCGTTCAAACGGCTCCGCAGTAAAGTGGCCATAAGTATCGGTTAAAGTCCCACGGTCGACCTCGACCCATTTTGGTTTATGGAAATCGGTCCACATCGCCTTCATTTACTGAGCTCCTTCTCGGCCGTTAAACCGACCGGACCACGACAAAACCCCGAATTGACCTCACAAAGGGTCCTATTTTGAGTAAAACTCTACGATCAGCTGCTCTTCAAACGGAATGGCCAAATCTGCACGCCGAGGGAGTTCTTGTACTGTAGCCTTTACCTGATCGGCTTCCAGAACTAGCCAAGTCGGAATACCTCGCTGCTCTGCGCGGGAGATAGCCTCCTGGACGGGAACAAGCTGTTTGCTTTTCTGCTTGATCTCCACAATGTCTCCACTCCGAACAAGAAATGAGGGAATGTTGACACGTTTCCCGTTCACCAGAACATGGTTGTGGCGAACTAGTTGCCTCGCCTGATCCCGTGAGTTTGCAAAGCTTGCCCGATGGATCACATTGTCTAATCTCCGTTCCAAAAACTCCAGGAGGTTATCCCCTGTAACCCCCTTACGTTGATCTGCGATTTGAAAGTACCGCCGAAATTGACGCTCAAGGATTCCATAGGTACGCCGCACTTTTTGCTTCTCACGAAGGTGAAGACCATAGTCAGAAATCTTCCCCCGTCGCATCCCGTGCACACCCGGTGCGAAATTCTTCTTTCGTTCTCCGCCTTCGAATGGACACTTCTGGCCCACACATCGCTCACCTTTCAGGTAAAGCTTCATACCCTCACGGCGACATAGTCGGCATTTTGGTCCCAAATATCTAGCCACGTTGATTCCTCTCTCAAACCCTTCTTCGTTTTCTCGCTCGGCAACCGTTGTGCGGTATGGGTGTCACATCCCGGATAAGACTGATTTCCATCCCCGCTGCCTGCAACGCTCGAATGGCCGCCTCTCGACCCGAACCAGGCCCTTTCACGTAAACTTCAATGGATTTCATTCCAAATTCCATGGCCTTCTCCGCAGCAGTTTCCGCTGCAGAGGTTGCCGCAAAAGGTGTCCCTTTTCGGGAACCCTTAAATCCCAAAGACCCGGCACTCGACCACGCCACAGTGTTGCCCGATACATCCGTTATCGTAATGATCGTGTTGTTAAACGTTGACTGTATATGGGCAACCCCTTTTCCGATTACCCGGCGTTCTTTCTTCCGCCTGCCACTTCCTTTATCTCCACGCTTGGCCATTCTCAGCTCCCTTAACTCTTCTTACCACCGATGGCGCGACGTGGTCCCTTTTTTGTACGCGCATTGGTATGCGTTCTTTGCCCTCGGACAGGCAGTCCCCTACGGTGTCGAAGACCCCGGTAACAACCTACATCCATCAGGCGCTTAATATTTTGGGTGTGCTCGCGACGAAGGTCTCCTTCAGTACGATAGGTCCGATCAATAATCTCACGCAGGGTGCTTAGTTCCGCTTCACTAAGGTTACGGACGCGATCATTCGGGTCCATACCAGCTTCCTTAAGTATGAGTTTGGAGGTCGTTCGTCCAATCCCATAGATATAAGTTAAAGCAACCTCAACACGCTTTTCATTCGGTATCTCTATACCACCAACGCGAGCCATCACAGCTTCCTTTCATTCGAGCGTAGCCTGAGATTTATTACCCAATATCACCCTTGACGTTGCTTGTGTTTTGGGTTATCGCAAATCACCCGAACCACGCCTTTGCGTCGAACAATCTTGCATTTCGGGCACATTTTTTTAACAGACGCCCTCACTTTCATTACAATCTCTCCCTTGGCCACTGGGAACAACAAACTTCCAACCGGTTCAAATTTTACTTGTACCGGTAAGTAATCCTCCCGCGCGTAAGATCATAGGGTGATAGCTCCATCTTAACGCGATCGCCGGGTAAAATGCGTATAAAATGCATTCTCATCCGTCCCGAAACATGAGCCAAAACCTTGTGCCCATTTTCCAACTCTACTCTGAACATTGCGTTGGGCAACGGCTCAACTACAGTCCCTTCGACCTCGATGGCATCTTCCTTGGACATCCTAATCCTCTTCGGATTCAATTCCGCGGGTCAGCACCTCAGGCCCACTGTCTTTGATCACCACAACATGTTCGAAATGAGCCGACAGGCTTCCATCCCCGGTAACGACCGTCCACCGATCATCCATTTCCCGAACATCATAGCTTCCAACATTCAACATTGGCTCAATTGCCAGTACCATGCCTGGCCGGAGCTTTGGGCCCCAACCCGGGGAACCAAAATTCGGAATCTGTGGTTCCTCGTGAAGATTCCGGCCAATCCCATGACCCGTATATTGTCGGACCACCGAATATCCTCGGGCCTCCGCGTACGTCTGAATGGCGTGAGAAACATCCCGAAGATGCCCACCCGACACGGCATTTTGAATACCCTCTTCCAGGGACCTGCGCGTCGTTTCTAATAGCTTCGCAGCCTCATCCGATACCCTTCCAACAGGAACGGTAACAGCACAGTCCCCAAAGTACCCTTCCAGTCGGACCCCAACGTCCAAGCTTATTATGTCGCCCTCGCAAAGTTTCCGCGCCGAAGGGATCCCGTGCACAACCTCCTCATTGACCGATGTGCACAGGCTCGCCGGAAAGGGATTAGACGGATTGGGATACCCCTTGAAGGCCGGCTCAGCCCCACCATCGCGAATCAATTTCTCCGCAAGTTCATCCAACTCCCCGGTCGTGACACCCGGAATCGCAGCCTTACACACCCTGCGTAGAACGTGGACCACCAACTCACTACTCGCCCGTAGCGCATCAACCTCTCGGGGTGACTTGAGCTCGATTCTCCGTTCATTCACTTCACTCGGGCCCCGGGGAACCAATTCCGCCGGTCTCCTGAGCCGAGGTCCCTTCTTGAGTCATATTACCTACGGATAAGGAAATCCGCTCTGTTATATCTTCCACACAACCCATTCCGTCAACCTCGAAAACCTTCCCACACTTTCGGAAGTACTGAATCAGGGGCTCAGTTGAATCACGATAAACCTTGAGCCGTGCCCGGATGATTTCTTCGCTATCATCCGACCGACCTCGCCCCATCATGCGCCCGATCAGCTCATCCTCTTTTACCTCGAGAGTCACAACTCCATCGAGTTCCACTTCCGCTTTAGCAAGAAACTCTCGAAGAGATTCCGCCTGCTGAATTGTTCTCGGATAACCATCTAAGAGGAACCCGCCAGCGCAGTCGTCTTCCAAAAGCCGCGCTCGCACCATCTTTGTCATCAGGCTATCCGGGACCAGATCTCCCCGGTCCATAAACTTCTTCGCTTCCATCCCGAGCAGCGTCTGATGACGCACGCCACTCCTCAACATATCCCCCGTTGAGACCTGAGGAACCTTCCACTCCTTGCCAAGGACCTCAGCCTGTGTTCCTTTTCCAGAACCAGGGGGGCCCAAAAGGATAATTCGCATAAGAACAATCTAACCTTCAACCACTACGCCCACGCATACGACCTTTTTTGACAAACCCCTCGTAATGTCGCATGACAAGGTGCGATTCAATCTGCTGCATAGTATCCATCGCAACACCGACCACAATAAGCAAAGCCGTCCCCCCGAAAAAAAATGGCACATTCAGGAAACGGATCAAGTATGTCGGTAAAATCACAACAAAAGACAAGTAAATTGCGCCGACAAAGGTTAGTCTCGTCAGAAGCCGCTCGATGTATTCCGAGGTTCGCTTACCAGGACGGATGCCAGGAACGTACCCACCGTGCTTCTTCATGTTATCCGCTACATCAACTGGGTTGAAAATGATAGACGTGTAAAAATAACAGAAAAAGAAAATCAAAATAACGGTGACAAGGCTATAAAAAATCGTCCCGGGGGTGAGGCTTTCGGAAATCATGCGCATCCACGGATGATCAATAAACTGTGTGATTGTTGTTGGAAATACGATAAGTGAGGAGGCAAAAATTGGCGGGATTACGCCGGATGTGTTTATCTTTAGAGGCAAATGAGTGGTCTGACCACCCATCATCTTCCGACCCACAACTCGCTTGGCATATTGGATTGGGATGCGCCGTTGCCCAGTTTCCATAAACACGATGCCTGCGATGACTCCTATCATCATCACCAACACGAAAATCATAACAAGGGGTTCAAGTTCCCGTTGGCCTACCAATCTGAAAGTGTTCAGGACAGCCGAAGGGAGGTTGGCAACAATACCGGCAAAAATGATCAAGGATATTCCGTTTCCAATCCCCCGATCCGTAATTTGCTCGCCCAACCACATTAGAAAAGCCGTCCCACTAGTTAACGTTAAAACCGTCAAGAGTCGGAATCCCCATCCCGGGAAAGGAATGATTGGCATACCACCCGGAGCCTGCATGCTCTCGAGACCGATACTAATCCCTGTACCCTGCACAAGGGCGAGGACTACCGTTCCGTACCTCGTATATTGTGTGATCTTTTTTCGCCCAGTCTCGCCTTCCTTCTTAAGTTTCGCTAGGTGTGGGACAACTACCGTCATCAGTTCCAGAATAATTGAGGCACTAATGTACGGCATGATACCTAGTGCGAATATTGCCATCTGGCTAAGCGCACCACCTGAGAACAGATCAAAAAATGTCAGCAAAGAACTTGACTGGGCTTGAAAGAACGCAGATAGTGCCGCACTATCTACACCGGGTGTTGGGATATGGACCCCCACACGGTACACCGCCAACAGGCCAATGGTGTAGAAGATTCGTTGCTTGAGTTCTGGAACCTTCGAAATGTTTTGAAAACTTCCAATCACTCGCCGACCACCTTTACTTGACCCCCGGCCGACTCGATCTTGGACCGGGCGCTCTCACTAAACTTGTCCGCTTCAACGATCAGGGCAACCTCTAGAGTTCCCCTCCCCAAAATTTTCACGCCATCCACCCGTCGTTTTATGAGCCCAAGACTGCGCAGCAACTTTTCATCCACCTGGCTCTGTTCCGGGATCTGGGCTAAGTCGGACACGTTCAGAAGAGCGTAGCGCTTTTTAAAAATATTCGTAAATCCTCGCTTAGGCAAACGCCGCTGAAGGGGCATCTGGCCACCCTCAAACCAGGGTGGCACACCACCGCCAGAGCGCGAATTCTGGCCTTTGTGCCCTCGCCCGGATGTTTTCCCGCTTCCTGACCCCGGACCACGACCCACACGCCGGGCATTTCGTTTAGACCCCTTTGGAGGCCTGAGATTATTCAGACTCACGAGACCACCTCTTCAACGCTAACCAGATGAACAACTTTATCCACCATTCCCCGGATTGCGGGGGTGTCCTCCCGTACCACAGAGCGTCCCAACTTCCGCAGGCCTAAACCTCGGAGCACCCTATGCTGCTTATACTGTCTCCCAATGGGACTACCCTTGAGCGTTATTCTGATTTTCTTGGATGAATCTGCCATATCAGATTTATCCTCGACTCAATCGAGTCTGCATTTCTTCCCGTGTCAATCCCCGTGCTTTCGCAACTTGTTCGGGGCTCCGAAGCTGGAGCAAACCCTCCAAAGTGGCTTTAGCAACATTATGCGGGCTATCTGACCCGAGCGATTTAGTCAAAACATCCTTTACGCCAGCTACCTCTAGAATGGCTCGCACGGCCCCGCCGGCAATGACCCCTGTACCCTTGGAAGCGGGCTTCAACAGCACTCGCCCCTTTCCGTAACGTCCATTGACCGCATGTGGAATAGAAGTCTCAGCAAGTGGAACATCGACCATTACTCGTTTCGCCTTCTCAATGGCCTTGGAAATGGCATCGGGTACAAGATTGGCCTTCCCCATTGCGAGGCCCACTCGCCCGTTCCGATCACCAACCGTGACTAGGGCACTGAAACTAAATCTCCTTCCGCCCTTAACAACCTTGGCAACCCGATTGACAAAGATAATTTTGTCGATGATCTCCTTCTCGCCGGGATTTTCCCGGTCAAACTTACGCTGATTCAAAATTCCACTCCTTGCTTCCGGACCGCATCGGCCAACTCGGCTACCCGACCGTGGTATTGGTAACCATTCCTATCAAGTGCGATTTTCTGAACACCGGAATTTTTAGCTGCTTCGCCAAGAATTTCACCAACTATCCGGGCGGCTTCTCGGTCGCCCCCTACTTTCCCCCCACGTTCCCGAAAAGCCGGACTCAGACTCGATGAGGCCGCTAAGGTACGGCCTTCGAAATCATCTATGAGCTGCGCGTAAATGTGTTTATTACTTTTATAAACGGAAAGTCTGGGTCTATCGGAAGAACCAAAAAGCTTTCTCCGCACACGAGCAGCTCGGCGTTTACGCAACACCCTTCGATTCTGACTTGATGGCATCCTACTTCACCGCTGCCTTCCCAGCCTTCCGACGGACATACTCACCCACGTAATGTACTCCTTTGCCCTTATATGGCTCTGGTTTACGGAAGTGACGGATATCCGCGGCAGCCTGACCTACCTTTTGTTTGTCGATCCCGCGAACAATAATTATGTTTTTGTTGTTTTCATCAAGAATGATCTCAATACCCTCAGTCGGATTGTAATCAATGGGATGAGAGTAACCCAGGTTAAGTGTTAGCGAATTGCCTTTTACAGTTGCTCGATAACCCAGACCAACCAACTCCAGACGCTTTTCGAATCCATCTGTCACACCCTGCACCATATTGGCCAGGAGAGAACGCGTAAGACCATGAAGAGCACGGTCTTGCCCTGCATCACCAGGCCGCTCCACACGGAGTTCCCCATTTTCCTGGATAATTTTCATCCTCGGGTGAAGTTCCCGCGACAAGACACCCTTCGGACCTTTGACCTCCACACGGGTCCCCTGAAGTTTTATATCGACACCCGGGGGACAGGTGATGGGCATTTTACCGACACGTGACATTATCTCTCACAGAATTTCGCACAGAACCTCACCCCCGATACCCAGGGAACGAGCTTCCTGATCTGTTACCAAGCCTTTGGAGGTGGATAAAATGTAAATACCCAACCCATTGGCCACTCTCCCAATTTTCCCATGACTCACATAAACCCTCCGGCCGGGCTTGCTAACTCGTCTGAGATGCTGAGGGATCGGCCCATGTTCCTCAACAGGCCGAAGGTCCAGTTCTAGAACACCTTGCTTTTCGTCCTCAATCCACCGATGGCCCAATATATACCCTTCCCGCTGGAGAATTTCAGCAACGCTTCGCTTCAGGTTGGACCCGGGAATGCGAACCTGGGTGTGCCGTGCCGTCAAACCGTTCCGAATTCGCGTTAGCAAATCAGCAATGGGATCGGTCATGCTCATGGATACACTTCTCCTACTCTACCAACTCGACTTGGTAACACCTGGAATCTCGCCCCGTAACGCCAGGAGTCGGAAACAAATCCTACACATTGCGAACTTCCTCAGGTAACCCCGGGAGCGACCACAAATCCTGCAGCGGGTATACCCTCTAACTTTAAACTTTGGTTTGCGCCTAGCTTTTGCCACCAACGACGTCTTCGCCACGGCCTTCTCCTGGTGTCAAGACCCCTCAGTCCCGGAACGGCATTCCCATCAACCTCAACAAGGCTTTGCCCTCTTCATCCGTTCGGGCTGTTGTCACGATGCTGACTCCCAATCCTCGAACCTTCTCTACCTTGTCGTAATCGATTTCCGGAAAGATGACTTGCTCACGTAGTCCAATTGAATAGTTTCCACGTCCGTCGAACGCCTTCCCAGGCAAGCCTCGAAAATCGCGAACCCGCGGCAGGGCTATATTCATCAGACGATCCAAAAATTCATACATCCGCTTATCCCGAAGCGTAACCATCGCGCCGATCGGCATGCCTGTTCGCAACTTGAAATTCGCAATAGACTTTCGGGCATTCCTGATGATGGGTCTTTGTCCAGTAATTGTGGCCAACTCCGCCACTCCTGCCTCCAAAACCTTCCCGTTCTGGATTGCTTCTCCAAGCCCCATGTTAACAACGACCTTATTAAGCCTAGGAATCAACATGGGATTTTTGTAAGCAAACTCTTTTTGAAGCTCTGGGGCAATCTCTTCCAAATAGCGTTTGCGGAGCCGCGAAGGCTCTCCCTTTGAGGGGATCCCCTTTGCCTTTGCTTTTTTCTTTGCCCCACCTTCGGGAGATTCATTCCCTGCAGGAGCCTCTTCATCCTTTTTTTTCGCCATCCGTCAGGCCACCCTATCACTCATCTAGCATCTCGCCGCTTTTTTTCAGGTAACGAACTTTACGACCATCCTCCAGAGTTTTCCATCCCATGCGGGAAGTCTGGCTAGTCTTTGGACACACCAACATAACGTTTGAAAGATGGATCTTAGCTTCCTTTTCGACAATCCCACCCTTTTGTTTTTGATCAGGACGTGTATGACGCTTGACCATATTGACCTTCTCAATAACAACCTGTGATTCCTGGGCATGCACGCGTAAAACCCTTCCTCTTTTGCCTTTGTCCTTACCCACCACCACTTCCACAATATCATTTCTTCGGATACTAGCTTTAGAGGCCATTACAGAACCTCTGGGGCTAATGAGATAATTTTCATAAATTGCTTCCGGCGAAGCTCACGGGCAACTGGCCCAAAGATACGAGTCCCTAGGGGTTCCCGATTCTCGTTGAGCAAGACAATGGCGTTGTTGTCAAACCGGATGTAAGAGCCATCAGGACGTCCAAGTTCCTTTTTTGTCCGGACGACAACGCCCCGCCGAACTTCTCCCTTCTTAACTGGGGCATTGGGAACCGCCTCTTTCACGGCAACAACTATCACATCCCCAACTCCAGCGTAGTGTCTTCTTGTCCCACCCAAAACCTTGATGCACTGGGCTTTGCGGCCACCCGAATTGTCGGCCACGTCCACCATGGTTTGCTCTTGAATCATAGCGTTCTCCAGTTCATCGGGCTTTCTCGATTACTTCGACCAGTCGCCAGCATTTTGTTTTACTAAGGGGACGAGTCTCCATGATGCGCACCTTGTCTCCCACTGCCAACTCGTTACTTTCGTCATGGACGTGAAAACTAGACCTGCGACGCATGATTCTTTTGAGAATCGGATGCTGAACCAGTCGGTCTACCCGCACAACCACTGTTTTGTCCATCTTGTTGCTAACGACTTGACCTACTCGAGTTTTCCTACGTCCTCGTACATTCGCTACCATCAATTAGCCCTTCTTTAGGTTCGTTCTCGGGCAGCTGTCTTCGCCCGTGCAATATCTCTTCGAACCATGCGTATTCGCATAGGATTCTCTACTTGACCCGTTGCCAACTGAAATCGCAGGTTGAATAATTCCTCCCTCAACTCACGTTCCTTGGTTACTAGCTCTTCATCTGTGAGATCTCGTAGCTCCTGCGGCTTCATATGATCACCATTCTCACCATCAGCTCTTTACCACAAACTGTGTTTTCATCGGCAACTTGCGCCCCGCTAGGCGCATGGCCTCACGAGCAATGGGTTCGGCTACTCCAGCCATCTCGTATAAAATTCGTCCTGGCCGGACGACGGCTACCCACTGCTCCGGTGGGCCTTTCCCTTTGCCCATCCTGACCTCGGCGGGCTTCTTGGTTATTGGCTTATCCGGGAAAACGCGAATCCAAATCTTGGCACCACGCTTGACGTGCCGCGTCATAGCAATCCGAGCAGCCTCAATTTGCCGATCTGTCATCCATACAGTTTCAATTGCCTGCAATCCATATTCTCCAAACTCCAGAGTCGACCCTGCGAAAGACTTACCGCGTCTACGTCCCCGCTGTATCTTGCGGTGCTTTACTTTCTTTGGCATCAACATGGGGAACATCCCCTCCTTTTAGGCTTCCCGGTCACTAAACGGTGAATAGGATTCCCCTTTGTACACCCAAACCTTAACGCCGATGACACCATAAGTCGTTTTGGATTCGGCAAAACCGAAATCAATATCTGCACGGAGGGTGTGGAGCGGAATTTGACCTTCCCGGACCCACTCCTTCCGAGACATCTCAGCGCCACCAAGCCGCCCCGAGACACCCACCTTTATTCCCCGCACCCCAAAACGGAGGGCAGAAGTAACCGCCCGTTTCATGGCTCGGCGGAAACCCACACGCCGCTCAAGCTGCAACGCAATATTTTCCGCTACCAGTTGGGCATCGGCCTCGGCTTTCCTAACTTCTTTAATGTTGATATGAACCTGTTTCCCCGTCCTGCTCTGAAGGTCAGTACGGAGCTTATCTACCTCCGTACCCCGTTTGCCAATGATGATCCCGGGTCTAGCAGCCCATATATCAATCCGACACCGCTGGGAAGCACGCTCTACTGTAATTTTGGAAACGCCGGCGTGGTACAGCGTCTTTTTAATATACTTTCGCAGCTCCAGATCCTCATGAAGCAAATCGGCAAAATCACGTCTTGCAAACCAATTTGAGACCCACGTCTTATTGAAGCCCAAGCGGAATCCGGTCGGGTGAACCTTTTGCCCCATTTTTAGTTCTCCTCGCTATCCGGCGTTCCCAATACCACTGTTATGTGGCTCATGGGCTTAAGGATTTTTGTCGCACGTCCCCGAGCACGAGGCCGAAATCGCTTTAACTTTGGGCCCCCATCAATCATAAGCTGCTTTATGTAAAGCCTCTCCACATCGTCGGTAGTCCCTTTAGACTCTGCGTTGGCTAGTGCTGAGCGAACCACCTTACGCAACACCTTCGCTGAACCCTGCGGCGCCAAGTCTAGTGTTTGGAGGGCCTTCTCGACGGGTTTCCCACGGATAAGCTCTGCCACTCCCCGAAGCTTCTGGGGGGAACGACGGGCAAACCGAAGGATAGCTCTCGATTCCATCCAAATCTCTCACTTTAGAGAAGCCGACCGTTTCAACACCCGACCCGAATGGGACCGGAACGTACGCGTCGGCGAAAACTCACCTAATTTATGTCCAACCATATTCTCCGTCACATACACAGGAATAAATTTCTTTCCGTTGTGAACGGCAAAAGTAAATCCGACAAACTCAGGAGGTATCGTCGATCGACGGGCCCATGTTTTGATGGCCTGCTTATCGCCCGAGGCTTCCATAAGCTGCACACGCTTGAGCAGTCTTTCGGCGACATAGGGTCCCTTTTTTAGTGACCGGCCCATTTTCGACTCCTATCCTTTCCTCGTTTATTGCTTTACTTATTACGCCTTCGGACAATATAGCGATCCGAAAGCTTCCCCTTTTTCCTGGTCTTATAACCCTTGGTCGGTTTCCCCCAGGGCGTTGTTGGGTTACGTCCTCCAGAGGACTTTCCTTCCCCACCTCCCATAGGGTGGTCGATAGGATTCATTGCCACGCCACGGACCTTTGGGCGCCGTCCAAGCCAACGCGATCGACCCGCTTTCCCCAAGGAAATATTTTCGTGATCAAGGTTTCCAAGTTGACCCACGGTCGCACGGCAGGCAACCGGGACCATCCTTTGCTCTCCCGATGGCAGCCTGACTTGGGCATATTTTCCCTCTTTTGCCATAAGCTGAGCTTGGGTCCCCGCACTTCGGACGAGCTGCCCGCCTTTGCCGGGTTTTAACTCAATATTATGGATCATCGTACCAAGAGGAATATCCTGCAAAACCATTGTATTGCCAGGTTTAACCTCTGCCTCCTGCCCTGACATGACAGTGACGCCTACCTGGAGCTTTGCGGGGGACAAAATGTAACGTTTTTCCCCATCGGCATACTTAACCATGGCAATATGCGCCGACCGATTAGGGTCGTACTCGATGGAATCAACGACACCTGGAACACCATCCTTGGTCCGCCGAAAATCCAAAAGACGGTAGCGTCTTTTGTGGCCGCCCCCTCGATGGCGAATAGTCATTCTGCCATGCGCATTCCGGCCCCCAGACCTAGGGGCACTCCGGAGCAGTTTCTTTTCAGGTTTTCCGCCGGTAAGTTCCGCAAAATCTGAAACTGTCTGATGCCGTCTACCGGGCGAGGTCGGATTAAATTTTTTAATTCCCATACTCTCAGATTTTTCCCTTAAGCGATCTAAACATTCTCAAACAAATCGATTCTATCGCCTTCACGAAGGGTGACAATTGCCTTCTTCCAATCGGATCGTCGACCTCGTTTGGGTCCAAGGCGCTTAAATTTGCCATGGTTGTTCATTGTCCGCACCTCGACAACATGAACACCAAAAATTTCCTCAACCGAACGCTTAATCTCCAACTTGTTAGCACCCTTCAAAACGACGAAGGTAAATTTATTTGATTCTTCGTTGGCCACCGTGCTTTTTTCGGTCACCACTGGTTTTCGAATAATCTCCCGGAGATCCTTTTTCACTTCTGGACCCTCTCATCGGACGCACCATCCTCCCTAGGTCCAAATCGCTGTTGGACAGCCTCGATTCCTTCTCGGGAGGCTAAGAGTACGTTCGCCCTCTCTACGTCATAAACGTTCACCCCTATAGCCGGAAGGCTTTTCGTTTTTTGCAAATTCCAACTGGCCTGTCTCAACTCAGGATCCGGTCCCGCAGTCACACAGAGCACGTGACCACCAAGCTCCAGGTTACCCAAGAGCTTTTGCAGTTCCACAGTCTTAGGCTGAGGCAACTGGAAAGACTCCACCACCTTGATGTGTCCTCCTGATATCTTCCGGTTTAGAGCAGAGACCAAAGCCGCCTGGCGAATTTTCTTCGGGGGCCCAAACCGATAATCTCTCGGTTTAGGGGGGAAAATGACACCACCGTGCCTCCAAAGAGGAGACTGCTTTCGCCCTGCACGGGCCCGACCTGTTCCTTTTTGCCGCCAAGGTTTGGCCCGGCTCCCTTTCACCTCACTACGCGTCTTGGCCGACGATGTACCCGACCTACGAGCGGCCAGTTGCATCACAACCACTTCATGGATCAGGTGCTCACGAACCTGGCCGTCGAAGATAGCATCATCCAAGGTGACCTCGCCCACAGGCTCGTTCTTCTGGTTGACTACCTCTAGTACTGGCAAAACCCTATTCCTCTTTCTCTCCGGTTGCCTCGTCTTCCTTCGCAGTTTCCTCAACCGGTACCTTTGCCTCTTCATCTGGCGTTGGCGTCTCGACCCCCGCTTCTAATTTTGCCTCTTCTGTTATTCCTGTCTCAGCCGCAGAATCAGAAGCTACGGCCTCTGCCTCCGCGGCCGCCGCCGCAACTTCTGGCAAACGTGCTGCCAGCCGAATTTCCAATACTCCTGTTCGCGGACCTGGAACAGAGCCTTTGAGTAACATTAGGTTTTGATCTTCCAACACACGAACCACTTGAAGATGTCGCACTGTAACTCTCTCATCCCCCATATGGCCCGGTAAGGGGTGGCCTGGAACAACCCGGGCAGGATAAGCAGATGCGCCGATTGACCCAGGAGCACGTTTGAACATAGAACCATGCGTGGCAGGACCACCACTCCATCCGTGACGCTTCATTCCACCTTGGAAACCCTTACCCTTACTCTTACCAGTTACGTTAACAACATCCCCACGAAAAAAAATTTTTGCGCTAATAACCTCACCAACCTGAAACTTTTCCCCATCCTGACCTTCGTCCAATCGAAACTCTCGAAGAATCCGAGTGGGGTCAACTCCCGCCGCATCGAAGTGCCCTTTTCGTGGTTTATTTACCCGCTTTTGGCGCTGAGGCTGAAATCCCATCTGTACCGCAGCATAGCCATCTCGCTCCTCGGTCTTCCTCTGGACAATCGGGCAAGGACCGACCTCGACTACCGTCACGGGAACGGTATTACCATCCTCGTCATAAACTTGGGTCATCCCCAATTTCTTGCCCAGGATACAAACCGTCATTACTTCAACACCTCACAACTTGATCTCAACATCAACTCCAGCCGCCAATTCCAACTTCATCAAGGCATCCACTGTCTCAGGCGTCGGCTCCAGAATGTCCATCAACCGCTTATGCGTCCGAATTTCAAATTGTTCTCGCGACTTCTTGTTGACATGCGGAGACCGGAGTACCGTCAACTTACTTATAACCGTCGGTAGGGGAACAGGTCCACAAATTCGCGCGCCCGTACGCCTCGCCGTCCCTACAATTTCCTCCACAGACTGATCAAGAATTCGATGATCGTAGGCCTTCAGCCGAATTCTGATTTTTTGGTGTTCCACCATTACCATAACCTAGGTTAATTAAAGTTGGAGAGTCATCCAATCAGGGGGCTACCCTGTTCACTCCACAATGTCGGTAATCACACCCGCACCCACCGTTCGGCCCCCTTCGCGGATTGCAAATCGCAATTCCTTTTCCATCGCAATTGGTCCGATCAACTCCACATCCATCGAGATGTTATCGCCCGGCATCACCATCTCCACACCGTCGGGCAATGTCACTACCCCCGTTACATCCGTTGTTCGAAAGTAAAACTGTGGCCGGTACCCGTTGAAGAAAGGTGTATGACGACCCCCTTCATCTTTCGTCAGCACATAGGCTTCTGCCTTGAACTTCTTATGGGGTTTGATCGACCCAGGGTGCGCTAAAACCTGACCTCGTTCTACATCCTCCCGCTTCACACCTCGAAGTAGCACACCAACGTTATCGCCCGCTTGACCTTGGTCCAACAGCTTGCGGAACATTTCCACACCCGTTGCCACTGTCTTCTCCGTGTCACGGATACCAACAATCTCTACTTCTTCGCCCACCTTCACCACACCCCGCTCTACACGGCCTGTAGCAACCGTCCCACGACCGCTGATCGTGAACACATCCTCCACCGGCATCAAAAACGGCTTGTCTATGTCACGAACAGGCTCCGGAATGTAGCTGTCAACCGCACTCATTAAGTCTAAAATGCATTGTGCCGATTCCGGATCCTCAGGATTGTCCAATGCTTTCAACGCACTTCCCTGAACTACCGGAATATCATCCCCTGGAAAATCATAACTTGACAGCAGCTCACGCACCTCAAGTTCCACAAGTTCCTTTAACTCATCATCGTCCACCATATCCACCTTGTTCAGGAAAACCACGATGAACGGGACACCCACCTGGCGAGCCAACAAAATGTGCTCTCGTGTCTGAGGCATCGGACCATCCGCCGCACTCACCACTAATATCGCACCGTCCATCTGCGCCGCACCAGAGATCAAGAACAAGACGTAATCGGCAAGACCCGGACAATCCACATGTGCGTAGTGGCGGTTTTCTGTCTCATATTCCACATGCGCCGTTGCAATCGTAATCCCGCGGTCTCTTTCCTCTGGAGCCTTATCAATCTCCTCAAACGACACATAATCCGCTTGGCCCTGCTTTGATAAAACCAATGTCATTGCCGCCGTCAAAGTCGTCTTCCCATGATCCACGTGGCCAATTGTCCCGACATTCACGTGCGGCTTTGTCCGCTCGAACTTTGCCTTGCTCATAATCAGTAATCCTTCAAAATCGTTTGCTTGTTAAAAGCATGGTCCAATCTGGTCTACGCGGCGTTACGTGACCAGTGCGTTACGCGATCTCGTTTCACCAGCGAGACTAATAATTTCTTCGGCGACCCGGGTCGGTACTTCTTCGTAACCGGCAACCTGCATGGTGTAATGCGCGCGTCCCTGGGTAGCCGACCGAAGATCTGTTGCATAGCCGAACATTTCCGCCAGTGGCGCTACCGCGGACACCACATGGGCACCCGCCCGCTGAGACATCCCCATAATCTTCCCACGACGGGAGGTCAATTCTCCCATGACATCTCCGAGATACTCTTCCGGAACAACAACCTCAAGCTTCATCAGAGGCTCGAGAATAACCATACTCGCCTTTTTAACAGCCGCCTGGAAACTCATAGAACCGGCGACAGAAAAAGCTAACTCAGAAGAATCCACATCGTGAGAGGATCCGTCCAGTACCGTCACCTTAAGATCCATTAAGGGGTAACCAGATAAGACACCGGTCGCAGCAGCTTCGCGGACCCCCTTCTGCACGGAGGATGCATATTCCTTCGGAATGGCGCCACCCACGATGGCCCACTCGAATTCAATTCCACTCCCCGACGGAAGGGGCTCAACCATGAGCTCCACATCTCCATATTGTCCACGACCGCCACTTTGCCGAACGAACCGTTCTCTCGCTTGCCCACTCTGTCGGATGGTCTCCCGGTAAGAAACCTGCGGTTTGGACACACTC
>CAYTIB010000072.1:0-3310 GCA_964437725.1 uncultured bacterium | reverse complement strand
AAGAGTTTTTGATTATTTATAATATGGACCCATCAAATTTTAATGTTTTATGTGATATTGTTGATATATATAAACTTAAAAATAATTTTAATACTGCTGAAAAACTGCTTAATCAATATTGTACAAAATATTCTGATTATTATGAACCATATCATAAGTTAGGTAGGTTATATGAAGCAATGGGTCAATTTGACAAAGCAAAAGAACAACATGAGATTGTATCTTTGATAGAACCCAATATTAATAATATTACATTAGCTGAACTAGAAACTAAATTTGGAAACTTTGACTCTGCAATTAACAAATTAATTGATTTATATAACCATCCAAATAATACAGAAAAAAGAAAATATAATATTTTACGTTCACTGTCTGATATTTATTATATAATTGGGAAAATAAAAAAATGCATAGAAACATCAGAAGAAGCATATAAACTAAAACCTACATGACCAGTAACGGCAATGAATGATGCAGTTGCATTAGCTAAAATATATATTCAGCGCGGAGATGATAAATCTGCTAATAATATTGTGGACAAAATATCACAAATAATACCTGCAGTTGATAAGGATGAATCAACGATGGGTTCATTTGTTAAAGTATTCAAAGGAGAATTATATCTTGAAAAAAATGATTATGAAAAAGTTGAAGAAAGTATTTTAGCAACTGGTAAAATAATTGAAGGCCTAGGCATGGAGATGCTCACTGCAAAAAAGGAAAGAATTTTAGCAGAATTGAATGAAAAACAAGGGAATTTGGAAAGCGCATTAGAACATTATTATGCAAGCATAGATGCGCCTCCTGACTGAGGCTGAGAACCAAGTACAAATGTCATAGGCATCGGTCGATGTCATAGAAAATTAAAAAGGTATGATAAATCAGTAGAAAGTTTACTGAATATGCTGAAATTAGACCCCTATTATCCTAAAACACATTATGAGTTAGCATTATCTTATAATGAAATGAAAAATAATGATAAGGCAATAGAGCATATGAAAATAGCTGTAGATATTTGGAAAGATGCAGATAAAGAGTTTAATATTGCACAAGATGCTCAAAGTAAATTAAAAGAATGGACCAAATAGTTTATTATGCTTAAACAAATTCAAAATTTAACTATTGGGATTGAAGAAGAATATCAACTAATCGATCCTAAAACTCGTGAACTTACTTCATATATAAGTGAAATTATGGAACAAGGGTCATTAGTTTTTAAAGATGAGGTGAAGCCAGAGCTTCTTCAGTCACAAATTGAAATAGGTAGTCAAGTTTGTAATAATGTTGATGAGTTTAAAACCGATTTAATTCGTTTACGAGAACTTGTTAGCAATTATGCAGCCAAGCAAAATCTATCAATTATTGCTGCAGGGACTCATCCATTTTCTCATTGGAAAGACCAAGTAGTTACTGATAAAGATAGATATCATGGTTTTATGGATTCTACGAAATATGTTGGAAAGCGAATGCTTATTTTTGGCATGCATGTTCATATTGGAATTAAGGACTTAGACTTGCGCATTGATATTATGAATCAAATGCGATATTTCATGCCACATATATTAGCATTATCTACTTCATCTCCATTTTGGCAAGGTAATGACACTGGATTTAAATCATTTAGAAGTATCATATTTGAAGATTTACCACGAACAGGCATTCCAGAAGTCTTTGAATCTTATCAAGACTATAAAAATTATACTAAAACATTAATTAAATGTAATAGCATTAGTGATCCTACAAAAATATGGTGGGATATTAGGCCCCATCCTATTTATCCAACATTAGAATTTAGAATATGTGATTGTTGCACGCGCCTAGTAGATGCAATTGCGATTGCAGCATTAATCCAAGGGCTGGTTGCCAAACTTATAGTTTTGCGTCTTTCGAATCAAACTTGGCGAAATTATAGAGGTTCATTAATACATGAAAATAAATGGAGAGCAACACAAAGCGGAGTAAACTCTAACTTGTTAGATTTAGGTCGAAATAGAGAAGTATCATATAAAAAATTGATGTATGAGATGCTTGAATTTGTTGATGATGTTATCGATGATTTAGGTAGTAAAAAACATCTTCAGGCAATTAAAGATATTATTGAAAATGGATCAAGTGCAGATAGACAGTTGAAGATATTTGAAGAAACAAATGATTTAAAAACAGTTGTCGATTATTTAATTAAAGAAACAGCACAAAAATCAATATAATATTTTTATAACAATTTCTTATTTTTTGCAAATATTTTAAATGTGCAATAGTAACAAATAAACCCAAGCAAAAGTATAATCACAAAACCAGCAGGCCATTCAGGAAAAATTGTTGCTATATTAATCCCATCTGGTTTAGTTCTTGTAAACCAATAATTTGTATCAAAAATTGCATTGAAAAAAACAACTAAAGTAAAAACGAGTGCATTAAACATAATACTTTTTAATAAATCAGATTTTGTAATAATAAATTTAGTTTTATAAAGAAATATAGCAAAAAGGAATAGATTGAAATGGGATATATATAAATAAATATATTCTATAAATACAGAGTTATCTGTTAAATGAGAATTTAAAAATCCAGCAAGCCCACCACCCACACTATTTAGAGTTAACCAAGGATAGAAATATTTAATTTTAAAAATTATAGAAAGCAAAATACCTACTTCAGTTAAATAACATAAATGTATTGGTAAATGAGTTTTATAATTATATCCATTGGTTAATATGAGATAAATGTTAAATGTTAAAATATTAAAGATTAACAGTATAGTCAGCAGATTATATAATTTTTGTGGATTTTTATTTTTGTAAGAAATAACAAAAAGAAGAATGGTTAAACAACCAGTAATAATAAAATGATTATAATACATTGTTAGTGTCCTGTATAATTAATTATCCAGAAATATCCTCTCCACCATCTAATCGTATTATATTGCCTGTCATCCAATTATTGTTTGATAATCCAAGATCAGCAACAGCCTTACCAATATCTTCAGGGGTTGTTAATCGTTTATTAGGATTATTATTAATCGCATCATTTATCATGATATCTGAGCCGGGGATTTTACGCAAGGCTTCTGTATCAGTTACTCCTGCCTGGATAGAATTTGCGGCAATTTTATACGGAGCTAATTCAACAGCTAATTGTCTTATGGCTGATTCTAATGCAGCCTTTGCCATTGAAACGGCACCATATGATTTCCACTGTACATGTGAACCAGCACTAGTCATAGCAAAAATTTGAGAACCAGATGACAATAATTGATTTGCAAATAAATCTTGAGTCCAATAGACTAAACTATTAGCCATAACATCCATTG
>CAYTIB010000071.1:0-2870 GCA_964437725.1 uncultured bacterium | reverse complement strand
TACTCCTAATCATAAATAAGCCAATAACTCTATCGTTCCGACTGGATGAGATGCTCAAAGAGCCGAATGCCGATCTGGAACAGTGAGCGCGGGGAGTGATCGCCTTACACCGGATGTTACAGATCGAAATCGCTGCGCGGTCTGGCCAGAGCGCAAGGACCGGCGAGTAGATATCCTGGCCGGGCTATAGGCCCTGACCAGGGAAGGCTAACGTCTGTTACGTTTTGCCAAGACCAACTCTGGAGAAAACACGACGTAAGGCTTCCCATGTAGGCCAAGTCAACTAAACTTGGGCCGACGAACAAAAACGAAAGGGCCGCTGAGTCATTCGTATAACTCAGCGGCCCTTTCAATACTTATACTTTTGCAGTTTAGTTCGGCGATGGGTTTCTAATCAGTCTCCAACGTTCCAGACAGGTGGGCGCCATTCAGCAGCCCGTTCATCGCTTCACCATCGGTCTCGTCAAACTGACCATTGGTCAGGCGGCTGGCGATATCCTCCCTGGCATTCCAAATCTGTTTGAGGTCCTCGTCGATCAGCTCGACGATGGCGTTCCGTACTCCGGCATCGTCGCCTATGTCGGGGTACAGTTTCCAGGACTCTTTCTTTACCGATTCCAACCACTCGGTTTGGTCACCGTTGACCCCGCGGAAGTCCTCGAAGTGCCAGGCGTACCAGGCGTTCACCATGTCGCGGAAGATGGCCAGGTCTGAGACCGGGGCACCCACCGTGGACATCTGAACCTCGAAGCGGTGGTTGTCCCCAGGGTGCCCCTCAACGGCCGCAAACTTTCGGCCCCCGCCCAACCCTCTGAGTACCGAATCGTGGAGGTTGGAGGCGGTGATGCCCACACCGGCGGCAGAGTCCACGTGTCCCACCCTTACCTCTCCGACTCTCCACAGTTTCTCTTCCATGGCGGCCGCTCCCATGTGCATGTCGACCAATAACTCCCCCAACTCCTCTCCAAATCGGGCGCCTGTTGAGATAAGAGACAGGAAGCCGGTGTCAATGGAAACGGTGCTGCGTATCTTTTGGGCTGTGGCCACCGCCAGCAGGTCCTCCAATTCCTGGGTGTCTACTCTGTTGGTCCCGTAGACCGGCTTGCCGTCCAGAGACTCGTGGACACTTTGACTGATTTCAACCAGGTCATGATTGCTCAACTGGAACCGGTTGAGAATGCGAGCCGAGATGTCTTGAGCTTGGTCGCCCGACAGAAGGTTTTTTACCGTTGGATCGTCGCTGTCGAAGGTCCAGTATTCCGGGTCGGTGACCTCTTGAAACAGTCGTCCGCCCGCCGTCGCATGGCGCCTCAGCTCTTGGATAGTCTCCATCCAGCTGGAAGAGTACTCGTTCACTTCGTCCAGTAGGCCGCCGATAACGTCACCGACGTGGTTCAGGCAAAGGGTTTCCAACCATTGGTCCGTTTCAGCCTGCCACCGAGCCAGGCGCTTCCGTCGTTCTGCGGGAGGCACGTCCAAATCATTGTGGGCGGGCTCGGAAACAGACGGCAGGTCCCGGCGGACTGCCCGGTCAGCCAGGTTGGCCCACCGCCGCACCGGCGGTTCCTGGTCGGGAGCTACGACCAAACGTTGGATGAGCATCGTCTCCAGGCGCACCGTGATTTCCCGGAGCATTTCGTCCCGTTTGACGTCGGCAAAGGTGCTGGCCCGGGCCAATTCGGTACGGACGTCGCTGTTAGCTTCCAGAACCATGCGGTCGCTTACATTACCCTCAGGTCGCAGACGCTCGAAGATGGAATTGATCGAACGTTCCACCTCTCCTAGAGTGTTGTGGATCGCACCGTGTAGCTGCAAATAGGCGTCCCGGGCTCCGGTGCCGGACCGGCCAGCGCTAATAAAGTCCAGTGGATCCACTGGAGACGGGACCCGGTTGGACATCTCGTTGAATGATAAATGCCTGCGCTTGAAACCGAATCGTGCCATTTTCTACCCCCTACAGCCGGCTGCGCCATTGGTGTTGGAGATACTGCTTCGCCGTCTGAACGAAGAACCCTTCCAGTAGGCCGACCTCGCGAGAGGTGATCGACCCGAAGCGGGCGTCCTCCTTATTGTTGGCCTCCCGCATCGTCTCGTGGAACCGAGCCCACCAGTCCTGTCCGGTGCCCCAGGAGTCGGCGACTAGGTCCTCCAAGATGCGGGCTACATGGATCCGTTGCACGGGCAGGGAGTCCTTCGGAGACCGGTGCAACAACGTCACATCGAAGTGCGGGCCGATCGCCTCTATCCGTTTGTCCGGGTATACAGTCACAGTAAAAGAGTCCTTGCCTGTATACTCTCCTTTCCCAACTTGCACACCAGTAGCTGACCGCAAGAACTGTAGGGTCGAGTATGCGTTCCGGAGCTGTAACGGATAGGTGCTTTCCGGGTCGCGAGACATGCCTCTCTGGGGTAGAATCAGGTGGAGCACCACGCTGAAGTTGTACGCTGTGCCCCGCGCCTCAGCCAGCGCGGCCAGCAGGATGGGCAAGGCCCCAGACGTACCGCCACCCAAGAAGCTGACCACATGGATTCGTAGATAGGTTATGCCTTCGTAGTAAGGGCACACCTGTTCGATGGTGGAGTCCACATGGCCGCGTATGTTGCCGTAGTTGAACCTGGCGGCTACCCCGGCATTGGCCAGAGTGCCCAACGCCCCCTCACGGGAAAGGCTCAGGTTCTTGAGCTCTGGCACGCACTCGGTAATCCACGGCCGCATGTCTCGAAGGTTGGAAAAATGCGGGAGTGTAAGAGGTATGAATCGAGCTGATCGCGAGATTTCGCCCCTGGTAGCTTCCCGGGTGTCCATGTATATGTAGCCTAGGCTCTTGCGATCGGAGACGCTCCAACCGGTAGAACCCTCTTCCAACCGT
>CAYTIB010000070.1:0-4285 GCA_964437725.1 uncultured bacterium | reverse complement strand
GTACTCGTCATAGAGTGTTTCTATCTCCTGCTTGTTGCGGGTGTTGAAGAAGAACAGACCACTGCACACGGTGCGGAGTTCCAGCGGTACTTTGGTCAGCTTCTGCGTGGTGAGAATGACTGAGATACCCCCACCAATGTGACGCCTGTTGTACAGCAGGTGGAGCATCGGCTTCAGGTTCTTTGCTATCTGGCTCACAACGTCGTCAAAGATGATGAGTATCTTGTTCTTCTCGTCGTCCTCCTCCGCCTCCTCCTTCTCGTGCTGGATTATCTCGCTCAGCCTCTCAATGTCGAACCCATGCACCAGTTGCTCCTTGGGTAGCTTGATTTTCTGCTTGATGGTGTGCAGTGACGCACTGAAGATGTATATCTTGTGGAACTGCTTGTAGTAGAAGCACTTCTTCCTTAATATGAGGTTCATGACGAGGTTGGTCTTGCCACTCGCCGGCTGTCCCACCACGACGTAGAAGAAGTTCCCCCTCTGGAGAGGTGGAGGCACTTTGTGACCGTCGTCGTCGCACGTCATCGCCACCTTGCCAACGTCGAGGTTATACTTGTTGGGCGTTTCGGTGATTTTAAACATCTGTATATAATATACATACAAATTAATATGGCGGGTACGAACAATGAAGCCCAGCATATATTTAGGTCACAGGTGTTCCACATCAGGAGCGAGGACGGTCGCAACTACCAGCTCGACCAGTTCGGCAACGAGGTACTCACCGGCTTCACCATCGACCTGTTCAAAGCCATTGAGTGCAACCACAACCAGTCCTTCCTCGTGAGTCTGGCGAGTATGGAGTTCCCCTACAGCTTCTACACCACGGACTTGACCAACAACCAGATAAATGTCAAGACGCAGAACACCGGCACGGGGCTGTACTCCTCCACCTACACCGTCGTCGTCCCCGTCGGCAACTACAACGCCAGCAACCTCAAATCCACGCTGACTAACCTGCTGGACTCTCAATTCAACGCCGGCGTCGTGGGAGCCAGCTTCGCCACCACGTTCTCCATCATCTACGACGAGATTACCAACAAATACACTTTCAAGACGAAAGAGGCAGACAGGGTGGGTGTATTCACGTGGAGCAGCGACACTCCCAGCAACCCCATCAACGAGCAACTGGGGTGCCTCCTCACCAGCGACACCACCTTTGACGACACAGCCGGAGCGGAAAGCAACAGCGTCGTGAATGTCGGCGGGGCTCGAGTAGATGCACTGTATTTTAGGACTAGTATGAGCTCAACCAGCTCTATAGAGTCACGAATCCAGGGGGTCAGCAACGTCATACAGAAGGTGAATGTCCAGAGTCCGCCGAACAGCTTCATCTTCTTTGACACCGAGCAAGTCAGCTCCAAGACGCTCATCACGCAGAAGGAGATACAGAGCGTGACAATCCGCATCACCGACTCCGCTGACCGCCTCATCGACACCAACTCCGTGAATTTCGCCCTCAGCATACAGTTCGACACAATCCGGACGCCGGCGTTCATGACACCCTTTAGGACTCGACGCATCGGTGAGGAACCTGACTACCAGCTCGCCCACCACGCTGGTGGTCAAGTCAATATGGTGGAAGACCTCCGCAAGAGGTACGCTGAGGCGACGAGGCGGAAGCGGAAGCAGGTGAGGGTGCGACGACGTGACAGAGAGAAGGAGCAGGAGAAAGAGAAGAAGGAAGACGACAAAACTGAAAAAGAAAATGTCAAGTAAGTATATACATGAGCTTCTACGAAAAATCTTGGATAAGACCCAACTTGCTTGGACAGAAGGGTGCAGACCTCACCCGCCTCGGCTACAAGACTGCCGTGAAGGTGCAACGCCTGGGACAGAAAGCCAGACGCTTCTACGAGATGTACGGTCGCCACCTCCCCGGTGAGTGGGTGGATAAGGCAGAGCCATACCTGTCAGCTGTGGAGGGCGGAGCGGCCAAGGCAGAAAAAGCACTCGGCAGTGCCTTACAACTTAAGAAAGGCTCCAGACCCCACAGCAACGTCCCCAGCAGAGGTTCTAAGAACTCTGGTGGCAGTGCAAGTCGCCCCTCCCACCACGGACACGTCAAGAACAAGCAACAAAAGAAGAGGAGTGCGAGATACACTGGAGTATGATTAAAATGTTTGTTATAGTATATAATGCAACACAGAACGAGAACAGACCTGTATCTGTGGTCAGGTAATGGTGACAAGTCTGCCTCATTTGGTAGCGGAGAAGTGAGGTTCCACAACATGCGTCCTCAGGGCTACGCTATCGACCCCAGCAAGTACCACGGGTGCGTCATCGCACTCGCCAACTTCGCATCGCTGCCGATGACACAGCTGGCGTATAACAACTTCATCATCAACACCAGCGGTGCAGCGTCGTCGGTGCATTTCCAGATTGTGGATATATCGCAACCCAACAGCATCAGCAACTTCACAGCCGACGCACAGGGGGTCAGCGCCTACTCCTCCAACGCCAGGGTGGTGCAGACGCTCAAGTGGGAGTCTGGCGTGCAGCAGACCGACACAGTTGTCGATGACAACATCTACAGCCTGGGCTACGTCGGCACAGACCCTCTCAGCGAGGGCATCTACACCACCAGCCCGCTGGAGAGCTTCACTGTGCGCCTCATAGACTGTGCTGGTAACCCCATTGCCCTGCTGTCAGCTAATTCGGTGCAGGGTGACGCTTCATGGTTCGCCCACCTGGTTATGTACCCAATCCTGAGAGATACTTAAGGATTCCATATATTATTCCATATTAAAATCTATGGTATAATATAACAACATGTCTTCTCTCCCCCGCGTACCACCAAGCAGCGTAGATTACAGTAAGCTCCTGCCCCTCGGCGTCAAGGGCGTGTCAAAGGCTCGCAAGTTCCAACCCAACAACGGCTCCACATTCACATCAACCAACCCCGTCATTAGAATCCCACTCAACAGCACCGGCTTCCTCGACGCACAACACTCCTACCTCAGCTTCACCTGCACCTTCACAAAGAGTGACGCCAACAGCTGCTGCATTGACGGTGGCGGACAAGGTATCATACGTCAGCTCCGCATGGAGGGCAGCGACGGCAGCGAACTCGAAAGAGTTGATAACTACAACGTCATCTGGAACGTGATGACCCAGTGCCAAGTCGGTGAGAACCACTCCGCCACACTCATGAACGCAATGGAGGCAGTCCCCACCACCGCTGGTGACAACACTTCCGTCATGAACACAAACGGTCAGTCAAGAGGCTACTCCGTCAAGCTGATGTCAGCTCTCCTCAACAACCCCAAGATGATTCCACTCGGATTCGTGGCAGGCGGCGGACTCGTTTTGGAATGCACGTTAGACAGTGACCAAAATGCCATCTGGAACAACAACGGCACACAAGGCACATACTCCATCAGCGACGTCAATTACGTAGGTCAAGTAGTGGAGATGGAGGAAGGGTTCAACCAATCATTTAGAGCGATGCTCGCCAGCTCTGGGGGCATACAATGGGCAGGCAGCACATTTAGAGGTCACAACTACAGCTTCCTCTCCGCAGCGAGCGGTAACGCTAACGTCCCCGTTAGTGAGAGGGCAAAGTCCATCAAAGCTCTCTACACAGTACTCCGTGTCAATAGCGGTGGAAGCGACCAGTTCAGTGCGACTGGCTACACACTCTCAAGAAGAACCAGCAACGACGTCACCTCCTACCAAGTCAAGATAGGCAGCAACGTGTGGCCAAGCCAACCTATCAAAGGGTCACAGACCGACTGTTCCCAGTACGTCGCAGAACTTGTCAAGAGCTTCAGCGCACTCGGTGACGTCCGTCAAGGCTCATCTATAGACGAAGACAACTTCCTCGAAACTGACCCAGCAGCAGGGTACGGCAGTGCTGTCTATGCCATCGACTTAGAAACATACCCACAAAGCACCGACATACTCGAGTCAGGCATCAACTCCAGCGACCTCGCTCTCCCCATCAACATCGAGATGCAGTTTGGAGCGTCTGCCCTCGCAGAAACACTCCAAGTCAATACATACGCACTCGTTGATGCAATCTTCACACTAGACAGCATGGGAATGCTCACTGTTTCTATATAAATATATTACTATAATATATATCATAATTATCTATGGAATCTTTGAAAAAACTATACTATGGCGCTCGTACCGGCTACACCTCCGTGGAGAAGCTGTACAGGCGAGCCCACAGCGAAGGACTGAAGGTCACCCGCCCACAGGAGCAGGAATTCATCAGTAAGCAATTCACAGCGCAGGTCAATCAGCCTGCCGTCCGCCCCAAAGTGTATAACAGCATCAT
>CAYTIB010000069.1:0-37177 GCA_964437725.1 uncultured bacterium | reverse complement strand
GAGCGTAACCGTGTCAATTATCCGATAGGCTGATAGAAGTGTCAGTGGAAATGTGAGGAGATGAAAACCAGGTCCATAGCTCCAATCACCTCGGACGCTCACATGGCCATCGACGAATATGTTGTTCTGAAGTAAGGTTGGTTGATACACCTCGACATAAGGGGCGGGAAATGCGGAGTAAAAATCTCCGGTCAAGTGACGGACAGGGGAGTAGATGCCCCCGTAAAGGAAGCGCAAAACCCCGAGGACAAACAGGATGATACATATCTTTCGGATCAATACTCTGTTTTGCACCCCTGACTGTTTTCCTCCGACGTTGAACGAAAATTTGCAATTTCCCAATCTGTATCCGTCGCTGGGAGAAAGCCGGGCGATGATATCATTGTCCATTCGGTCCGACAAGATGGAATAGTGTCCGCTCATAACTCTGAGTAGGCCCAGCTTACTTCCCTTGCGCCGAAGAGAGCTACAAACCTATCATGATATAGGTAGTCCCCTTTGACTTTAACTGGTTCGGGATGATCCCGATGGATAAGAGGAAAATAAAAGCTCTTCTTCTGAGCCGGGATTCCCGGTTGGCTGATAAACTGAATAGGCATCTGCGATCCCTCGACATTCGAGTTCTTCGAACGGCCTCCCTGCTTCACAAACGAGAGCATCTAGATCGAATGTACCCTGTCAATCCTTATATCTCTCTTCTGATAATTGATGGTAGGGATTACGCCGATCTGTTTTCTGGCGATCGAGAAGAATTCGGACTTCCTATCCTTCTGCTTTCGGACGCGAAATCGCTAGATCGACTGAAGAGCCCTTTTGTGGTGGATGAGGTGGTGCTTACGCCAATCAGAGGTGCGGATTTGCGCTTTAGGGTAGAAAATGCCCTCAGACACAGTCTGCCTGACGTTAAGGCAGGGTCTTTTGTTTCCGGGGTTCGACTGCGAGGTCAATTTTCTCCTGCAAGGAAGCCTCGCCCGATTCTTAAGGTAGACGAGGATCGATATGAAATACGTTTGGGCGAAGAGCCACTGGATTTGACGTTTCGCGAATATGAACTTTTGAAATATCTTTTAACACGCCCGGGTCGGACGTTTACCAGGGAAGAATTATTGGCGTACGTGTGGGGTGAGAATTACTTGGGTGGAACCCGAACGGTCGACGTACATATTAGACGCTTGCGGATGAAGCTTGAGCGGGTCGATAGGGAATTTATCCGAACAGTGCGTAGTGTAGGGTATAAGTTTGTTGGTTGAGATAATGGTATTTAATATCGATTTAATTTTCTCTTAATACTCTCGAAACATTTGCCATTTACCCTAGCATCTAAAGAGCCCGCAGTTTAATTAATAGGGGTGGCTGATAATCAGGACTTCTATTGTGTGTATATGCCTAAGGGTTTGATCTGTTTTGACAGGTTTCAGTAATGAGTTTACGAGTTGAGAACCCTTCTCGTAACCGTTTTTAAAGAAGAAAGGGACTTTCAATGGCCAAGACCGATGGGCGTTCTCTCTCTAGTTCTCGAACACCGCGCAAGAAGGGAGGGAAGTTGAAGGATCGCGAGTATGTGTTGAGGGTTGCCAAAGAAAATAATGTCAAATTTATTCGATTTTGGTTTACGGACATCCTTGGGAACTTGAAGAATTTTGCTATCACTTACGACGAGCTAGAAACCAGCTTGTATGAAGGGCAAGGATTCGATGGTTCCTCCATCCAAGGATTCGCTCGGATCGACGAAAGTGACATGGTGGCAATGGCGGATCCATCCACATTTCAACTGTTACCCTGGCGAATGGACCCCAAAGGAAACGTGGCTCGGATGTTTTGTGACATTCTTAACGCTGACGGTTCTCCTTACGAGGGCGATCCTCGTTACGTTTTGAAGCGGAATCTTAAGGAAGCTGCTGATATGGGTTTCACTTTCTATGTTGGACCAGAACTTGAGTTTTTCCTCTTTAAAAATTCGGAGGGAACGGAAACCCTTGATCATGGCGGTTATTTCGATATGACCTCACTGGATGCCGCTAGCAACTTTCGCCGGGATGCCGTGATGACGCTTCAGGAAATGGGGATAGATGTCGAATACAGCCATCACGAAGTAGGTCCCAGTCAGCACGAGATTGACCTGCGATATGCTGATGCCCTAACTATGGCAGACAACTGTATGACTTATCGTTTGGTAGTCAAAGAAACGGCAATTTCCCATGGATGGTACGCTACATTTATGCCCAAGCCACTGTTTGGAGAAAATGGAAGTGGTATGCATACCCATCAATCCCTGTTCAAGGGCACCAAGAATGTGTTTTTTGATCCGAAGGACAAATGCTATTTGTCGGATATGGCAAAAGGATACATCGCCGGTCTTTTGCGTCACATGCCGGAAGTGAACATTGTTCTGAATCAATGGGTAAACTCCTACAAACGCCTAGTCCCGGGATACGAGGCGCCTGTCTACCTAACTTGGGCTATCCGTAACAGATCTGACTTGGTTCGTGTCCCGTCTTACAAGCCAGGCCGTGAGAAAGCCACAAGAATCGAGCTGCGTTCCCCAGATCCTGCATGCAACCCTTATCTGGCATTTTCAGCCATGTTGGCCGCTGGACTAGCGGGGGTCAAGGGAAAATATAAATTGGATGATCCTGTCGAACGAAACGCTTATGAGATGACAAAGGAAGATCGTGAAAAACTAGGTATTCGACAGCTACCTTCCGATTTAAATGAGGCAATCAAGGAAGCGGAAAAAAGCGATCTCCTAAGAGTGTGTTTGGGTGATCATGTTTTCACGAAGCTATTGGAAAACAAACGACTCGAATGGCACGCTTACCGCTCTCACGTTTCACAATTTGAACTAGAGAATTATCTTCCGATACTCTAGGCTTTTGTGTGCCAAAGTGAGCTGATGCTAGATCGTCCGTGCTGATTCAGGCAGCTCGCTTGTGGAGGTGCTAGGTTGTACCCAGTAAGCACATAATCGAAGAAATCGTACTTGGGAAGGTAGTCTGCCCACCGAAAACCATTAAATTACTTATCCTGCCTCGAATTTGGAGAGCTTTATGTACAGGGTTACAAAAGTGATTGAATTTTGTTATGGCCATCGATTAATGGACTATGAAGGAAAATCAAAAGCTCTGCACGGACATAGCGCCAGACTTCTCGTCACACTCGGAACTGAGATGCTAGATGAAACTGGATTTGTTCGTGAGTTTGGTGAAGTAAAGAGAACAATTAAGGATTGGGTGGATAAAAACTTTGATCATGTCATGTTGATGCGGAGTGATGATCCATTTCTTCCTCTCCTCAAAGAACACAATGAACCGATATTCGAGATGGAGCTGAATCCAACGTCTGAAAACATATGTAAGATCATATTTGATTATGCGGAATCTGAAGGACTTCCCGTTTTGGAAGTTCAGCTATGGGAAACTCCGACATCCAGCGCTTCTTACCGAAAGGGGAATTCTGTGTGATCGGTCGATGGGAAAAATTGTTGGATTCCCGTCAGATTTGTGATGACTGATCACCTGCTAAGTGTGTTTTGATGTTCAATATAATGGAGGGATTCATTGCACTTACAGCGTAAATGCGTTCTGGTAACTGGGTCGGCTGTGCGTGTAGGTCGAGCGATTGCTATCAGACTTGCTCGTCAAGGAGCTGATGTTGCAGTTCATTACAACCGTTCCGAGTCGCAAGCTGAAATGACTGCGGAAGAAATTCGTGGAATGGGAGTTAAAGCTTTCCCCGTGCAGGGCGATTTGTCGCGTGCCGACAAAGTGGAGTCAATAGTTGGAGCCATTGAAGAAGGACTGGGGCCGATTGACGTCCTTGTTAACAGCGCATCCGTATATCATCGAAAACCATTCATGCAACTGACCGAAGCAGATTGGGATCAGAATCTAGACGTTAACGTCAAAGCCCCTTTTCTACTAGCTCGACTTATTGGGCCTGGAATGAAGGAGAGAGGAAGGGGTAAGATTCTCAACATTGTCGACTGGGCGGCGGAGCGCCCCTATAGCGATTACATGCCGTACTGTTCCTCCAAGGCCGCATTAGTGAATCTTACCAAATCGCTCGCCTTGGCTTTGGCTCCGGAAGTCCAGGTCAATGGAATCGCCCCGGGGCCGGTTATGCTCCCGGAGGATTTCTCCGACAAAGAGATAGAAGTTGTTAAAAAAGCGGTTCCCTTGAAGCGCTTGGGTTCGCCGGATGATATTGCGTCCGCTGCCCAGTTCCTTATTGAGGGAACTGACTTTATGACAGGCTCAATCATCACTGTCGATGGGGGCCGGCTTATCGCTTAAACTTAGTTGCTAGCGAACATGTTTTTCCATCCGTTACTCGTCAATAGGGGCGGATTGGATGTCTGAGTGGACAAGAAAATTCTTCAGCGAAGATTATGTCAAGGCGTACCCTAGCGATCACCAGACGGAAGCTCAGGTCGACGGGGTAATTCATCTTTTAGACCTCTCTTCTCCGTGTCGTATTCTTGACTTGGCGTGTGGTTATGGACGTCACACGTTGTCACTGGGGGAGAAGGGCTTCGACGTGTTTGGTTTGGATAATTCAGCGAAATTCCTGGACCGGGCAGCACAAGATACGGTATCCAGAGGTCTAGAAGACTCAACTCCTTTCACACAGGCGGACATGCGAGTATTGCCTTATCGGGATAACTCGTTTGATTATGTACTTTCTTTGTTTACCTCTTTCGGATATTTCGATATGGAGGAGGAAGACCAAGTGGTGTTAGGTGAAATTGCTCGTGCCTTAAAACCCGGCGGAAAATTTCTTTTAGATGTACTCAACAAAGAATGGTTGATGGCACATTTCGAGGAACGTTTCTGGAAACAGGGCGAAAAAGCGAAACTGCTAAATGAGATGGACTTCGATTATGAGCGAGGTCGCCTGAATACAAAAAGGTTTCTTATTCCGGACGACGGGGGAGAATGGACCGAATTGTACAGTAGTATCCGATTGTATACTTTGGCGGAAATGATTCGCATGATGCGTTTGGTTGGAATCGTATTTCAAGAAGTCTACGGTGATTACACCGGAGAACCGTACAACTTAGAATAGTTTCGGATGATTATCATCGGAGAGAAATGCGTGAATTAGGAGATGGGCTAAGAATTATTTTTTCATAGTTGGCGTTCGCTGTTTAATGGCATTTTTCTTGAATTGAAGTTCTTATGGTGAATGTAAAAGCGGTGGAGTCTATTCGGAATATCGGGATCATTTCGCATATTGATGCCGGCAAGACGACCGTTACCGAACGAATCCTTTTTTACAGCGGGGCAATTCATCGGATGGGGGAGGTGCACGATGGTCTTGCAACAACTGACTGGATGCCGCAAGAGCGAGAGCGTGGGATCACAATTACGGCGGCCTCTATTTCCGTTGGTTGGCGAGATTCCACCATCAACATAATTGATACTCCTGGCCACGTGGATTTCACTATAGAAGTAGAACGAAGCCTACGAGTTCTTGACGGTGCGGTGGCCATTTTCAGCGCTGTAGATGGGGTGGAGCCCCAGTCGGAAGTAGTTTGGCGGCAAGCGGCTCGTCACCGAGTACCCCGGATCGTTTTCCTTAACAAGATGGACCGTATAGGTGCCGGGTTCCATCGAGTTCTTGACGATCTTGAAAAAAAGTTAGGCACTAAGGGATTGGTGATTCAGCTTCCCTTGGGTATCGAAAACGAGTTTCGTGGCATCATCGACTTGGTGAAAATGGAGGCTGTCACATGGAGCATGGAGGATCACGGTATCACTTATGATTTTACGGATATTCCAGAGGCTTCCCTACCCTTTGCAATAGAAGCTCGGGAAAAGTTATTAGAAAAAGTTGCTGAGGAGGATGAAGTCTTTTTAGAGCGTTTTCTCGAAGAAGAGGAAAGCCTAGATCCCGATGTAATCAAATCGGCTATTCGTCGGATTACGCTGTCTAGCAGGGCCTTTCCAGTGCTTTGCGGCTCTGGGTTAAGAAATGTTGGGATCCAGGCACTTATGGATGCTGTAGTGGACTTTCTTCCCGCTCCGTCGGATCTTCCCCCAATCGATGGGATGGATCCTGTTTCGGAATCTCTTGTGAAACGATCCCACGACGTCAACGCACCACTTTCCGCGCTTGCCTTTAAGATTATGACAGAAAAGGGACGTCGGGTTACATATCTTCGGGTTTACTCGGGGGTACTTCGAACCGGAGAGCAAGTTTATAACCCGAACCGAGGTGTAGACGAAAGAGTGGCACGAATTTTTCAGATGTTTGCTGATAAGAGAAGCAGGTTGGATAAGGTTGAAGCTGGAAATATCGCTGCTGTTGCAGGACTAAAAGAAACCATGACAGGTGATACCCTGTGTGAGCGAGATCATCCCATTCTCTATGAATTACTAGACTTTCCGGATCCTGTCATCTACGTAGCAGTCGAATTGAGATTTTCGGCCGACGAAAAAAAACTTCAAGATGCTCTTAAAAAGCTTCAGGCCGAGGATCCTACTTTCCATGTTCGCGTGGATGATGAGACAGGACAGACAGTTCTGTCCGGCATGGGCGAACTTCACCTAGACGTTATTCTCCGGCGACTCGAGGAGGAATTTCTCGTTCCTGTTAGAGCAGGAATGCCGCGAGTGGTTTACCGTGAGACAGTTTCTACTTCCGAAGAAGGAGAAGGAGTCTTCGATCGAGAGATTGACGGAAAAGCGCAGTTTGCCAGGGTGGTTGTCCACCTTGAGCCCACGCCTCGTGGGTCGGGGGTCGTTGTTAATGTGAAGCATCCAAACCTACCGGAAGAATATAGAGAACCTGTCGAAAGGGCACTTTTTGCTTCGGCTGAAAATGGACCACTGGGTGGTTATAAAATGGTGGATCTCTCCGTGTCTGTTGTAGATGCTACCTTCAACGAATTGCAAAGCACCCAAACTGCTTTTGAGGTGGCATCCGCTATCGGTTTTCAAGCCGCAACGGAGAAAGCTTCCCCCATTTTTCTTGAACCTATCATGGACGTAGAAGTTGTCGCACCCGAGGAATTTTTGGGCAACATCATCAACGACCTCAACAGCCGAAAGGGTAAAATTGAAGAAGTTGCCACAAAAGAAAGCTCTAGTTCCGTCAAAACCCTTATTCCTCTTGCAGATATGTTTGGTTACAGCACAGATTTACGCTCAGTCTCTGAAGGACGAGCAACGTATTCGATGAAATTTTCCCAATATGGTGCTATCGATCGAACTAAAAGTAAGGAAAGAGTTTGAAAACCCGTCGGTACTCTCGGCGTCGTGAGGAATTTTGGTTGTGTTTTCCTCGGTTGCTTCGAAAGCAGATGGTTGGTAGAATCTGCTGAGAATTGCTCTACCCTTATGTGTTTTAGTGCTTACCCAGTTGCGTGGTGTCTCCGTGGCCCGACTGAGAGGCTATTATGGGGGAGGGTGGATCTAGTGGTCGCGGTTTAACCTGAATCTCTTTTATCCAAAGGCTGTAGCTCCGGAAAAGGCGAACTGTTCGGTGTCTCTGAAAGACAATTCGAAGAACACGCTTATTCCCTCATTTGAAGAATTGGTTGTTCAAGCCACCCGTCTCAGGCGGGAAATTCTTGAAATGATTATCGAAGCGGGTTCTGGTCACCCCGGTGGCTCTTTCTCCATGGTAGAGATTCTTCTTGTACTCTATTCATATTTCCTCCGACATCGAAAACCCGAAGACCCCGATTGGGAAGACCGTGATCGGTTTGTCCTCAGTAAGGGTCACGGTGTTCCTGCGCTTTACGCGGTTCTCTCCGAATATGGATATGTTTCTAAGGAGGAACTTAAGACCTTGCGCAAACTGGGAAGCCGCCTTCAGGGCCATCCGGACAAGCGGTTTCTCCCGATCCTCGAAGCTTCGACGGGCTCTTTAGGCCAGGGACTTTCCGTCGGAGTCGGATTGTCTCTGGCGGCGCGGATAGACAAAACCTCCTGCCAGACCTATGTTTTGCTGGGTGATGGTGAGTTGGAAGAAGGACAGGTGTGGGAAGGTGTGATGTTTGCCGCGCAACACAAGCTCGACAACTTGACAGCCATTGTTGATGTAAACCAAATTCAACTCGACGGATTTACCAAAGATATAATTGATATGGAACCACTGGTTCCTAAGTGGCAGGCTTTTGGTTGGTTTGTTCAAGAAATTGATGGGCATGACGTGAGGCAAATATATGACGCCCTTTTGACATGCTCAGATCATGAGGGTCAGCCGTGTGTCATCATCGCCCGGACCATCAAAGGGAAGGGCGCGTCTATTATGGAAAACAATCCGGCTTTTCACGGGCGTGCACCGAATCCGGAAGAGGCTGACTTGGCGTTCAGGGATCTCGCCTAGGAGAATTGTAGATGCGAGAATTCGAGTTAGGCGGTGCGACACGCGACGCCTATGGAAAAGTTTTGCAAGAGTTGGGTGAACAAAACTCGAACATCGTTGTTCTCGATGCCGATCTGGCTGAATCTACCAGGACCAAGAAGTTTGGGGAAAGATTTCCAGACCGGTTTTTTAATGTCGGTATTGCTGAAGCCAATATGGTGTCAATCGCGGCCGGGCTGGCTTCGTCTGGAAAAATTCCCTTCATCAGCAGTTTCGCTGTCTTCTTGATGGGCAAAGGTTTCGACCAGCTTAGAATGTGTGTCGCGTATCCTGGTCTGAACGTAAAGGTGGTTGCGTCTCACGGGGGAATTTCAATAGGGGAGGACGGACCGTCTCAGCAAAGTGTCGAGGATTTGGCCCTTGCATGTTCCCTGCCGGGATTTCGAGTTGTCGTACCCTCAGACCAGTGGTCGGCAGAGTGCTTGATCAGACAAGCAGCGGAAATTGTCGGGCCAATATATATTCGGGTGGGGAGACCTCCCTCTCCCATAATATACGGGAATGAGGAAAAGATAGAATTAGGCAAATCGGTGGTCCATCGTTTGGGCAAGGATGTAAACATTTTGACGAATGGTTTGTTAGTTGCTGAGTCGATAAAAGCTAGCGATCTTGCCAAGGAAGAGAATCTGGATGTTGGAGTTGTGGATGTACATACCCTCAAGCCGTTGGATGTGGAAAGTGTTACGGAGGCTGCGCGAGCGGCTGGCGCTTTGGTGGTTGCTGAGGAGCATCTATTGGTTGGGGGGCTTTCTAACGTGGTCAGCATGGCTGTGGCGAAAAATCATCCTGTCCCGATCGAATATGTTGGCTTGGATGATACTTATGCGGAATCAGGAAAACCTGCAGAACTTCTTGAAAGGTATGGATTTACGACTTCTTCCATACTTAGTGCGGTTGAGCGTGTGCTTCAGAAAAAAACCACGCTTCATGCCACTGTTGCGAATATGTAAACCAAAATATTGGTTTACATGTCCTACATTTTACTGACAAAAGCAACTGGTAGGGGCGGTGCCGGTTCATTCTGTGATTAGCAGACGTGGAACCTTATTCGGGAGATCTAAATTGTTCAAGGGGAAGTGGTACCGGCCAGATTCTTTTTTGGTTGCAAAGTAAATGTCAAAACGTTCCGGGAAGCGGCATAAGAAGGCCGCACCGGTGGCCTCCGGCTCTAAGCGAAAGGAAATTAACGAGTTTCTCGGCCGGGTCCTTGATTCTCTCAAGCAAGATGATGGACTACAGGAAGCCGGGGAATTAGTTGCCGAGTTGAAGGTTCGCATCGGAAGCTACCTACCTGCCTTGGTGCAGCGAATTGAAGAAGTGTCTCCTGCGGAACGACTTGATCTGATCGATTTGATTGGTCACCTTGAAGACCTTGAGGCAGCTCCCTTTTTAGAGAAATTAATTTTTGAAGCAAATGTGGATGTGGGAGCCAAAAAGCGTTCGGCTGAGATCCTGGAGCAGATGGGCCATCCCCTGGAGGTGGGAATGGCAGAATCATTGGACCATGCCAGATCTATTTTATTGGGGATAGAAGATTTAAATTTCGAAACTTTTCACGGTTCGAATCCACTTTTTGTCAAATTCGTACAGCTTTCTCCATTGCTTCGTCAAGCTACCCTTCTTGAGATGGCCCGGTCAAATCCTGGGATCACCATGAAGTTTATAGATCTCATGCGCAGTCGGGAAAATCAGCCTCCATCTGAGACCATAGAAGCTCTTGTTGCCTTGGGTAATCCCAGGGCCAAGAAAATTCTGGAGGAGTATGCGAGTGGAGATCTTGACAGAGAAACCGTACGGTTAGTTCGTCGGGCTTTGTATCAACTGGAATCCCAAGGGATCGGATCTGAGGAGCATGGAGATCCAAGAAAGCCAGGGGAGGAGAAGATATATCGCCCATTAGTTAATCCGCCCCAAGGTTTTATGAGCGTGGTAGACCGGACGGGGTCAAGGGTTGTATGGCTAGCAAAGCCGATCCGTGGGAGTGGGCGTCTTTTGCTCCAAGCGATTGTTAATGATGAGCAAGGTTTGTTGGATTTTTCAGCACTTGAGGTCACGCTTCGCTCTTTCCGTTCGTATGTGAAGGAGATTACTGAGGCAGGCCGAGAATTCTCAGTAGCAGAGGTCCCACCTTCTGAGGTTGCAGATCTGATTCGCCTGGCTTACAAACTGAGCGGTGATCTGAATGCAGATGTCCCGCAAGGGTTTCCAATACATCAAGGGTATATCTCAGAAATAGCTGGGGGAGCGGAAGGCGCTATCGACCTATTTGTGGATGAGTTTGCCGAAATGACGGTCGACACGGTATCTCCGGAAGACGTTCGGAAGCTTTTGGACCAACCAGCATTTTCCACATGGGGTTTTGGAGCGGATGAAGTCGCGACCTACGTAGATGAAATAAAGGAATTGTTGGAAAGTCAACTGGTTGTTAGTGGGGGTGCCCGTCAAGAACAACTTGGGAAGGTTTGTAGTAGGGCGACTACTGAGCTATTTCAAAAAGAACGGTTGGACAGATTCAAAACCCGGCTTTCGGGTTCGGCTTACGTCTTAATTAAGACGAATCAGAAGGAGTCCGCGGAATTAGTTCTGGGAGTCATGAAAAGCCTTGAAAATTTGGGAGAAGGACCGGCTGCGCATCCTTTCCTTTATGAATTGGTTTTTCGTTCTCTTATGGCTCAAGTTTCAAAAGAGCTACCTGTTGAAGACTCACCATCCCGTCAGGGGAAGCCGGAGGATCTGGATAGTGATGAAAGGGACAGTTCTTCTTTGATTATTACGCCAGGTGAGGCTCGCAGAGCGGCTACTGAGGGAAGGGCTTCCAGTTCGGCAAGGGCGAAGGAGCAATCTCGAATCATCACATCTAGCTGATGAGTTCGGGTTTTTTGAACTTCGAAATCATTGATTACTAAAATCGTTCCCCCCGCAGAGAAACACCGATATCTAAATTAGAAACATATTTTAGCCAGAATGATTTTTGTTAGGGTGTACTATTCTGGAATTTCACAGACACCTAAACGCCTGGGCTTCAATGGGGAATCAATGAAAATGTTAATGTCCTCTAAGGCACGGAAATTTGATGAAGTGCCAAAAAGTGAGTGCTCAGACCTTACCATGGTGTCGGGTGAAGTTGTGAAAATTGTTTTGGGTAGAGAGAAGCCAAGTGGAAAGCGTTTTGTCTCGTAGGCTAGCATTGTGGTGATCCTAACCGGACCATTCAAGTGAGGTATGAGAGGAGAAGTATATGAAAAAGGCTGTGGTTTTAGCAGCCGGTCCGGGCACCCGTCTTCAGGATTTTGGTTTGGAATTACCCAAACCCTTAGTAAGAATCTTGGGGGTCAGTCTATTAGAACGCCAACTTCGGTGTTTGGCATCTATAAAGGAAATAGGCGAAGTGATCGTTGTTATTGGATGCTCTTCTAAGGCTGTGAAGGACGGAATTGATGCTTTGGGTGAGTGGCGGTTCGTGCTGAGAGTTGTAGAAAATTCGAAATGGCAACTAGGAAATGGGACTTCCCTTGAAGCAGCAAGGGGATTCCTGGAAGGGTGCCCTTTCTTCGTATTAATGGTCGATCATATCTTTGACCCCATTACATTGGAACGCTTTGTGAAGGAATGTGGTAGCGATTTGGCATTGTCTGTTTACGAAGGGGAGGACGAACGCTTAGATCTTGATGAGGCCACTAAGGTTTGGGTGGATGGAGAAGGTTTCGTCCGGAAAATTGGAAAGGAACTTAAGAAGTTTACGGGAGTAGATATGGGTCTTTTTTCTCTTGATGAGAGAATTTTCCCGGCTTTGAAATCTGCCTTTCAGGACGGTGATTACAGTCTAACGGGGGGCGTGAAGCGCCTCATTGCCAAATCTTCTTTGCACGCAATGTTGACTCGTGATACTTGGTTTGATATTGACACAAACGACGACTACCGGCATGCTTTGCAGCATCTAAAGTCGAAAAATGTTACAGGGGAGAAACGCGATACGCGATTTTAACACGCTAGCATTTTGGCCAAGTACAATCCGCTTAAAAACCTTTTATTTCTAAAGGTGGGTTTCTCGCGATAGGTTAACTTTCCTTGTTCCACGTTGGGAGTTGGCCGGAGAAAATCCGAGGTAAATCGTCAGGGGAAAAACGAAGGCCAATCAAGAAGGGACCAAATTCCGCATACAAAGCACTAGCTTCGTCGAACCGCATTTCATAGATGAGTTTCTTATATACAATTGGATCTTTCGCGAATAGGTAAACACCCCACTCCCAGTCGTCAAATCCTATGCTCCCGGTGATAACTTGACTGACCTGACCAGAATATTTTCGTCCCACGATGCCATGATCTCGCATCATGCTCTGCCGGTTTTCCATGGAAACCTGGTACCAGTTCACAGATTCCCCCCTCTTTTTGTCCATCGGATAAAAGCAAAGGTAGCGATCTGTTGGCATTGGCAGGTAAAGCCGGGTCTTCATGCGATCATGTTGGGCCTCCATCTCAGCGTGCCATTTTTCCTTCCATATATCGCTGTTTGGAGGGAGGTTTTCGCTGAGAAACTGTTTGTGAAGCTTAGCGGTTAGTTCGTAAAGGCCGAGTTCCACATAGGACAAGTATGAGTCTTTATTTACTAAGTGCTCACTCAAGCCAAGGGTGGAAAATCCCAGTTCCACCTCGTTTAAATCATCAAAGGTTTCCCGAAAGTGAAGAAGAAGCAAATCCCCTTTATGCCCTAATAAGCTGAATATACCCGTGTCGCCTTTCGGAGGACGGACTGCCTGTCGTAGGTACAATACTGCTTCAGACATAAGGGTTCGCTGATCTTGAGAAGGCAGTTTTTTCCATGATGATTGGTTAATCTGAAAAACCTGGTGAAGAACGGCCCACCCCTCCAAAGTTTCTGGAACCATTACACTTTCCTGAGTCTCAATCGAATGCATGACGATCTAAGTTCTCCTCTTCTACTTGAGCTATTTCCTTGGCAGTTGGGGATATAGATTCCATTGGTGATTTAGCCGCGTCAAAGCTCCGCAATACATAGATGGGTTTATTGAGGGTGCCATAATAAACGCGCGTAATTAGCTCTCCTAGAAGCCCCATAAGTAACAATTGAAATCCGACTACAATGAGAAGAACACCAAGCATAAGTAGCGGGCGACCACCGATATCGGATCCTGTTACTAGCTTGACGATCGTTAGGTATAGGGAAATTCCTAAACCTGCAGCCACGGTGACCATTCCGACTCCTCCGAAGAAGCGGATAGGGCTTGCAGAAAAACTAAGAAGGAATTTGACAACTAAAAGATCCATCAAAACTCGGAAAATTCGTGCCGTAGAATATTTGGATTTACCGTAAATTCGGGAACGGTGATTCACCTCAATTTCTGCCACTCGAATACCCATCCATGATGCCAAGGCTGGAAGAAATCGGTGTAGGTCTCCCCGGAGTTCCAAATTCTTAACAATGTCCCGTCGATAGGCCTTCAATGTGCATCCATAGTCATGAAGACGGATACCAGTAATACGGGAGATTAACCAGTTGGCTACCTTGGATGGTAAGAGCCTATTCCAAAATCCATCTTTACGGTTTTTACGCCATCCACTAACAATGTCATAATCTCCAATAAGATCCAGTAATCGTGGGATGTCCGAAGGATCATTTTGCAAATCCCCATCTAGCGTAACGATTACGGCTCCCTTGGCCCAATCAAACCCCGCAGCGAGCGCTGCTGTTTGACCGAAATTGCGACGCATATGGAGAACGGTCGTAATCGGATCTTCGCTACCGAACTCCTTCAAAATTTCTTCACTCCCGTCATTGCTACCATCGTTAATATAGAGAATTTCGTATGAAAGCTGCATTGGACTTAGGCTTTCATGGATTTGCGTATGAAGAGGACGCAGATTTTCACGCTCATTAAATACTGGTATTACCACGGATAAATCCAAACTTGGCAATGTCTGCCCCTTGTCGGATCGATTGTCTGAGGTCGAAGTGCTGCCAAAGTTCACGGATTGTTCTCCTGCTGCCTAGTAGTAGACCCACCTGAAGAGTTTCCACGATCGTCCCCGATAAGCCGAAACAAGGTTACGAACCTGATGGTGCCAGATCGTTTCCTCTCGACGTGGAAGATGTCCTCACGTTGCCAGGTGGAGTAACGCGTAAGTAAGTAGTCGGGAGGTCGTTCCCATTTTCCCACAATGACTAGCAATCCATCTTCCCCTCGGTTTGTATTTTGAGGATTTTCCCGGAGAGAACCATTGTTTTTTTCTGGCAGGATTCTTTGAATTTGTGACGGTTTCAAAGGTTTCCCCATTGGTTTTGTGTAAAAAGAAAGCTCTGCTGCGGTTTCGAGATCCGTTGTTAGGAGAATAGTTTTTTTCCTCATCTGTTGAAGACTGCGGTTTACTCGTTTTCCCAAAGCTTGCCAACCGATAACCTCTGCGGACGGGTCTATTGTGGGAACCCACTTTATATCCAGTTTTCTGAGCAAACCAACATTTAGAATGAAAGTAGTTTGAAGGAACCCTAGAAATATGACAAGCCCGACAATTTTGATCAAGCGCAGACTTTGATGATTCCCGCGATGGGAAATTTCCGACATTGCACCGATAAAGCAGATCCAGCCAAGGATCCATCCCGATGCCCACTCGGTTTGAAAGACTCCCAAAACGTGGAAAGCGATAGCTAATATGCCTAGGACACACGTAACCCAGGCCAAGGATGTATATGGTGTTCTTCGCTCCTTTCGCCTTCCCACCCAAGCAACCCAGAGGACACCCCATAGAATAAGGATCACGAGAGGAAGTGTAATGTGTACCGTGGGCCAAAATGCAATAGTTTTGAATCGGTCGATTCCCATCACACCTAGTTGTACGATCCCTTTATTTTGAGTGGTTGCGCCTATCTCCGAAATCCACGGAGCCATAATCAAAGCAATGCCGATGAGCATTCCCATGTAGAAAGCCAATCGATGAAATTGTCGTCGTCCGCCTGGAGAGAATGCAAGGTATACACCGGTTAGTGGAAGTATAAGGAGGGCAGAAGGACTTATCCGTGTGGCAACCCCTACACATATGCCCCAAATTGCCCAAAACGAGGAGCTCTTCCCACTCCTACTGCGGATGGCGACGTCCGCTGATGCAAAAGCACCGGCCCATAGGGTTAACAATACCGTTGTGTTAGATAACCTAGCTCCACCGAGACCAAATATGGGTGTGGCGAGCAGACCAACTGCGGCAATGGGGGCTACCCAAGGGCTCCAAGGAAATATGCGTCGAGCCCAGCAATATAGGATCGCGCTTGTCAACAAGGATATAAGGAGTGCGCCGGACCTCACGCCCAATTCGGTATCTCCGAAAATGTAGGTTCCCATACTAGCTATTGTTTCCAAAGGGGAATGAGTTAGCCAGTCCCAAGTAGCGGTGGAGCGCGACCTTTCCCAGTAGATTGCTTCTTGGGGAGACAAATCAGCCCAATACGAATATGCCAAACGAGCTCCAGTTCCAAATATAAGAATTACGAAGGTAAGAAACCCAGGTGAGCCGAGTCTCCATCCATTGTTTCTGAGGATCGAACCTTTGCCGAAGCACCCTTGAGAGACATTTCTGTCCAACGTCCGAAGTCCTGATTGAAACAAATAGACGACCATGAGACCCAAAAGAATACCGACTATCGCGCCTGCCAATACGTCTGCGGGATAATGTTTTCCATGAACAATTCGTGAAAGGCCAACAAGCCCTGCAACAGGCAATGAAACCCATTTCAGCCTTGAGTAGAAGAGACCAAGGACAGTGGCCTGTGCGAATGCATTAGCTGAATGTTCGGAGGGCATCGAGAAACTTTTTGTGCAACCACCGAGCAATTGGACACTTTCAATAACGTGGCAAGGCCGTATGCGGGCAATGAGGGGTTTTAGGAAATCGGAAATAATTAACGAGGTTAAGGCAAGCGTGATCAGAGCTGTTACAACGTAAACTCTCTCTTTTTGATTTCCGAGACTTGCTACGATCAAAAACATCATTGCAATTGGAGCAATCCAGAGGCTCGCCTGACCCAGGGCAGAGAGAAGAGAAGAAACCCAATCGGGCCAGTGGAGTCCGTTGATAATATTAAATATTATTCGATCGTATGATTGAAATGAGGAAAACACTTTTACGCAGGTTCCAAATTTCTCGACAAATAGATGGACTCAAGAAATAGACACTAAGTTGCACGCGGGGGATACAATTGCTTTATCAAGTAAATTCCCTTCGAAGATCACGGCCCATTAGCTCCTCGAGTGCCAAACGTGGATCGTGTCCCCCAAAGAGCACCTTGTATGTTTGTTCGATGATGGGCAACTCGATCTGCTCTTTTTCTCCCAGACGCCATGCGGCTCTTGTTGTTTCGACACCCTCTGTTACCATCTTCATGCCCGAAAGTATTGATTCCAGTTTTTCTCCTGCTCCGAGACGTAGTCCTAGAGTCCGGTTGCGGCTTAGCTCTCCGGTGCTGGTTAATACAAGATCACCGATTCCGGCGAGCCCAGAAAATGTACGAACTTCTGCCCCTAAAGAGACTCCGATTCTTGTTATCTCGGCAATCCCTCGGACGAGTAGAGCCGCTCGCGCATTGTGCCCTAGGTTCAGTCCATCCGAAATCCCTGCGGTTAATGCAATGACGTTCTTGAGTGACCCTCCTAGCTCGACCCCAATGACGTCCTCACTGGTATAGACTCGAAAACTGGAATTCGATACTAGCTTCTGTGCCCAGATAGCTACTTCAGGGTCTTTCGAGGCTGCTACGGCGGCAGTGGGAAGATCGGCGCATACTTCTCGCGCAAAGGTCGGACCAGATAATACACATAATTGCAAATTTGTTCCGTTACCCACCACCTCTTTGATGACTTGACTCATAGTCAGGAGAGAATCGGTTTCGATCCCCTTCGAGACGCTAATAACCCGGGTAGCTTTTGGAATTTCTGGTGCGAGTTTTTCCCAAATTTGACGAACAACATGGGAAGGCGGGGCAGAAACGATAGCGTTTACTCCCCGAACGGATGTCTTCAGATCGTTGAAAGGTTTGATGTGATCATGAAGGCGGACGTTAGGGAGAAAAATCGAATTCTCTCTCTTCTCCTCAATTGCCCGGCATATTTCCTTCTCGTACACCCATAGATTGACGAGACAACCCTTTTTGGCCAAATGGTTGGCCAGGGTTGTTCCCCAACTTCCTGCTCCTATCACAGCAATTCTCTGATTCATAACAAATCCTGTAGCTAGTTTTTAGTCGAGGAGGATCGATATTGCAAATAACTTGACCCAGTCAGTCCTTTCTGGTCTCTTAACCACGGAATTCCCATCATTGGATCTTAAGGTTCGTAGAATATTTCACTTTTAATGGCGATCCTATTTCCATTTATCGTGGATGGAAACTTTGGAAAAGGAGCAGCATTGCGCACAGCCATAAGCGCCTCTTCGTCTAGTAGTTCGAACCCTGAGCCATTGAGGAGCTTTAGGGTAGCCAGTTGACCGTCCCGAGTAACCTCGAATCGCACCACTACCCTCCCGCTAACTTTCGCATTTGCTGCGGCTGACGGATAGAATAGCAGTTCATCAATTTTTTTCCATATTGCGTAACGGTACCCCCGATATCTGATGTCCTGTGTCATCAAGGGTGCGAGCCGGGCCTTCCGTTTCCCTTTCTGCTTTTTCGCCTTAGTCACGGAATCCTGATTCATTATTGGGTCTTTTAGAGAGCTCAAGAGTTCGGTAGCCGTCTTAGGATTTTTGAGATGTCGCGATTTTTTGGAAGGAATCCGGATGTAGTTGTCGACTTTGGACAAAATTAATTTATTGTTTGACTTAGACGAGAGGAAATGCTTGCCTGAATTTTCCCCGAAAGAGGTTGATTTGGCCTTTATTGTCTTATTGCCCTGATTAGAGTTTCCTTTGTTTGATTTTAGTTTTTTCCTGGAACTGTGTTTTGGAAGGATTACCGCTTTTGGTTTGCTAACCATCGGTTTTTGTAGGGAGGTGGAAGAGAACTGTTCGATAGATGGACTAGGGCTTTGACGGACCGTGGTCTGATTGGGATGGACCGAATTCAAAACTGTTTTTGGCCGGCTTGCCGGCGAGGGAGTTGTACGGATTTTTGATAACCGTTTCTGATTTAAGGGAGATACAACGGTAACCGTCTTGAAAGCATGTGGTGTGACTAAAATAGGTCGTGAAACTTGAGAATCTCCGTTTTGTTCTTCTACTCGTGAGATAGACCGATGACCCGGTAGAGCCTGGTTGGACTTTGAAAGATGCGATATCTCTCGGGTTTGGAGATAAAACTCTGCGATCGGAAGTTGGGAATTACCCGGCTTATGGAGTGATGGATTCGCGGGTGGTACTTTTATTACCTTTTGATCTAACAAGGGAGGCGATGTGAAAAAGCGAACACGAACGGGCAGTAGTTCAGAAACCGTCTCGTAGCCAAAAGAGGGGGAGGTGTTTGGGGCTAGGGCAATTGCGATTGCCGCAAGACCATGAACCACAAGCGATATGAAAACGAATGGCGAGTATGCGACCTTTTCCATGAATCCCAGTCGTTTGAGGTGGGTTGCCCGATGCTTGCAAGTTTATTACAAAACACCGGAACCCGTTGAATTCTATCAATATAGCCCAGATCTAGGTTGGAATCCAATCAAAGAGGTTATCCTGAAGCTTATCATGTGAAATCATATCTTTTTTTCAAAAAAAGAGCCCGCGTTCTTCAAGAACGCGGGCTCTAAACTATCGAACATTTCTCGACTTTTAGTACATCCCTCCGGGTGGTCCAGCCGGCATAGGCGGAGCCGGTGGAGCCTTCTCTGGGATATCGGTAATTATTGCCTCCGTTGTGAGCATGAGACTGGAGATACTAGCCGCGTTTTGCAAGGCTGAACGGGTAACTTTGGTGGGATCGATAATCCCAGCTTTTACCAAATCCCCGTAAGAGTCATTCGCGGCGTTATATCCATTGTTGCCCTTTTCACCCTTGACCCGCTGGACAACGATAGAGCCTTCGACCCCAGCATTGTTAGCGATCTGACGAGCAGGTTCCTCAAGTGCGCGCTTAACGATCCGCACGCCGGAGGACTGATCTCCCTCCAGAGTCCCTTCTAGTTTCTCCAGGGCTGGGATAGCACGAAGCAAAGCGATACCACCTCCAGGAATAATTCCTTCCTCGACGGCTGCACGGGTCGCGTTTAAGGCATCTTCAACGCGGGCTTTTTTCTCTTTCATCTCCGACTCAGTGGCCGCACCCACATTGATTACGGCAACACCGCCCACTAGCTTGGCCAGGCGCTCTTGAAGTTTTTCCTTGTCGTAATCTGAAGTTGTTTCTTCAACCTGTGTACGGATTTGTTTGACACGGCCTTCAATGGCTGAGGATTTGCCAGCGCCCTCAACAATCGTGGTGTTGTCTTTATCCACCGTAACACGTTTGGCCCGACCGAGATCGTTGATCTCAATGTTTTCTAGCTTGATTCCAAGGTCATCGGTTATTACCCGGCCATTGGTCAGAATTGCTATATCCTCGAGCATGGCCTTTCGACGATCACCAAACCCGGGAGCCTTGATGGCACACCCCTGCAGGGTACCACGAAGCTTGTTTACCACAAGAGTAGCCAGAGCCTCTCCCTCGACATCCTCAGCTAAAATGACGAAGGGTTTGCCCATTTTTGCAACTTTCTCCAGGATGGGTAGAAGGTCCTTCATGTTGGTGATCTTTTTCTCGTTAAGAAGAATATAGGGATCTTCTACTGCTACTTCCATCCGCTCGGCATTTGTCACAAAGTACGGGGAGAGATAGCCACGGTCAAATTGCATCCCCTCGACGATCTCGAGAGAAGTTTCCATGCTTTTAGCTTCTTCAACCGTGATGACCCCATCTTTGCCGACTTTGTCCATCGCCTCGGCAATCAAATCGCCGATAGAGGAATCGTTGTTGGCCGAGATTGATCCAACCTGCGCAATCTCATTTTTGCCTTTTGTTGGTTTACTGAGCTTCTGGATCTCCTGAACGGTAACCTCCACAGCCTTTTCAATCCCTCGTTTGATTTCCATGGGGTTTGCCCCGGCCGTTACGTTTTTAATCCCTTCGCGGAATATAGCTTGGGCTAGGACTGTGGCGGTTGTTGTTCCGTCTCCAGCAACATCAGAGGTTTTGCTCGCGACTTCGTTAACCATCTGGGCACCCATGTTCTCGAATGCCTCTTCGAGTTCAATTTCCTTGGCGACGGTAACACCGTCTTTCGTGCTGGTTGGAGACCCGAACTTCTTATCTAGAACGACATTTCGTCCTTTCGGTCCGAGTGTTACTTTGACTGCATTCGCTAGCTTGTCGACACCGGCGGCAATGTTATGCCGGGCATCTTCTCCATATTCAATCTGTTTTGGCATCTAAACCTTCCTCCCGGGTAATGAAACCTTGGGAACAATAAAAAAACCACATTCTGGCGTGGCTGATCTATCACTCTTACTCTACGACGGCGAGGACATCATCCTCTCGCATTATCAGCAACTCTTCGCCATCCATTTTGACCTCGGTGCCTGCGTATTTCGCATACAGGACCTTCTCGCCCTTTTTGATTTCAAGGGGCTGTTTATCTCCGTCCTTTAGCACGCGGCCAGAACCCACTGCAACGACTTCCCCCTCCTGGGGTTTTTCCTTCGCGGTATCCGGTATGATGATTCCCCCCTGTTTGACCTCTTCTTCTTCTAGGGGCCGTACCAGGATCCGATCTTGGAGTGGCCTAACCTTCATCAGATCTTTCTCCTCCTGCCATCATGGTTGGTTCTTGGCGCCCGCCAAGCGGACCCACCGCTTGCTGGACGCCGGTTAAATTCAAAACCTGATTCAACTAAACCGAACGTGAAAATGCATCCAAAAACGAAAACAATCAAGTTTTCGGAGAAAATTAGCACTCCCAACTCTGGAGTGCTAAATATATATGCAACTTCGGTCCGCAAAGCAAGAAAAAATTATAATTTTTCGAAGGACCTCATGCGAGGACAAATTGGGTTCCTCGCATGGAAATAAAACGTAAATGCACGGAACCACATGTGTGATCCGAACTATCTCAATATATATGGGCTGAACAATAGTGCATGTGACTAGTTTCGGCACATCAAATTTGAAATATTTTTGGGCCGATAAGAGATATTTACTGGTAGTTTAAGTAAATTATTCAATGAAATTCTCAACTGGAAAAGCCTTGATGCCGAATCACTGAATCAAGCAAATGGATTAATAAGACTGAGGTAACTATATCTTAGAACCAAGGTTTTCCTTAAGTCTTAAAAATTCTCGTTTTTTCTATTGCCTCTCAATGTAAAATGTTCCCATGAGTTCTCCTTCTTGTGTATATATCCTCGGAACATCTTCCGCTCGTCCGATGCCCAATCGGGATCACACTTCTTTGCTAATTGAGACGGGAGAGGATCTAACCCTCATCGATTGTTCTGCGAACCCAATTGGAAAGATTTTACGGTTGGGGCTTGACCCCCTTCGTCTCCGCAGAATTTTAGTGACTCATGCTCATACGGACCACACCTATGGATTTCCATCCGTAATTTATTCTTTTCGGAACTATCGTCCTCAACGGGTAGAGCCTCTCACTGTTTTTGCGCCGCGGGAAGCATTGGAACTTTTGAAATGTCTATCAGATTCCTATGGGTTTGGAAGTTCACGTGCCCCGTTGAAATTTGACCTGGAGTATCGGGAAATTCCCGATACCGAGGCTCATATCTTGGTGGATGCCGGTGGTTACCAGATTCGAACAACTCCGGTTGTCCACAAGGAAAGGGAGGTTATTGCCTACCGTGTGGATGATAAGCGGGAGCGAAGGTCTATGACCTACTCTGCCGACACAGAACCGTGTTCTACACTGACCCGCCTTGCTGATGGAACCAACCTGATTATTATGGAATCTACGCTAATTGGAGAACTAGACTTGCCCGGTCATTGCACGGGAGAACAGGCGGGAAAAGTGGCGACCCTTTCGGGGGCCGATCAGCTACTTTTAATTCATGTCATGGCTAAGGATGCAAAAGAGGAAAAAGCTCTAACGAAGGCAGCTCAAAAAACATTTGTTGGCCCAGCAACCATTGCGGATGAAATGAGAAGTTACAATTTCTAATTTTTTGGAAAAAATGTTCAACCATTAGATTGCAAGAAATCTAGAGTCCTCCATTAATCTTTATGAGATTTTCCATTCACCTGGTGAATTATCGGTTTCCTCCATGAGTTATGGTGCCTCCCCTAGTTTTCCAAAAAGATATTCCAAGATTGCAAGTATCGCGATAGGGGCGGTCTCTGAACGTAGAGTCCGAGGACCCATTCTAGTTGAGTGGAATCCAGCTTCTTCCGCGGAGTGGATTTCAGACTCTGTGAATCCGCCTTCAGGACCAATGAGCAAAGCCACCGAAGCTGTGGATGAAATCGTTGAAAGGGTCTCCCGAAGTCCTATGGAGGCTTTTGGGTGGAAAATAATCTTTAATTCTGTGTTTTTGGTTTCTTCTAAAAAGGTCTGAAGAGAAACGGGAGATTCTACCCTCATCGGGTGGATGCGGCCGCACTGCTTTCGGGCAGCTTCGGCAACCCGCTGCCACCTCGATAATCTATCTTCTGTGCGATTGGTGTCCAGGCGAGGAATACTTCGTTCTGCGAGAATCGGAGATACGGCCCAAGTGCCTAGCTCAACGGCCTTTTCCACAATGAAATCTAATTTCCAACCCTTGGGGACTGCTTGCCCTAGCCAAATGAATGGAGGATCCTCTGAGACAACCTGCTTTTTCAAGATTTTCCCCACGGCACCCCGGTATGTTAATTCTGTCAACATAACTTCAAATTCGGTGCAATCTCCGTCTGAGGCCCGAACCACATCGCCATTTTTTTGCCTCATGGAACGCATATGGCTAGCTTCTTCCGCAGAAAACCGGAGGCGGTCCTTTCGAACATCTTTTGGGATTACTCGATAGACAGGCATGAGCTAATAGACCGAATTCAAGTTTGTTCTCTTTTTAGATGGCATGGTGAGGATGGAGAAAGTTTGGGTTGCTCCAAGCCTGGCGTTCAGAATTTCCTCAGCGTCACACATGCCCATTTTTTTTTGCTAGATGCCCCAATTAGCCTAACGCCCTCCGCTTTAAGTGCTGATATCAACTGAGGAGCTTGGTGAGTTAAGATCCCGGACAGAATTGCAACACCAGAAGTCCGAAGGAGTCGGCTTATATTTGGAACCATTCTAAGCAAAGGATTTAGAAATAGATTTGCAAAAATCAAATCAAATGGGCCTTTTGCCCTTTCAATCGATCCCTTTTGCGCAGTTATTTTTGTTCTAACGCGGTTCTTGTTGGCATTTTCCCGAGTTGCATGGATGGCCTCCGTGTCCAGATCGACTGCAGTCACCCGGCAGGTCGGGAGCGATAAAGCAGCTGCAATGCCCAAAATTCCCGAACCGCAACCAACGTCGAGAACACACTTGGTTGTCATTGGTTCATTTTTTTTGTGTCGAACGAAGTTACTGAAGGCCGACAAACACAAGCGGGTTGTGGGATGTTCTCCAGTCCCAAAGGCCATGGCAGGCGTCAGGAGGATCTGTATATGCCCTTTGTTTTTTCTGTTTTCAGTTTGAAGTTCCTTGTTCGTATCCGGATGAAAATCTGGCAGGATTTGATAAGGGCCCACCCAACTTGGTACGCAGCGTTCTTGAAAGTCACGTAGCCAATCAGTGGCAGGCAGGGGACTTTGCTTAATTTCTTCTCCTAGGATTCCTAACTGCGCAAGGGAATGGGCGTAAATAGCAAGAGCCTCGAGATTTTGTTTTAGGTGAACATCGTTTTTGAAATATCCATAGATTCGATTTCCTTCATCACCAGAAATCATTGTCCCTGGTGAACCGAGATCTATTAGCCTCGAAGCAATTGCTTCGAGGTAGGCTTGGTTACCCTTCGAGCTGACGACGATCCATTCTTCTTCGTCCGATAGACAAAAGGAGATATTGTTGATCATGAACTCTCCGAACAAGACCATCTTTTGATAGTGGTGATCAATAGTTTGCTTTTAAAATACTTTGATTGCAAATCCAAGAAAATCATCTTTGCAGAAGGCGATGGAACCACGTATGGCGAACGCAAAAAACTACCCTGGTTTTTGGGAGGGAGTCTACTGTTTTTTTAGCTGGTTGAATTTCTCAAGCAGTTTGCGTTGCTCCAGGCTGATTTTCGTGGGTGTTTCGACATGAATTTTTACGATGATATCCCCTCTGGCTTTCTTATTTAGATGGGGCAAGCCTTTCCCTTGAAGATAAAAGCTATTTCCCGACTGGGTCCCAGCTGGAATTTTGATTTGGACGGAATCACTTAAGGTTGGCACGTCGATTTCCGTGCCCAATGCGGCATCCGTCATCGTGATAGGGATCGAAATATGTAAATTTTGGCCCTCTTTCCTAAGCATCTCATGGGGTTGAATACCAACGGAAATCAGCAGATCACCGCTAGAACCACCAAACGTTCCTGCATTACCTTCTTGATTCATCTTGAGGGTGAATTTATCTTCTACTCCTGCAGGAATGCGGACATTCAAGGTTCTGTCTTTTTGCTTTTGCCCGTTTCCTTTACACACTCGACAAACATCAAGCTGAATTTGGCCCATTCCCTCACATAACTCACAGGGAGCTTTCTCAACCATCAATCCTCGCTGTTTTTGGAGGTAACCCGAGCCGCTGCATATGGTACAAGGTTGAACTCGTGTGTTTGGGGGAGTCCCTTTTCCCTGGCAGTCATCGCAGTTTTCGAGACGAACAATCTGGATCGGAGTAGTGGTTCCTAAGGCGGCTTCCTCGAGCGTAATGGTGACGTGGTGCTTTAGGTCGCTCCCTCGCTTTGCCTTACATATGGATTCCATGGGTTTACCTCCCATAAGATCACCAAAGAGTTCATAAAAGAGTAAGGCGAAGTCTTTTTCATTAGAGGAGGACGAGTTTCCGGCGTTATGTTTGTCAATCATCTTAAGACCCCATCGGTCAAATTTATCCCGCTTTTTGGGGTCTCGAAGAATTTCGAATGCGAGATTAATATCCCTGAATCGGTCGGCAGATTGACAGTCCCCAGAATTGCGATCAGGGTGGAACTCCAGAGCCAAACGGCGGTAGGCTCGCTTGATTTCTTCTTCATCCGCCGTTGGATGAACGCCAAGAATTTGATAAGGATTGGATTGAATCATTAGCCTCGTTTGGGTGTAATCTGACTCAATTTTCCTCTTTCTTCTTGGTGGCTTTGGCCACGACAACACGACTTGGCCGGATTACCCGATCGCCCATCAAATATCCTTTCTGTACTTCATTGATGATTGTATTTTCAGGGTGATCTTCAGTTTCGGCCACCATCACAGCTTCGTGAAGTTCCGGATTGAAAAGTTCTCCTCGTGTCTGGATAATGTTCAGTCCGAGATTTTCCATTTTTTCGCCGATTGACTTGAGTACCAGGTCAATTCCCTCCTTGAAGGCTGCAATAGAGGGAACACTTTCCCCATCGATGTGGATTGAGTCCGCAGCACGCTCTAGATCATCGACAAAGGGTAAAAAATTTTTTATGACATTTTCACTGGTCCGGTCCCTGATTTGATTTAGTTCACGGGCCGAACGCTTTTTGTAGTTCTCAAACTCCGCAAGTAGGCGCATGTGTTGTTCTCGGAGATTCTCTAGCTCATGGCTTGAATCATCGGTAGGGACAACATCTCCCTTCTCTTCCTTTTCTGCCTCAAAGGATCCCTGGTTTTGGTTGTCAATAGAGCCCTCTGAGGAGTCTTGCCCCTGATTAGCACTAGTGACCCCTTTACCATTTTCCTCTTGTTCGTTACTTCCCTCGCATTTCATATTCTTCCCTTTGAGAGCGTTACTAAATCAAAAAGTTTCCGATTCTACTTTTGCTCAGCTGGAATGTGAGTCTGATATAGGGCAAGCACCCAGGAGCAGTTGAAAAGAAAGCTTCCCTAAAAAATTATAAGTTGGGTCGAAAAATCTGTAGAATTTCCGTATAGGTTTTTTTAAAGATTGGGATCCGATGCAATCCGTTGACTGAGCCTGGACGTAGTGATATCGACCAGGGCCATTATGCGCGGATAGTACATCCTTTTTGGGCCAATAACGGCCACAGTACCAAGATCCTTTTTGCCATCCCCGTATTTTTTGGCGATGATGGTAAAATCTTTCATTACTTCCACTTCGGTTTCATATCCGATACTGACGGAGACCCCCTCTTCATCGGCGCATTTGTTTAAGATTGAAATGATCTTACCCTTTTCTTGAAAAGCATCAAACAAAGCCCGCATATTCTCGAAGTCTGTCTGGAATTCTGGCTCGTCGAGGATATGATGAGTACCGGAGGAAAAGAACTCCTCTCCCTCTCCTGTTTTTTCAAGAAAGGCCTTTTCACTCATCTTCAGGGATTCACTATAAAGGACATCAAATTCCTTTTTATGGTCCAACACCTGCTGCTCTATCCGTTGCCGTACTTCCTGTAAAGTCAATCCTTCAAACTCATCACTTAAATAGCGCCCCACTTTGTCAAGAAAATCCTGGGAGAGATCCTCTTCCATTTCGATTAGTTGGTTCCGGACTATCCCGCTCTTCGCAACGACAACGATCTGCGATACAGAAGGTTGGAGCCTTACAATCCGGATTTGGCTGAAAACTGTCCTAGAAAGACTGGGCAAAAGGACAACGCTGGTGCAGTGCGCTAGGGAGGACAGTAGTTTCGATGTCTGATCTAGTAAGGACGCTAATCCAAAGGAGTGCCCCTCGTTGTAGCCAACGTGGATACGTTCCGCTTCCCAGTCTGTCAAAGGAGGCAGATCTGAAATCTGGTTGACGTAAAATCGATATGCCTTGTCTGTTGGAACTCTTCCCGCGGAGGTATGTGGCTGATAGAGGTATCCCTGTTTTGCCAGTTCGGAAAGTTCATTGCGGATTGTTGCAGGGCTAAGGTTGCGAACGTATTTGTGAGCTAAGGTTTTGGATCCAACGGGCTCATTGGAATCAACAAAATTTGTCAATATTCCAAGCAAAATTTCTTGCTGTCGGGATGTTAGAGCTTCAGAAGGGGAGAACATAGCTAACCCTAGCCCGCTTAACCGTTTCTTTTTGTTTAATGTACCCAGTGCCTCGATTAGTATTGAAGTCGAAAATTAGCAATTGGGTCTAATCTTGTCAACAAAAAGACCTATAGTTGACACTATTCAACTGGCTTGAGAAACTCACTCCAATGGGACTATCCCTTATGATTTCAATTGTTTCATGGATTTGGATAAAATGAAAGTGAGACCCTCTTCTGTTTCGTGTTTGCCGGCTTGTGTCTCACGACCGAAGAATCGGGAAACCTTACTAGGTATTTTTCATGAGCTTCTTCAGTACTTTGGCCCAAGAGGGTGGTGGCCGGGAGAGACTCCGTTTGAGGTCTGTATCGGCGCAATCTTAGTCCAGAATACTTCCTGGACAAACGCCTCCATGGCGATAAAAAACCTGAAAGAGGAAAGCCTTCTTTCCCCCAAAAAACTCCATGCAACCTCTCTAGCACGACTCGGAAGAATCATCCGTCCGGCGGGATTTTTTAACGTCAAGGCTAAAAGCATAAAGATTTTTGTCGAATTTCTCTGTATGGAACATAGGGGCGAACTAGACCGATTTTTTGAATTACCAAACACATTATTACGTGAGAAATTAATGCACCTAAAAGGAATTGGACCGGAAACGGCTGATTCCATTGTTCTTTACGCGGCTGGACGCTCGGTTTTTGTAGTCGATGCCTATACTCATCGAATTTTTGGACGATTGGGCTTGTACAAAGGACCGCCAGCAAGTCGGGGCGGTTATCAAGCTTTTCAGGACTTTTTCCATCGTTTGCTTCCAAAGGATGCGGAGCTTTTCAACGAATACCATGCATTGCTTGTGGAGTTGGGTAAAAAGTTTTGTCACCCGAAGCCCATTTGTCCCCCCTGTCCTTTGCGCTCTACGTGTTTGTTTCCTATTCAGAGCGGATAATTTTTTTCATCCAGTCATTTCTTGGTGCAAGACTTGATTGAAAAAAGGAGAGGTTGATAGTGTCTCCCGGTTCGATTCGTTTTGTAGCTGATATGACCGTGGGGAAGACTGCGAAATGGCTGAGAATTCTCGGCTTCGACACTCTGCTGATACGTTTCCCAAACGAGATACTCTTGAGTAATTGTCTGGCAGATGGACGCATATTTATTACCCGTGATTTTAAAGTTGCCTGTCGAAAGGGGATGGTCAATACTTTTCTTCCGCATACGGATACTCCTGAAGAACAACTGGCAGACATTTTGAAACGATTGGGTTTGCGAGAGCATGTCCTATTGGCGGCTCGGGAGGCTTTGGGGGAAGTTTCGTCCTCACCTCAACCAGGTTCTGTGCCTATCAAAATCTTGTCGCTTTGTATCCGGTGCAATGAGTCTTTGCTTGTTGCTAATCGGTCTGAAGTTGTAGATGAAGTACCAGATTTTACATGGTCGACTCAAACCCGATTTCAGCGATGTCCCGAATGCCATCGTGTTTATTGGGGTGGAACACACAAGGAAAGAATCCTAAGAAGAATCAAGGATATTTGTGTCGATATGGCAAGATGATTTTCAATAAAAATACCCCCAGAATTTAGCCGCTAGAAAATAGGATTTTGTGCAAGCGCCAAGACTGCAGGTGCTTAGCTAGTGAGGATGCAACCACCCTGGTTTTACCCGTCTACAACTTGTGCAAGCTCTAATTGTAGGTCTTACCTTGCGCCTGCTTTACATTCGATGGATTTATCCTCTGCTGGTGTGCCTAACAACCCTTTGCTAAACTAGAGGGTGGGTGTATGTGTTGTGAGAGGGCTTTTTAGGGAATGTGCTTTTGGGGATTTTGGATTAGTGGTTTAAACCAATGACCGGAACTTTTATAACGTTCGAAGGGATAGAGGGTGCTGGGAAGAGCACTCAGATTGAGCTCCTTGCTGCGCGTTTGAAGGAGAATGGAATCTCTGTCCTTTGTACTCGTGAACCGGGGGGGACTAAGCTGGGAGAGGGTGTACGGGATTTGGTACTCAATCCCAAGCATAAGGATCTTTTCCCCATGAGTGAATTATTTTTAATGGAAGCTGCTAGGAGCCAGCACGTCACGACAAGAATCATGCCTGCTCTTGATAGAGGTCAGGTTGTGCTTTGTGATCGATTTTCCGATTCCACTTTGGTTTATCAAGGGGATGGGCGCGGGGTGGACTGGAAGATGATTGAAAAGATGAATCAGATAGCATCTCAGGGTCTTCGTCCGGATATTACTTTGCTACTGGATCTAGATGTTGGGACGGGTTTAGAAAGAACTGAAAACCGTTCCGGTAAACAAAGTCCGGTGAGCAATAGTACGAAAGGGTCTGAAGGGGCATCTCGTTTTGATTTAGAGGCAGTTGATTTTCACGAACGTGTCCGTGCAGGATTTTTGAGAATAGCTAAAAAAGATCCAAATCGGGTCCGTATGATTTCCTCTGCCAGTTCGCCTGAGGAAGTTCATGAGAAGATATGGAAAACGTTGGAGAAAATACCAAGATTGGTTGCGATATGCCACTAGCAGAAGTTTTGGGGCAGGATCGTTCTGTCTCCGCTCTTAGAAGAGATATCTCTACTGGTCGCGTCGCTCATGCGTATCTGTTTGTGGGTCCTGAGAGTATAGGAAAATTTACGACGGCGTTTGCATTTGCAGGTGTCCTCCTTTGTGAGAGAAGGAAGGGAGAGCTTGGAGAAGAAGACGCTTGCGGGGAGTGTGCTGCTTGCAAAAAAGTGAAGGCGAGCGTTCACCCTGATTTTATGGTTATCCGGCGCGATGGGCAGTTCATTAAGATTGGGGAATTTGAGTCTGAAAGGAAGCAAAAAGATCCGCCTCAAATCCGGCAGCTAATTGCGGCTGCTAGCCGCAAGCCTTACGAGGGTCCGGTCAACGTTTTTGTGGTGGATGAGGCACACCGGATGACAACCTCTGCTGCTAATTCGCTTTTGAAGACACTTGAGGAGCCACCAGGGAACACCGTGGTGGTCCTGACTGCAACGATGTCGGGTTCTCTTCCGCAAACTATTGTTTCCAGATGCCGTGTGGTCCGATTCCAGGCGCTTCAACAGCAGAAGTTGGAAAAGGAAATTCGGCGGACCCGGGGGCTCGATAAAGATGTAGCCCAACTGTTGGCCGCGTTTTCTGCAGGTCGAATGGACCTGGCTTTGACGAGCGATCCAGAGAAGATAGCTGCAAGACTTGAACGAGCTATCACTTTGCTTGAGGCAGGAATAAGGGGCCGGACGGATGAAATACTCAAAGTTGTTGCAGGTGTCGGTCGCCCTTCCGAAGAGGCGGAGACCCTGTTGGAATCATTTCGTCTGATTCTCCGTGAAGCAATATTACTTCAAAGGGACGTGAGTGGTAAGCACCTTATGAGTGAAGGAATCAGCGAAAAACTAAGACCTTTAATCCAGTCTTGCCCCATGAGAGTGCTAGAAAATGTTTTTCAGCAAGTGGGATTATTGCTTCAGGATATTCGTCTTAGAAACGTTAATCCTCAACTTGGGTGGGAATCCCTCTTGTTCGGGTTTCGTTCTATAGCGCTCACGGGGGGTATGAATCGTTGAAGGTTAGAATCGTTGGTCTTAATTTTCGAAGGAACAATCGATTGACTCGTTACGACGCTTGCGGGATCCCCCTTCGTTTTGGTGATCACTGTCTAGTAAAAACTGACCGCGGGATCGAAGTCGGTCGTGTGGGCACAAATCCCATGATTTTGCCTCGTGAAAACATGAAGGAAAGTTTGCCGAAAATATTAAAACGGGCAACGGAAGTTGATGTTGCCCGATCCGAGGAGTTGGAAAAAGAAGAAGCTGAGGCCGGTCGAAAGGCACGTCATCTCATCCGGTCTATGGGACTTGTTATGAAGATATTTCAGGTTGAATATCACTTTGAGGAAGATCTAGCCACCTTTTACTTTACTGCACAGGAAAGAGTCGATTTTCGCCAGTTGGTCCGGAAATTATCAGGCGAGCTGGGGATGCGCGTTGAGATGAAGCAGATTGGTGCTCGGGATGAAGCGAGGATGTTGAATGGTTGTGGTTCCTGTGGTAGGGACCTTTGTATTTCTAGTTGGTTACCAGAATTTCGTTTGATATCAATCCGAATGGCTAAAGTGCAGGATCTAGCTCTAAATCCTTCAAAGCTTTCTGGAATGTGTGGGAAATTAAAATGTTGTCTCTCCTACGAATTCAAGGAATATGAAGGAGTAGCCAAGAGGATGCCTAAGGTCGGTAAGCGAATCGCCGATTGTGCGGGTTGCAGTGGTTGTGTTACTAAAAGAAACACGTTGGAGGAGACCTTCGTGCTCCAGACCGAAGACGGTAAGCGGGTAACAGCAACACTCCAGGATTATGAGGAGAGTAGGAGAAAAACAAAGGACGAGTCCCCATGAAAAGATCTCGTTTTACCGCGGAGTTAACTGATATTTTCGATTGCCATAAAGCGGATTGTCCAGGTTACTTGGATCTTAATCAGAACGAAATATTTTCCTCCTGGTTTCGACAAGATCTGACCGCCTGTAACTGTCCGTAAACTCTCCAGAATTTTCCTGGATCATCCATGACGGACACCTATTACGTCACGACGCCGATTTATTATGTAAATGACATGCCCCACATCGGACATGCCTACACCACTATTGCCGCGGATACACTAGCTCGTTTTCATTGTTTAACCGGGAAGCGAACATTCCTTTTGACCGGAACAGATGAACACGGTCAAAAGGTTGAACGTGCGGCGCAGGAGCAGGGTCTGACACCCCAAGGGCTTGCCGATCGGGTTGTTGAGCGCTATCACCATCTTTGGGAAAGGCTTCAGATTAACTCTACTGATTTTATTCGAACGACAGAAACTCGCCACAAGATTGGTGTAGAAGCTCTCTTCCATCGTGTTTTAGAAAAAGGGGATATCTATCTGGGTGAGTACGAAGGTTGGTACTGCACGGCGGATGAGTCCTTTTGGACGGAAACGCAGTTGGTGGAAAGAAAGTGTCCAGAATGTGGGAGATCTGTAGAACGAGTTCAGGAATCTAGCTATTTTTTCAGGATGTCCAAATACCAAGAGCCACTTCTTCAATATTTCGAGAAACACCCGAGATTTATTCTCCCCGAAACCCGGCGAAATGAGATCATTAGTTTTGTAAAAGGAGGTTTACGTGATCTCAGTATTAGCCGTACAAGTTTCGAATGGGGCATTCCGGTTCCAAACGGTCCTGGACATGTTCTTTATGTGTGGTTTGATGCCCTAACGAATTACATCTCCGCCTTGGGTTTCGGGAAAAAAGACGAAGAAGAGAACTACCAAACATTTTGGCCTGCTAATGTTCACCTGATAGGGAAAGACATTCTTAGATTTCACACGGTGTACTGGCCGGCGTTCTTGATGTCTGCCGAATTGCCCTTGCCCGAGTGTGTGGTTGCCCACGGGTGGTGGACAGTCGAAGGTCAGAAAATGTCAAAATCACTTCGCAACGTTGTTGAACCCAATCGGTTATTGGATCAGTACGGAACCGACGCTGTTCGATACTTTTTACTGCGAGAGATTCCCTTTGGTGAGGACGGGGACTTTTCGCATGAAGCGTTAATTAATCGGATTAATAGTGACTTGGCAAATGACCTAGGGAACCTATTGCAGAGAACGGTTGGGATGATCGATAGGTTTTGCAATAAAAAGATCCCGTCGTCTTCAGATCCAGGAGTACTGGAGCAGAAGATAAAGGATGCAGCTAAAGCAACGACCGGTTTATTAATTTGCAATTTCAAATCCTTTGAATTTCAACCGGCACTAAAGTCAATCTGGGGTTTTATCGGTCAGGTGAACAAATATCTGGACGAGCGTGCACCATGGGCGGCTGTGAAGGCGGGTCAAAGTTCAGACGTTGAGACAACACTTAATACGGCGGCCGAAGCTCTCCAGTCCTTGTCAGTTTGGTTGTGGCCATTTATGCCCGAAAGTATGATGAAAGTTCGATCTGCTTTGGGGTTGCCGGGAAAATGCCCACCTCTCTCACTAGATGAAGGGCATCGGTGGAATGTTCTCCCGGTGGGAGGACCCATTACAGTTGGTTCTCCCCTTTTTCCTCGGATCGAGGCTGACCAGGCAGAAGAGATCAAACAGGATGTTGTAAAGGAAATATCAGTTGATACAGGGAAGGTAACGGCCGACCCTGGGATGATAGATGGAGAAGGTAAACCATCTCCATCTTTTCGTCCGGAAACAGAAGGAATAGCAATGATTGATCATGAGGTTTTCTCAAATGTATCGTTGAGGACCGCCACGATTATTTCGGCTGAGAAAGTGAAGAAGTCGAGAAATCTACTGATGCTAAAAGTAGATTTAGGAGATGAAGAGAGAACAATAGTGGCGGGGATCGCCGAAAGTTATCGTCCGGAAGAATTACTAGGGAAGTCCGTCGTGATCGTTGCGAACTTGAAGCCGCGAAAGCTAATGGGTATTCAGTCAGAAGGTATGATCTTGGCTGCCCGACAGGACGAGGAATTAGTACTAGTCACAGTAGATCGACCGATTTCACCGGGAAGTTTTGTCCAATAGGCAGTCATAACAAGAACCTCGATGTTTTCCCTGACCCCCTGGAATTTGAACGAAAGGAATCGCTAGGGTGGAAAAGTCTAATGGCATAAGTTGGGTTGACACCCATTGTCATTTGGAGGATTCACAGTTCAATAATAATAGGCGGGATGTACTTCACCGAGCCGAAAAGGCGGGGGTGCGGTTTATGCTTACTTTAGGTTCTGACATTCCGAGCAGTCGAAAGGCTACAGAGTTGGCACATAGGTTCGATGCAGTTTTCGCGGGCATAGGAATCCATCCTCATGAAGCGAAGAAAGTAGGAAAGCGGGCCTATTCTGCACTAACGAAACTTTCAAAGGAGCCAAAGGTTGTTGCTATTGGCGAAGTTGGACTCGACTTTTATCGAAATAACTCGCCACGGGAACAACAGGAAGAGGTTTTGCGAAATCAGATTCGGTTGGCAAAAAAAATAAAGCGGCCCTTAGTTCTCCATGAACGTGAGGCACATGATGACATGATTCGTATCCTCAAGGACGAGCATGCTTGGGAGGTCCAAGGTGTTATCCATTGTTTCACGGGTGGTCCACGGGAAGTTGAAAACTATGTAGACTTAGATTTTTTTGTTTCCCTGGCTGGACCAGTGACCTTTTCTAAGTCGACGATGCTCCAGGAGGCGGCGAAACAAATTCCACTAGATCGTTTAATGGTCGAAACAGATTCTCCTTACCTAACCCCTGTTCCATTTCGCGGGAAGCGGCCCAATGAGCCAGCCATGGTTGTCTCAGTAGCGGAAAAAGTGGCCGAGTTGTTTGAATTGCCACTGGAGGATTTGGCGAGGATCACGAACCACAATGCTCACGCTCTATTTGGAATTCCCACAGTTAATCCTGAACCACAAATAGTTTACAAGCTGCGTGATAATGTTCATGTCAATCTAACTTACAATTGCACCAATAATTGTTATTACTGTCCTCGCTTTTCATCGGATTATCATTTCGGACATAACCTGAAGTTGGAGCAGGATCCCTCGGTTGATGAGGTTTGGAGGGCGTTGAAGCCAAATGTCACCGCGGGTAGACTGGTGACGTTTAGTGGCTATGGTGAACCCTTTCTTCGGTTGGACGTTTTAGTTGAAGTTGCTAGGCGAATTAAGAGTATCGGAGGAATTGTCAGAGTTTTGACCAATGGTCAAGGAAATTTGATTCAAGGTCGAAATATTGTGCCTGACCTAGAGGGCCTTGTTGATAAGATACGCATTTCCCTTCACGCTGGATCACCAGATCAGTATATGAAGGCATCTGCACCTGTGTCGGGGGAGGGGACTTTTGAAAGCGTTTTAGGATTTATTAGGGAGGCAAAAAAAATTATTCCGGATGTTGAAGTAGTGATTCCCAATCGTCCCACAATGATAGATGTTGACATGTTAGAAAGAATGGTTTCCGACGAGCTAGGTGTTCGAACTGCTCGACATGATTTTGTTGTTTACTCTTAATCCTACCTTTACTTAGATGGACCTTTCTCTTTTCACTCTGCTTCGTCTTCAATTTGAATTCTTTCAATGGAAAGAGCGTGTCCGGAATCCCGAGCTACGTTGATCAGGACCGCATTGAGTTGAGCAGGGCCGGAAGCCGGTTCAAATCTCTGGGGAAGCCCTGTAAGAAAGCGCTGTATGGCCGGTTCCCGCTTGACGCCAATTACGGAAACCCAGGGTCCCGTCATACCCACATCGGTGATATATGCCGTCCCCTCTGGAAGAATTCGCTCATCCGATGTTTGAATGTGTGTATGAGTTCCAACAACCGCAGACACCTGACCGTCTAAAAACCACCCCATAGCGATCTTTTCAGAAGTAGCCTCGGCATGAAAATCGACAAGAATAATAGGCGTATCCTGACGAAGTTGATCAATATGACGCGAAGCCGAACGGAATGGACAGTCCAAGCTGGTCGGAATGAACACCCGACCCATCAAATTAAGTACACCGATTTGCAGCTTTTTAGACACCTCGTAGACATGAGAGCCCCATCCCGGTGTTCCAGCGGGGAAATTAGATGGTCGCAGGATACGAGGTTCGTGCGGAATTATATCGATGATTTCGCGCTTCTTCCAAATATGATTTCCGGAGGTGAGAACCTGAACTCCTAATTCAAATAATTCTTCCATTATTTCTTGAGTAATTCCTACGCCCCCCGCAGCATTCTCCCCATTCGCGATGCAGAAATCCACTCGGTGGGTTTTCAGGAGCGAAGGCAGCTTGTCCCGAAGAATTCGTCTTCCCGGTTTCCCCACGATATCCGAGACGAAAAGAATTGTTACTCGCTCAGATCTATCTTCTGCTGCCCCTTCAGTCGGATGTGTTTGCGAAGTTAAGGTTTCAGGCAATCGTAGTCCTTTATGTAGCGAGCTCGATCGCTCGGGTTTCACGAATTACGGTAACTTTTATTTCCCCTGGATAAGTTAGTTCTTCTTCGATCCTTTTCGCGATATCCTTTGCGAGGAAAATTGCTTCCGATTCGTTCACGGTAGAGGGTTCGACAAGCACCCGAATTTCTCTTCCAGCCTGAATTGCATAAGTTTTTTCAACACCCTTAAAGGAATCACCGATTTTCTCAAGTTGTTCCAAACGCTTAACATGAGACTCTAGGGTTTCTCGTCTTGCTCCCGGACGTGCTGCTGAAAGGGCATCTGCTGCACAAACTGCAATTGATTCAATGCTGTTGGGCTCTTCTTCTTCGTGATGAGCCGCGATGGCGTTTAGGACAATTGAATGCTCTTGATGCCGGCGGGCTACCTCGATCCCAATCTGAATATGAGAACCCTCCAACTCATGGTCGAGAGCCTTTCCAATGTCGTGGAGCAAACCAGCGCGCTTGGCTAGTTTAACGTCACCTCCTAGTTCTGCAGAAATAAGCCCGCTTAAATGAGCAACCTCTTTGGAATGCACTAGAACATTTTGACTGTAGCTAGTCCTGTAATTTAATCGTCCCAGAAGGCGGAGAATTTCCGGATCAAGGCCGTCTACCCCCAGCTCCATGGCAGTTTCCTGCCCGATCGAACGAATATGTTTTTCGAGCTCATTCTTGACCTTGATAACAACGTCTTCAATTCGTTTAGGGTGGATTCGTCCGTCGGAGACAAGTCGTTCAAGGACTTGCCTTGCGATTTCACGTTTAATTGGATCAAAA
>CAYTIB010000068.1:0-16330 GCA_964437725.1 uncultured bacterium | reverse complement strand
CCAATTGCCCCCCCGCCGCTCCCCTCATGACCCATCCAAATTTTTGTACGGGTGAAACTTTGGAAAACAAATGGCCAGAAAACATCGACCTTGTTGGGGTTATCTCAGATACTCACGGCTATCTTGATTCACAGGTGTTTGACTTTTTTGACGGTGTGGATATTATCCTACACGCCGGTGATGTTGGATCTGAGGAAGTGGCTGTTGAATTAGAAGCAATCGCTCCAGTGGCGGTAGTGGTTGGGAACGTAGATGGAGGCCTGCCAGGCGATAGCCTCCCAATGTCGGTAGTGATTCAATTGGGGAATCTCCAGGCTCTTCTTATCCATGAGGGAGTGGCGAGTGGAATGCCTTTGCCGCTAATTGTGTCCCTCGTTTCTTCACATCGGGCTAATGTAGTGGTCTATGGTCACACCCACCAACCTTTTGCAGGTTGGCTACCGGTTGGAAACAATGGTAGATGTTTTTTCTTGAATCCTGGAAGTGCCGGCAAAAAGCGCTTTAATCTGCCCCGTACTGTTGTTCGAATGGAAGTTAAGGACCGAGATGAAATTTCAGGGATGTTCCTATCGTTAGATGAAGAAAAAAACGAAGAGAAAAGCTTTTTGATCAAACTTTAGTTGGTTGGGATCAGGTGTTAACGTCTTTTTGGACTTGCATTTCAGTAGGAGTGGCCATTTTCCCTTTGTGGTTTGTTCTCTGTAGCTTTCTGGAAAGGACAAGACGTTGGGAGTGATTTTAGCGAGGACGGCAGGGTACTGCTGGGGTGTAAAGCGAGCTATTGATATCGCCATGGATATTGCCAAAGAAAAAGAGAATGAGACTGTCCTAACTCATGGGCCCTTGATTCACAATCCCCAAGCTGTTGATTTACTCAGACAGAAAAAGGTTCGACCTCTTGATGCAGAAGAAGTCCCAACTGAAGGAACCGTGGTGGTACGTGCCCATGGGGTTAGTCCGGAAACCAGGTCCGAGATCAAGGGTTGGGGGGTTACACTGAAGGATGCCACATGTCCTATTGTTGCCCACGTTCAAGGAAACATCAAAAAGTATACTCGAAGAGGATATTCTACGGTGATTATAGGGGAGGAAGGGCACCCTGAGGTAATCGGTTTGCTAGGTTTTTCGGACGGAAAGGGCCATGTTGTTAGGACGGTTGAGGAGGTGCAGAAATTACCTCATATGGATTCAGTGAACGTTGTAGCTCAGACTACAACGAACACATTGGATTACCAAAAAATCGTCGCTGCACTGCGAGAACGTTATCCGGATTGTGTTGTAACGAATACCATTTGCCATGACACCGTTGATCGACAGGACGAGATTGTAAGCTTGGCCGAATCGGTTGATGCTATGGTAGTTGTCGGCGGGCATAACAGTGGAAATACACAACGTTTGGCCGAGATTTCTGAATCTTTTGGAAAACCAACCTGGCATGTGGAGACGGAAGAAGAACTTGAATTGGAGGTTATTAGTAAGCATGAGGATGTAGGTGTGATTGCAGGTGCGTCGACACCAAGCTGGATGATTCAGCGGGTTGTTGATGCCATCGAAGGTGCCAAAGGAGAGCGATCGGCCCTTGGCACCGGTTGGCAGCGAATCGCTGGAATTTTTATCAGAGCCAACATCTTCATCGGAGTGGGGTCTGCATTGATGGCGCTGCTTGCTACCCAATTACAGGGGTTTGAGACGCCTTGGGGGTATTATTTAGTGCCTGCTCTTTATGTTTTTGCAATGCACACATTCAACTATTGTAACAATGTGGAGTCGAGCCGCTACAATGATCCGTTTCGTGCCCGGCTTTATGAAAAATATGGTCGTTGGATGAATGTGAGTGCGATGTGTGCGTTAGTAGTAGCCCTATCAATCTCGGTTTTTCATTCCTGGCTGGCATTTGCCATTCTATTCCTGGCAAGTGTAGTCGGATCCGTTTATTGTTTGCACCTAGAGCCAGTCCGTTTCAAACGCCTGGATTTATGGCTACTCCCGGCCTCTAAGTGTATAATAGCCCCGGCGGCGTGGGTTCTCGTAACCGCAATTTTACCTCTTTTTATTTCATCCACCGGACCATTGGATTTGTTATCAGGAGGTACCATTGTAGCTGTTCTTTTTGTCGCAATTCTTTTGTTCTCTGTTGCTGCCATGGTCGATCTACGTGACATCCAAGGGGACAAAATTGTTGGAAAGAAAACCCTTCCTATCCTCATAAGTACGTGGATGACTCGCAAGGCTATTCTTGCGGCCAGTGTGATAACGACCGCCCTTCTTTTTATCGCTACCTGGTTAAATGAGATTCCGGTATTGGGTTATGCGCTTTTAGCGTCTCCAATCTACACGACCTGGGTTCTCCATTACACGCACCGACGTAAGGTGATGAATCTTCTGGTGAGTCAGACACTTAGCGAGGGTTGCGTTATGCTACCCGGAATTATTGCTCTAGGTTATTATTTTCTGAGGTAAGTTGTCCCGGCGAACTTGCGCTTGCTGTCAGAATTTCTCGCGGTACTCTATGTGGCACCTTGTTAAAGAACCTGCTAGATATTTCAGTTAAGGGAAGAGATTTGCAACTTCTGCGAACTATGTTATTTGTCCCCGCAAATAACCCCGAACGTTTTTCCAAGGCTTTAAACTCTGGTGCGGACGCGGTGATCATCGATCTCGAGGATGCCATCCCTCCTGATCGTAAAAATGAAGCTCGTTGTGTGGTAGTCGAGTTTCTCAAGGAACGTCCTTCAAGGGACTATTATCCTTCGATTTTCGTTCGAATCAATGGGGCAGGAACCCCTTGGGTGAACGACGATCTGGACGCTGTGAGCCTACCAGGATTGGCGGGAATATTTTTTCCGAAGGCAGAAAGCCCGGATGATATATTAGTTTTGGCGGAAAGAATCCTTGTGCTTGCCAAAGATAGGGAATTTGCTCCTCCGGTCCTGGTTCCGATCGTTGAAACAGCGCGAGGCATCCTAGAGGCATTTCCTATTGTTTCTGCTATTTCCACTTGCGCGGGTTTAGCCTTGGGAGGAGAGGATTTTGCCAACTCGGTTGGTGCTCTCCGTACCTCTGAGGGACAAGAGCTCTCCCTGGCTCGCATGCAGGTGGTTTTGGCCGCACGAGCTGTTGGTGCTTTTCCCATTGATACGGTTTACACCGATTACAAAGACGAAGCAGGTTTGGTGCATGATGCTGAGTGGGCACGTCAGTTAGGTTTTGCTGGAAAACTTGTTATTCATCCATGTCAGGTTGGTCCGGTTAACCGTGTTTTTTCCCCTAGCTCACAGGAAGTAGATGAGGCGCGAGCTGTTTTGATGGCCTTTGAATCGGCACAAGAAAGGGGTGAGGCCGTGGCCAGCTTAGCCGGGAAGATGCTGGATCCAGCAGTTGTGGAGCAGGCCCGTAGTATTGTTCGGCTAGCGGATACGATCTTGCGGGTAGAGTCAGTCTCATGATGTGGACATCCCGATTTCTCAGGTTAATCATTTTTTTTGTTTTTCTCTCCGGATTTATGAAACCAGCGATTACTGGTGCCCAAGAAAAAGCAAGCATTGGTAATTCCTTCCTCGACAGCGTTCTTTTACGTTATTCCCGTGAGGTTGATCCCGGTCTTAAGAAGTTCTTAGACAAGCGAGAACAAGAGCTCTTGGATATGGGATGGGCTGAGTTTTGGGCACGAGAGGAAGCTGTATGGAGGCAAATACGCCAACTCATGCGGGATAGTGAGGCGATAAAGCGGCGACTGATTCCACTAGAACAAAAAAAGTCCAAATTGCTAGGGGCAATTCGTGAACTTCGTCGCAAGGAACGTTCATTGGATGAGCAGATGAGTTTTTTAGTGCAGCTTCGCAGGCTATCTTCATCCATCCTGCCGCTGGCTAAAAAGATGGCAAATATGTCGCGTGAGATAAAGTCCCTTTATGATGAATGGATGCTTTTTCAAAACTTGGGGCAGGAACTTGTTAGTCGCAAATCTAACCAAGGCATTGTGAAGCTCGTTTCTTCGCTGGTTGATAGTTATGTAAGAGCTTTCCGCCAAGGAAACGTCAAAAAAATAGAGCAACTTCTTTTTAGAGGTATTAAGGTGAATGGACGTTTCGATCGACAATCTTATATGAGGCATCTTAGGGAATATTACAATCGTTTCCAGGTAACCTTATTCAAGGTCGATGAAAGACGTTTTCTCGAAATAAACCCTTTCGTATTAAGAGTGGAGGCGAGTTACAACATGAGTGAGACTTCGAAACGACGTCAGGGATTGGCCCGGAATCGGAAAGGAGAAATCTCATTCACACTACGAGAAGTGGGGGGTATTTGGCTGATTTCAAGCATGAACGTGCCAAGCTGAACAGCTTTTAATCAGAGGCCTTTCTAGGTATATTCCCATCCGCCGCTCTTCCGTCTCTTGCGGTGACCGATATCTGACATCTCTTCTACTGTTACTTCGGAAAAGACTGAGCCGTCATTACAAACACGGTATCCATTACGTGCACTGCCCGCGTAGTCCAATAGCGCATTTAATGTATCTCTCTAGAGAGTAAAATGTTCTGTCGTATTCCATGCTGTGGGGTAGTGAAGTTCGTGGTTCCATGGGAGAAATATATTTCTTCGACATGCTTCGGTGAGATTAAATCGGTCTTTGCAAATCCCTGCTAGGCATATAATATCTTGTGAGGGGGTGGAAGTCTTTCCCCTATTGGGGCAAAGGAGCCCGGATGTTTTCTCTGTTTTTTCTGAAGACAATTTTTCTTTCGGTTGCCTTGATCGGATATTTTGCCGGTGCGCTTGGTCATGTTTATTACTTTCTTTCGCACCGAAATCGTATTTTTTGGGTGGCTACGAGTAGCGTAGTAGTTGGTTTTACCGCACACACCGCAGCCTTGATTACCCGTTTGGCCGACATTGGGACAATCCCCGTTACTCAATTATTCGATTTTCTCACGGTGTTTGCTTGGGCCGCCGCCCTTGCTTACGGAATTGCCCAACTTCGATTGAGAATGACTCATCTAGGCTTGTTTGTTGTCCCAGTGATTTTTCTCGTGTTGGTGGCCGCCTTTCTTCAACCGAAAGTTGGAGTCGAGGTAGCACCTCTCTTTAGCAGCGTTTGGTTAACTATTCATATTGTTATGGCGTTTTTAGGTGCGGCAGCATTCGTGGTTCTCTTCAGTACAGGTATCATGTACATGATTCAGGAAAGGCAGGTCAAAAGAAAGCAGTTTGGAACCTGGTTTTACCGGCTGCCTCCATTGGATATTCTCGATGGATGCAGTTTTTGGGCCTTGGTGGTCGGATTCCCCATGTTAACTCTAGGGTTGGTTTCGGGATCGGTTTGGGCAGCGCATGTTCGCGGATCCTATTGGAGTTGGGATTTTGAACGTACGCTCCCGCTCGTTGTGATTTGGGGGGCATACGGGCTTTTGTTACTAGGACGTTTGGTTGCCGGGTGGCGGGGTCGCAAGGCGGCGATCTGTTCGGTTGTCGGATTCGTAGGTGTTTTGATAGCCTATCTTCTTCATTTGTGAGGAACAGCGTGGAACTTCTCGTTACGGGAATTAGTCATAAGCGGACCCCTCTAGACATACGTGAGCGTGTTTATTTTGACGAAAACAATTTACAGACTCCTGTCTTGGAATTGTTCGGGCGAAATTCGATTGAAGAGGCTGTCTTGTTTTCTACATGTAATCGGGTCGAGCTTTATGCTCGTGCGGAGGAATTCGAAACAGCTTGCCAGTCGATCATGGAATTTTTCAGTCAATATCATGAGGTTCCACTATCAATTCTGAAAGAGCATTGCTATGCGATGAAAACCAAAGAGGCTGTCCGCCATGCCTTCCGTGTATCCTCAGCTCTGGATTCGATGGTGATTGGAGAGCCTCAGATATTGGGCCAGGTTAAAGCCGCCTACCGCACTGCACTCGAGGCGGGTTGTACGGGGGTTTATTTGAACCAGTTGTTCGAAAAGAGTTTCGCTGTCGCCAAGCGAGTTCGAACGGAGACGAGAATTGGTGAGAATGCTGTTTCTGTTAGTTATGCAGCTGTCGAGCTGGCCCGAAAGATTTTTGGCAATCTGAAAGGACAGCGAATTATGCTTGTGGGGGCCGGAGAAATGGCCGAGCTTGCCGCGCAACACTTCATTCAACTTGGGGTAAAGAGCTTTCGGGTGACGAACCGGTCTTTTGACCGAGCTTCTGATTTGGCCGCTCGCTTTGGTGGTCAACCCGTCGAATTTAATCTCTTAGAAACTGGGTTGGTATCTGCAGATATCGTTTTGTGTTCGACGAACTCACCCCAACCTATCATTCTTCGAGAGATGGTTCAGCAGGTGATTCGTAATCGACGCAATCGACCTATGTTTTTTATAGATATTGCTATTCCTCGTGATGTAGATCCTGGGGTTCAAGAGATCGGGAATGCATTTGTCTATAATATTGATGACCTTGAACACGTGGTTTCTGCAAACATCCAAGAACGAGAGCGGGAAGCCGTTCGGGCTGAGAGCTTGATTGAGGAAGAATGTCAGATGTTCTTGCGGTGGATGGAGACCCTTGAGGTTGTTCCGACGATTGTTTCTCTCCGAGAGCAGGCTGAGGTTGTGCGGCGGAATGAATTGGAAGAACTGCACTCCAAGTTGAAGACGCTCAGTCCGGAAGAGGAAGCGGCCGTTAATGCTTTGACGGCCACTTTGGTCAACAAGCTTCTTCACTCGCCGATCACAGAACTCAAGCGCCGCGCTGCCAGTGATGATGCCCCGACTTACCTTCGCGTGGCGCGGAGTTTGTTTGGTTTGGATGAATAGTCGTTTTTCTCGGGAACCTCCCGACTTTCGAATATTGCCTAACGTCAGTGACTTGCCCCGGGTTCTTCGTGTAGGGACGCGTGGTAGTGCGTTGGCCATGCGTCAAGCCCAACTGGTGAGGGATGCCTTGGGAGCGCTTGGCATGGACTCCGAGCTCGTTGAAATTCAAACCGAAGGAGATCGAATTCTTGATCGTCCGATTCCAAGTATCGGGGGGAAGGGAGTTTTCACCAAGGAAATGGAGGTAGCCCTGTTAAGTGGACGGATAGATTTGGCGGTACATAGCTTAAAGGATTTGCCGACTGAGCTTCCAAAGGGGCTTTCGATTGGTGCCATCACAGACCGCGAGGATCCTCGAGACGTTTTTATTGGGAGGGAGGAGACAATGAGCTTGTCTGGTTTGCCCTCTGGAGCTCGAGTGGGAACTGGAAGTCTCCGTCGGAAGGCCCAGATTCGAGCTTATCGACCGGATTTAGAGATGGTAGACATTCGAGGAAATATAGATACTCGGTTACGGAAACTAGACGAAGGTAACGTCGACGGGATTATTCTGGCAGCCTCAGGATTGCTTCGGATGGGATGGTCGGATCGGATCTCCGAATACTTATCGCCGGAAATTTGTCTGCCGGCTGCGGGTCAAGGGACGCTCGGTTTGGAGGCACGAGAGAACGATCCAGACAACGAGCCCTGGGTCTCCGGATTAGACCACTTAGAAACCCGTCGGGCTATTGAAGCTGAGCGTGCCCTGCTTCGACGTTTGGAGGGAGGATGTCAAGTTCCAATAGGCGCATTGGCTGAGGTTGTGGATAGTCAGATTTGCCTCAAGGGGGTCATTGTGTCCCTGGACGGCCAATCATTGGTGCGGGGTGAGCAGAGTGGCGTCGACCCCAAGGAAGTCGGAGTTGGGCTCGCCGATGATCTTTTGAAGCATGGTGGAAAGGATATTCTTGAAGAGATTCGATTGAGTGAAGATCTCTTTTGATGTTGAGCGTGGCCTTTAAGGCGAAAGAAACACCAGAGAAAAACCCAATGACCATGGAAAAGATGCGGATAGTAATTACTCGGGCCAAAGAACAAGCAGGAGAGTTTTCTGAGCGGCTTAGAGGCCTGGGAGCCGAAGTGATAGAGTTTCCAACTATCCTCATTCGGCCCCCTGAGAGTTACGAGGAGTTGGACAAGGCAATTTTTCAATTATCGCAATATGAATGGGTGATTTTCACTAGTGTCAATGGTGTTAAAGCTTTTTTCGAAAGGTTGGAATCCCAAAAGAAAGATGAGTCAGCCTTTTTAAATGTGAAGATTTGTGCGATTGGCCCGGCAACTGCTATGGCCTTAAACGATTATGGGTTGGCAGTGGATCTGATTCCTGAAAAATTTCAAGCTGAGGGTATCCTTGAGTCCTGGAAAGGTGTTTCACTAATTGGGCAGCATATCCTTCTCCCGCGTGCGGCAGTTGCCCGGGAGGTATTGCCCGAAGAACTGCGAAAAGCAGGCGCGCTTGTTAACGTGGTATCTGCGTATCGAACTGTTCCCGCGAAAGGGATGGAGATTGTTCGTGAAGAAATTCTCGATGGAGCGATTAACGTTGTGACATTTACCAGTCCATCGACTGTCGAGAATTTTTGTGTTCTTTTTTCGGAAGAGGAATGCTCCCGATTTACTAACTTGTTTGATATTGCCGTCATTGGTCCGATTACTCGGGAACGTGCAGAGGCGTTTGGGCTGAAAGTAGCAATTGAGGCCAATCCCTTTACTATTTCAGCTCTAACGGATGCAATTGTAAGTCACTTCAAAGGTGAATAGCTGATTTTCTGGTTTTGAACTGATTGTGCTAGGCAAAAACAGTAGGGAGGTTTTGCTTTGCTATGAAGTTTTGGAGGGGATACAAAGAATGTTTGTTTACCTAGTTAGGCACGGTGAGACCCTCTGGAATGTGGAGCAGCGTATCCTAGGAGTAACCGATATTGAATTGACCAAAACTGGTTTCCTGCAGGCCCAAGCACTAGCGAATGCGTTTAGATCTAAATCGATACAGGCTGTCTATTCGAGCGATCTTAGCCGGGCATTTCAGACGGCAAAAATATTAGCTGAACCCCATAAATTAGAGGTCCGCGCGCATGTGGGCCTCCGAGAGATGAATCAAGGTGAGATTGAGGGACTGACTTTTGAGGAACTTCGGGACCAACAACCAGAATTTCTCGAATCGTGGCGGCAGGATCCAAGCAGGATTGTTATCTCAGGGGGAGAATCCCTTGTCGAGCTTCAGGAAAGAACCTGGAGTACAGTTTGCGAACTAGCGGAAGCTCACTTGGATGAAAATATTGTTTTAGTTAGTCATAATTTGGCCATCGTAGCCGCACTTTGCCGATTACTTGGCTTATCTTTAAAACGTTTTCGTCAACTCCGTCAGGGGTTTACGGGGGTAACTCTTCTGGAATACACAAAATTAGGTTGGGCGGTACATTACATGAATGTCATGACCCATTTGCATGGCGTCGAGGGATATATGGAACCTTCATTGCGTACCTCGCCGTATTTTTATCGGGAGGGAGAGCCTCGGTGGTCGCCAGACGAGGACTCAGAGTAGGGAAGATGTTCCCGCTTACACTTAGTTCCACGTAGATGGTAGGTGCCTGGCTTGATCGCGAGTTTGTTGAGATTTCGCAAGATTGAAGAGGAGAAGAGAGCGCTTGCGGTGGGTCTCGCTCCATGGCAAGATGACCATTGATTGTTGACCTCGGCCGTGCTGACTAAGAGAGAGTTTTAGGTGATTGGGCTCACTCTGTTTTTCGAACTGCTGTCCTATACTCTCTAGAGTTGCGTAACAGATGTTTGAATCAGCCCAGCGTAGTTCCTCCGCCCAATGAAATTATGGATTCAGAAGACTCTCTTGCTTTTCTTTTCTTTGGCCCTGGTGCTACTGGGGGCTGAGGTCTTTGTTCGTTATTACGATCCCCAGATACTGAGTTTTTTACATTCACGAAAGAGTTTTGCGCCACCTATCTATCAGGCCAACGATAAGTGGCTTTTTGAGTTGCGTCCGGGGACGGATTATCTTCATGAAAGCCCATATAAGGACTTCCAAGTTAGTGTTCGCGTGAATAGGGAGGGGTTTCGTGGGCCTGAGGTTAAACTAGCTAAGCCGCCCGGAACATTTCGAATCTTTTTTTTGGGGGATTCGTTCACTTTCGGACTTGGTGTTGAGAACGACGAGACGTATCCTGCATTGTTAGGGGTTAAGTTAAATCAGGGTACCAAAAACGGTCATCGTTACGAGATCATCAACGGTGGTGTTCCAGGTTATAATCTAGCGCATTACTACCTTGTTCTTAAGCACAAGGTGTTCCGTTACAATCCGGATCTGGTGGTTGTAGGGATTTTGCCTTGGAACGACTGGAACTTAGCGAAGCAGGAATGGGGGAATGAAAAGGACGGATTGCCCGGATTTCTCCGTGAGGGCTTATTTGTCGACGCAGAGGGGCGGGTGCGTTTGAAAGGTGAAGATGTTCTTCGAGTTCGTTCGACCCGGTTCAATTTTTTGCCCGAAGTGGCAAAAAGATTTCTTCGGGAACACTCGCATTTCTATCATTTTCTCGGGGAGCGTTTATACCGACTACGGAAAAATTTGAGCCGATCCTCCAGACTAGATTTTTGGGGTAGAGCTTCGGCGGCGGAGGTCACGGAGGACTCATTAAGAATCCAGGGATTGAGTCCAAAAGCAATCCGGGCAAAGCTACAAGAACAGGATCGGGAAAATTGGTTGAAGGGATTGGCTTTACTAGAGGCGATGGTCCAGTTGGCTAAGGACCGGTCCGTGCCGTTGGCTGTGATACTTATCCCTCATCTTTACGAATCCCATCAACCTTATCTGACTCCCCAATTTACCCATGAGGTGGGTAGACCGGGTCAAAATACCGGGAACCTGCTCCTGCGGTGGCTAAAGAAAAGAGGGGTTCCATATCTGAATTTGGTTCGGATTTTGGATCCATATGACGAAAAACGCCTGTACCTGCGCTACGATAAACATTTTGCCCCACTAGGGAACCGAGTATTAGCTCGTACGCTAGTTCGTTTTCTTGGTTCTAACGATCTGCTTTCAAAGAGAATGCATGGTGGGGAAAAACAAAATTCTAAAAGGACTTCGGATAATGAGCAGAATCGTCAAATTAGGTAAGTTCCTTTTTAAGGGGTGGATGAAATTTGCGCACGCACTAGGATGGGTTAATACACGAATTCTCCTTGTGCTTTTCTTTTTTCTCATCATAACGCCCGTTTCTCTTTTTATGCGGATGATCGGAAAAGATTTGTTGTCGCTTCGAATTGAGCCGGAGTTGGAGACCTACTGGAACGATAGGGAAGACCAACCATTCGACCGTTCGTCCTACTCGAGGCAGTTCTAAGCGTAGTATGTGACTTAACGTACTTAGAGGGAAATTCTATGGCTACTCAAATCCTCGGGGTCTCTTGTTTCTATCATGATGCTGCCGCATGCCTGGTCCGAGATGGAGAGATTATTGCCGCTGCTTCGGAGGAGCGGTTTACACGGAAGAAACAAGATTCGGATTTTCCACTGAATGCGGTCCGGTACTGTTTGGAAGAAGGCGGTATTGAGATGTCAGAACTGGATTATGTCGGATTTTATGATAAGCCCTTTATTAAATTTGAGCGGATCTTAGAAACTTATTTGGCAGTTGCACCGCGGGGCATTAAGTCATGGGTTCTGGCTATTCCTCTATGGCTTAAAGAAAAAATCTTTATGAGAAAGACCATCCATAAGTTGTTGCCTGAATATGAAGGGGAGGTTTTTTTCTCTGAGCATCATGAATCCCATGCGGCTAGTGCTTACTATTGTTCCCCTTTCAATGAGGCTGCTATTTTGACGCTAGACGGTGTTGGGGAGTGGGCGACAGCTACGAAGGGAATTGGACGAGGGACAGAAATTACTTTAACTCACGAAATTCGATTTCCCCATTCGCTTGGACTCCTATATACCGCCTTGACATATTATCTTGGGTTTAAGGTTAACAGCGGGGAATACAAGGTTATGGGCCTAGCACCCTACGGGGAGCCGAAGTATTTTGACTTGATGATGAGCAATTTGATTGATGTCAAGTCGGATGGAAGCTTCAGACTAAATATGGATTACTTTGCTTATACCTATGATTTGAAAATGATCAATGAGCGATTTAATAAACTCTTTGGTGGTCCACCGAGGGTAGCTGAAACGTGGCTTGAGCAAAGGGAATTTGACATCGCTGCGTCAATTCAGAAGGTGACGGAAGAAGTCGTGTTGCGTCTTTGCCGAAGCCTGTACGCCGAGACTAAGATCGAAAATATATGTCTTGCTGGTGGCGTGGCACTCAACTGTGTGGCCAACGGAAGAATCCTCAGGGAAACCCCGTTTGAAGATATCTATGTTCAGCCTGCTGCTGGAGACGCCGGAGGCGCTGTTGGTGTGGCAAAACTTATCTGGCATCGTTATTTGGGGAAAGAGCGACAACCGGCACTTCCCAACGCTTATCTAGGACCTGAGTATTCCAATGAGGAAATAAGTAAGTTTCTTGACGATAAAGGCGTTCCTTATAAGAAGTTGACTTCGGATCAGTTGACTAGCGAAGTGGCTCAGTTAATTGAAGAAAAGAACGTAATCGGATGGTTTCAGGGTCGAATGGAGTTTGGCCCACGAGCTCTTGGTAGCCGGAGCATCCTGGGCGATGCTAGGGATCCAGAGATGCGAAACACGGTGAACATGCGAATAAAGTTCCGAGAAGGGTTTAGGCCCTTTGCTCCGTCAGTGACTATGGAGCGTTGCTCGGAATGGTTCGATCTTGAACACCCAAGCCCTTATATGTTGCTAGTGGCTGATGTACGTGAGGGTAAGCGAGAGATTCCATCTGTGACCCATGTGGACAACTCCGCTAGGATTCAAACTGTTACTGAAGACGAGAACCCTCTCTACTATAGTTTACTTAAGGCGTTTGAAGCACGAACAGGGGTTCCGGTGATTATCAACACCTCATTCAACGTTCGGGGGGAGCCGATTGTTCGTACGCCCGCAGATGCCTATCTTTGTTTTATGCGCACGGATATGGACTTCTTAGCGATTGGAAACTTCCTTCTCGATAAGAAATTGCAGCCGGAACTGGAGGAGGATGTGGACTGGCGTTTGCAGTTTGAATTAGATTAGAGGTGGACCTTTAACCACTTGCAATCGAAAATCAATGGAGGCCTACTTGCCCCCAGTTGTTTTCCGGTATCCCCAAGAAGATGAGGTCCAACTTTCCCCGCGGTTTTACGCCAGACAACTAGAAAATTGCGTAAATAAAAGGTGCTAGAGCCGATCCCTCCGTGAAGATGATCAGAAAGCTCAGTAACACCAGCATGATCAAAATCGGGGCGAGCCACCACTTCTTGCGATACTTTAGAAAATCCCAGAACTCAGAAAGTAGGCTAACGTTGCTCATGCCTCAGACTCCAATGCGAACCAAGGGGCACCACCGAGTAGGCCACGCGTAGCCTGTCGCACAGCAGTGCGCGCATATATATAGCACAAGAGAATCTAGGATGCCAAGGAATCATTTAGGATTTGAAAGGGAACGGTTGTGAGTTGTTTTCCTCATTTACTGAAGTCCCAAGTTGGAGCAATCAAAAAAAGTTTTTCCAGGGATTGCACGTAGAACTTCAAGAGGTGATTTACATGAGTTCTTCCTCTCTCTCTCGTCGTTGTGGACCGGTTCCCTCGGCAGGATCGAACCATCCTCATGTTGATTATGCCACCGATCTGAACGATCAACAGCTAAAGGTTGTTATGGCAGAGGGAGGGCCTATGCTTGTTATTGCTGGAGCGGGTAGTGGAAAGACCCACACGGTGACTTACCGGTTAGCTCGGCTCATCGAAATCGATGAACGTCCTGAGCGAATCCTTCTGCTGACCTTTACGAATAAAGCTGCTGGCGAGATGCTTCGGCGGGCAGAGAAGTTGGTTAAATCCGATGCTCGACGTGTTTGGGGAGGCACTTTTCATCACTTGGGTAATCTCATTATTCGTCGGCATGCAGAGGAAATTGGTCTCAAGGGAAATTTTTCAATTTTGGATAGGGAAGATTCTGCAAATTTGTTCGATGCCTGTGCAACAGAATATAGGGGTGTACCGAAAGATCCTTTTTTCCCGAAAGGGGGTGTCCTGCGCGATGTCTGGAGTTATTCCATCAACACGGGCAGCTCCATTGAGGAAGTAGTACTGAATCGTTATGGTAGTTTCCGAGATCGCCTGAGAGAAATTGAGAAGGTCTGTAACCGGTATTGCGACCGTAAATACGAGATAAATGTTCTGGATTTCGACGACTTGCTGACATGTTTACTTCGTTTGTTGGAGGAGAGCCCGAAAATTCGAGAGCGTTACCAGGAACAATTCCGTCACATCCTTGTCGATGAGTATCAGGATATTAATAAACTGCAAGGTCGGCTGATTGACTTATTAGCTGAAGGTCACCGTAACCTTATGGTGGTTGGTGATGACGCGCAGAGTATTTATTCATTCCGAGGAGCAGATCCGACGAATATTCTTGATTTTCCAAAGCGGTATTCTGATGCAAGTATCTTTCGGTTGGAATTTAATTATAGAAGCAGTCCAGAAATTCTCGAGTTGGCCAATGCAAGTATTTCGGTAAATACTCACCAGTTCAAAAAACGACTTCGAGCCGAAAAGCAGTCAGGCGAGATTCCTGCCGTAGTTCCGGTTCGGGACGTTATGCAGCAGGCTGACTTTGTTTGCCAGAGGATATCCGAGTTGCGTGATGAGGGTATGCCGCTAGACGAAATAGGTGTGCTATATCGAGCCCACTTCCACTCTATGGAACTGCAAATGGAGTTGACGCGGCGGCGGATTCCCTTCCAGGTCAGATCAGGTCTCCGATTTTTTGAGCAGCTTCACGTCAAAGACGTAACAGCTCATTTGAAGGTCATTGCGAATCCAAGGAATGAGGTTGCTTGGAAGCGCATATTACAGCTACTTCCTGGCGTTGGTATGTCAACGGCCCAAAAGTTATGGGGTGTGGTTTGTCAGTCTGAGGACCCAATAAGAGATTTATTGACTGATGAATTTCAGGGGATTTTCACTAAGCGAACTAAGGGCCAATGGCAGCGATTAGCAGAGAACCTCCAAAGTATGGACAGCAAGAAGGAAGAGAACAGTTCGGCAGAAATGATCCGTTCTGTCATGGAAAATGGCTACCATGATTATCTGAGCAGCAATTTTTCTAATTTCTCCGTACGCATGGAGGATCTTGATCAACTGGCTCGGTTTGCGGAAGAGTTTGGGACAGTGAATACCTTCCTGAGTGAGTTGGCCCTAATGAATACCATAGGAGAGGATAACGCAGAAGACGAGGAATTTGGAGAATCACTTGTTCTCAGCACGATCCATCAAGCAAAAGGGTTGGAATGGAAGGTGGTATTTGTGCTTTGGCTTGTCGAAGAGCGCTTTCCCTCCAGTCTCGCACTTCGGGAAGGTGATGGCGACGAGGAGGAACGTAGGCTTTTCTACGTTGCTGTGACGCGTGCCAGGGAAAATTTGTACCTGTGCCATCCACTTTTGGAACTTGGGCGTCGCCACACGAGAACTTTTACTGAGCCCTCTCGTTTTTTGAAAGAGCTACCGGAGTTGGTTTTCGAACAATGGGCGATCGAGGAGGAGCTCTTCGAGAACAAAAAAATACGGAATGGTGAAAAAGAAGAAGAGTATTCTAATAAATCTCATTCCGGTGGTGGAAATGGTGCTAATTGGGTAGATGAATATTTTGATCAAACGGATTCTTCAGAGAATTAACCACGCAGGATTGTTGACATTCGCGATGAGTTGAATAGATTGCTAGCGTTTCATCTGAAGTTTGTTAAACATCCTTTAGGGCGGTTAACTAAAAGCCATAGGGGAGGAGATGTTTGCTGAACGTAGGTTTAGAATCCAAATTCGTCCAGAGTTACTTTATTTGATGCGGGGGGGGTTGTGCGAATTATCGTGATTGGCGGAGGTGAGGTCGGTTTTCATATTACTCGACGCCTCGTCCAGGAGCATCAGGACGTGGTGCTCGTCGATCAGAATCCAGATGTGATTCAGCAAGTATCCGAAAAGTTAGATGCTCTGACGATTTTAGGGAATGGCGCCAACCCTCGCGTTTTGTCTGATGCAGGTTTGAAGGATGCAGAAATGCTACTTGCTGTCAGTAGTGATGATTCTATCAACCTTTCAGCTTGCCATTTGGCTGCAGCCAATGGTGTTCCTGTAAAGATTGCGCGCGTGGGGGACCCGGCATATTTCCGGGAGGACGTGCAAATTGCAGGCCGAGATTTTGGGGCTGATTTGCTGATCAACCCTGCCCAAGAAGTTGCGAATAATATAGATCGGCTTTTGGGTACGCCGGGTGCAACAGAGGTAGCTGAATTTTTCGATGGTCGTCTTCAGATGATAGGTCTGCGAGTCGGAGAGGACTCGCCGATTAGTGGTCGGTCTCTCAAATCCCTTGGCGATACTATTCGGAAATCCGG
>CAYTIB010000067.1:0-12555 GCA_964437725.1 uncultured bacterium | reverse complement strand
CAGGTGGACTATGAGGAGCTTCCGGCCATTTTTGAACCTGAAGAGGCTTTCTCGGATGATGCCGTAGAAATTCATAAAGGAAAGAAAAAAAACGTCGCGAAAGAGTATCATCGCCATTTTGGCGATGTAGAAGAGATTTTTGCAAAGGCCGATCATGTTTTTGAAGACGAATTTCGAACCCACTACGTTTCGCCCTGTCCGATGGAACCGCATGGGTGTGTGGCTGAGTTTAGCAAGGCGGGCCGTCTGACAATCTGGCCTTCAACTCAGAATCCGCATCCTACTCGAGACCGCTTGGCTGAAGTTTTGAATCTGTCAGTGTCTAACGTACGGGTTATCAACAACTACATAGGAGGAGCCTTCGGTAGCAAGATTGATATCGAGCCGTTGGAGCCGATAACGGCGCTGTTATCAATGAAAGCACGCAAGCCAGTGAAGCTTCAGTTTAGCCGAGAGGAATACTTTATTTACACTCGAACTCGACATCCCATGATCATAAATCAAAAAGCTGCTATGTCTAATGACGGCAGACTTTTGGGTAGGCAGGTTCAAATAATTACTGACAATGGTGCCTATACAAGCCATGGTCATCGTGTGACCAGTCTTGCAGGAAACACTCCTCCCGTTTTGTACAGAAATCCTGCATATAAGTTTGATGCCTATGTTGTTTACACAAACAAGCCCTACGGTGGTGGGTATCAGGGTTACGGCAATCCTCAATCGGCGTTTGCTCAGGAGGCCCATTTTAATCGGATCTGTTCAGAGTTGAGCCTCGATCCTGTCAAGTTCAGGCTCGATAACTGTACGCAGGCCAATGACGTGACAGTTTCCGGAGCTCAGGTTACAAGTTGTGAACTCAGTCGTTGCATTGAGAAGGCTGCGGAAGGAATCGAGTGGAGTAAGAAGCGTGGTCACTCTTTTTTGGAGGATCGGAAAAAGGGGCGTGTTAGACGTGGACTAGGGATAGCCCTGGTTTGTCACTCTGCAAGTTCGATTGGATTGCATGGCCCAGTTAATTTTGGCGAGGCGATTGTTAAGATGGCTGAAGATGGTTCTGTAACTCTTTTTTCCGGAACTTGTGAGATGGGTCAGGGTTTAGGAACCGCCATATGTACAGTTGTTGCAGAAGAATTAGGTATCCCGCTCGAAAAAGTGAATCTGATTCTTTCAGATACAGAGATTACACCGCCCGATTTGGGTGTATATGCTACACGTGGAGTTTTCGTGAGTGGGAATGCGGCTCTGCGTGCCTCTAGGGAGCTTAAGGGGAAACTTTTCGAAAATGCTGCAGAGTTGCTAGAGTGCAATCCAGATGACCTTGAGTGCCGAGATGGTTACGTTTACGTCCGGTCTAATCCGAAAGAAAAAACCTCCCTGGAACAAATTGCCCGAGACTGTTTCTACCAGAGGGGAGCCTCTTTGGTTGGTACTGGTCAGTATAGTTCGGAAGGTAAAGGTTTAGATCCCTCCACTGGCTATGGTAATTACTGCCCAGCGTACATTTTCGGAGCTCAGGCGGTGGAGATTGAAGTAGATTTAGATACTGGGCAGGTTAAGGTAACCAAAGTTGTTTCCGCCCATGACGTAGGACGTCTTCTGAATCCCATCGGTGCGGAAGGACAAGTCGAAGGGGCGATCTCAAGAGGATTGGGGATGGCACTTTCCGAAGAAATGGTGATGGAAGACGGAAAACCATTGAATGCTACGATGTTGAATTATCGGGTTCCTACTATATTAGAGATGCCGGAAATTGTCCCTGTTTTCATTGAACAGGAAGAACAGGATGGGCCTTTTGGCGCCAAGGGTATTGCCGAACCGGCCCAGGTACCGACAGCCCCAGCCATCCAGGATGCGCTTTATGATGCCGTTGGTATCAGACTCCAGACGACACCGTTTACACCTAAAAAGGTTTTGCAGGCTATCGAACGCCAAGGCAAAGGTAGAGCGGAGCACGGTGGATCAAAAAATGGTAATTCCAAGACTCGGTCAAGCAGGGCTGGGAAAAACGGGAAAATGGACTAATGGAAATATATGAGCTTCATCAGCCTGTAGGACTTGACGAGGCTGTTGCTATCCTGGCCCGTTACGGCAGTGAGGCCATGATAATGGCAGGAGGGACGGATGCCCTGATACAGCTTCAGCAAGAGGTCAAGGCGCCCAAGCATGTGGTCCTACTGTCTCGGATCAAGGAGCTTGATGTGGTTCGGGTAGCCGATGACGGTGGACTGACTATTGGGGCGGGAGTCCGGTTGGCTGATATAGAGACTTCTCCCCTTATTCAAGAGCAGTTCCCGGTTCTTAGCCAGTCGGCGTCGCATGTGGCTTCACCGTTGATTCGGCATACGGCGACCATTGGAGGAAATGTTTGTCTTGATAGCAAGTGTTGGTACTACGATCAGACTGCGCACTGGAAGGAATCTCACCATCACTGTCTTAAGCATGACGGAGATATTTGTCATGTGGTCAGGGGTGGAGAGATTTGTTATGCCATCTCCAATTCCGATACGGCTACAGCCCTAATTGCTCTTCAGGCTAAAATCAAGGTACTTGGGGGAAAGGGAGAGCGGGTTATTCCGTTGGTTGATTTGTACACTGGCATTGGTGAGACTCCTATCGGCTTAGAGCCGAATGAAATCCTTGCCGAGATTTACGTGCCTCCACCTAATCACTCTACGGGTAGTAATTACCAGAGGTTGGCGACGCGGGGTGCGATTGATTTTGCTTTTGCTTGCGCGGCAGCAGTTGTGACCATTGATTCTGATGGGATAACTTGCTCCGATGCTCGGATTTGTGTGAATAGTGTGTCTATGAAACCGGTAGATGCGGTTAGAGCTGCTGCATTGCTTATAGGAAATAAGCCGACAGCTGAGTTGATAGAGACCGCTGCAAAGGAGGCTTCTAAGGAATCACGTCCGTTTAGCGATATAGAGAAACTTGCAGGCTATCGTAATAAAATGGCTCGAGTTGTCGTGCGCCGAGCTCTTGAAGCAGCGTATGAGGTCGCGGCTTAGTTGTCCTTCTCGAGTTAAGAGAGGGATTTTTACCACATCTATCTTGTATTTCGGATCGTTATTGGGTTTGGTAAAATGTGTTTGGTCGGTGTGAAGGCTAACGGATTTCCCCCATGGTTGAGGAAGGGTTTTGAGGATGGGTCTGGATCAGAAAGCAATGGGAGTTCTGAAGCTCTACCTTCGAGATTACCCTATTGAGGACAATAGGTGGCATTTGTTCGATAAGTGGGGTATCCAGCAACAGCCTTGGGCTACGCGTGAAGGAAAGCGCGGATATCTTTATCGGTATCAGGAAGAGAAATCAGGGCTTGTCCGGGCTATCTTAGTTAACTATTTTGATCCTCCCAAACCGTTGGCTCCAGGTCAGAAAGCAAAGCGAACTGCGATGGAGGAAGATGATGGTACCGAACGTCCTGCCATTGTTGCATTGTTGCCCTACATAAATTGTATTACCTGGTATTCGGAGTCTCAAGATCAGGTTAATTATTTTACCGAAGAAACCTTTCACTTTTTTCATCCGGAGGGGAATGGTCGTTTTATCTCAGGATATCATCGAACTGGCATGTCTCACTGGACAGAAGGTATTAAAGAATTAAACGGATCCGTTGAGGGTTTGGATCTGTTTGTGAGGGAGCGACTCCAGGAGATTGAGGACGAGAAGGTGTCAATAGCCATAGGAGAAGCACAATCCTCCTCAAGTGCTGCTGGAGAAGATGCAATGGCAGATGCACTTCGGTCGGTCTTTGAATCTATGGATCACATTAAGCCTTATTGGCAATTGTTGGAGATTTATGAAATGCCGGGACCATTTAATCCGGCCATTTTCCCCAGTGATACTTGATCCGACAAGAAGCGAACATGTCTGCATTCGAAACAATGCAGGCGGTTTTGAAACAGGCCGGGCAGAAAGCCCGGCCTGTTGTGCTTGTAGCCCTTTGTGCCGGTATGGGTTTAATCATATGTACTAGGAAAAGCTAGGAAATGCTAATTAACGCAAGAGGTGTTGTTTCGCTTGAAATACAAAACTGCGAAGAGAGTTTAGAGAGTTGTGGAATTGAAAAAATCAACATGCATAGGATGATTACTTTAGGCAACAATCTTTTGGTTGGTTTGTGGAGTGATGGTTATGGATAGAATGCGAAGTGATGTTATTGGGAGTCTGCTTCGTCCAGACTATCTCAAAAAAGCTATTCAGCGGGTGGAAGCTGGGGAGTTGGAGGATGCGGAGTTTAAACAGATCGAAGATCGTGCGGTGGATGAAGCTTTGGAACTTCAACTACGTTCGGGAACTGATGTTGTAACTGACGGAGAGATGCGCCGCTATGCTTTTTTTGGCCATTTTGTAAACTCGGTGGATGGTTTCGACAAATTAGGTGGGAAGCAAATAACCTATCGCAATGAAAGCGGAGAAGAACATTCCTACGCCCGTCCCGTAGTTGTGGAGTCGCTGAAGCCCCTACGCCATCTATGTGCGGAAGAGTTTACTTATCTGAGAGCCCGATTAGGCAAAAGTGAGAAGACCATAAAATCTACTATAATCAATGCACAGCAAGCCGCCTCTTACTATGAGCCTGAAAAGTCCAGAGATGCATATAGATCCGTTGATGCATACATGGCTGATGTTGTTGATATCCTTCGCAGGGAAGTAGAGGAGTTGATTCGCCTAGGTTGTAAATATATCCAAGTGGATGCTCCTCAGTATGCCGCTCTACTTGATCCAGAGGTACGTAAGATGTACCAGGAGCGCGGAATAGATCCTGACCGCGCTATCGATATGTGCATCGAGCGTGATAACGCTATAGTAAAAGGGCTATCAGGGGCGGTTTTTGGAATTCACCTTTGCCGAGGCAACAATCAAAGCAAGTTTTATGCGAGTGGCGGATACGAATTTATTGCTAGAAAACTATTTCGAAATATCCAATTTGATAGGTTTTTATTGGAGTATGACGACAAGCGGTCGGGAGGATTTGAGCCGCTGAAAGAAATTCCTGAGGATCGGACGGCTGTATTGGGCCTTGTAACAACTAAGACTGGAATCCTAGAGGATGCCGACGATTTGAAAAATCGAATTGCCGAAGCAGAACGTTACATACCGCGAGAGAGGTTGGCTCTAAGTACTCAGTGCGGGTTTGCTTCTGTTATCGAGGGTAACATTCTGACGGTCGAAGAGGAGGAATCTAAGCTTCGGTTGATTGCGGAAACAGCAAAAGAGGTATGGGGTTAGAGAGAAAAGGAAGGGGAGAATGACCAGTTTAAGACATGTCGATGTCTATCATGAATACCACTGACCTTGGGCTTATATGGCCTCGGCGAGGCTAAGGGCGATATTTCCGGAGTATCAGGATAGGTTATCGATTCGTTATCGGGCTTTCCCTCTGGACGTAATTAATGGGCGTCCTGTTCCTCGATTTATTGTTGACCAGGAATGGCCATGGGTTGCTAATGAAGAGCCCCTTTGCTTATTTCGTCCCTGGAGTAATCAAGGGTACCCCGACTCAAGTCTTTTGACATTTGAAGCATATGAATGCGCTTATGCACAAGATCACACTAAGGCTTTCGATTTGGATTATCGCATACGGAGAGCATTTTTTTTCGAAAGCCGTTGGATTCATTTGAGGAATACCCTATTGGAGGTTGCAAAGGAATCAGACTTGGATATGGCGCGCTTTACCGACGATTTCGATACTGGCAGGTACAAAGCTCGTATTATGATCGATTGCAACGAAGCCTTACGGAAAAGAGATGAAGAAAATTTTCCGATGACAAGCCCGACTCTGATTCTCAATAACGGTGAGTTTTATTGTAATCCTTTTGCGTCGGAAAAATTTTTCAATGAATCAAAGGTGATGATTATCACGAAATCCTCCGAGAAGACTGGAGAGTTGGCACTGGATGGATATCGAGAAATCCTAGACAGAGCCCTATTGTGAGCATGTCGATGTTCTCACTTTGTAATACGGAGAGAAAATGACAATGCCCCGAAAGTTGGCCTGTAAATATTAAGGTCTGGCATTTGTTGAGTTTCAAAAAACAAACAGGGGATCTGAATTGAATCTCATTATTGAGAATGGAACGGTTGTAACCCCGTCTGACTTAAGTGAGGTGGATATAGGAATTGAGGGGGAATCAATTGTTCGTATCGAGAGAGGGCTCGGAGAGGCGTCTCGGCACGAATCTCAGAATATTGAGATATATGATGCAAGGGGGAAATATGTCTTTCCTGGAGCAATTGACGTTCACACACATTTTGAAATGCCCCTGCCAACGACAACTGTTTGTGACAATTTTGCCTCTGGTACCGTTGCAGCTGCTTGTGGAGGAGTTACCACAATCATAGACTTTGCCAATCAGGCCAAGGGAGAAAGTTTGGCCAAGACGTTGAGGAATTGGCGAGAGATGGCGAGCGGTAACGCCGTTGTTGATTATAGTTTTCACATGACTATTACTGACGCTCGTCCCGAGGTTTTGGAAGAGATTCCTTGGCTTCGTGATCAAGGAATCTCTTCTTTGAAGGTGCTTATGGCTTATAAGGGCACCAATATGCAAAGCGATTATTCTCTTTATCAGATCCTCCGCCGGGCTGTGCAAGAGGATTTACTTGTTTTAGTACATTGTGAGAATGGTGATGTCATTGATGCTCGACAAAAAGAATTTATTGCGGAGGGAAAGGTTTCGCCCATTTGGCACCTGCACAGTCGTCCTCCCATTTTGGAAGGGGAGGCTACGGGTCGAATTATTGATATTGCTACTTTGGTTGGTGTCCCAATATACATTGTTCATCTTACTTGTAGGGATGCGCTCGAACGTGTTGAATTAGCCAATAAACGTGGTTTGCCCGTATTCGCCGAAACCTGCCCACAATATCTTGTTCTTGATGAATCCATGCTTGATGCGCCCGGATTTGAGGGGGCAAAATTTGTTTGCTCACCACCTCTTCGTGACAAGTCCCACCAGCAGGATCTATGGTCTGGATTAGGTAGAGGGCTTCTTTCTGTTGTTGGTTCTGATCACGCACCGTTTAACTTTAAGGGGCAGAAGGATTTGGGGCGAGATAATTTCCTTTTGATTCCGAATGGGCTACCGAGCTCGGAAACAATCGTCCCTATACTCTATTCGGAGGGTGTAAAAAAGAAGAGGATTTCCTTACACCAAATGGCGAGCCTTATTAGTGAAAATCCGGCTAAGCTATTTGGATTGTTTCCCAAAAAGGGTTCTTTGTCTGTCGGGAGCGATGCTGACCTTATGATTTTAGATCCGGATAAGCGTATGGTTCTTGGACATGAATCTTTGCATCACAGAGTTGATTACAGCCCATTTGAGGGTATTGAGGTGCAAGGAGTTCCTGTCACAACATTATCTCGAGGGACCTTCCTATATCGTGATGGAGAGGTGGTAGCTCCCAGGGGACATGGACTTTTTTTGTCCCGCGGACGAAGCGCGGCTTTTGAAGAATTCCCGGTACATACTGATGACTAATGGGCTGGATCAGGTCTCCTCAGGCGATTCTCTTTTGGTTATTATGGCGAAGGCCCCTACGCCAAATGAGGTGAAGACCCGGCTTGTACCCTTTTTAACCTCCGAAGAGGCTGCGAATTTTTATCGTTCATGTTTGCTCGATACCCTGGATAAGGTTTTGAGTCTTTCGGGGACCGTTCCAGCTCTTGCCTATACACCTAATGGCTCGAAGGCGGAGTTTCTCAACCTTTGCCCTAGAGATTTGATTCTGTTCCCGCAATTTGGCCGAGATTTAGGGGAGCGCATGTTGAATTGCCTGCGATATGGTTTTACTAAGGTGTGTCGTTATGTGGCTGTGTATGGTGCCGATATTCCACACGCTCCGGCCAAAGAATTATTGCGTGGATTTGAAGAGCTTCGTAATGATCGAGCTGATCTTGTCGTGGGCCCGACTGAAGATGGAGGATACTATTATATTGCAACGTCAAGCCTGTACTCTGAGCTTTTCAGGGGAATTGAGTGGAGTACAGAGAAGGTTTACATAACCACCCTTAAGCGGTCTTATGTTCTTGGTTTACGGACGGCTGTGCTTGCTTCAGTGCGCGACCTTGATAGACCGGAAGACTTGGAAGCTTTAAATAAGAGATTGTATCTAGGTGGATTTTCTGAATCAGATTGGCATTCGTTAAGTCGGGTAGAAAATTTTCTTGCAAAAAAGTTAGCCCCATAACACTGGTAGTGGAATCGATTGTCCGAATTCTTTATCATGAATTAATTTTAAATTAACGATAGATTGGTGAGTTATGAAAGGAAATGAAAGGATTCGTGTCTTAATTGCCAAGCCTGGATTGGATGGTCATGATCGAGGTGCCAAGGTGGTTTCTCATGCTTTGCGCGACGCCGGCATGGAAGTGATTTATACTGGAATACGGCAGACTCCAGAGCAGATAGCAGAAGCGGCTCTTCAGGAAGATGTCGATGCGGTTGGACTCAGCTCACTATCCGGTGCCCATGTAACTTTATTTCCGCGCGTTATGAGCTGCCTTCGAAAAAAAGGGCTAACAAATGTCATTATTTTTGGCGGAGGGATTATCCCCATAGAAGATGCTGAAACCCTGAAGAGTGAGGGGATGCATGCGCTTTTTGGCCCAGGTTCTAGTTTGCAAGAAATTGTCGATTTTCTTTTTGAAAAGGTGCAGTCTCGCACGATCTGAATGAAGGTAATTCTTGATTTGGTTTGAAGTGAATTGCGAGTCTAGATGAATAGGGGACATGTGAGGTGCCTCTTGATGTATTGATGGAAGAAGGGTTAGAACGGCGGACGGGACTGGAAAAAAAAGAGATTTCTTCCCCTATAAAGGAAGAGGGAGAAAGTGGATTAGGTGGAGGGGGCAGTTGGAAAATCTCTTTTGCAATCGGTTTGGGTGTGCTTGTCGTTCTTGCATGGTGTTGGGGAGTCTTTCTAGGACCCCATTTGTACGGGAATATGGCTAAATCATCGCTTAAGGGGCAAACAGGGATCTCTGAAAAAGGGAAGGGTAACGATTCCTCCTTTTTGCATGCCGACGATAATCTTGTGAAATCTTTTCAGCACCGGTTGAATAAACTTGGGTTTCGAGCAGGAAGGGTTGATGGTGTGGTAGGACCTCGTACGATGGAGGCCATCGAGCGATTTCAGAGTAGCCAGGGTATACCAGTCACGGGGGTTATCGACCGAAAGACAAAAGCAACTTTGGAGTCAATAAAAGTACCCCAGGGAAAATCAAACCCCTACACAATTGCTCGGGCCAAAAGAGAAAACTTGAAAACTGGTATTCGTTTTCTAATAGATTTGTCGATGGACCCAGCTCTCAGTCGGAAAGAGGTGGAAAGATACATCAGGCGTGTAATGGCTCGGTTTGTGAAATCAAATCCTGATGTGAATCGATTCCATGTGCGAGGTTATCTGGGTATTGCTTCTTTGGCTGCAGGCGCGTATGCAATTGCCAACTGGACTAGAAAAGGCGAAAACGTATCCAGGTTGGATGGGTTCGCAATTCGCTTTCAGGAATGGACTAGGAAGGATGTTGAGATAGAGTTACCCCCTGTGAGCAGGAAAAAACCTAATAGGAGTTAGTTGTTTTATCTTTTACTCCTGGTTGTACTTTTTCCGTGCGACGTGGTTTTGTTAGGAAGTTGACTAGTGAACTCGGTGGATATTTTCTTTTGTTGAAAATCGGAATTGTCGGGTTGGGCGCAATTGGAAGAGGTATTTGCCGTGAGCTGAGTTTGGATGAACAGCATATGCGGGTTGTGGCTGTGACTAGTCGTGACCGGAGGAAGGCCGAAGGTTTTCTTGAATCATTAAAAAGACCACCTCCCTGGGTTTTGCAAGGCGACCTGATTGCAACCTCTGATTTGGTAGTGGAAGCTACAGGAGGAGACGGAGTTCCTGGTCTTGTTGAGAGTGTTTTCAACGAGGGAAAAGGTCTTTTGGTCATCAGCGTGGGTGCATTACTACAACGATTAGATTTGGTAGAAAGGGCGAGGCATGAGGGTCGCAAACTATACATTCCAACTGGTGCTATCGTTGGACTTGATGGGGTGAAGTCGGCTATGTCTGGCCGGGTGGATCGGGTAATCATGACAACTCGAAAGCCACCTCGGGGTCTAATTGGTGCCCCTTACCTTGTTGAAAATGATATTTCAGTTAGTGGCCTGGATGAGCCTAAAGTGGTTTTTGAAGGCAATGCACTCGAGGCTGCGAGGGGATTTCCCGAAAATGTAAATGTTTGTGCAGGGCTGAGCCTTGCTGGGGTAGGCCCGGAAAAAACTCTCATGCGGATAATTGCCGATCCAGCCTTGGTTCGAAATACGCACCGTTTTGAGGTGGAAGGTGAGGCCGGCCGCTTTGAAATTCAGATTGAAAACAATCCCACCGAAAATCCAAAAACAGGCAAATTGACGGCCATGTCGATTGTAGCGACGCTCAAAGGTATTATTAATCCGCTTTCGGTGGGTACTTAACCGTATTTTGTATTGAGTTTTTCTCTGTCTCCACATCTTCCTCTCAGGGAAGGACTAATGAATAATTCGGAATTAATAGTAGCCATACTCAAACGAGCGGGTGTCCGATACGCATTTGGTGTTCCTAGTGGTCCAACTCTCCCAATCATGGAAGCTCTCAGGGAAAGCACTTTGGAGTATGTTCTCGTAGCCCACGAGGCAACCGCGGGATTTATGGCCGATGTCACGGGAAGGCTAACGGGTACACCCGGTGTTTGTATCTCAACTTTAGGACCAGGTGCGACGAACCTTGCTACGGGGGTAGGAAACGCGCTCTTAGATTCAGCGCCCTTATTAGCTTTTACGTGCACTTATAGAACGGATTTGCTACATCGGCGAGTACAGATGTTGATTGACCACCACGCTTTCTTTGAACCTCTTACAAAGGCATCTTTCTGTTTGGAGGCAGGTAAAGTTGGGGAGACACTCGTCGAGGCGATTAACTTGGCTATTTCCGAGCCACCGGGCCCAGTGCACCTTGATTTTCCTGAGGACGTTGCAACCTCCGAAGCTACGGAATTGGTACCTGAACTTTTTCCTCCTAAGGGTTTTACACCACCTTTAATTGAAGATCTTGGAAAGATAGAAGAGGCTTTAGTAAGCTCCCGAAAACCAATTGCTGTTTTGGGGCTTTCAACAACAAGGAGCAATGCCCGAAAAAGTCTTTTGTCATTTATTGAGAAATGGAAATTGCCTTTTGTGACCACTCTGATGGCAAAAGGTTATCTTCCTGACGATCATCCTCTCAATGCCGGAGTTATTGGTCGTGCGCGCAGGACGGATATTCGCTTGTTTACCGATCAAGCTGACCTTGTTTTGGGTGTTGGTTATGATGTCATAGAAATTAATTATGAGGAGTGGATTCGTAGTGGTGTGAATGTCGCCTCTGTAGATTATCGAAAGGTTGATGCCGACGAATCGGTTCTTGTGAGATCCGAAGCAGTGGGGGACCTGAAAACATCCATCCAATTCTTATCAGACTTGATCCCTGTAGGCAACGATTGGGAGGAATCGGAGATTATCGAACATCGGAGTCGGTTCGAACGTAACCTCCGTCCGACAGGGTACGGATTTGCCCCCCACGAAGCTATTGACGTTTTACAAAACGAGTTTCCTGATGACGGGCTAATGGCATATGACGTGGGTGGGCACCTTCATCAGTTAGCCTCGCAGTGGAAAGCTCGAAACCCCCTTTCTGCTTTATCTACTAACGGATGGTCGTCCATGGGATATGCCATTCCTGCGGCTTTGGCCGCAAAATTGTCTCAGCCGGAACGTCCGGTCATGGCTATTTTGGGAGATGGATGCTTTCAGATGACAGTGGGAGAGATGGCCACTGCAAAACGGCTTGGCCTTTCTATTCCTTTCATCGTGCTGAACGATGGAGACTTAGCGCTCATTCGTGTTAAACAGGAGCGGAAGCGCTATGGAATATATGGGGTAGATCTTGTTTCCAAAGAAAGCGAAGGCAGAAAAGATATTGACCCACCTCCACACTATTTCGGTGTGCCTTGCGTAGTTGCTCGTTCCTCGGAGGAGCTGAGAAAAGCCTTGAAAGCTGCTTTTGAGGCCGGAGGCCCGACTGTCATTGAAGTTTTCATCGACGGTCGGGCGTATTCGAAAACAATCTTCGATGAGTGAAATATGCAAAGTGTTTTAGAGCTTAATTTTTGTTGTCTGTGAATCGAGAATTATGGCTTCGTTATCGTTGAGTCTGTTTTGTTAACAATATTCTTCTTCAGGGTTAGATTGTTTGAGTAAGATGTGTGTGTTGATATATCCATGCGATTATAGCCAACTTGTTTTGGGATTACTTCATATTTCGTTGCATTGTCGAGAAAGATTCAAATAGAAATACTCATCTGGGCGGTTAAGTCTTAACTCTGCCCTTTTTCGGAGAATGCTTGATGAAAGGTTATGGAGGAAAAATCCTCTACATTGATTTGGGATCGGAAGAAATACGTGTAGAGCCAGTTGGCGAACAGATGGCGCGTCGATTTATCGGCGGAAATGGTTTTTGTGCGAGATTGCTTTACGACCTTTT
>CAYTIB010000066.1:0-46914 GCA_964437725.1 uncultured bacterium | reverse complement strand
TGTATCGCGGGACAGCCTATCACGGCGGAATCCATTGCGATTTCATGGCCTGGTGGTATCAGATGGTGAGAGTTAACAATCTGCATCGCGTTGCCAACGGACCGAGTGGTCAGTACATGCCACTTGATCTCGCCGGTGAGGTAGCCAAACATCAAACCTATGATGACTGGTGGCGCGAACGCTGCGCTTGGGAACGATTAGAAGAGATAAAGGTACCGGTTCTGTCGATCGGCCACTGGGGTAAAATGGGCCTCCACCTGCGGGGTAATATTCTCGGTTACGAGAAGGTGAAGGCACCCAAAAACCTCGTCGTGACAGGTGCGAAAGACGTGTTCGAGGCCCATGATCAGTTCGACCACATTTCGTATCATGAAGCCGAACTACTACCATTCTATGACTTTCATCTGAAAGGCAAAAAGAATGGGTGGGACAAAAGGGCAAAGGTACGCTTGCATGTCGGCGGTCGTAACGAATGGCGCGAAGACGTTACATGGCCACCAAAGAATGCGAAATATCAGTCGTTCTATCTATCAAGGCACGTATCGAAGAGCGTAAATTCCCTTAATGACGGATCGCTGACAACCAATTCTCCCAAGGCCAATGGCGGTTCGACCAGTTGGGACTATCCCCAACCAGGTTGGAAGCTTGGGACGGTCGGGTTCGGGCCGCAAGGTCCGGATCCGGTGCGTGACTGCTTAACCTTTACGACCGCACCGCTGGAGAAGAACTTAGAAATCGGAGGACCGATTATTCTGGAACTGCAGGCAGCGTCGACCAACACGGATACAGACTTTGTTATAAAGCTTTCGGATCAGCATCCGCAGTCAAAGGAAGATCGCGATAAGGGAATACAGCCAATATCCACGGTAGTCTCCAAGGGTTGGATGCGCGCCTCGCATAGGGAGAAGGACGGAAAAAACAGTACCAAATACCGACCATTTTACACCCACACTAACCCACAGCCGATTGAACCGGGAAAAATCTACACCTTCGAAATAGAGGTAATGCCGTGCGCACACCGCTTCAAGGTTGGTCACCGGATCCGTCTTGAAATCACCAATGGTGATTCTCCGCTAACGGATTCCCTGTTTACTCATCAATATCTTTACTACAAGGTCGGAACCGATACGTTCTGGCACAATACCAAGAACGCTTCGCGGTTACGGTTACCGGTAGTACCATTGAAATAGGATCATTGCAGCAACCGTAGGCCAGCTGCAATTCAGTCATTATTGGTTATCAGCAAGGAATTATAAGTATGGCGTTTTTATTTGAGCTTGGGCAAAAACATGGGAATGCACCTACCCGGACGCCCAAAAACCAATCAGATTTAGTAATCCGGGATTGTCGATTAGTAAATATCCTTTCCCGGGAAATTTACCCAGCAGATATTGAAATCTCCGGAAACACAATCTACAGGATTAGAAAGAAGGGTGAAGGCAGAGGCCGAAGAATCCATAACGCAAATAGGGCTTTTGCGGTTCCGGGTTTAATGGACGCACACCTTCACACGGAGGCTACACTATTAACATTGGCGAGGTTTACTGAGGCTGTCCTGCCCGGGGGAACTACAACATTTTTTGCGAACCCGCATGAAATTGCGAACGTTCTATCACTTAAGGGCGTTCGTTGGATGTTGCGAGATGCTGGGAAGCTCCCAATCCGCCTATTTCTTATTGCCCCCTGCAAAGTCCCAACAGCTCCACGTCTGGAAACCTCTGGTGCCGAATTTGGGCGTTCAGAAATAGAGGCAATGGCCCAATGGCCCGATGTGGTGGGCTTCGGGGAATTTAATGGGGATCGATTATTGGCAGGCGAACCAAGACAGCATCGCCTCCTCCGTTGGACTCGTCCTACCGGAAAAATTCTGGCAGGACATGCTCCGCACATCCGAGGTGATGGAGTTGCCCAACTGAGAGCACTTGGAATTCACGACGACCACGAGAGCACAACATTCGAAGAGGTCCGTGATCGCCTCCGTCTTGGTATGACCGTATTTCTTCGGGAGGGATCCACTGAGCGGAGTCTGAATGAAATTCTTCCCAAAATTCTTGAAGGGAAAATTTCAACTGATCAACTCTGCTTTTGCACGGATGATAAGCACCCGGACGATCTACTGACCGAGGGGGATATTGATCACCACGTTCGCGAGGCTATCCGCCTGGGAATGGACCCTATTGATGCAATTCGCTGCGCAACATGGAACTGTGCGGTGCATTACGGTTTAGACCAAAAGCTTGGGGCCCTCACCCCAGGACGCTTGGCCGATATCGTTCTGCTAAAAAACCTCAAAAAATTCAATGTCCAGAGCGTCTTCGTAGACGGCAAACTGGAATGGACGAAGGGGCGTTCGCTCCAGCGCCTTCAAGAAGAGAAACCACCTTCCTGGGCGGTACGATCAGTTAAGCTTCCCTCAAAAGGCATTCGATCTCGTCAGCTTTTTATTGGAAAAAAAATGGCAGACGGCATCACTCGTGGGCGAGTCATAGAAATTCATCCGACCCTTCCCACAACTCAAATGCGCACCCTCAATCTAAAGATCCGGAAAGGCGAGGTCCAATCAGACACCGATCGAGACATCTTGAAAATCGTTGTCGTAGATAGGCATAGTGGACACGGGACCGTTGGAACGGCCCTCGTTAAGGGATTTGGTTTGAAGTCAGGAGCTTTAGGATCATCCGTCGCCCATGATCACCACAACTTGATCGTGGTGGGAACATCAGACAGGGAAATTCTCGCTGTAATTCAACACCTTCAAGAAATGCAGGGTGGGTTGATTGCCGTGCGAGACGGAAAACTCACTGCCCAACTTCCCCTACCCATCGCCGGCTTACTTTCTGATTATCCGGTTGACGAGGTGGTCAAGCGGCTCAAAAAGCTAAAGGCGGCAGCAAAAATTCTAGGCTGTGAGCTTCCAAATCCTTTTATGACCCTATCGTTCGTGTCTTTGCCCACGATTCCAGAGTGCGGATTGACAGACCGAGGACTCGTGGATGTTCTGGCTCACAAGATTGTTTCTGTCTTAATATAAGTAAAGGCCTACCAACTTTTTTGTTGGCGGGAGATTTTGCAGTTGGCAACAAATAAAACGTGTGTCTAAAGGAGAGCGGAACGCCATGATGACAGAAATGCAGTGTTACTTTTTGAAGAAAAAACGGGATATGCCAGCAAGTTTGTCCGAATGGCTAGACCCTGCCCAGAGCGCCATAATTAGTATTGATATGCATCGGGGACATCTGGGTGACGAGGAGAACATAACCTGTCCGGCCCCCAGAGGAAAAACAATTATAGAGAGACACAACTGGTTTTGCCGAGCAGCCCGGGCATGTGACATCCCAATCATCCACGTTCAACTCTGGCTTCGGGCAGATGGTATCGACGACGTAAATGGAGTCAGTCCATCTAACTGGCGTTCTCTATATGAGGCCTACATCGGACCCAATGAGAACCAGAAAAATCACAGCCTCGAAGGAACTAAGTGGCTTGATCTGATGATCGAAACTGATCCCAGCGACTATTATGTGAGAACAAAAAAGCGTTTGAGTGCCTTTTATCCGACTGACCTAGAATACCTACTCCGGAACCTGGACAGGAAGAATGTCGTAATCATTGGAGCATATACAGATTGTTGCGACCTTTGCTCCGCGTTTGATGCGGCAAATCGAATGTTTCGGGTCGTGGTACCCCAGGATGTCACAGCAGGCTATTCCAAAGAAGCAGAGGATGCAGCTCTCTTCTTGATATCACTACATGCGGGCGTAGTAGTCGATTCGGAGGATCTCATCGCCGAATGGTACAAACGTTGTGGTATTCAGAAAACAAACCAATTCCAACCCAACTAAGTAAAAATATCTAACCGCATAACAACCCACCAGATTTCATATGTGTGGCATAATAGTCGCCAAAAATCGATGGAGGGGGTACATGACAAACTATGATGGTATCATTGTTGGCGCCGGCCACACTGGCCTGACCTTGGCGGCCTATCTTTCGCGCGCTGGACAGAAAATCCTAGTACTGGAAGCCAACGATGAAATCGGCGGTGGTACCAGCACAGCCGAGCCTGCGCTTCCCGGACACCGTTTCAACCTACATAGCAACTTCTTCATGGGGCTCAGGCACGCGCCCTTGATCAAGGACCTAGAGCTGTATCGCTACGGTTTCTCCTATGTCGAGCCGCCGGTGCAACAGGCCGGCACCTTCCGAGACGGTTCATGCGTGGTCATCCATCAGGATCTCGACAAAACGTGCGCTTCTCTGGCACGCTTTTCCAAACACGACGCTGATGCATTTCGTGATTTGCACGCGCGCTACGTAGTCGAACTACGTCCACTACTAACCTCACTCACCTACAACGCACCGTTGCCGCTCGACGAGCTGCGCGACCGGCTGTCAGGTCCAAAAGCAAAAGAATTTCTTTCGCATGCACAGCACGATCTGTTTTCCGTCGTTACCAAATACTTCGATGACGACCGCATCCGCACACTGTTCACTTCCTACATGCACGTGATCACAACTGAAAACATGCCCGGTAGCGGGATCGTCTTCCCAGCGATCTTCGCCAACGTAATGGGCTTCACCCTTCCGGTCGGGGGTGCCGCGGCACTGCCGCTCGCGCTAGCACGCATCATCGAGACAAACGGCGGGTGCGTGCGTACAGGCGCAAACGTGCGCGAGATACAAATGGATGGTGGGCGCGCCATCGGCGTCGTACTCGACGATGGCGAAGTAATCACTGATGCCCGTTTTGTTGCCAGTGCGATTGACGCGACAACAACGATGGGGATGGCAGGACGCGAGCATTTCGAAGAGGACGTGCGCAAAAAGCTCGACAACTGGCACTGGGGTAACCACAGCCTGGTGACGTTACATCTTGCGTTGCGCGAAGCGCCACTTTATAAGGCGCGCAACTTCGATCCTGACATTGACCAGGCATTCAATATCTTTTTCGGTATGGACAATCTCGATCAGGTACGCCAGTGTTTTGAGCACTGTGAGAAGAAGAAGTTCCCCGACGTGCTGATGGGTAATGGCGCGTGCAACAGTGCAATCGATCCGTCCTACGCTCCAGCTGGTGGGCACACCGCGTTCTGGTGGCCGTTTGCACCCTATACGGTAGACGGCGATCCCGCAAACTGGGATGTCAACAAGAAAGCCTACACCCAACGTATCCTCGAGGTATGGAGCGAGTACACGAGCAACCTCGATGACAAGAATTTGCGCGCGACCTTTCTGTTTACTCCGCTCGACTGCGAGCGCCACGTTGCGAACATGGTTCAGGGAGCGGTGCGCATGGGGGCATATATTCCATCACAGCTCGGCTTCAATAGACCGCACCCCCAGCTATCGGGAACACGCACGCCAATAGAGGGCCTCTATCTGTGTGGTTCATCAACCGGCAATGGCGGAGGTATCAACGGCGCACCGGGTTATATCGCCGCCAACGCAATCGTCGACGATCTCGGGCTCACACGTGACTGGACTCCCGTACCAACGCCCGAGTGGCGACACTAGGGCCTAAGAGCACACGCTTGATCACAAAACCTGTCTTTTAGTTCCAAGTCTTTCCTATTTCACAACCCCAATGAGATCGATTTCCACAAGCGTGTCCTTCACCAAAAGACCAGTGGTCCCTACTGTGGTCCTCGCCGGTGCCGTCTTAAAGTATTGCTTCCAAACCTCATCGAACGCATTAAAGTCTTTCAAATCCTTCATAAAGACTTGGGCTTTAATAACATTATCTAAAGAGCTGCCAGCCGCTTCGAAAGTCTTTTTCAGATTCTTTAGAATGTAGTCGGTCTGCAGCTTTATATCCGACCCATAGTATGGAAATGAGGCGCTCAACTTTGCCTTTGGCGGAATACCTGTCTTGAAATCAGTAGCCAATTGCCCTGCGGCAAAAACAAGATTCCCAACCCGAACGGCCTCATTGTAATTAGCAAGGGGTTGTGGAACACTTGACCTGACCGCTCTCGCTCTAAGCCCTTTCCTTGGAACACATGCAATTAAGTCAATTTCGACGAGAGTATCCTTCACTAAAAGCCCTGTTGTCTCGACTGTGGTACGTGGGGGCGGCGTCTCGAAGTATTCCCTCCATACCTCATCAAAAGCATTGAAATCCTTAAGATTCATAATAAAAACCTGTGCCTTAACAACATTATCCAAGGACGTCCCAGCTGCTTTTAAAGTCTTTTTCAAGTTTTTCAAGATGTAATGGGTCTGCCGCTTAATATCGGATCCATAATACGGGAAAGCAGGATCTACCTTAGCCTCTGGAGGTATGCCTGTTTTGAAGTCACTAGCGAGCTGACCGGCGGCGAAAACAAAGTCCCCGACACGGACAGCCTCCGTGTAATTCGCCAACGGCTGTGGCGCACCGGATTTGATCGCTTTGGCCCTAATACCCTTTTTAGGCTCATAGCCGATTAGATCAATCTCGACCAAGGTTCCCTCAACAAGGAGCCCCGTTGTCCCAACAGTTGTACGTGGAGGTAGAGTTTTAAAGTACTGTTTCCAAACCTCATCAAAAGCATTGAACAAGTTGAGGTCCGTCATGAAAACCTGGGCCTTCACAACATTATCCAGGGACGATCCCGCAGCTTCAAAGGTCATCTTGAGGTTCTTAAGAATATAATCGGCTTGCCTTTTGATTTCAGACCCGTAATAAGGAAAACTCGCAGCCATTGTGGCTTCGGGAGGAATTCCCGTCTTATAGTCGCTGGCTATCTGGCCGGCAGCAAACACTAAATCTCCTACTCGAAAACCCTCTGAGTAATTTGCAAGCGGCGTAGGGGCATTGGACTTGATAACTTTCGGTTTCATATATCTTCCTTTCAGAAAGTGATCGACGTTGTTAAGGGGATAGTTAAAATGTGCTTCCTGTTTAGCCAATTTTGCGATGAAATAGATTTCGATTAGTGAACCATAAAACACAATTCCAACACTTGGAATAATAATAGAACTTGCAGGATGACTTCCCTATGTCTTTTTCAAAAAGGAAAATAACAAATGAACGAAAAAAAAGTTTACAACACGTGGAGTGAAGAAGAAATCCATATTTATCTCTCAGAACACACGATAGGTCATCTCGGAACTATCGACGAGGGAGGTTTTCCGCATGTCGTACCTATGTGGTACGTTCTCCTCCAAGGGCATATCCATTTCTCAACAAGAATCCCAAGAAAAAAAATCGGCAATCTAAGAAAAAATCCACTGATCTCATTCACAGTTGATTCCGGCGAGAAATTCGATGAGTATCGAGGAGCCCTGATCCAAGGAAAAGCGAATATAGTGGAAGATCCAGAAGTAATAGGCCGTTACAATATTGCCTTTGCGCACCGACACCTTGGGTCCGAAGATCACCCATATGTTAACTTACTTAATAAACGAAAACGGGTAGTTTCGGTTATCCCGACGGAAGTTTCAACGTGGGATTACCGAAAGGCCGCAAACTAAGTCAAACACGACAACCGAAGCCATTGGACAAAAATAAAATGTCAGGTTACTAATTTTATGTTTTTTTGGGAATGCTTTTCCAATCCCTTCAGACTGGGGTAGTTAAAATGATTATAGATGTTCACGCTCACGCAATCGGTGAAGAGCTCGCACGCGAAATGTGCCAAAACTCTTGGTTCGGCCTCCAACTGGAACCCCTAACTGGAGGTGGATACTCGCACCCAAAATACGGCCACTTGGATCCCCGTCTTTTTGACTTGGAAGTTAGGCTCGAAAGCCTCAACCGGAGAGGAGTTGATCTTCAACTCATCTCCCCACCAACCTCAATTTTTCTCGATCACTCTCAGGCAGGAAGTATCGAACCATCCAGGCGCATTAACGAATACACGGCAAAACTCGTGAAAGAAGGAGGCGGGCTGTTGGGTGGACTAGCTGTTCCATGTCTCGCAGACCCTGCAAAAATCCCTGATGAATTGCGGCGAGCTGTCGAGCTCCACGGCTTTAAGGGAGCAGCGCTCAATACCCATGCAGCCGGGAGGTTTCTAGATGAAACAGATTTTGAACCTATGTTCGCTGCACTTGAGGACCTAGGATTGTTTACGTTTATGCATCCGAGCCCAAATATTTTCCCTGCGCCTCTAGATTACACACTGCACACTACTTTGGCCTTCCCAACGGAAACCACGATAGCCACCGCTCGATTGATTTATGCGGGGACATTTGAACGGCATCCAGGCCTAAAGCTAATTTTGGCTCATGGCGGTGGGACACTTCCCTATCTTCGAGACCGAATCAATCTTGGATACAATGCCTCGACATATGAACACAATCCGGACTGTCATAAGCATATTTCAAAACCACCCGGAGATTACCTTAAGCAAATTTATTATGATTCTCTCCTCGCGGGAAGCGCTTCGTTACAATTTTTGATTGGCTTGGTTGGGGCAAGTCAAGTGGTTTTTGGAACAGACTTTCCTTTCGAGGTAGGAGATCCGGAGGGAAAGTTGTCCATTCCCGCCATCGAATCACTTCCCGAATCTGATCGGGACAATATTCTAGGGGGAAACGCTCACGAGCTCCTTTCAACTGCTAGGGTCTTGAGCTAACCTTAGGTTTTTCCCTACTTCATTCCTCCATAGAACAAACGATAGGTAAAAACAATGGATATCACCGTAGCAACCGTGCAGCCAAACACCATCCGGGGAGAAAGAGAAATAGAAAACGTCCCTCATGCACTGAATGCCATACAGGAAGCAGCGGAGAATGGAGCTCAAATGGTGCTCTTCCCCGAAGGGTATCCCGGGCCCTATCACGGACCGGCAAATTATTCCCCATTTGAACAACTATCCGCCCAAGCGAAAAAGCACGAAATCTTTGTGATCGGCAGTTGGGTCGAGACGGCAACGGACTTAGGAGTGGGGGTTTTCCGATTGGCCCTCAAACTAATCGGTCCGGATGGTCTTCTGATCGGAACATACCACCGCACACAGCCAAATACACCAGAGGTTACCGATGGGTTATTACCAGGGAAGTTTGTTGCACCTGGTAACGAGCTGACCGTTTTCGACACCCCCATTGGAAGAATAGGTACCATTATCTGTGGCGAGCTCTGGTGGCCGGAAATGAGTCGTGTTCTGGCCCTGAAGGGAGCAGACATCATCGTGGCTCCAATAGGGGGCGTGCTTTATGAAATTCGAGAGGCATGGCGAAACATCGTCTGGGCGCGAGCCAGCGAAAACATGTGCTACGTCATGGTCACCCAAAACATTTTCGGTATGGAACAGGGATTAGCCGTTATCGCATCACCGGAACAAATCCTGGCGGAATCAGATCGCCCCGGCATTATCTATGCCACTTTGGATCTGGACCGGCTAAAGTGGCTACGGGAAACAGAGGAAACACTTTCCCTCCCTAAAACATATCGCTCTATTCCTGGCATGTTCAAAGATCGCCGGCCCGAGCTCTATAAAGAGATAATCGAACCCAATCCGGTTGCGAGGGACTATTATTACTTTTTAAAAAAAAGAGCGGAAGAAAACTGAAAAAAGAACTTCCAAAAAAAAGCGGCGACCATTTAAGGCCGCCGCTTGGCTCCGTCAATTGAAATTGTGCCTCAACCGGAACTTTTTTTCACATTCGAGGCCTGAAACCCCTTCGGTCCTTCAGTTATTTCGAAGGAAACCTCGTCGCCCTCCATAAGTGACTTGAAACCATCGGTCTCAATCGCTGAATAATGAACGAAGACATCGTCCCCGTCCTCCTGCGAAATAAAACCATACCCCTTTGAATCATTAAACCACTTCACCGTTCCTTGAACCACCTTAACTTCTCCTGCGTAAAAGTAACCTTCACCGGTCAACACACGCCTTTCGTGGGAGACTCGGCTTGATTAACAATTTGGACCCTGAGCTCATTTTACGCTAGTCAAAATTTATACTTTCGGTTAAATTTCGCTTCTTGTTTTGTGGATTCATTCAATTGTTTTGCAAAATCTTCTTCGATTTTTATAATTCTTGACACCATTTTCGTTTGGATTCTTCCGTCAACCCATACGACCTGGAGGAAAATCAAATCCTGAGGTAACATGAAAGTGCACCTTGAGGTTTATGGAAAGGAAGGATGCTTTTTTTGGCCCTACTAGGCTAACTATGTCCCTTACCTCACTAAACCGCATTTTCTACGACCTGCAGTTCCCCCGACTGCAGGAACGGTATCGCATTGAACCTGAGGTTTTCCTTCTCGACTATGACCTGACGGACGAAGAGACCGTCGCCTTGCAAAAATTCGACATTCGGTCTTTGTGGCAATTAGGTGTAAATCCTTACCTCCTTCGGTTCTCACAATACTGGACCAACACATCTGACGAAGCTTTCTTAGCGTCGTTGGAAGGACTTGCTTTTCAGGGCTCCATCCTGAAAAAGGGAAGACGAGATGGCTGAGATTAAATCTGTATTCGGTGCCAGCCATACCCCGCTTCTTGTCACGAGATCAAGAGATGTTTCAAAGGGTACCCAAGAAAGAGTTTTTCAAGTCTATGAACGAATGGGTCAAACCTTCTTAGATCGAAACGTCGAGATTCTGGTTGTTTTTGGAAATGATCACATACAAGTTTTTCCACCCGATCAGTTTCCCGCGCTGGCTATTCAGGCAGCTCCCGTCTTCCAAAATGTGGCTAGCGAAGGGCGAATGCCGGATGTCAAAGGCGGGAGGAAAGGAAACATAGAACTGGGATTTCATTTAACTGAGTATCTAATGGACGAGGGGTTTGATCCCCTACTTTGCCATACACCAACCATCGACCACACCGTAACCACCCCTATCCACAGAATGGGGGAACCCGGTATTCCCCTCGTTCCAGTTTTGCAAAACACTGTACTACCTCCTTTAGCGCCACCAAACCAGTCTATTGCTTTAGGTCGATCCGTCAGGCGTGCACTCGAAGCTTATGACAAAGTTGAACGGGTGGGCGTGCTGGCCACAGGAGGGATGTCCCACTGGATTGGGACACCAGAGATGGGAAAAATCGATTCTGATTGGGACCGAGCAGCTCTTAACTTATTAGAAGAGGGGAAGGTTGACGTGCTGGCAAATTGGAGCCAAAAGCAAATTGATAGCGGCGGCAACGGTGCCAACGAGATCCGCAACTGGATATCGGCCGCGGCCCTCGCTGGGAACACACGAGGGGAAACATGGCTCTATGAACCAGTGCCAATATGGCTCACCGGAGTTGCGGTCATGGAGTGGCCTGTCGGTCCACCCCTGCTACTACCAAATTCTAATCCACGTTAATATCCGTTGTCTGGAAAAATGCAACTCGTCCCACAGTATCCGTCTTAATCCAAAAATTTTTGGATTTCTTAAACCACATACTTAGGAGTCTCGGCAAGTGTTTTCCGAATCTAGGATTGCTCGGCCAATGCTTTCAGAATCGCTTCCGGCCGAATTGGAAGAGAAGTGATTCGAACACCCACAGCATCGTAGACAGCGTTAGCAAGAACAGCCGCGGTCGGAACAAGCGCGCATTCTGAGCATCCCTTTGCACCAAAAGGACCATTCGGATCTATAGATTCAACAAAAATCGAGGTAATCTCCGGAATTGAGTCAGCTTTGGGAACTGTGTAGTCAGCAAGGTTGCCTCCAGCAAACTGTCCTCCTTCAGTAACAGCATTTTCGAAAAAACCATACCCTAACCCCTGTGCGAGTTCTCCCTGAACCTGTCCCTCAACAGTCAACGGATTAATAGCTTTGCCCAGATCGTCGGCTGCAACAACATGCTTCAGGTGCACCTGGCCCGTTTCCGTATCCACCTCAACAACAATGATGACACAAACAAACGAACAAGCTATCGTTGTTCGACCATAAGCGTTCTCCTCATCGGGCGTCACGGTTGGAGCATCCCACGTAGCCTGATGATATACAATGTCTCCCTGCGCACGAAGAAGGTTTGCAGTTACCGCATCACCAATAAGCATCTTCTTGTCTGGTGCACTTCGAACGGAAATCATTCCACTCTCTAATTGCAGATCGCCAGGCGAAACCTCCAGTTCCTCAGAGGCAATATTTAAAAGGGTCTTTTTGCAGCCTTCCGCCGCTCTTTGAACAGCATTTCCTGCCATCAATGTCAGTCGGCTTCCGTAGCCTCCAAAACAAAGCGGTGTGTTCTCTGTATCTGCGGCAGAAACACGCACATCATTCACCTCCAAACCCAGCTCCTCGGCGGCAATCTGAGCAATAACCGTTTGTGCACCTTGCCCTAGCTCACCTTCACCACAAATGACCTGAGCCTTGCCGTCATCGTCCACCTTCACAACCGCTGTCGACCCATCCCAATTCGAAAGCTGCCGATTGGAGGTTGAATGAACAGCACAACCAAGACCAACACCTGTTTGGTATCTTCCGTTTTCCCGATCCTTCTTTCTCAAGCGAAAGGATTTCCAGTCAACTGCTTCCATAGCCTTCTCGATGCACTGTTGAATCCCGCAACTTCCTAGTTCCCATCCGTGGATCGTAATATCTCCGGTGTGAACAGCGTTTCGGAGGCGAAGTTCCCCCGGATCCATATCCAATCCTTCCGCAAGGCAGTCTAAGTGCGATTCCATAGCGAAGGACATTTGCGGGTTACCAAACCCACGGAAGGCACCCGTCGGAATAAGATTCGTATAAACAAGAGTAGCGTCAACCTTAAGATTTTCCTGTCGATACAAATTGTCCATACGCGTGGCTGTCACCTGAATTACTTCATACGAAAACCCAGAATAAGCCCCATTGTTACCAAGAATTTTCACCTCTTTCGCGGCAATGGTTCCATTATCGCGAACACCCATTTTCAACCAAATCTTTGCTGGCATGCGAGGGCGCGAAGCCTGGAACTCATCTATCCGGTTGTTGAGAAGACGAACAGGACGACCTGTCTTGAGAGCCAGCAAGGATGCAATGTGTCCCATGGGATCTTCACCAAGCTTTCCTCCGAACGCACCTCCCACGCACGTCTGCACAACACGTATCTTCGTCGTTGGAAGCTGAAGGGCCTGGGCTACGAGTCGTCGTGTAAAATAGATAGATTGGCTTGGGACATAGAGAGTAATTCGACCCTGCCCGTCAACATCCGCAAGGGCGCCCAGTGGCTCCATATAGGCTTGAAATTGATGCGCTGTAGTATAGGTTTCTTCGTGCACAACAGCAGACTCAGCAAATCCCTTGATAACGTCACCGTGACAAATTTGAATCGTCCGTGAGATATTTTTTGATCCTTCATGGACTTCCGGTGCACCAGGTACGAGAGCCTCTTCCATATCAAACACTGGCGACAAAATTTCATAATCAACTTCAATCCTCTCAATTGCCTCGAGGGCAGCTTCCTCTGTCTCGGCGGCAACAGCTGCTACTTCTTCTCCCAAATGGCGAACCTTATCAACCGCAAGGACTTGCTGGTCCTTTTTAACAACGCCCCAGGGCACCTTCGGAGTATCGTCCGATGTGACCACCGTAGCAACACCAGGAATTTGCAAGGCTTTATCCGCCCTGACGCTTAAAATGCGAGCATGCGGATAAGGACTCCGAAGAATTTTAGCGTGAAGCATCCGAGGAAAACGCATATCTCCAACATACCGGGAGCTACCTCTCACCTTTTCTGGTGCGTTAATTTGGGGAATGGGTTTTCCCACAACCCGGAGGGGTTTTGTGTCCCCGTCCTCTCGGGTTATGGTTGTTGGAGGATGGCTTAGGTTCTCTTCTGATCGACTCATGAGGTGGCCGCACTTTCTCTAGTCCGTGCCATACTTAATAGGTCGGGAACTTTATCAAGACCTGGGATTTCAGGTACTTCCGCAAATTCTTCATTGAAGGGTTTTGTCGCGTCGATCCCCATCACAGCCGTTACGTTCGGCTCCGGAGTAGAGGGATCTAGTGGAGCACCACCAACGGCCGGAACAACAATCACGTCTTTATCGGCTTGCATCCGTGTACTAATCGCCCATAGCACCTTTACATCATCGTAGACATCCACATCTTCGTCCACAACCACTGCAAGCTTCGGGCGACGGGAACTCCCTAGCGCTGCTAACAGAACGTTACGAGGTTGACCTTTATAACGAGGGGTCATTGAAATGTAGCAGTGATATTCACTACAACCAGAGGCAGGAAAAACAACATCCTTAACCTCTGGAAATTTTGATTTCAGCTCACGATAGAGAGTGACCTCACCAGGAATTTGTTTCAGAAAATGATTCTCTGTCATTGGGACGCCTGTCAAACCAGCGTGGTAAATAGGCGAGTCACGGTGAGTGATCGCTGTCACTTCCAATACAGGACGATCGGAAGCCGGGCCATAATATCCAGAAAACTCCCCGAATGGACCCTCCTCTTCCCGGTAATTTGTGATTAGTCTACCTTCAATAACAATCTCGCTAGTCGCAGGGACTTCCAAGTCAACCGTTCGGCATTTCACAACTTCGACAGCCTTTCCGCTAAGACCTCCCGACAGGGCTAATTCATCTGTTCCATAATCTGCTTTCACTTGAGTTCCCAACATTATTACCGGATCTGTTCCCATGGCTACGGCAACCTCAAGCCCCTCTCCTCGCGCCTCCGCCTTCGAGTAATGAATAAAACAGTGCTGCTGGACATTTGAGAACAACCCAAGACGATCTCGACCCTTTTGTTGCATACGATAGATACCTGCGTTCCTGGTTCCAGTCTCTGGGTCTTTGGAAATCTGAATGCCATGAGTGATGAATGCGCCTCCATCCTGGAGACAATATGTAGGAATTGGCAAACGATCCAGATCAACTAACTCTCCCTCCATGACTACTTCCTGGCAAGGTGCATCCTTGACCAAAACTGGGGGAATGGGATGGTCGGCTGCTTGTCTGAATAAATCAACTAGCTTGTCGTCTTGAGAACCGAGAGCACGTAAGACCCGGCGTCGCGCGGCAAATAGCCCACCAACGACTGGCATGTTGTGTCCCTTGATGTTCTCAAAAAGAATCGCAGGACCTTGTTGATCCGATGTCTTCCGAATGTATGCTGAAATCTCGTAAAGAACATCAATCGGATCGGAAATTCGGACCAAGTCTCCTTCTTTCTCCAAACAAGCTATGAAATCTCGCGGATCCGCAAATGACATGATACCCCCCCCCTCATACCTCAGTTACTCCTATATACCCAGATGCACATCAGGGATTAGTCCGTTTCGAACCGCCCTGTGAGCCATGGCTAAAGTTTTCGAACACAATATACAAAATAATTCAGCCTTCAGATCATGAAAACCCCGATTGGTCAGGTCCCTATATTGTAAATCAAATCACACTGTTCCTTGACACCATTTTTATCCCTCTGCTAGCGTATTACCGTTACCTGGATAGAAGACTGTTTTAACCTAGGAGGAGGCTGACAAGAGTCAGCTGGGATGCTGAAAGAATATGGGCACCCCCGTTCCGAAAAGGTTAATTTAACATAGTTGGGGGGTGAGCGATTGAGCCAAGCACGTATCGTCAAAATCGCATTAATCCAAAGGGGACCCGCAGGGTCGGATCTTGATGAAAACCTGAAAGAAAACCTCCGGTTAATCGACGAAGCCGGCGAAAGGTCTCCCGATTTCATTTGCCTGAATGAGCTTTCAACAACTCCATATTTCCCCAGAAACCCCAAGGTGGATTACACCTCGCACGCCCTGCCCCTAGATTCAAAAGCAATACAGGAGGTCCGTAAGCGGGCACAACATCTTCGTTGCTATATCGTATATCCTTTCTACGAAATCCTCTCAGACTCCGGGGAGACGCTGAATAGCGTTATCTTAATCAGCCCGGAAGGGAACTTGGTACAAGGCCATCTTCCAGACGGTCGGGAAACGGGCCGTTTTTCGAAAACCCACTTAGCCTCTACTCCCAAAACTAACGTTGATGAGCACGACTTCTTCTCACCAGGAGAAGGTTTTCCCGTATTTGATACACCAAAGGCACGCGTGGGGTTGCTGGTCTGTTACGATCGGCGCTTTCCCGAAGGTTGGCGCACTCTAGCACTTCAAGGAGCAGAGATCATTTTCATGGTGGCCGATGTACCAGATTGGATCCCCTCTCCTACGGCAACAGCAGAGGAAATGTTCCACATTGAGCTCAGGACTAGAGCTTTAGAGAACCTTTTTTTCGTAGCGGGCTGCAATAAGGCTGGAATCGAACGTATCGAAGATGTGGAAACCCGTTTCTTCGGTAGAAGCTGTATTATTGATCCCTATGGAGGGCTCCTCGCTGAAGCACCCTCAGATGAACCAACGATTCTTTATGCAACCTTGAATCTTGGCCAAATCAAAGAGGCCCGAGGGAACCTTCCCTACTTCGATGAGCGACGACCGGAACTTTACCGGTTAATTTCAGAGCGTAAACCCGGTTAGTATTGGGTTGATCGTCCAGATTTCATCTAGCGTGAATTGTGGAGGAGGCTTTTGTGAACAAAGAAATCGAATCTCACTTCGGGCTATTACTTCCTAATGACGGTTACCCCGTCGTCCAGTTTGACCACTTGCGCACCCTCGCTCGCGAGGCTGAGGCTCTAGACTTTGATTCGGCTTGGGTAGCTGATCATTTCCTCGCCCCACCCGGTCTAAGTGCCGCCTTTGGTACAAAAGGAATATTCGAGGCTACGATGGTTTTATCCGCTCTCAGTTCAATAACAACTAGGATTCACCTGGGTACGTCGGTTCTCCTATTTCCGATGCGCCATCCGATTCACTTGGCGAACTTGATTACAACGCTTGACCACGCCACCCAAGGTCGTCTTATCCTTGGCTTCGGTGTCGGGGGCTACAAACCGGAGTTCGATGCCTGTGAAATCCCATATAACAAACGAGGACGCATGGCAGATGAAGAGCTCGATATCCTAAAAGCCCTATTCACGCAAAATAATGTCTCCTTCCAGGGCAACTTCTACCGCTTTGAGGATGTCTCGTTCGAACCTAAGCCCTACTCTCCTGGGGGACCTCCGATCGTTTCCGGTGGAGATGTCGGCAAAACACTTGAACGCGTAGCCAAACACGCACGAGGCTGGATGCCTTGGGGAGGGCGTATCGAACAAATGCAAAAGGGAATGACTGCAATCAAGTCCCGCGCAGCCGAGCTAGGCAGAAACCCAGATGAGTTCATGTGGGGAGTTGGCTTTTATGGGTGCTGCACACGGGACAAAGAAAAAATCCGGCACGAAGTTGAAAAGGTCGCGCCTTACTTTGCCATCCACCACGACATGGATTTGTCGCTTGAGGATGTAGCTGAAAAAACATTGATTGGGACACCTGAGGATATCACTCGGCGTCTCCAACAATTTCTGGACATTGGTGTTAACCACTTCATCGTTAAGCATCTGCCTTTCAATGAAGAAGTCTCGAGTGTGCAGATGTTTGGTGAGGAAGTCATCCCCCAATTTAGAGGGTAATAGGAAGGGAAGTTGTGATCTACGACCTTGTCATAAAAAACGGTACCTTGGTGCATCCAAATGGGCAGATGGAAGGGAGTATTGGCATCCGAGGTGAAACAATTGCGGCCATCACATCGCCATCTGAACGCCTTTCCGGAAAACGTGAGATTGATGCAAGCGGTAGGTTCATTCTTCCTGGACGAATCGATCCTCACGTTCACATGCACTGGCCCGACTGGCCCATGGAAGAAGCTATTCCAATCTCGACCCGAGCCGGTATAGCAGGCGGAACGACAACACTCATCCACTTCATCCTCTCGACAGGAAGTCTTTTAGAACATTTTAATGACATGCGATCTCTTTTCAACACCCACGCACATTCAGACGGGACTTTCCATGGGGGAATTGTGAGTGAGGATCACATAAACGAGATCCCAAAGCTCGCCAACCAAGGGATAACATCATTTAAATTCTGGATGTCTTATCGGGGAGAAGAAGCTAAACCCCCCCTCCAAGGAATCGACGATGGAGTGCTCTTTCGAGGATTCCGCGAAGTTGGACGCCTAGGGAACGGTGCCGTGGCTATGGTTCACGCCGAGAACATTGAAGTATTCTTCAAGCTTCGCGATGAGCTCAAAGCCAGTGGACGCACGAACATCACCTGGACAGAGACACGGCCTCCTTTTTGCGAAGAAGAAGCCATGAACCGAGCTGTAGTCCTCGCTGATGCGGCCGACTGTTCCCTGTATATCGTACACATCACCATTAAGAACGGTGTAGAGATTGTACAGCGGGCTCTCGCAGAGGGAAAGCAAGTCATCGGGGAAACCTGCCCACAATATCTGACGCTGACCAAAAATTTCGATCCAGTTGTCGGAAAAATCAACCCGCCCCTTCGGGAATCCGAGGACTCAAACGCCCTCTGGGAAGGCCTCTCTACGGGTGTTCTTTCTACGGTAGGATCCGACCACGCTCCAACCTCTTTGCGTCACAAGAAAGACATTTGGTCCGCCACAGTGGGAATGCCAGGAATTGAGACTTCTCTACCCGCTCTTCTAAGCGAAGGGGTTAATAAAGGGAGAATGACTCTGGAGCGCCTCGTCGAGGTCACAGCTTTTCAACCCGCCCGCATCTTTGGCCTCTATCCAAAAAAGGGGATTCTTGCCGTTGGAGCAGATGCCGATATCACCGTCATAGATCTTGAAAAGACAGTAGTCGTTGACGCAAACAAAAATCTTCATCAGGGGTCTGATTACAGCCCCTTCGATGGAGAAACCTTGAAGGGTTGGCCTGTTCTGACCGTCCTGCGAGGTCAGGTAGCAATGGAAGAGGATGAGGTGATTACAACCCCGTGAACCTGAAAATTTGTCCCTCGACCACTGAGGTAAGATACCGATGTCCGAAATCCAAATCATATCTCCAGAAAATGTCACAGCGTATCTGGGAGTTGGGGGCCGGAAGACTCGCGTCCTCCTGGACCCAGACACAGGTCATCCAGGGCTTGAATTGTACCATGTCGAATTAGGCCCAAATGATACGTCTGAGGTTCACATCCGTAATCACCCAGAAACTTTGTTCGTCTTAGAGGGTGTAGCGGGAGTCAAAACAAAAGAAACGCTTCACCGAGCAGAAGTTGGCCAGGTAATCCTCATCCCGTCTCACATTGAACACCAGCACGTCAACGTTGGGAATAGTATCCTTCGTTTCCTGGGAATTTTTGCACCGCCCACTGGAAACGCATCCGACGTACGCTCCAGAAATCCTGCGGAGAGAACAAACTTATAAGATGTAGCTGCAGCCGGTCAACAAAATCGCATTCCTCTCTCTTGCACTCCTGATTCAATCCCAATTCTTAGTGAATGAAGAAAATTTTTCGATGCAAAGAAATTGACAGATTGGAATAATATTATAATATTATTTATAAATTATTACAGGGATGGATCCGAATATTGTCTAGAAAAAGCCAAAAACTAAGTCAAAAAGTTTATAGTCGACTAAGGGAAGCTCTACTAACCTCAGAGCTTTTACCTGGGCATAAATTGTCCCACCAGGATTTAACTGAGCTCCTTGGGGTTAGTCACACGCCGGTGCGAGAGGCGCTGAGCCAGCTTGCTCGAGAAGGGTATGTTCGGCACATCCCTAATAGGGGCTATTTCGTTGCAGATTCCACTCGTCAAGAAGTTGAAGAGCTTCTCGAGGTGAGAGAGGCGCTTGAGATCCACGCACTAAAACAAATTATAAAACCTGTACCAAAAAGTCTTCCAAACGCATTGAGGTCGACTCAGTCCGAGTATCGACAAGCAGTGGAGCAGGGAAGCGATTTAGATCGCCTCCTCTGCGATCGGAAATATCATCTGACACTCGCAGGATTTATTGGTAACCGCACCTTGATTGTCCAACTAGGCCAGGTTTTTGATCGCATCAACTTAAAAAGACGCATCAGTGGACTCTCACCATTACGCGGTCGTCAAGCGGTGGAGGAACATGAGAACCTGATATCAGCTTTGAAAGAAAACGACCTTAATCGAATGCGTTTAGCTCTCGAACGTCATCTAAAGAATAACAAGAAAAATATTTTAGAACGGATAAAAAAGGGGGTGCCCTCTCTCCGTCCGATCAGGCTCCCTCGAAGCCGTCCAATAGCCAGAGACACTACCCGAAATCGGAAAGAGTCTCTGCCACAGCTGCCGTGAGAATGCCATGGACTTTCGTCTAAACGAATCACACCGTCTTTTGAAAAATACTATTGCTGAGTTTGCGGAAAAAGTGCTCAAGCCTAAGGCTATTGAAACTTCTGAACGGCTCGAGATTCCTTGGAGCACAGTCCACCGTGCTGCGGAACTGGGAATCATGGGCTTAACTGTTCCAGAAAAATATGGAGGGATGGGACAAGGTGGTTTCGAAGCCGTCTTGGTATGCGAGGAAGTCGCCCGCGTTTGCCCGAGTACATCCATGGTCCTGATGGCAGAATTGGGAATCTGCACTCAGCTTTTAAATCACTACGGAACTGAAGAGCAGCAAGAAAAATATCTACCGCGCATCGCAAAAGGAGAAATCCTTACTGGGATTTCCATTACTGAACCAGACGCTGGTTCCGCCACGACACACATCACAACCAATGTCACAAAAGACAAAAATGGTTTATGCCTCAAGGGGCGAAAAGCAATGACTAGCCGTGCAGGCGAGTGCGGGGTTTACATGGTATTCAGTCGGTTTAACGGAACGCCGGGACTTGACGGTATCGGCTGTGTATTAGTTGATGCGGAAACACCCGGGCTTTCCTTTGGTAAATCTGAAGAAATGATGGGTTTTCGGGGTTGTCCCTCGAAAGAGGTTATCTTTGAAAACTGCCCGCTCAGCGAGAATGATATTCTTGTCCCAGAGGGGGGATTCCGAAAAATCATGACTGCATTTAACGGACAACGTTGCTTGAATGCTGCAATATCAGTAGGAATTGCTCAGGGAGCATTTGATGCTGCCGTGGATTACGTGCAGGTCCGTAAACCTTATGGTCACCCAGTCTCTGACTTCCAGGGCATCCGATGGATGATTTCGGACATGGCTGCCCAAATAGAAGCGGCTCGGCTTCTCACCTACCGAGCCGCTATGAACGGTGCGATAGGTTTCCCCTCTCGTTTCGAATCCTCCAGTGCTAAGCTATTTGCAAACGAAGTGACATTGAAGGTAACAGACTGGGCACTACAAATGCATGGCGGTTGGGGCTACAACAAAGAGTTTTCAATCGAACGGTTCGTCCGAGATGCCCGAGGAATAGTCCTGGGAAGTGGGCCTCCACAGCTGCATCGGAATATGATCGCTTACGAAGTACTAAAAGGGCGTGCAACCTGGGCAAATAATGTAGGTGAGTAGAAAATTTCTCGGGGAGGCTTAAATCCGACCCCCATACGAAACGAAAAATGGAAGATCTTCTTAAAGGTATACGAGTTATCGATTTTTCCCGTGTCTGGGCGGGGCCGTATTGTTCCATGATGTTGGCTGAGCTCGGTGCGGATGTAATTAAGATTGAAACTCCAGACCATGGGGATGAAACACGTCTTTGGCCTCCTTTTCACAAGGAGAAAAGCGGATACTTCATGAGCTTCAACCGAAGCAAGCGCTCTATGACACTTAATTTGAAGGAGACACGCGGAAAAATTATCGCGAGAGAGATCATCAAAAAATCCGACGTTCTCCTAGAGAACTTCACTCCAGGTGTAACTAAACGCTTAGGAATCGATTTCCCAACGGTATCTAAGGACAATCCAGACCTCGTTTATTGCTCCGTTTCTGCCTTTGGCCAAACAGGGCCTTTAGGCCACCAACGAGGCTATGATCCCATTCTCCAAGCAATGTCGGGGATCATGAGCCTTACTGGAGAACCAGACCGGCCTCCCGTCCGAGTGGGAGTTGCGACAGCAGATTTAGCAGGTGCAATGTTCGCGGCTTTTTCGATTGTCGGTGCGCTTCTCTACCGCGAACGGACTTCCACAAATGAGCCAAGGGGGCAACACATCGATATTTCCATGCTAGAAAGCCAGATTGCCTTTTTGGCCGTAAAAGCCTTTGAGTATCTCCATGAGGAAAAGTTGCCAAAACGTTGGGGAAGCGGGGATCCGCAGCGAGTCCCCTCATCGGGATATCTGACAAAAGATGGTAGTTACATCATGATTATTGCAAGCGACGCCCACTGGCCAGGTTTCTGCCGGGCCATAGAACGAGAGGAACTCATAGATGACAAACGCTTTAACAGCACACGCAACAGAGTAGACAATCGAAAAACCCTTGAGCCAATACTCGTAGAGCGACTCTTGAAAAAACCATCCACAGAATGGCTGAAAAATCTGGAACATGAAGGCGTTCCTTGCGCACCCATTCAGACACTTGATCAGGTCTTCTCTCATCCACAGGTGATCGCAAGGGAGATGGTGAAGGTTCTTCACCATCCCACTATTGGCAGGCTCAACGCAATTGATTGGCCCTACAAGTTTTCCAAAACCCCAAGCTGGATACGCTCATTCCCGCCAGAATTGGGGGAACATACCGATGAGATCCTTACAGAACTCCTCGGCCGTTCACCCGAGGATGTTGACAATCTGCGTCAGGAGGGGGTGATATGAATCGATCCGTAGTTTATGACCTTGTTCTCACTGGAGGACAGACTGTCCGGCCGAACGGGGTATGCCGCGAGGACGTAGCCATCCGTAAAGGCCGGATCGCAGCCCTGTTGACCGATTCTTCTCACCTAAAAGCTTCACGGCGAATTGATTGCAGGGAAAAATTTATTTTTCCAGGCATGATTGATGCCCACGTACATATGGGCCGCTACGGACAATCTTTTTCCAAAGATTGTCATACCGAATCCGAGGCGGCTGCAACAGGCGGTGTCACAACGATGATCGTCTTTCTTATCGAGCCAGGTTCGAATTGCGCCATACTTCCTCAACGGATTCGTGAGATTGAAAGTAACTCACGCATAGATATTGGTATCCATGCTGTCGTCATGAGCGAGGAGCATCTGACAGAGATTCCTGCATGCGCAAATGATTTTGATATCTCTTCTTTTAAATTTTTCATGGCTTATAAGGGCAAAGACGCTAATTACCTTCAGGGCGTGGGCGACGGCTTTCTGTATCGTGGACTGAGGGAGGTGGCACGCATCCCCAGTGCACGAGTAGTCATTCATCCCGAAAACATGGACATCATAGAAGTCGTGAGAGAAGAACTAGAAAAAGCTGGGAGAATAGACGGAGAAGCCTGGCATGACTCGCGACCTCGGCTAGCTGAAGAGGACGGGATTCAACGTGCCCTTCTTTTTTCCGAACATCTAGGAGTCTCAATCACTATTCCGCACATGAGTATCGGTTCGGGCGTTTCCATCGTCGATCATCACCGAAAATCTAGGAACTCCAAAACGGGAAACGTTACCGTAGAAACCTGTGGCCACTACCTCCATCTAACTAAAGACCGGCTTACCGGAACACTGGGAAAGGTTAATCCCCCGCTACGAGAAAGGTCGGATATTCGCAAATTATGGGAAGGGCTAGCTTCCGGTTCTGTTGATTTTTTAGGATCAGACCATTGCAGTTATAAAATGGACGTCAAGGGCTATGACGTCTGGACCGCTCGGCCTGGCCTGCCGGGTATTGGCATGACAGTTCCCATTCTTTTGACAGAGGGAGTCGCCAAAAATCGGCTCTCGCTCCCTCGGATGGCGGAGGTGACCTCTTACAACACCGCACGGAACTACGGACTGTTCCCTCGAAAAGGAATTATTCGACAAGGCTCAGACGCAGATCTAATGGTAATCGACCTTGAAAAACGGGTGCAAGTCTCAACCACCATGCTAAACTCTCACGCCGATTACACTCCTTACGAAGGATTCGTCAGTCACGGGTGGCCTACCCTGACTATTGCGGGAGGAGAGGTAATTCAAGAAAATGGGCAAGTCTTGAAAACAGAGCATCGCGGCAAATACCTAAGAAGATTCTCAAAAAAACCAAATTTGCGATCGAAAGCAAAATGACGATGAGTTATGTAGCAGTGGAAAAACGAGATTGCGTTGCCTATGTGACTCTAAATCGCCCAGAAGTCCTGAACGCCTACAACTGGGATATGGTGGGAGAGATCATTGAAATCTTCCAATGGTTATCAGAGGAGGAACCCGTGCGTGCGGTTGTTTTAAGAAGCTCCGGAAACCGAGCGTTTTGTGTAGGAGCCGACCTTAAAGAGCGAAAAACCCTTACAAAAAAAAGGGTTCAAGCCTTACGTTCCAAGTTGGAAAAAGCACACGATTTAATCACCTTCTTTCCAAAACCAATAATTGCAGCTGTCCATGGATATGCCTTGGGAGGAGGGATGGAGTTCGCTCTTAACTGCGACTTCATAATTGCCTCTGATGATGCCGTCTTTGGCTTGACGGAAACAGCGCTCGGGATTATTCCTGGCGGTGGCGGAACCCAACTTCTCCCCCGGAGAATTGGAGGCGCTAGAGCAAAAGAGTTGATTTTTTCTGCCCGAAGAATCAATGCAAAAGAGGCAGAAACAATAGGCCTCGTGCTCAAGGTCGTTCCGACCGACCGGTTAGACAAAGAAGTTGAAACCACTATTCGAGCGATTGCGGCGAATGCACCCATTTCCCTTAGAGAGGCTAAGCGAGCAGTCGACTTGGGACTAGAAAGGGATCTAAAAAACGGTTTAAAGGTTGAACGCGAGGCCTACAATATAACTCTCGCGACAGAGGACCGAAATGAGGGTCTGCGCGCTTTTGCTGAAAAACGCAAACCGAATTTTCAGGGTCGTTAACTTCATAGTAACCTAAGTAGAAATTACCTCAATTCGCTCTCAGAGCAGGAGGAGATTAGATAGAAGTGGACTCATCCCTGCCTTTAGACGTATTTGTCCGAGAGGTTGCCCCACGTGATGGACTTCAAGCCGAGGACGGCTGGGTTGATACGGAAGCCAAGATTCAGTTAATCAATCAATTGTCGCGCTGTGGCTTCAAGAGAATTGAGGCAACCTCATTCGTTCATCCAAAGGCCATTCCGCAGCTACGTGATGCAGAAGAGGTCATGGCCGGCCTGGATCGAATACCGAGCGTACGATACGAATGTATCGTACCAAATGTAAGAGGTGCTAGTAGAGCCATAAAATCTGGAGTAGACAAAATAGGGATTTTCATTTCCGCCACGGAGTCACACAACCAATCTAACGTCCGCATGTCCATCGCAAAATCGCTTGAACAGATTGAGGGTGTCGTAAATGTTGCCAATACAGCTAGAGTCTCAGTTAAAGGATCTGTAGTTGTTGCCTTCGGGTGCCCCTATGAAGGGGACGTATCCATTAATCAAATATTCCACGTCATCCGTGATTATTACAAACTCGGAATACGTGACATCCTTTTGGGAGACACAACTGGCATGGGCAATCCTGTCCAGGTAAAACAGATTGTTCGGGCCATCACGAGCGAGTTTCCTGACGTCAACCTTACCCTCCATTTTCATAATACGCGAGGTTCCGGGCTAGCTAACGTTCTTGCGGGTCTGGATGCAGGAGTCAAAAATTACGATGCTTCTGTCGGAGGTCTCGGAGGCTGTCCCTATGCCCCAGGTGCAACAGGAAACATTGCCACCGAAGATCTGATTTACATGCTCGAGGAGATGGGGCTCCGAACGGGTGTCAACCTCGATGAACTTCTAAAATGTGCAAAGTTTGCAAGTAATCTCGTCGACCATGATCTCCCAAGCCATGTTCTCAGGGCGGGGAGCCGGACTCAGTTAGCTTCACCAAAATCCTCACCATAACTAACAATTGGAGGTACTGCCTTGCAATTCGGAATTACATACAGTATCCAATCTCTCACTGGTGAATGGACTAAAATTTGTCGTACAATCTTGGACCAAGTCGAACTTGCAGATGAAATCGGTTTCCATTACGCCATCGTCAGTGAACATCATCTGGTTGAAGACAACGGATACTTCCCTTCCCCACTCACCGTGCTCGCCGCATTCGCTGCCAGAACCAGTCGTATTCGGCTAGCCACAGGAATCCTACTCCTTCCTCTCTATCAGCCTATGGCCATCGCAGAAGCAGCCACAGTTGTGGACAACCTTTCAGGCGGTCGCCTGACACTAGGATTCGGGCTAGGCTACCGACCAGAAGAGTTTGCAGTGTTTCATGTACCCATGGATGAACGCGCAGGGCGCATGGAAGAATCTTTAAAACTTCTTGATCTTTTACTTAGTCGTCAGAAGGTCGATTTCGCTGGAAACTTTTTCCCAATGCAAGGGACAACCCTTATGCCCCGACCTGTCCAAAAACCACGGCCCCCCTTCTGGACTGCGGCAAAAACGCCCCGAGCCATCCGCCGGGCGGCCCGACTTTCCGACGGTTGGTATATTGATCCAGTCACAGCATTCGGCGTTATAGCGAAACGGGCACCAATATTTCTAGACGCTTGGACGGAAGCAGGGAAAAAAAATGTCCGACCTGATATCATCCTTCGTAGAGAAGCTTTTGTTGCCGATACTGACGAGGAGGCTTGGGCGGCTGCACGAGATGGTGTGCTTTATCTGTATGGAGAGTATATGAAGTGGGGACATTTGACGGATGAAGATGGAAATGAAATTCCATCTGAAAAACGCTCGCTTGACCATTTGAAAGACCGTTTTCTCATTGGATCACCAGACACTATAATTAAAAAAATCCAGGAACAGAAGGAGGTACTTGGGCATTCCCATCTTGTCGTGCGAATGCAGTTCCCGGGAACGGATCCGGAGAAGGTTGTTCGGTCTCTCCGATTGTTCTCAGAAGAAATAATCCCAAAATTTCCTAATGGAGAACGCTCTTCCTCATGAAAGTGGATGTGCATGGACATTTTTTTTCACGTGATTATCTAGAAAGGGCCGTTGATTTCACCACGGCCCGCCCAGAGCGTGATCGATTCTGGCGAAAACACATGCAAACTCACCTGCAACCGGACTCCACTATGTGGTCACTGGAAGGGCGCCTTGAAAAGATGGAGGAAGAGGGAGTAGACATCCAGGTTCTCTCGATGGTTGGCCCGATGGTTTATTTTGATAACAAAGACGTTGCAATTGAAATGGCCCAGATTTCCAATGACGCTATTGCTGAGGCCTGCCACCAACATCCAAATGACTTCGGTGGACTCTGTTGTCTCCCTCTGACAGCCGGGGCTGACGCGTCGCTTTCGGAGCTTCGGAGGTGCATCGAAGACCTAGATATGTGGGGAATGACAATCGGAGCCAACGTGGCAGGTCGTTCGCTCGATGATGAAGTCTTTTGGCCAGTTTACGAAGAACTAAACCGGTTTCAGCTTCCCGTCCTCATCCATCCCATGATCCCGGAGGGAGCTGAAATGCTTGGAGATTTTTTTCTGATCTCGGCCGTTGGATTTATGTTTGATACAACAGCAGCCGTAGCACGCCTGTTGTTTAAAGGGATCCTAGATAGATTTCCAGATATCCCCTGGATCATCCCACACATGGGAGCTGCCGTCCCCTACCTAGCGGGACGTTGGGGAGCTTCTTTCGAGCGCGGCGGGCCATACGACAACCTCCCTCATTCACCGGCTTACTACTTGAAACGTCTTTATTACGATTGTCTAGGCTACCATTCGGCTAGTCTCCACTGTGCTGAGGAGGTTATTGGTAGTGAGCAATTTCTTTTCGGAACAGACTATCCTTTCTACAAATCCATGACACCCTCTATAGAGCTTATTGATGACATGGACTGGGCCGAAGAGGTTAAAATGGGGGTGTTTTACCAAAACGCTAGGAAAATTTTCCCGAAGATTTCACCGTGAGACCTATTCAATAATAAAAAATATTTCAGGGCTCCAGATGACTTCTTTTCAACCACTTACAGTCGGTGAAGCAATCACAAAAATTCTGTTGGCTGAAAATGTTGAAACGATCTTCGGTCTTCCAGGAACGCATGTTTTTGCTATTTATGATGCCCTTTTGGAATCCTCTATCCGACATGTTAGTGTCCTACACGAAGCAACTGCCACTCAAATGGCAGACATGTATGGACGCCTGACGGGTAAACCAGGTGTTTGCCTGGTCACAGGAGGTCCTGGAGCAACAAATACGCTGACAGCTTTGGCGCAGGCTTACGACGCAACCTCGCCGGTCGTCCAAATCTCCGGTTCTGTTCCACGTAATGCACCCCGAGAAGTATTTCACGGCGTCGATCGCCCAGACTTCCTTCAACGAACATTTCGAGACGTTACAAAATGGAGCGCCCGAATTGATTCTGTGGAAAATGTTGGAATTGTTCTGCAACGGGCCTTTTTTGAGGCATCCTCAGGAAGGCCCGGGCCTGTCGCCATCGAAGTACCTCTAGACGTCTTAAAGCTCCCCCGAACTTCCATGATCCCATATATCCCCAGAGCAATCCGCTCCAGAAAGCTAACTTCAAAAAACCTTGAGGAAATCACACGTGGACTTTTATCTTCACGTCATCCTGTAATTGTTGCTGGGAAGGGGATTTTACGTGATGGTGCATGCGGGGAATTGGCCGCCTTGGCAAAGACCTTGAAGGCACCTGTCGTTGCAACCCGGGACGCGTTAGGTGTCATACCCTCAGACAATCCCTGGTATGCAGGTTACCTTTGCTTTTGGAGCACAGACCCCTGGGTTGAATCTATCCTCAGCTCGGCAGATGCGTTACTAGTAGCAGGCCTTCGTTCAGAAAGCGCCTTTTGGCGTCAGATTGAAACCGTTTCAAAAAACTCTAACAAGTATTTCATTGGGTCAGATGTGAAATTTCAAAAGCTTGCAGGCGCCCAGATTGCAAAAAACATACATCTGGGACAAGGGCTCTCTGCACTCCTCGATTCTTTCGAAAGAAGACCTGAAAGAGCGTCACAATGGAAAGTAAAGGTTATTGAAAAAGGCAGGCAAACTGTCCTTAGATACCTCCTAGAACAGACGAAACGTGGATCACATAGACCTCGTGGACGCATCCACCAGGGATGGGCAATCAATAAAATCATGAAAGCCCTGCCGAGAGATGGAATACTCGTATGCGATGTGTGTCACGCTAGCTACTGGGCGTGGAAGCTAACACCTTCGTCCCATCCAAACTACTTCCAGCATTCCGGAGTTTGGAGCGGAATGGGATTTTCCCTTCCGGGGGCAGCATCGGCCAAGTACTGTCATCCTAAGCTTCCCGTCGTAGCAATTATTGGTGATGGAAGCCTCTGGATGTCCTTGTCAGATTTTCCCACCCTCGTACGCTACAATTTGGGAGTGGTCCTAATCGTCATGAATGACGCTCATTTCGGTATGGTACATCAGTTTCAGATGAAGGATTACGGGCGGACATCCGAAGACAAAACGCCCGTACAAGACTTCGCTGCACTAGCCGAAACCATGGGCGGACTGGGCTTCCGTGCGGAGTATCCTCGGCAGCTTATCCCTGCCTTACAACAAGCATTATCATCAGGGCGCCCATGCATCCTAGATGTAAAGACCGCCCACAACGATCCGTATCCCAATTGGAAAGGGCTCAGAGGTCGACTACCAAAATCACAAATGAAACGATGACGAAATTCAATCTAGACAGGTTAGCCAAATCGAAACCACCTGAAGGTTATATCATCTGATTGTCCAATCGAGAAAAAACGTGCCTTAACACTAAATCTCCCTATGTTTTTTTGGTCAAACACAAAATGCAAAATGTTTCACTTTCACCGCGAATGGCTCAACATCGCTTGACGGAATCGATCAAACTCCCTAAAAACCCTAAGTAAGTTGTTTTTCGGCTGATCATGAAAATTATATAAGGGGTCGTTTATCCCTTCCCTTGATGGAGATAGGACTTGGTTAAAGCAGACTCTTCAATTTCGATCATGCCCTACGACTTTCCTCCGGAGGCCCGGTGGAAACCCGAAGTAGGTCAGGTAGTTCAAGTGGATCATGTTACAGAAAAATATTGGCTGATTAAAATCGAAGCCCCTCACGCGGCAAAGTGGACGGGTCCGGGCCAATTCGTCATGCTCCGAGCCGAAAAATGGGACGGATTGCTTTTGCCTCGGCCCTTCGATGTTTATCGAACTTACCCGGACCAGGACACATTCGAAGTTCTCATCAAAACCAAGGGACAGGGGACCACTGATCTTGCTAGCTTACGAACGGGTGACCCGATTAACGTTGTCGCGCCCTCCGGAGCAAGGCTTAACCTGCGAGAATGCGAAGCAGGGGTCGGGTTTATTGCCCGAGGAGCAGGTGTAACCCCCATGGTCAGAATCGCACAGGAATGTAAGGAAATCGGCCTACCATGTTATGGGCTTGTGTCGGCACGAGAAGAACAACTCCTACTTGGCGTGGAAACTCTTCGCCAACTAGGCGCTAAAATTAGCACAACGACGGATGAAGCCGGGGACTCTGCAGACAAACCAAGGGAAATAGTAAACGACTGGCTCCAAGAGGGCCAAATTGGAATTCTTTTCACATGTGGCTCCCGCAGGATGGGACGACTTGTCCAAGATGTCTCTTCTAGCAACAAAGTACGTGGATTCATTTTTCAAGAATATCGAATGGCTTGTGGAACAGGCATCTGCGTTGGTTGCGCAGCCCCACTCCTTGGACCAGATGGAAACTTTCGCTATGGTTTGGTCTGTATGGAAGGACCTGCGTTTCCTGCAGAATCCGTGATTTTGGATTGGGGAAATCACCCATGAGCGCTTCGAAAAAAAACGGGGCAGAACAACCAAAGATGGATACTTATCTTGGAAGTATCCATCTCAAAAATCCAGTCATGCCTGCATCCGGTTGTTTCAACTATGGGCTTGAGTTTTCACATGCCTACGATCTCGGGATCTTAGGCGGAATTGTTAATAAAACTTTTATGGACTTGGTCCGACCTGGCAATTCTCCCGATCGAGTTCAGGAAACTCCCGAGGGTATGCTCAATGCAATCGGGACACCTTCCAAGGGGACTGAGCAGTTTGTCACCGAACAGCTACCCTTCATGCGACAAACCGGGACAGCTGTTATTGCTAGTATTGGCGGTCTAACAGAAGAAGATTTTCAGCGGGCCTCCGAAAAACTAGATGGACAGGAAGGTATCGTCGCCATCGAGCTAGATCTTTCTTGCCCAAACCATTCAGAGGCGGCTCCTTTTGCCAATAGTGCCAAATCCATGTTCCGTGTAACAAAAATGTGCAAGGAGGTAACGAAAATTCCTATCATCTCCAAGCTTGGCCCAGCCGTTACTGATATCGTGGAAATGGCTGCTGCTGCCATGGAAGGCGGTGCAGACGCGCTATGTATTGGCAACACTTATCCCGCAATGTCAATCGATGTTGATGAACAAAAACCCGTTCTAGGTTTTACAACCGGTGGTCTATCCGGACCCGCTATTCGGCCCATGATGGTCCGCCACGTTTGGACAGTTGTCGAGAAACTCAAAGCCCCTGTTATCGGATGTGGCGGCATCGAAAATACCCGGGATGCCCTGGAATACCTACTAGCTGGAGCACAAGCTGTTCAAGTGGGAACTGCAAACTTTTACGATCCGATGGTCATGCCAAAAATCATAAATGGCATTTTGGATTATATGATCGAACGCGACTATACCTCGGTAAAAGAAATCATAGGTAAGGCTCAAGAGGTTAAGCCTCAACTTTACCATCCGAGTATCGAAGCACACTAAAACCAACACCCTCGACTCACTGTAAGTAATCTCCAGGTTCACCTTATGAATAGCTCTAGCTCAACTTATCAAATGATCGGGAAACCATTGATGGACCTCGACACCCCCGCACTCACCATCGACATGTATCGGATGGAAGAGAACATTCGACAGGTCGCTTTCCTAGCAAAAAATGCAGGCATTGAGCTACGGCCGCACATTAAAACTCACAAGATGCCAATTGTTGCCCAAAAACAAATTTCTGAAGGAGCTATTGGGATAACAGCCGCTAAACTTAGTGAAGCGGAAGTAATGGTTGACAATGGAATTAAGGACATCTTTATCGCTCATGTCATAGTCGGCGAGCCAAAACTTTCTCGTCTGGTGAAACTCTTTCGTCGTTGTCGGCTCTGCGTAGGTGTGGATCTACCAGAGCATGTGAGGATTCTTTCCGAAGCCTTCGTCCACGAAAAAGAACCGTTAGACGTGATGATTGAAGTCGATACCGGACAAAGGCGCCAGGGGCGACCTTCGGTACAGGCTACCGTCGAAGTGGCTAAGGTGGTCCAAAACACCTCTGGAGTTCAACTCCGGGGAATTTTCACTCACGAAGGACATGATTACGCAGCTTCTTCAATCGAGGCTCTTGAGACAGAAAGCAAAAAAGCACAGGCATTAATGATAGAAACAGCAAAAGCAATCCGGAAGGTAACAATTAAACCTTGTCGAGTCAGTGTTGGGTCGACACCATCACTTTACTGCGCCATGCTCAGTAAAGGAGGCAGTGGATACAATCAAGGCATAGACGAAATTCGCAGCGGAACTTTTATATTTTGTGATGCTTCGATGGCCGGGATTCTTGGCCACACAAACTGGTGCGCCGCGTTCGTTTTGGCAACAGTTGTCAATCGTCCCGCGCCAGACCGCCTAATAATAGATGCGGGAGCAAAAGCACTTAGCATAGACCATAGACCAGAAGGAACCATGATGCATACTGAAGGTCTCGGAATCGTGGAGGGCAAGCCTGATTTCATTCTCTCAGGCGTATCCGACGAGCACGGTGTTATTCAGATTCCAGAAAGTACAGGCACCCGCATTGGAGACAAGTTGCGGATCATCCCGACGCACATTTGCCCAACGGTCAATTTGTACGACGTGGCATTTGCAGTAAAAAAGGGCCAAGTAGAAGAAGTATGGCCAATTGACGCCAGAGGGAAAACACAGTAGCGAGAACAAAATACATTAGGCACTTGAGAAAGAGACAACAGGGTTAGTAGTTCGTCCCCACCTATACCGTTTGTGACCTCTGCATGAGGAATCGGGAAACTATGAGGAACACCGATGCTATCTTTTTCTCCGACTACTTCAACTCGCTCCAATGAAAACGAGCCCATCTGTGTTCTGGCAAGTGGGGGTTTAGACTCCTGCATCCTGGTAGCAATAAAAAACAAACAACACCCCGAAGTCTATCCCGTTTACATTCGGCAAGGGCTTCATTGGGAGGATGTAGAAATCCTTTGGCTACAAAGGTTTCTCAATGCTCTAAAAGCAGACACCATACATAAACTGACTGTTCTAGACCTTCCAGTCGCAGACCTTTATGGGGTCCATTGGAGCACAACAGGCAAAAAAGTCCCAGGTGCAGACACAGAAGACGCGGCGGTCTATCTACCCGGGCGGAATGTTTTACTCCTTACCAAAGCAGCTGTATTCTGCGCCATGCAGGATATTCATCAAATTGCCATTGGCGTATCGGACCATAATCCGTTTTCCGACGCCACACCGGAGTTCTTCGAGTTGATCGAAACCGCATTCTCCTCCGCAATGGATTCTCCAATCCACATCATTCGGCCGTTTGCATCCCTCTCCAAGAAGGCCATTACCCAACTTGGAAGCAATCTACCCCTGGAGCTTTCTTTTTCATGTATCAATCCACAAGGGGAGCTTCACTGTGGAGTGTGCAACAAGTGTGCCGAACGTAAAAAAGGATTCCGTGAAGCCAGTTTGGAAGATAAATCGGTTTATTCAGATTCGAACCAATAGACCAAACCTTCTTTAACATATCGACTCTTGGGATATGACATTGAATTGCTAAATTCGGAAAAATCATGGTGGGGCGTAGTGGATTTGAACCACTGACATCTGCCGTGTGAGGACAGCGCTCTGCCGCTGAGCTAACGCCCCAGCCTTGAAGCGCTCTCACATTATCTTTGAGCCGATGGTTTGTCAACGGGACCCGTTTGTTTCTTCGTCAGGGTTATTGTTTTCCTCATCCAACCGGCAGGGAAAAAGCTCCTCCCGCATTATGGCCCAGCGCCGAATCAACCGAACCGTCAAAGACAAAGCCCCAACAAGAACTAAAATTGAAAACGGAAACGTCAGAACACCCGTTAACATCTCACGCCCAGCCTGACCTCCTCCCATCATACGGTCCGCTGAGTCATAAATTAGAAAGATCGCCACAACCCAAACACCAAAACAAAGAAGCAATGCAATCCCGCGACGCATTAACATTTGGGTTACACCGGGCGTTCTTATTGCCCAACAAAGCCATTCTACTAGGCCTAGAGCGTTTGGCGACCCTGAAATCCTTTTCGAATATCGTGCCAAAATCCTATCTTTTCCTCCCCCAGATGCCAGCAGAGATATACTAATTTCCCCTCTCTTCGACAAGGAAAATCACAAAGGCCCTTGCGAATGTCTTTGACCTCAACACCAAAAGACCGGATTTCGGCTAACTGATTTTTCATCCGTAGAACACTTGCAATATAATTAACTCCCCCTGGAATCCCTCCACCACCTCGTTCCGCCTGTTTCGCAGCGCGCTCGACATCCGGTTTCATATCTTCTTGTATCCTGAGTTCCCTATGAATTTCCTCAAAAAGCCCACAAATCTTCGGGAGCAACCCATTGGCTTCCTCAACACTGAAAACCTTCCCTTTAGGAATTCTGGGAGCCAAATGCTGTCTCTCCTTTACTACTTAAAGCAAGAAAAAAATCACACCTACACGAAATTGCACTTTAGAATAGAATTACAATTTTCGCAGGGAACAAAATCTGGCAGCAATTCAAGAAATACTTGAGAGAATGGACAAACCTTATTTTCGATTCCCCTTTGTTGACCTTCTTACAGGGAGAAAACCTTGGGTGCCCTGAAAGGCGTACGTGTTCTAGATTTCAGCCGGGTTCTTGCCGGTCCCTACTGTACGATGATTCTAGCAGACCTCGGGGCCGAGGTCATTAAGGTCGAACGTCCCAAGAAAGGAGACCTCTCGCGGGACTCCGTTCCATTTGTGAATGGGCAAAGTGCCTATTTCATTAGCGTCAATCGTGGCAAGAAAAGCATCACCTTGGACCTTCAAGATCCCGAAGGAAAAAATATCGCTGCTCGCCTCGCCGATCAGAGCGACATAATCGTGGAAAACTTCCGACCGGGAGTTATGGATCGTCTCGGATTGGGGGCTGAAACTCTCCGAAAAAGAAATCCCCGTCTGATCTACGCATCCATAACCGGATTCGGACAATCAGGACCATATGCCAACCGTCCGGCTTACGATCTAATTCTGCAATCAATGGGTGGACTAATGGGTATAACCGGCGAACAGGGGAGAGAACCCGTGCGGGCAGGATATTCCATCGGCGATCTTGCGGCTTCGGTTTGGGCAAGTGTTGGAATTCTTACTGCGCTTTACGATCGAGAAAGGGAGGGAGTAGGCCAAGTTTTGGACCTCAGTATGCTGGATTCTCAGGTTGCATTTTCTGAAAACGCCATTGCACGGTATTTCGCAACCGGAAAAACACCAGAGCAACTGGGTTCACGGCATCCCCTCTCTACCCCATTTCAAGTTTTTTCCACGAAGGATAGCCACATCGCCATTGCCATCGTACAAGACGAAGAGTGGAGGCGGTTCTGTAGAGAACTCGAACTCGAGGACTTAGAAAAAGATGATCGTTTTCATACGAGAAGCGATCGACACCACAATCGGGAAGCTCTCGAAGTTATCTTGATAAACCTTTTTCAAGCTCGCTCCACCGAAGAGTGGTTAGACACCTTGATAACCATTGAGATCCCATGCGGACCAGTCAACACGATTGACGAGGTCATCTCCGATCCGCAAATTGTCCACCGCAAGATGATTGTCGAACGAGAACAAACTGGAATTGGAAACTACCCCTTCGTAAATTCTCCGTTACGCTTGGACCGGACACCGGGGAAAGTCGAAAGAGGAGCACCAACTCTGGGCGAGCATACCAAGACTGTTTTAGAAGAACTTCTCAAAATGGACAAAAAGGAGATCTCAGCTTTACGTGATCGCGGTGTTCTCTAAAACAGATTTACTTCGGACAATCTCTCTGGTTTTCACTACAGTCGCGGGTTTAAACTTTTAGCAAGCCTCGGCATACAGAGAAAGAACTGCCCCGCTCACTCAAAATTCACATTCAATAGAATCTCAAAGCAGTTTAGATCCCCTACAATCTTTCCCCTTTCCACCACTGGGATGTCCTTGAGATCATGGGTAACAGCCAGACGGAGGGCATCATCGATTTCATCTTCAGGGGAAACAAAGAAAGGGGGCTGCATAATATCAGTGGCTCGATTAGCCGTTAAATAAGGAATTACCATCCGAGTATCGCGTTGTAAGTGTTTTGCACCCGCCACACGTAGTAGGTCCCGAACATTGATAATGCCAACCAATTCTTCCTCTTCGTTAATGACAAAGACAGAACGTGTTTTAAGATCCTTGGAAATTTTCAAGAGGACTTCTTGGATGGAGTCATTTTCACGAATGATGTCCGGACCTTTGGTTATAGTCTGAAATACATCTTTGACTTTCATCTCAAGTCTCCGTTCCATGGGAAGCAGGTGGAACCACACGCGGAACGTCGTCTATCTCTTCATGGAAAAGGCTAACGAGCCACTTAAGCAGCAAGGGGACAATGAATGTTGTAGCCAAGCACATGACCGCTGCCGCAGTAAAAATTTCCTTAGAAAAAATACCGGCTTTCACTCCAATTATGGCAACAATCAAACCTACTTCGCCCCGAGGAACCATACCCACTCCAACGAGTGTTCCCTTTCGAGCATTCATTCCTGTAAATGCACCGGCCAAGAGTGAACCAACCCATTTTGTCAGAACTGCAATTACAGTAAGTAAAACCGTAAACCCGAGAACCTTCCCCAGCAGATTCAGGTGTACTTGGGCACCGGTAACAACAAAAAACAAAGGAGCTAGGAAAACATAGATCGGGCGGATTTGCTCCATGATCTCAATTTGCCCCTTGGTCTCAGCCAGGACCATACCAATGAGAAAAGCCCCCACAATAGCTGCTAATCCTGATGCATGGGCCAGATAGGAAAACAAAAACAACAAAGCTATAACAAAAGCTAAAAAAGTACGATCACCGCCATAATTCTCAATTGGCTGAACAACCTTGGGAACAAACCACCAGAAAAACGGAAAACCGATAACCAGGAAGAGAACTACCTTAGAGATTGCCCAACTCACGGAAACGTTTTCATTCACTCCCGTGGTCGCCAAAATCACAGTTAGGATGAGGAGGCTAAGAACATCATCAATGACAGCCGCTGCCAAAATCACTTTGGAAACTGACGTATGTACCTTACCCATTTCCATGAAAACACGTGCGGTGATGGCAACGCTAGTGGCAGCCAGAGTTGTTCCTAAGAAAAGGGACGTTGGTAAATTCAGTTCGTAAGCAAGTCCAATCCCATAGCCACCCAGAAAGGGCAACAAAATACCAAGAATTGCAACAAAAGCGGCCTCTTTTCCTACTTTCCGTATATGATCAAGTTTGGTTTCTAGCCCCACCATGAAGATCATAAAGATGACACCAAGCTCTGCTAAAACCTCAAGGAGATGGGTCTCTGGTAACCACCCGAGAACAGAGCTTCCCAGCAAAATCCCAACCGTCAGTTCCCCCAAAACTGAGGAAAGCTTAAGAGCGCGTGCAATCTCCCCGGCAGCAAGCGCACAAATCAGGATAACCGTAATTTGGAGCATCCAATCTGTCATCAGGCTAATCCAGGTACTTTGTTAAGTTCCGCGATGAACTTTAGTAACCCTTGATGCATTCTCAACCTCTTTTTCCAAAAAACACCCGGCAATGAGATTCATCACCGGGCAATGATATCAAATTTGCAATTTTTACAAAATATCGACTGTACTAGGCTAGAGATATTCAGTGACAATAGTTAACCCCGCCTGCGATGGTCACGGCCCACGGGTGTTTGCCTACACCAGGAATAATCGCGTCGACAACTAGGCGCTCAGTGTCAATCACCCAAACCGCGTCGGAACCGCTGGCAGCAACATACAAATAACGACCATCCGGGGTAATACTTGCTGTTTCAGGGGATTGGCCAACATGAATATCCTTAACCACCCGGTTAGTCTCCAGGTCTAAGACACGTACTGTATCTTCTGAGCGCCCGATAACGAAAGCCAATCTACCCCCTAGCCCCGAATTGATACCTGTCATACCCTTTAGCCCAGGTAAAACAGAAACCACCTCCTGTTTTTTAACATCAATTACCGACACAGTCCGATCACCCAGATTCGGGACCAACATCCGTCGACCATCCGAAGTGCCAAATGCACGCCAAGGTTCCCTTCCCGTCTTGATATATTTAACTACCCGGGACTCCACTAAATCTATAACAACCACTTCGCCTGCATCACCATGTGCAGCATATCCGAATTGCCCATTGGGGGTGATAGTAACATTGACGATCCCGCGACCGATAACTTCACCTCCGAGGCTTGCCAAACGAATGGGACTCGCCGCATTAAAAGAGTGCGTGACCGTTTGTTCCAGGGTATCAACAACATGAACTCGATTTAAGCTAAGATTTGCGACGTAAGCCTTATCACCCATTTTAGAAAAGGTGATGTTATGCGGATGCCTGAACCCAGACAGACGTTTAGTTTCCCGAAGATTTTTAGTGCTAACTACAGAAACGGTCCCTCCATCGAAGTTGGCAACATACACAAACTCACCATCGGGGGTCACATCAAGATGCTCAGGCCCTTTGCCAACCGGGAGACTCGCTACTGTACGAAAATCCGTTAGGCGAGTAACCGTCAAAGTATCATCTTCCTGTCCCGTCGTATAAATAAAATCTCCATCAGGAGGAATCACTGCCATATGGGGTGACTTGCCAACAGGAAATCGACCAACAATCTTCTGCGTTCTAGTGTTGATAACTGCAACGTCATTTGAGTCGCGGTTGACCACAAAAGCCAATCCGGCCGAATTCCCGTTAAATTTGTGGTGATTAGGGGGGGAAGTGCCGTGGGCAAAATCGGACATTAAACTCAAAAATACACCGCAGGCTGCAAGAGCAGAGAGAATCATCCCTTGTCGAAAAGTGGCTTTCAAGCGTGTCATTACTTCTCTCCATAGATTGAATATTCAGTTGCAATATCCGATTTCGATTTCCACCGATAGCTCAGGAGACCTCAATTAACGATTGAATGCATCCTAATGAGGAGTATTGAATGATGTCAAGACTATCGATGGCCTCTGTAACGAGTATTTCTTAGGAACTTTCTCTAACCAATTCATGGTATTGCATGAGGAACCAGGTTTATTGGTTCAACAAAAGAAAATCGTCAAACTAAAAACTTTAGATTTGGAGATCAAATATCATCATCCCTTAAAAGGCTTGGAAAATTTTCTCTGTAGCAAGGTGACACCAAAACAATACGGATTTACCCATTCATCATAAGAACAGTGGAATGATTGTCAGAGTAATTAATAACGTTGATCGCTCCGTAATCCTGCTGAATATGGTAAACACGTTCCAATGGTAGCCCCAAGGCTTGGCAAAGAAACACCCGGTTGGGGCCTGCGTGTGCGACGATTACAATCGCTTCACCTTGGTGATGCATTGCAATTCGAGTAACGGCAGGTACTACCCGCTCAGACAATTCAGTTAAAGTCTCCCCACCCGGAATTCGGAAATGTTCAATATTAGCGTAACGCTCTTCTCGCATTCCGGGGTACAGGCTATCAATCTCCTCTCCCGTCAGCCCCTGCCATTTCCCTAGGTGAATTTCCTTGATTTCCGGTACCACTTCCCGAGATTCATTGAAACCGATCTGGTTTGAGATTATCTTCGCACCGCGAACTGTCCGCTTTAGATTGCTCGAATAGATCTTCCTAACCCCTGCCTCGGCAATAAATTCGGCAGCACGCTCCATATGTTTCACACCCCGCGGGGTAATATCCACATCCATCTGACCATTAAAAATCCCGGCTTCATGGTTATCAACTTCACCGTGACGAATCATGATGATACGCGTAACGTCTTGAGTAATCGGGGTAAATTCCAAATCAATATTCCAATCTTTGGGGAGGTGTCACGAAAGCCATTTATACCGATATTAATTATCAGTAGCAGGCCGGTTTTGTCTAGATGAATACCCTCTCAATATTACTCACTTCCCTTCACAGCAACTCCAATGTCCACAATACCAGCAGCACGGCAGATTCCCATCACACGTACGATCAATCCATATGGTAGACCGCGGTCCGCACGAACGAGAGCTGTCTTACTCTCTTTCCCGAGAGACCTTCTCAACTGGCTTTCCAGGGAAGGCAAGCTCACACCTTGTCCATTCAAGGTGATCAAGCCATTTTTTCCAATCTCAATTAGAAACTGCCGAGTTCGTTCACCAGTTGTAGCCCCCGCCTCGGCCTCTGGAAGACGGATGTCCATTCTCCGGGTAAAATCAATGAAAGCGGTGGAAACCATAAAAAAGATCAGGAGAAGGAAAACAACGTCGATTAGTGCAGTAAGCGAAAGACTGTAGTCTTCCTCCGGAAGCGTATTAAAGCGCACGGTTTCCTCCCTTACTTCCACTACTATCATTAGTTTCCTCGTCCAATTGGTTAGATCCCTTTTCAGACTCCACCGTTTCACCTTCATAAATCGCGTGCTCAGGTGATGCAACCTCCGCTGGGGAGTTTAAGGGTGCCTCCCCATCAAACCTATGCTCCCTGCTGACACCCTCCAAAATTTCAAGGCTAATATGTTCCATCTCATAAACATAGCGATCAATCTTAGCCCGAAAATAGTGGTAGGCTGCAAGAGCCGGAATTCCCACTATGAGGCCTGCAGCAGTCGTTAACAACGCTTCAGAAATTCCAGTCGCGACTAGTCCAGGATTACCCGTCCCACTTTGGGAAATAACGGTAAAGGCCTTAATCATTCCAATGACAGTTCCGAGCAAACCAAGCATGGGCGCAAGGTTAGCCACGACCCCCAGCGAACGTAAGTTTGAAGTCAGCAAGGAAACCTCATGCTGTCCAGCTGCTTCGATAGCTCGCTCCATATCAGCTAAAGAAATGCGATGGCGTAAAAGTCCCGCACGTAGAATACGAGAAATAGAGATATCATGAGCCTTGCAAAGATGGAGAGCTTGCTCAACATCCCGCCGCATCCAAAAACGTCGAATACCAGAAATGAAATCTTGATGAATGACACGTTTCCTTCGTAAATTGACAAAACGCTCGAAGAACACCGCAAGCGCAAAAATTGAGCAAAGTATAATCGGATACATAACCAATCCACCACGGCGAATCAAAGTCCAGACCTTAGTCGGAATATCCTCCATTTCGATTCCCAAAACCTGCTCTTGAATTGAACCCAGATCGAGGCCAACAGCCTCCACAGCCAAAATTGCCATAATGGCCAATACTGTACCGCCACCCAAAACCCAATATGGCAATCGAAATGATTTGGACTTTTTATCAACTCGCTGGTGTTTCAAGATTTGCCTCGCACGGTTCGACTCTCTTCCAGATCCCTTTTTGCATAAAACATAGGGACTCGGTAAACGGATAGCGTCTCCAAAAGAAGTTTCAATTCGTGCCCACCTTATGAACTGAAAAGGGTTCAAGAATCTCCCATGCATCTCCCCCGAACAATAAGGCACTGGATGTATTACACTTAAATACTTCTGAGAAAATCTGCACAATTTGATTAGCCAAACTAGAGAAGTCTCTTTCGAAATCTTGCCTGGCTCCATTACCCTTTAATAAATCAAAAAGAGAGGTCACCTGTTCTGCTTCAAACCCGCAGGGACGAATAAGTTGGAAATGCGCCAAGTCCGGAGAAACATTAAAGGCAAACCCATGCAAAGTCACCCATTTTCGGACTCCTACCCCGATGGCAAGGATTTTCCTATTGTCAACCCATACGCCTGTGGCCCCCTTAATCCGATTTCCAACAATGCCCCGTTGCCCCAGGAGTCGGATGAAAACCTCTTCCAAATCATAAAGATAACGGTGAACATCTCGACCCCTCTCTCGTAAGTCCATGATGGGATATCCAACAATCTGTCCCGGACCATGGTAAGTTACATCGCCCCCCCGGCCTATGGTGTGCGTGCGGATCCCCATAGCATCGAGCGCCTGCCTGGATGCCAAGACATTCTTGACGTTTCCGCCCCGACCAATAGTCAAAACAGGAGGGTGTTCCAGTAAAAGTAAAACGTCGGGTATTCGGCCTAAGATACGTGCATCACGAAGGCGGTTCTGGAGTAACTCGGCAGCCTCGTAGTCTACCCTCCCTAGCATCTCCCAGATGACAGTACTGTTTTTTTCTTCAAGGTTCATTAAATCTTCGTCCCTGATGGGATTGTTGAGTTTTTCGGAATAACAACAATGCCGTCACGTACAGCATACCCTTCGCCATCCTCATCCAACCTATCAGGATACCCACGGATCTCAACTCCGTCACCAATTTGAGCATTCAGGTCCAAGATAGCTCCTTCGATAGAACAATCTTGTCCGATTCCCCCCAGTCCCTGAAATGATTCCCTCCCCATCACAATGGTGCGAAAAATACGAGATCCTCTACGAACCAAGCTCCGGATCCCAAGTATAGAATTGCTGACGGTTGCCTCCTCGAGGAGGCAACCGTCAGCAATCAAGGAATCTGAAATTCTTGTATTCACAACCCGGGTCGGCGCAAGATAGCGTGGCCGAGTGTAAATTGGGGCATCGGCAGCATAAAACGAAAAGGGAGAGTCATGTTGGGTTAGTCGGAGGTTTGCTTCATAAAAGGCACGAATCGTCCCAATATCTTCCCAATAACCTTGGAACGTGTAACGCATAACACGCATCTGATTCAACAAGCTTGGGATAATATGTTTTCCAAAATCCCACTTTGTCGTACCCACTAGCGCTTTCTCGAGAGCCTCCCGACTGAAAACGTAAATACCCATAGATCCAAGAAAACATTGATTCTGTTCTTGTTGACCTTTTGGAAGCAAATCCCCCTCATTAAGTTCTAGCTCGTCTAGAACCCGAGGGTCATTTGGTTTCTCCACAAATCCAACGACTCGACCATCAGGGGCTAGCCTCATGATTCCTAATCCCTTGGCCGCTTCTCTGGTAACTGCATGTACACCAACGGTCACGTCAGCACCGGAGCTCGCATGTTGCTCCACCATATCCCTATAATCCATACGATATAGGTGGTCTCCCGAGAGAATTAGATAAAAATCGTGAGCCGGTTCCAAGAGACGATGTAGATGCTTTCGGATGGAGTCTGCGGTTCCCTGATACCATTCTTGACTCTCATCAGTCTGCTCAGCCGCCAAAATCTCGACGAACCCAGGAGCAAAGGGATCAAACCGATAAGTACTAGTAATATGGCTGTTCAGAGAAGCTGATTGAAACTGTGTGAGAACAAATACCTTGCGGTATCCGGAGTTGAGGCAGTTGCTGATCGTGATATCGATCAGACGGTATTTCCCCCCCAAGGGAACCGCCGGCTTGCTCCGGAATTTAGTCAAAGGATATAGGCGGGTGCCGCGCCCACCTCCTAAGATGACAGCTAGGACACTCGACATGATTATAAGAAGTTAATCCACATAGGGGATACAGTCCAGGAAACAAGGCAAACCATCGAAGGTCCGCCGAATACCAATCCGAAAACACATCGATAAAATCGTGTGGTTAGGTATGAGTAGTCATTCCAATCGAACAAATCGTTCCCCCAAAAGACTTTCCACACGATCAAGCATCTCACCAGAGGGATCCACCCCAAAGTGCGAGTAGTGGCGTGTTTCAATACGGCCATCAAAATCAAACTGAAGGGCCAAAGGCGCCGTACCACGATGCTCCGATAAAATCTCCCTCAAATCAATCAAATGAGCACGTACCCATTCAAGACTTTTCCCCCCGACTGGTACCTTGATCAGGATGTTCTGCCCTAACCCTTCTTCAGCCTTGGAAAGTAACACGATCCTTTCTGCTTTAACGACAACTCCGGAATCTCCAGGGTCCACTGTGCCAGAAAGAAGAACAGGTTCATCGCTGTCCAAAATTTCTAAGGAGCTTCGATAACAATCGGGAAAAACTAAGACCTCGACTGTACCTTCCATATCTTCCAAATTAAACCTAGCCATAAGATCCCCACGGCGCGTGGTCTGAACCTTAAGTGCATTAACAAGTCCACACATCCGTACATTTCTGCTCCCATTCACCTCCGACAAACTTGTTGTCGTAGCCGTTGCCATGAGCCTCACCTCCCGTTTGAAACGGGAAAGCGGGTGCCCTGTAATAAAAAATCCAAGCGCCTCTTTCTCATAATTCAACAACACTCTCTCTTCCCACTCCTGAACTTCTGGAAGCGATAAACCTTCGTAATGGGACGCACCTTCTCCATCGAAAAGATGGGCCTGGCCCGTCATGCGATCCTGCTGTGCCTGAGCTGCACTTTCAAGGGCCTTTTCCAAAACTGCCATGAGCTGTGCGCGGTGAGCACCCGTAGAGTCAAAAGCCCCGCACTTGATCAGGCTCTCAACAACCCGGCGATTGACCTGACGAAGATCCACTCTCTGAGTAAAAGCAAATAAAGACTCGAACGGTTCATCCTTCTCCCGAGCCTGTAAAATCTCATCAACAGCTCCAACTCCTACATTTTTGATCGCGGCGAGACCAAAACGGATACCACCCTTGTGAACTGTGAATTGCTTACCACTTTTATTTATATTGGGCGGCAAAATAGGGATTTCCATGTCACGACATTCAGCTATACCCCTCATCACCTTATCAGTGTTGTCCATATCGCACGTGAGTAAAGCAGCCATAAATTGCCGCGGATAATGCTGCTTCAAATAGGCTGTCCAGTAAGCCACAAGTCCATAGGCCGCACTGTGGGATTTATTAAATCCATACCCAGCAAAATAGGCTATAAGTTCAAAGATTCGTTTAGCCTTCTCAATCGGTACCTTCCGCTCCGCACACCCTTCCAGAAAACGCTCTTCCTGGAGGGCCATCTCTTCGGGTTTCTTTTTTCCCATTGCCCTACGGAGTAAGTCAGCCTCCCCCATGCTGAAGCCGGCTAACACACTGGCAATCTGCATAACTTGTTCCTGGTAGACAACTATTCCATATGTCTCCTCAAGAATGCTCTCTAGCTCGGGAAGTTCATATTCAATGGAGGATTTACCTTGTTTTCGGTTTATGTAATCGTCTACCATCCCGCTACCGAGAGGACCCGGCCGATAAAGGGCGACGGCAGCGATAATGTCTTCGAAAGCAGAAGGTTTCATTTTTCGAAGAACCTCACTCATTCCCCTGCTTTCACACTGGAAGATACCGGCCGTGCGGCCATCACAAAAAACACTGAATGTTTCGGAATCATCCAGCGGAACCTCCTCCACCTCAAAGTCCGGCTTCCCTTCCGTCTCAGAATCACCAGCCCTTATCATCTCCTCTGCCTTCCGCAGTACAGTCAGTGTCCTGAGGCCAAGAAAATCCATCTTAAGCAAACCCAGGGACTCCACGTCATTCATGTCAAACTGTGTGATCGTTTCGCCATTGGCACCTTTGGATAAGGGTACGAATTCCATCAGTGGGCGCGGGGCAATCACAACCCCAGCAGCGTGTGTGCTAGCATGGCGAGAAAGCCCCTCAAGTGTTTGGGCGGTCTTGACCAGTTCTTTCACCTTGGGTTCACTCTGAACAATCTCCCGAAGGCGGGGCTCTTCCTTAAGGGCATCGTCGAGGGTTATGTTTAGGCGGCTAGGAACGAGTTTAGCAATCCGATCAACTTCCCCGTAAGGGATATCCATTGCCCGACCAACGTCTCGCACAACGCCCTTGGCCATCATGCTGCCGAATGTGATGATTTGGGCTACATTTTCTTGGGTAAATTTTTTGTTAACATATTCAATCACCTCATCCCGTCGCTCCATACAAAAATCAATATCGATGTCGGGCATAGAAACACGCTCAGGGTTGAGAAAACGCTCAAAAAGCAAACGATATCGAATAGGGTCAAGACCCGTGATTCCCAACGAGTAAGCAACCAGGCTGCCCGCAGCCGATCCTCGACCTGGGCCAACCGGGATTGACAGGTTCCGCGCGTGATCGATGAAATCCCAAACGATTAAAAAGTAACCGGAAAAACCCATATTTCGGATTATTGCAAGCTCGGAATCCAACCGTTCTTCATATTCCAAACGCGAGACACCCGACGCAAGCCCTTTGACTTCTAGTCTTCGTGAAAGGCCATCCCGGGCAAGCTGACCAACAAAATCATCTAGGCTACTTCCATCCTCCGTCTGATAATGAGGCAGGTGGTTCCCCCCGAATTCCAGTTCAAGGTTACAGCGTTCAGCGACCTCGATGGTGTTTCGAAGTGCTTCAGGAATGTCTCGGAACATACCAGCCATCTCTTCAGGGCTCTTCACATAAAGCTGGTCGGTTTGAAATCGCCACCGGTTTGCATCATTTATGGTCTTTCCCGTTTGAATACAAAGGAGAACCTCATGGGCAAAAGCATCACCCGCACTAAGGTAATGACAATCATTAGAGGCAATTGTCGGTAGATCAAGCTTGCGAGATAAGGCAATAAGTCCGGGAAGAATTTTTTTCTGCTCTTCTAGACCGTGGTCCTGCAACTCAACGTAATAACGACCCTCAAACAACTCAGCGAAATACCGTGCGGACTGTTCAGCTAGCTCCTCATCCCCCTGGAGGAGTGCCTGCGGCACTGGACCATTTAGACACGAGGTCGTCGCAATTAATCCATCGGAGTACTTCTCCAGTAATTCTCGGTCAACACGAGGTTTGTAATAAAAACTTTCCAGATGGCTCTTGCTAACAAGAGCGAGAAGATTTTGATATCCTCTGTCGTCCATGGCTAGAAGAAGCTGATGATTAAGTCCGACAGCCCCATCGCCTGAAGGCGGTGTGCGGTCAAATCGGCTTCCCTGGGCAAGGTAGAGTTCACATCCCAAAATGGGCTTGATCCCGTGTTCCCTAGCCTTCTAGTAAAATTTTATTGCACCGAATTGATTCCCGTGATCTGTGACAGCAAGGGCAGGCAACTTCTGGGACTCTGCCTTCTTCATC
>CAYTIB010000065.1:0-14751 GCA_964437725.1 uncultured bacterium | reverse complement strand
CCCAGCATAACAGTGGACCCGTCCGAGATGCCCTTCACAGCGTCTTCGACACTGGAAACTACCGACGCTTCTCCCATGTTTACCCCTTTCAATTTAGACTCCCGTAACCCCCCCCTCAATACAAATCGACCCCAGATAATAGCATGGCAAGCCGCGGATTCACCCTGAACATTCTCGCCAATACCACCACGACAAAAAGAGACCTGACGATCTTCTTCTGATAAACTTAAGCTTATGAATATATTTCAGGCCCTTGAGCGGGGATTAACCCGTCCTAGGAACTTTGTGCCGTCGACACCCACCGGGGCAAAGCCCATCCCAGTAGACCTGCTAGATCAAATTCTGGAAGCAGCACGTTGGAGTACTTCCGCATACAACACGCAACCATGGTTTCTGCAGGTGCTAACTGATCCAGATATCATCCAGGGCGTGAGCGGTACATTTGGAGCATACTTCGAAAAAAATACAAACCAAACTTGGATTCTTTGTCATCTAGACCGACACCGAATGCTAAAGGTTGCGGACCCCCTCGGAACAGAACCCTATATTGGACTGGGAACACTTTGCCTGAACGTACAACTTGCTGCTGCTGCACTAGGTATCACCTGTACCGTCTGGGGGCCGTCGGGAAAAGGGATGAAATCCTGCCGCACTAAAAATATTTCATTTCCCGACCACCTTGAACCTTATTACCTATTCAAGCTCGAAAACGATGGACAATGCCCTGACGACATTCAGCTTCCTCCGCTCTCCTATCGGATCGATACCTATAACAACGAAGTAACACTAGACAACCTGCCGCCATGTCCAGAAAATCCCCCCGAAGCAATCGAGTGCCTTAGGTTGCGACAAACAGATCGAGCCCCCCTTCTCCGAAACGATTCTTGGCCAATCGATCGCATTCATATCCTTAGGGCTGCTCAAAGGGCATTAGAGGTTCACGGAGCTGGAGCCGTACAACTACTCTCCGCCGAAAGTGAGGAGAAAACCATAGCCCTAACAAAACTACAGGAGAAGGCTTGGATCCAGGCAACTACAGATAGGAGAAGATTTACGGAAACCTGCGGATGGATGCGGTTCACACGAAGGGAATGGGAACACTACGGAGACGGGGAATTCATTGAACACTTTGGGCTAACTGGAATCAAGAAATCCATTGCACGGCTTGGTATCAAAACCCCTCTAGCTCCATTGGCCATGTCACTTGGTGTCCACCGTTTCCTTATGAGAAGAGGGGAGATTTCCTCTGAAACTACCGGTGCGTTTTGGACGGCCGTTCTGGACAACGCTAATGCACGATTCGAAACCGACGAGCACTATCGTCGAGAAATTCTTACGGGGGTCGGTGCAGCTATTCAGGCCCTGTGGCTTGCAGCTACGGGTGTTGGGGCCAGTCTTCAGTTTCAAACTTCAGTCATCGTTCTGAGAAAACCCAAGAATCAATTGCGGTCCATCCTGAAAATTCCGGGAAGTCACGAGCCACTTTTTTTAATTCGAATTGGATACCCAGAACGGGATTCACACTACCAAAACATCCGAAGACCATTTCATCAGGTCATCTCCCGGGCCTGATGAAAACTTTATCCAGGAAAAAGCTCTAGATTTCACCAAAGAGAATTTGGTCTCGCTAAATTAATGGGTATATTTATTTCTTCTGTCCACTAGGTGACCTTGTCCGCTGCAGAGCGGTTCCCAGTTTCGCAGCAGTTGACAGAAACCGAAAACGAATAGTTCCCCACTGCTCGATAGTCTCAGTCCCCATAGATATTGGATTAAACTTCCACCGTTTTATGTTTTGCATGGATGCAGTTTCCAGGGGTAAAGGACCTCGAACCAATAGAACTACTCTACCCACCGTTCCGTCAGCCAACACCCAAAACTTGAGCTCAATCTCACCCTGAGCATCACGGTAGAACTGGGGTGGGGGTGGGCGGAAAACTACCATCCGATCCGCAACCGGTCCAAGAATCCTCACACCAGTCCTTTCCGCCAGGGCTGATTTCTTCAGCTCTTTCTTGATCAACCGACTTCGCAACAAACGAGCAAAGTCTTTTCGGTTAACATTCGCCGAAAAAACATCCGAATACAAATTACCGGAACCTAACACATCGGACCCATAATTTTTCAACTTAGGGACATCACCTTCTCCGAATCTTCTAAACGGTGCCCTAACCGTTTCTCCTTCCTCCTCTATAACTTCAAATCCCAAGGGAGAAGGAAGTGTTACTCCTACATCAGGTATCCTAGAGGTGGAAGACATATCCCTTGGGCTCAATCCCTTAGGCAGAGACTCGGGCGCTTTTGGCTGCGGTAGTTTTGGGGGAGAGCCGAAACCAAATGAAGCCCGCACTTCCCTTTTTGGGGACAAAGGAAAATCCGGAAGGGGGATCTCCAATTCTCTCAACTCCACCACATGAATGGGTTTCCGAACCACAGCGTCGGATTCCGGTGATGGGACAAGCAGGATGAATCCCATATGGATAACCAGAGATAACGCAATCCCCGCCTGAAATCCCCAGCTAAGTTTCAAGGTTTGTTATTCCTTTTCCCGGGGAGAGTAGCAATAGCCAAACGGTTAACCCCAGCTTGTTTGGCTATATCCATTACCTCAACCACATGCCCATGGGGAACTTCTTTGTCTGCCTTAATCACTAGCATGAAATTGGGGCGCCTTCGAAACGCGTCAACAAGCCTTCCCCATAAATTTGAAAGTGCCACTTTTTTGTTATTCAGGTACAGAACTTTATCCTCGGTAAGGATAAGCGTGACATCTTCAATCTCCTTGCGCTCTGCAAGACTGGCTTTCGGCAGATTGACACGAATTCCCGGTTGAACAACAAAAGTGGAAGAAATCATGAAGAAAATCAGCAAGAGCAGAATGACATCAACAAGTGGAAGGAGGTTAGGGATTACAGGATGTCGTCTCTTCCGGCGAAATTTCATGGCAGCCTCGACTGAAATACGTTCTTAACGCTTGAGGATGTCCAGAAGTCGGAGTGAATGTTTCTCCATCTCCAAAACTAGAGCGTCCGCCTTGTTGACAAAGTAGCTATGAAACAATAAGGCAGGAATGGCCACAGTCAGACCTGCAGCTGTCGTTATCAATGCTTCTGAGATACCACCCGCCAGGGCGTTGGGGTGTCCCATACCTGCGCTCGCGATTACATCAAACACTGAAATCATACCCATAACAGTCCCAAGGAGACCCAACAATGGTGTAATCCCAGAAAGAGTCGCTAATAGGTTAAGGTAACGTTCGAGGACCGGGATTTCCTGGCGACCCGCATCTTCAATTAATTCCTTAATTTCACTACGCTCTTTTTCGTGATTCAAGATAGCAACAAGGAGGATTCGAGACAAAGCCGACGAGGTGCGCCGACAAAGTACGCTTGCATCGGAAATCCTCTTCTCCCGAAGCATAGATTCAACTTCCTCCACCACATCCGTTCGTATAATGCGATTCGCACGCAAGTTAAAAAGCCTCTCAATAATGATTCCTAAAGCCAGCACAGAGCAAAAACCAAGGGGGATCATAAGTTCCCCACCCCGCATCAAAAAATCGATCATGGACGTAGCTCCGATGCACCTACAGATTTCTTTTTCAACCGATGTTGAAGGGAAAGGAGTCGAGTATGAGCTCGCTCACGCAAGTAAGTTTTCGCAGACCCTCTACCAACTTCCTTATATAGACTCAAGGCCTGCATGAATTTCCCCTGCTTTTCATAGATCATTGCTACCTGAATCCGAGCGCGGTATCCAAGTTCTTTTTCCTCGGGATACAGATAAATAACTCTCAAATATTCTACCACGGCCTGAGGATACAGCTTGAGGGATTCTCGTAAATCACCCAACTCAAACTGCAATCTTCCACCTAATTCGGGAAGAATTCCCGAGCTAATGGCTACCTGAACATGATTCAGAGCAAGCTCAAAATTTCCCCGCATTTTCTCAATTCTACCCAGTTCATAGCGACTTCTTACTATCAGTTCAGGAGACACTTTATGCTGAAGAACCTTCTCAAAAAATTGCAAAGCGGACTTCTCGTCTTTCAGTCGATTTGCGCAAATACCTGCCCGATACCAAGCTCGTCCCACTAAAGAATGTCCAGGATTTTCCATGAGAAAAGAACGGTATTCCGTGAACGCTTGCTTACAATCTCCAAATGCCTCTAGTGAGCGGGCCAACTTATACCGTGCGTCCGATCGCATTCGGCTATTTGGAAACCGATTAAGCAAATCACGGAAATACTCCGCGGCCTCATCGGGTTTATTCATCAGGAGCTTTATCTCTCCGATACGAAAGTGTGCAACATCTGATGCCTGCCCTTCCCTTCGCAAAACTCGAACATAGGACGCCAGAGCATCTCGATACCGCTTTTGCGAAAGATAGATCTCTGCTACCTGGTATTCGAGCGTCGTTACGAGCTCATTGTCAGGTTCTTCGTCAATAAATTTGCGCACTTCCGTAATGGTTTTTTCCGTATTTCCTATCCTCAAATGAGAAAGGACTATCCCATACCTCGCCTCTCTAGCTTCTTTAGCAGAAGGGTGACCAGAGAGGACACGACTGTATGTTTTCCCAGATTCATCAAATCGACCTTCGTTATAATAGGCGTGCCCGATTTGTAACCAAGCGGGCGTAACCAATTTACTTTCCGGATAATCACGAACGAGACGTAACAACGAGACCCGTGCTAGAGCAAAGCGTCCACCACGCATTTGGGCTAGTCCTCTCCAATACTGCGCCTTTTGAGAACGGGAGCTTTTGGGCCAACGCCGCAGGAAATCGGAAAAGACAGCCTCAGCCTCGCCATACTCCGCCTGGTGGAACCTTAACCCACCCAAGCGAAGAGCAGCAGATTCCGCAGCAGAATCAAGGGGGAAATCATCCAGGACTTTCCGATAAAGATTTTCTGCTCCTATGTAATCTTTTGTGTTGTAACGCGCATCCGCCTCACGGGCGATAGCTTCTGCAAACAAGCTAGAATTTTCCTGGAGAATTTTTGTCGCTTCGTTAAATGCAGGAATGGCCTGCTTCCAAAGGCCTCCTTCATAGTATGTATAGGCCCGGCCAAGAGTGGCCAAGGCTCCCAGCTTGTGCTTCGCAGGAACTTTATCAAACGCATTTCTTGCTTCTTTCCAACGAGCAAGCATCAGAAGGGCCTCTCCCTTCCAGAAGTAAACATCGATGGCCTTCTCATCTCCGGGAAAACCAGCCAAAAATGAATCCGCAGCTTGAACCGCACCATCAAATTCACCGATACCTAACCGCGAGATAATAAGCCCATAATTTACCTGCGCTCTGAGGTCTACAGACAACGACTCGGGCTTTGGATTTTTCAAGTCTATCAAGGACTCAAAAATTGCGGCAGCTTGCCCACGATGCTTATCAATATTGTATAGGCTATGGGCCAAAAGAATTCGGGACCTAGTAAGCAGCTCGAAAAGATCTTCTTCCCCCGATTTCATCGCCTTAGTAAGGTTCAGAATGCCTTCTTTAATCCTATCAGCGCTTTCTCTGTAACGCCCGTTGAGAAATTGCCAATTCGCAAATCTCAACACACCCTGAAAAAACCTTTTTCCGGAGGGCTTAGTAGCATTGAACCGAGTCCATGCCAACTGTACCTCCTCCTTTTCGTTCTGCAAAATGGCACTTACCAACCAACCAAAGGAAGCCTCCGATCTGTTTTCGCTGTGGGAAGGAATCTCACCAATATCAGATACATCGAAAGCTTTCCGGAAAACTCTAGCTGCTGCAACATATTCATGTTTGAAATAATAAGACCATCCCAAGGCAACCTTAGCGGTCCATAAGCCTCCCGGGTCCGTCCCACCCAAACCAATGTATTCCTGAAGCATCGGAAGAGCATCTTCGTACCGCCTCAACCAGTAATACGTCAGGCCTCCACGGAGTAATGCTTCCCTTCTTAGTTCTCCTCGATTATTGGACATCACGTCACCAGCGCCAGAAAAATGCCAAGACGCTCGTGAAAAATCATTCATTATCAAGGAAATTTTCCCAACCAGAAGATGGGCATCCAGCAAGCGGGGGTGATTGGGAAACCTGGTAACCACTTTTTCCATCCAAACTCGAGCTTCGTCATAGTCCCCTTTGCTATAGGCCAAGAGACCAAGCTTGTAGGCTACAGTACCAGCGTAGGGACCCGCCGGATCATCTGCAACACGTCGCCAGATTTCCAAAGCTTGATTTTCCAAATTACGCTTAAATAGCAATTCCCCTAACCAGTAGCCCAAAAAGGATGCTGAAAAAGAATTAGGATCCTTTTTCAGCCCAACTCTGAATAGCCTCTCCGCCTTAACCATTTGTTTAGAAATAAACGCAAGATATCCTGAGCGAAAATAAGCCGCAGCACCTTCCTCAAGAACTAATCGACCAGATGCTGAAACATCTGCGTAGCAATCAGCGGGCTTTGCCGGACGTCGAACCGACAGAGGACGAGGGTTATATGAAGTGAATATGGGCTTGTTTACTCTTGTCTTTGGAGATAAGGGATATATCCATTGAACCGCCGGGAGTCTCTTCGGCACAGTACGTATCGATCTTTTTTCTCGGATTATGGGAACACCTCCACCGACAATTACTACTTCGGGAACCTTCAGATCGAGCTTTCCCGTCTGGGCCTGACTGTCGGAAGAAACCCAAACCATCCAAAAAGCAACCACTATTATCTGTAATCGAAAAACCCATGCACAAAAAGTCATAGCCTCAACCGAGCTGTTTCAATTCTACTGATCCGACGAACCGCTTTTCCGGCAATGTCAGGGCTAGATGTTTGACGGGCCGCCAATCGGTATGCACTAACAGCCTTATCCCATTCTTTCTGTCCTTCGTAGGCAACACCCCGAAGAAATTCAGCCTCAGCTCTCCATTCGGCAACACTGAAAATATCATTAGGGATCTGTTCGAGAACAAGCAACGCTTCCTGATGGTCTCCTTTATCTACCAAAATACGAGCCAATCGAAAGTTTGCATCTCCGTTGACTTCGGAATTTTTAGAACTCGCTGCCACCTGGAAATATTCCGATGCGAGATCTCCCTTATTTCGAGACAAGTATTTTTTTCCAAGACGGAGAAAAATTTTCTCCTTTTGGGGGAATTGAGACACATGGATATTTATCCACTTCAGTGTCTTCTTAATTCCGTCTTTGGAAGTCAGATGATCATAAATGGACTCTAATTTTCCAAGTACCATCTCACGTCGTTTCTTGATGGAATAACGCTCTAGAAGCAGATGATATGCTTTCGCAGCTCCCTTCCAATCTGTTGAAGCAAACCTTGAAGCAGCCAAAAGGAACCAACCCTCTTTCAGCCTCTCCGGATCAGATTGTTCCTCGGCCTCGATCACCCATTTGCTCAAAAGTTCGGATGAAGTAGCATAATCATTCGTACGAAGCGCTCCAAGCGCAGCAGCGTAGAGAGCTTCCCGCGCTTTTGGATGCACCGGATTTTCCTTTAAAAAAGTCTTTAAGTGCCCAATCGAATCCGAGTTTTTTCCCATTTCAAGCTCCGCCAATCCAAGATAAAGCAGGACTTTTGGGCGATTCTTCTCCATGAAATACTTGCTAAGCCAATCGTGAAATTGGTCAACCGCACCAGGGTAATTCTTCAAACGAAATAACACCAAACCACGATTTGCTGAGAATTCTGCTTTTTGGGATTTGCTTCTTTTATTCTGGTCGTTGGGAACTTCGGCCTCTAAATATCCCCAAGTTTCTGCTACCTCATTCAGCATTCCTAGCTTGGTCTGGACAATAGCAAGAAAATTCAGAGCCTCAAACCGGCGAGATGGCCATTTTTGAATCTCCTTGTGAGAGCCTGACTTCTCGGCGTCTAGCCACCAATTTAAATATCTGAGCGCCTCTGGATTATTTCTTGTGCGAAAGGCCGATATTGCAAGCTTTCGTAAAATAACCCTCCGAACCCGCCCTTCTTGAATATTGGGCAAAACCTCCTCAAATGAAACAAATGCTTCATCGTACCGGCCAAGTCCATACTGGGACTCTGCTGTCATACGCAGAGCCCAATTTGCGATTGCCCGGTCGGTAGATTTCCTAAGAATGGCTAACTGCTCAATAGCCCCTTCATACTCCTTCCTCGAGAAGCGCATTGCAGCAGCCTTAGCAGCGGCGTTCAGCGCAGGAGCACCTTGAGGATATGAAGCAACCAGAGCTTCATAGCTCTTTAGAGCAACACTCGGATTACCCGAAAGGTCTTGAGAACGAGCAGTCCAGTACATCACCCACTGCCCGTAATCGTCCGGAACGTTTTCTTTCCTTACCTGTTGGAGATTCTCAAGGGCTTTCCTATACCGGCCAGCTAAAAGGTGGCTGTGACCCGCCCGAATACGGGCTAAAGTGGATTGCGTAGACCCTGCGTAGTCCTGAAAATAGAGATCATAATATTTCCCGGCAGAAACGAAATCCTTCTTTCTGTAGTAGCAATCGGCAAGACCCAAAACCGAACCTGCCCGAGGGGAAAACCGGATATCCTCTTTTAAAACAACCTCGAAGTGCCGCTTCGCGATATCACACTGCCCACGTCTCTGGTAGACTTCCCCAACGATAGCGTGGGCCCAAAGGGATTCCGTTCTCCCTCTATCATCTGACCGTAAATATTGCTCTAGCAGTTTAACGGCCGCTGTCTGTTCACCTAGCTTATAATGTGCAACACCTAAAACATATCGGGCCTGAACAATCCGACGGCTCCTTGGGTGATTTTCAAGTAGGTTAGAGAAAGAACGGACGGTACCCTTCCAATTCTTTTGCCTAAAGAAAATCATTCCTAGATTGTATAGGGCTTCGCTAACTAGAGGCCCTTCGGTAACAAGTGCAAAATGTTTGACAGAGTCATTCAATCGACTCTGAGCAATTCCAATCTTTCCTAGTCGGTACTGAGCAGAAAAGCTAAAAGAGTGTTCCGGACTGCCTTTCAAAAAAATCAAGTATGCTATCCGAGCTTTTTCGATCTTTTTCCCATCGAGATAAGCCTCAGCCAAAAAAAACTGAGCTTCTGCTCGATGAAATCCTTCAGGCCGAAACTTCAAATATGAATCGAAGGCAATGATGGCGGCATCTACGTGTCCATCCTCGAGAGCACGTAAGCCTAAGCGGTAATCATTCGACTGTCCCCAAACCACCGCCTGGCAAAGAAATACCAAAAATAGCGGCGAGACCAAAAGTGATATTTTGAAACGGTAAATTTTGATTTTCGGAGATACGTTTGGAGAGCTCATTCGCATTTTGCCTCCGTATATCCCCACAACTATAAGGGAAAATTCGTGCAAAACATGAGTATCATCAAATGCCCGATCAGAACAATTCCATGTTATCAATCAAGCGAGCCTTACCACACCAAACAGCCCCCAGTGCTACAGCAGACCCATTAACTAGATCCAGGTTTTGGAGGGACTCAGAATCAGCAATAGTTAAATACTCCTCCAGAAGATCATACTCATTCAGTAGTTTTCTAGCTTCCCCCAACAGCACTGATGACTTTCTCTGGCCAGCCTCAATAAAATCGCGCATGCACTTCAAAGCACGATAAAGACCGGGAGCGCGGTTGCGCTCCTCGGAATTCAGATAAAAATTCCGTGAAGAATAGGCTAGGCGATCTGACTCACGAATGGTCGGACAACCAACAATTTCAACCTCCATTCGAAGGTCTTCGACCATTCGGCGAATAATCACCCACTGTTGGTAATCCTTTTTGCCAAAATAGGCCCGGGTGGGGCCACAAATGGAGAAAAGTTTGGCAACAACCGTCGCAACACCTCCAAAGTGTCCTGGACGATTCGCTCCACAAAGGATATTTGATAGTTCTTGTACCTCAACTATAGTTCGATCTCGCGAAGGATAAATCTCTTCCACCGTCGGTTGAAACACCAAGTCGACCATTTCCTTTTCGGCCATTTCAAGATCACGTTCTAGCTCCCTCGGGTAAGTTTCATAGTCTTCTCCTGCTCCAAATTGCTTTGGATTAACGAAAAGGGAGACTATAACACCGTCGTTTTCATCGCGTGCGCGACGTATCAGGCTTAGGTGGCCTTGATGAAACATTCCCATAGTGGGGACTAGTCCCAAGGTCGCCCCTTTACCCCAAATTTCACGGGCAATTGGTTTCACCTCATGTGACTTGGTCAAAACTTTCATATAACAGACACACTCCCAGTTGACTCCATAGTTTCGAGCTGTGAGACATTTTCAGACCTGCGAAGGAGCTCCCAAAAAACCTATTTAGGCACATAGATGGTCGTACCAGGCTTGAAGTTCATAATTTCATGAACGAGATCCTGAAAGTCTGCCTGGCGGTTAACGAAGTCAATAGAATCGGTGTTCACAACCAGCAAAGACGTTTCAGTGTAGTGCAGGAAATAACGGTTGTAGGCCTCATTCATCCTATTAAGGTAGGCCATCGTAATGTGCCGCTCATATTCGCGATGACGCTTTTCGATGCGGTCCATCAGAACACTGGTTCCGGCCTGGAGCAAAACGACGAGATCAGGAGAAGGAATACGGGCTCGAAGAAGGGAATACACTTCCTCGTAAAGGATCACCTCATCTTCGTCCAGATTTGCATAGGCGAAAATGCGATCCTTGGCAAAAACGTAATCGCTGACCACGCTTCGCTGAAACAAATCCAGTTGAGTTAGATCCAATTGTTGACGATATCGACTCAGAAGAAAAAAAAGCTGCGTTTGAAATGAGTAACGAGATGGATCTTTATAAAAACTGGAAAGAAAGGGATTCTCTTCTGTAACTTCCAACAAAACAACAGCCCCGATTACTTCGGCCAAACGTTTTGCCAAACTTGTCTTTCCCACCCCTATGGGGCCTTCAATGGCAATATAGCGGGCGGATTCCATTTTATCTACAGGGCCCTTCACCGTCGAAGCGGAACAACAGTCTGCCCGTCTCCTAGGGCGTTCAGCATTTCACTAAATGACTTCAACTTTTTGGGGTGCTTCATCTCTGGTACGAGATCGCAAAGGGGTGCCAGAACAAATCGGCGATTAGCCACCTCTGGATGTGGATTTGCCAGTGTAGGTCCGTCCCGAACCTCATTACCATTTAGTAGAAGATCCAAATCAATCACACGGGGGCCCCAACGCACGGCTTCTTTTCGGCCCATATCGTCCTCGATCATCTTTAATGTCATGAGGAGATCCAACGGATCGAGACATGTCTCTATCTGGACAACACCATTAATGAAATCTGGCTGTGAAACCGGTCCAACAGGGCTAGTCAGATACCATCTCGACCGGGTAACAACTCGGATCCCCTCCACATCACCTAAACGCCTCACCGCTTCTCCACAGCGCTTCTTAGGTCCTTTTAGATTAGACCCCACTCCAATGAATGCAACAACTACTCCAAATGCCACATGAAAACCCCGTTTGCACTCAGAATCCGGCGTTGTGAATTCGCTCCACCGCTTCCTGAATTCGATCCTCCGTCTGAGTTAGGGTCATTCTAACAAATCCTTCCCCCGAATCGCCGAACCCATTTCCCGGAGTCACAACGACACCCGTCTCCTTCAGAATATGTGCAGTGAATTCAATAGAAGAATACTTCTCGGGAACCGGGAACCAAACATAAAAGGTTGCGGACGGCTTTTGGGCTTCCAATCCAAGAGACTGTAAACCATCGACAAGGTGATCTCGCCGCTTTTCATAGGTGGAACGCATTTGTTCCACACAAACCTGATCACCGGTCAACGCGGCGATCGCCGCCTCCTGAACAGCCTGGAAAACACCCGAATCAATATTTGTTTTGACAGCTCCAAGGCCGGCAAGAACCTCCCTATTTCCTACGACAAACCCAACACGCCAACCAGTCATATTATAGGTCTTCGACACGCTATGAAATTCAACGGCAACATCCTTAGCACCTGGCGTTTGCAGGATACTCCGAGTCTGAATGCCATCGAAAAACATCTCAGAATAAGCAGCGTCGTGAACCAAAATAACTTCGTGTTCTCGCGCAAACTCAACAGCCTCCGAAAAGAAGCTTTCCGTCGCAACTGCAGCCGTTGGATTGTTCGGATAATTCAGAAACAATAACTTAGCCCGTTTAAGCACGTTTCGCTTAAGGCCCTCAAGATCGGGAAGAAAACCATTCTCAGCCTCCAAAGGCATCGAAACTACTTCTCCTCCAGCGAAAACCACTCCGGCGTGATAAACAGGGTAGGCAGGATCCGGGATAATTGCTACGTCACCCGGATTTATAAAAGCTAAGGAAATATGTGCAATTCCCTCTTTCGAACCGATGAGCGATAGAACCTCATTCTCCGGGTCCAAATTCACTCCAAACCTTTTCCCATACCAGTCTGCGACCGCCCGTCGAAAAGAAAGCATTCCTTCGTATGACGGGTACTGATGATTTTTGAAGTCCTGAGCCCCTTTATCAAGAGCCTCAACAATATGAGGTGGAGTAGGCAAATCTGGATCTCCAATACCAAAACTGATGATATCTAATCCAGTCCTCGCCGCCTCTGCCTTCATCCTATCTATTTCTGCAAAGAGATATGGAGGAAGTAACTTTAACCGCTCTGCTATGTCCAGATTCATGGTTTCACTCATTTCCGAAAGATATCAAAAACAGTATCTCAAAGACTAACCTAGCATTTTGTTCGCCATACAATCAGAAATTAACACTACTCTAACCAACAACCCCATCCAGGAGAAACCACAACTAGGGTCCACACCCCCTTTGAATAGAATTCCGTTTACATGGTTCATTTATCACTATCGAACGAAGTCTCATATTATCCCAAGTATTCCATACCCGCAACAAACTCAAACCTCAAAAGCACATAGAATAAACCAAGGCTTTGCCACCAAAATAATGGATTTACATCCATAAGGTTTGACCCTCGCCATGAGAGTTCATTCTGTTAAAATGTGCTAGCTAATCCGATCAGGGTAGTAAACCCTTTTCAAAACCAAAGGGGAATCTCATGTCGCAAGTTTTCCATTCTGCCCGGGAGGCAGTTTTTGATCTCAAAGACGGTGCAACTATTATGGCAGGTGGATTCGGCATCTGTGGATCCGTTGAGGAAATCATAGATTCAGTACTCGAAACAAAAGCCCAGAACTTAACCGTTATCAGTAACGGAGGTGGAGTTGACGATTGGTTCCTCGGAAAATGGATATCAGCCCGACAAGTTCGGAAGATGATCTGCAGCCGAATCGGAGCTAACAAAGAGCTAGAACGTCAATACTTAGCAGGGGAAATCGAGGTAGAATTCGTCCCGCAGGGAACGTTCGCCGAACGAATTAGAGCAGCAGGTGTGGGCTTGGGGGGGATCTACACACAAACTGGGGTTGGCACCATAGTTACGGAAAATAAAGAGACAAAGATTATAGACAACAAAACGTATATCCTGGAGCTTCCTCTATCGGCCGACTTTGCTTTTGTTAAAGCGTGGAAGGGCGATACAGCAGGCAACTTAATCTATCGAATGACTGCTCAAAATTTCAATCATGTAATGGCCATGGCGGGACGAGTCACAATAGCAGAAGTTGAGGAACTAGTACCTGCTGGGGAACTCGATCCGAATCAAATACATACACCAGGGATCTTTGTTCAGCGAATTTTCCAAGGGTCAACATTCGAAAAGCGGATCGAGATCTTGACAGTTCAAGATGAAGGAGTCGAATAAGATTGAGTCTAACACGTGAACAAATAGCAGCCCGAGCGGCAATGGAACTTAAGGACGGGGATTACATAAACCTGGGAATCGGAATTCCTACTCTAGTTGGAAACTACATTCCTCCCGATAAACTAATAACCCTTCAGTCGGAAAACGGAGTAATGTCAATGGGACCATTTCCGAAGAAGGGTAAAGAAGATCCAGATCTCATTAATGCTAGCAAGCAAACCATCACTGTCCTTCCGGGTGCAGCCTTTTGTGACAGTGCAACAGCATTCGCTATGATCCGGGGCGGCCACATCGATGTAACCATACTGGGGGCAATGCAGGTGGCTGAAAATGGTGATTTGGCTAACTGGATGATCCCGGGGCGAATGGTCGCCGGAATGGGAGGAGCCATGGACCTGGTCGCGGGAGCTAAGCAGGTGTTTATTTTAATGGAGCATGTGACAAAAAAGGGAGAGGCAAAAATTGTCTCCCGATGCAACCTACCGCTAACCGGTGCGAATGTTGTCAACAAAATATTCACGGATCTTTGTATGATGGAAGTAACAAAAGACGGCTTGAATCTTTTGGAACTGGCACCCGGCATAAATGTCGAAGAAATTAAAGAAAAAACAGAGGCCACATTTTCCATCTCGTCTGATTTGAAAGAAATTCCATGCCTTTGATATCAACTGACTCGACGTGGAAAACAAAATCAAACACTCATCTGCCGGACAAGGTCTTACTTACCCGGCAGATTTGACACCGTTGCGTTGAAGGTTATGCGCATAAAATCCAACCTATCTGGAGACGAGAAACGATGGAAAATGAGAAATTGGAAATCACATGGCTAGGTCATGGGAGCTTTAAAATTCTGTCTCCAGGGGGAAAAACAATTTATCTGGATCCCTGGCTTACCGGAAACCCCTCCTGCCCTGACGAATGCAAAACCGGTGAGGATTGTGACATTATTCTTCTCACTCACGGCCACTTCGACCACGTTGGTGATACAGTCGAAATATCGAAGGCTCACAAGCCAACCCTCGTTGCTCAGAACGAGTTGGCAATCTGGCTAGCCGGACAGGGAGTGGAGAA
>CAYTIB010000064.1:0-43171 GCA_964437725.1 uncultured bacterium | reverse complement strand
CAGCTCCAAGCGGTGAAAGAGCCGTGGATGGGGTTGGGGCTCTGCGCCGTTTTTTTGTAGGAGAGGATGTGTGTCTGGTTCGGGTTTTATTTCAATTTTTCAAGACGATTTTTCGGCGACCATATATTTCTTTAGCTCGCTGACTATGGTTTTTGGTAGTGGATGAGATTTAATGTTTCCATTCTCTCCGGGTTTAGCACAACAAATGACAAGCTCGCCAGTAGCAATATGTTTATCATCCGTAATTCGTTGAACCTTATGACGCAGAGTGAACGTTTTTTCTTTTAGATGAAGAACCTCTGTTTGGATCTCTAAGACGTCATCATCGAAAACTGGGGCGTAGTGGTCGCATTTTACGGTAAGACGAAGTAATTGAATCTTGCTTGCTTCACAAATCTCTCTCCGGGATTTCCCTGATTTTCGGAATAGTTCAATTTCAGCTTGCTCCATCCAGTGAAAATAATTCGCATGATGAACGATATTAGCACTGTCTGTGTCATGCCATGGGACCCGCATTTCCATTGTATGAATCACTTTGATTGCTCCGCTTTGGACATAGGGCCAGGCTTCCTTCCCGGTTCTATTATTATTGATTATTTACCAAATTTAATACGGACTGAAAGCGATTTCCAGAATACGTTGAATAGAAATCTCAGAAACCATCCCTGGGTTTGTATCCAGGTGGTGTGATGCCAGAATTTTCTGCGCAATATTTCTTGAATCTTTACTGATTTTGATTGTTTTTTCAGGTTTAAGATTCATTGCATCACGGAGATTTATTATTTTCTCAGAGAATTGCTCGATGGAGTCTAAATTTAATGCATTGGTCAGTGATTTTGATCTTTCATGTGAATAACTTGCATTATGAAGGATGACTTGTGGAAGAACCAAGGCCAGTGCTTCCCCGTGTCGAAACCCAAAGTTTGCCTCCAAAACGTCTGCCATTGCGTGCGCAAGACCCAATCTTTTGTTTCCGCTTGCGATACCTGCCATTGAGGAAGCGTATAAAACGGACTCTTTCGAGGACCGAGCCTCAGAATCCAACACAGCAGATTCCAAGTTGTCCAATAAGCTGGAAAGTGCGGAGATGGAATGTATGTCTGAAAGGTGAGCAGATATAGTCGAAAAATATCCCTCGGTGGCATGGGAAATTGCATCGAAACCAGTTTCTGCTGCGACTCGCTTTGGGAGCCCTGTTAATAAGTGTGGATCAAGAATGGCTCGGTCGGGGACCAGTGAGGGAACACGTAATACTCGAAATATTTGATTTTGATAAAGGCCTAACGTTGGACTTACCTCGGCGCCGGAACCGAAGGTTGTTGGTAGGGCCACTAGACGAGAGCGTTTACGGAGAGAAGGCAGAGCAGGACTAAGGAGAAGATCCGCCGGTTTTAGGTGGGGATGCTCATACAGGGCCCAAGCTGCCTTGGCAAGCTCAATGGTGCTCCCCCCTCCGACGGCCACCACTAGGTCTGGTTCGAAATTGCGAAGGTGGGCCCCAGCTTCGTTTGCCGATTCGGTGGAGGGTTTCCCGAAGGAAACCTGAACCTTAACTTGCAAAAGAGAAGTATTATTGGCCTGGAGCCAGTCGATGATTTGTCCTATTGGCCCCAAGGGGAGCAAGGCGTCATCAAATACCAACGCCGTTCGTTTCCGCCTAATTCCCTTCAAGTATTCGGCGGAACCAAAACCGTAGAGTATTTCAGCTGGTGCCCGATGCCAACATAATTTCAAGGATTATGCAATTCCTCGGTGAGGGTGTTTTTCGTTGAAGAGGATCCTTATGCTGACAACATATTTCCACATGGCAAAAGCACCTTATAGACCGGGCACCATAGATTGATAATTATCCAGGCCAAGTTCAATTTGCTTGCTTCGGTTGACCACCACTGAATATTGGTAACTGATAGTGGAAGAGTTCACTAGCGACTTTGGAGCAATAAGTATTTGATTTAGGAACAAGTCCCTTCCCACCCGAACAGACATCTCAGTTTATTGCTCTGCCTATTTGTCGAAAACCGCGTGGCTAATACCTTTGATTAATATTTGAGAGCTGATAAACAAGCTATGTATAGAGACTTCGGAACTATCCAGAAAATAGTGGAAATTTATATTTTTTGGTAGGTAGCTCTTCCGGCAGACTTGATAACATGAGATTTTTTCCAACGATTTATTATCTGATGCAAATAAGCTCTGCTTTTCCCTCTTGCTCCTGATGTTGCCGCCAGATCATTGATAGTAAACTTGTTAGGAAGTGAATTCGCAACTCGTTCCCAATTAGTTCTCTGGTTTTTGTTCGTCTTTTCGCCCTTGCTTTTCCCGGTTACGAGATTTGGCTCAGAGCCTGATCTTGCTAAATTTTCACCCCCTAAAAGCCTCGCAGCTTTACGAATATTCTTTTCTTGAGCACGGAGTGATTTTAATGCTTTTTCATGTCGACTGATCTGTTTGTTTACTTCAAAGAGCTGTTTTTTGATAATTCTGTTGATGGAAGCTTTTGCCATTGATAATTCCTCGATCCGTCCAAATTTTCACAGCGGTGCCTACCATTCTCTTATCGATCGAACAAATGATCAAGTAATTTCATGATTTATTAGTAAATATAAATGATATGATAATTCCCTACTATAATAGTAATTTGAATATAATGCTCTAAACTCATAGTAGAGCTAGGATATTTACTTGATTTGTGTTTGGAAGGGCGCTTACTAAAGATCTTTCTGCTAGCATTACATCCGAGGGATCGCTAACCTACTTTTAGTCGAACTGGAATGAAAAATCCGTTGTCTATGGCTTGACGAACTTAGTGACAATAACTTATGAAATGTGATTCGCCGGGTTGCTAGTTAGAGTTCGGGAAATTGATGAAGCTGATTTAACCCTGAAACCAGAGGATATGAGGGAAGCGCTCCAAATGGCTGCAAAGACTATGTTCGAGAAGATATGGGATACCCACGTAGTACATGAGGAAACAGGGAAACCTACAGTTCTATACATTGACTGCCATCTCGTTCATGAGGTGACGAGCCCCCAGGCATTTGAAGGACTACGGATGGCAGGGCGCAAACTGCGTCGCCCCGACCTGACATTTGCCACAATGGACCATAACGTTCCGACAACCGATCGGAGCCTCCCCATAGTTGATCAAATCTCAAAACAGCAGATTGATACTCTTGCAAAGAACTGTAAGGATTTCGATATCACTTTGTTTGACCTGGAAAGCCCGGATCAAGGAATTGTTCACGTTATCGGTCCGGAGTTGGGAATTACACAGCCGGGGAAGACAATTGTTTGCGGAGATAGCCATACTGCGACACACGGAGCATTTGGGGCTCTAGCTATCGGGGTAGGGACCAGCGAAGTTGAACATGTTTTGGCGACTCAATGTCTACAACAAGTAAAGCCGAAAACGTTTGCTATTACGGTGAACAACCGGCCCGGATTTGGTGTCACTGCGAAGGACATTATTCTTTCGATTATTGGTCACATTGGTGTAAGTGGAGGGGCGGGCTATGTTATTGAGTATAGAGGGGAGACCCTGGAAACCCTGACCATGGAAGAGCGCATGACAGTTTGTAATATGTCCATCGAGGGTGGTGCTCGTGCGGGTATGGTTGCGCCGGATGAAAAGACATTTGAATTTCTGGAGGGACGGCGGGGTGTTCCGCAGGGGAAGGAGTTCCAAAATCGGGTTGAGTACTGGAAAAACTTGCCCACGGATGATGGGGCCACTTTCGATCGAGAAGTGATTCTGGATGCCAAAGATATTGCTCCTCAGGTAACTTGGGGAACGAATCCCGGGATGGTCACGGCTGTGACAGATCGCATTCCCGATCTGGATGGTTTCGAAAAGAAAGCGGATCGTGCTGCGGCCGAGCGGGCTTTGGAATATATGGGTCTTGAAGCTGGGACACCGATGGCTGAGATAGAAGTCGATCGTGTTTTCATCGGGTCTTGTACAAATTCTCGACTGGGAGATTTGAGGGCGGCGGCCCATATGGTGGAAGGAAAGAAGATCAATCCAAGGGTACACGGTTTGGTTGTTCCGGGCTCACAGTCTGTTAAGCATGAAGCTGAGGCGGAAGGGTTGGATCGCATCTTCGAGGAGGCGGGTTTCGAATGGCGGGAATCGGGTTGTAGTATGTGTCTAGGAATGAACGAGGATATCCTTCAGCCTAAGGAGCGCTGCGCTAGCACATCGAACCGAAACTTTGAAGGACGACAAGGACGTGACGGGCGCACACATCTTGTAAGCCCAATTATGGCGGCCGCGGCAGCGATTGAAGGTCATTTTGTAGACGTTCGTGATTGGAACTAGAAAACATGGATCCTTTCAGAAATTTTACCGGCAAGGTTCTTCCTCTCAACCGGGAGGATGTTGATACAGATCAAATTATTCCGAAGCAGTTCTTGAAACGAATCGAAAGAACGGGTTTTGGCCAGTTTCTCTTTTTTGACTGGTGCTTTGAGCCCGATGGCAAGCCGAAGAAAGATTTTATCTTAAACCAGCCGGTGTATCAGAATTGCGAGATCCTCCTTGTAGGCGGAAACTTTGGCTGCGGTAGTTCCCGAGAACACGCACCTTGGGCAATTCAACAGGCAGGGTTCAGAGTAATTATTTCGCCTTCCTATGCCGATATTTTTTACAATAACTGTTTTAAAAATGGGTTGCTCCCAATCCGCATCGAGAGGAAGCTTTTTGATTTTCTGATGGCCAAAAGTGAGGAGCAAGAGGATTATCGATTATCGATTGATTTGGAAGCACAAACCATAACAGCTGCGGATGGCACTTCGTATGAATTCGAAATTGACTCTTTTCAAAAGCAATGCCTTCTCGAAGGCTTGGATGATATAGCCTTGACACTCCAATATGAGCCCCAAATTGCTGCCTATGAGAAAGTCCACCCTATTTCCTGAAATTGGCTTTTGGCTAGTATTCTTGCGAGGTGTCGTAGCCTAATGCCGATTTCTGAGACGGTCCATACTAGGCTATTACACTTGAACCAGATTTTTTGAATACTCCGAAAGGACAGCTTCTTTGAAGACGGTCACCTATTCTAGAAATTTCACCCTTCCTGTTACCTATTGGTGTCGGAATCGTTGTGGGTACTGCTCCTTTCGATCGAACGATCCAGTTCTGATGTCGCAGGAGCAAATCCGTGAAATGGCGGTTCAGGAAGCGGCCAAGGGTGCCATTGAGGCTTTGGTCATGACAGGTGAACAGGCGGATGCCCACCCAAAGATGCGGATGGAGTTGAATGCTTGGGGATTTTCCTCCTATGTGGAATACGTCCACCGGGCCTGCGAAATCCTCCTGGAGGAGGGTTTGTTACCGCACACGAATATTGGAACCTTAACACTAGATGAGTTGGCCAGTCTGAAAAACGTAAACGCTTCGATGGGAGTGATGTTAGAGTCTTTGAGCCCAGTTGTAGAGAGAGGTATCGCCCACAAATTTGCGCCTACGAAAGTACCGGGCCTCCGATTGGAAACTGTCCGGGCTGCGGGGGAGTTACAGATTCCATTTACTTCGGGTATTCTCTTCGGAATTGGCGAGAGTAGCAAAGACCGGACTGATACACTTGAGGTCCTAGCAAATCTTCACGAAACTTACGGACACCTTATGGAAGTTATTGTGCAGCCGTTAAATGTGCAGGACAATACTCCTATGTCGGGATGGAAAGAACCTACCAAGGGGGAAACTTTAGATATGGTTTGTGTGGCGCGAGAGATTTTGCCCAAAGACGTCCGTATCCAAATTCCACCCAATTTGGTTCCTCATGTTTTGGAAGCCGTAATGGCTGGGGCGGATGATCTCGGTGGACTTTCGGATGAGCCGGACCTAATCAATCCAAACCATCCTTGGCCGGACATCGAAGGCCTTCGACAGCATCTGGCCGAACACGATTTGGAACTGCAACTCCGCCTGCCCGTCTACGATGAATTTGTCGAGCGGGGGTGGTATTCTCCCACAGTCGGTGCTGTGATTGCCTCTTTCAAGCCGGCGCTTTTTATCTGAGGATGGAATATTTATGCCCACTTTTGCAGAAGCCTATCAGAAGGCTGAGCGAGGCAAGGAAATCGGCCCTCTAGATGCGGGCGCTTTGTTGAAAACGACTGATTCGTGCGAAATGAGCCGACTCTTCGGATTGGCGGACGCCATTCGGACGGAGATCAACGGGGATGAGGCTACCTATGTTGTGAACCGCAACATGAATTTTACCAACATCTGTGTTGGTAGTTGTCAGTTTTGCGGTTTTTCACGGAAGGCGGGCCAGGATGGGGCGTACTTTGTCAGCGACGAAGAGATTCAACAAAAAGTTTGCGAGGCTCTAGAATATGGGGCCACCGAGGTTTGCATCCAAGGCGGATTGCATCCGTTTGTTACCTATGAATATTATCCAAAGCTTTTGAAGCAGGTGAAGCAGGTTGCGCCCGATATCCATATCCATGCTTATTCTTGCGAAGAGATAAATTACATGGCGGAGTTATCAAATAAACCAATTGCAGAGATCGTTTCGGATCTTCGTGAGGCTGGATTAGGTAGTACTCCTGGAACTGCTGCGGAGCTCTTAGTGGAACGGGTGCGAAAAATTATTTGCCCGGATAAACTGACAACCGATCGTTGGGTAGAAATTATGAATGAAGTTCACAGGCAGGGTGGAGCTTCAACTGCCACCATAATGTTTGGTCATGTTGAAGAGCCTGAGGAAATTGGGGAACATTTTGATGTTATTCGTTCCATTCAGAAAAAAACTAACGGTTTTACCGAGTTTGTGCCTCTTCCGTTCATTCCTTATGATAACGCTCTTGGGCGGCGGTTTCAGATAACTCGAATGATCCCCAACGAAGAGATTTTCAAGGTTTATGCTGTCAGCCGGATCTACTTTCGCGATACGATTCCAAATATTCAGTCAAGTTGGCCTAAAATAGGTCTCGAAGGTGCCGGTGAGGCTCTTCGGGTGGGCTGTAACGATGTTGGGGGAACTCTGATGGAGGAGAAAATTTCCAATATGTCGGGTTCCGAATGGGGAGATTGTGCGTCCGTAGAGGAGCTTCGGGAGATTATTGTCAAAAATGGTCGAACCCCGGTTGAACGGACTACTCTTTATGAGAAGCGATATTCCTCTGATTCAATTACTGCGCCTGTATCTCCGAGTTGACTTCAGGTCATTGCTATCCCATTTGCTTCCATAATGACAAAACTACAAGACGGCGTTCACTACCTCCAGTTCCTAAAAGGTCGGCGATCCCGCCGCCAATTCGGACCTGGAGACATTCCCATCGAAATTCTAAACCGTATTGTCCAAGCCGTAGGGTGGGCACCTTCTCCTCACAAGACCCGTCCCTGGCGGTTTGTCCTAATTACCACCCCTAAAGTGAAAACGCTATTGGTTCATGAGATGGCAGCTGTATTCGAAAAAGACCTGAAAGACGATGGGATTTTATCCGAAGAGCGAATTCAGGCAAGAATCCAAAAGTCCCTCGATTTACTGCTTCCTGCTAGTGCCTTGCTTCTAGCGTGCTTGTACAAGGAAGATCTGGACCACTATCCCGATGCTTTTAGGCAGAAGTGTGAAGAGACCATGGGGGCCCAGAGTTTGGGAGCAGCTGTACAGAATATTCTCCTGGCTGCCCATGCTGAGAACGTTGCTTCCTGTTGGGTTTGTGCTCCACTCTTTTGTCCGAACGTGATCCAGTCTATCCTTGATCTTCCGACGAATTTTCATCCGCACATCCTCGTTGCCTTTGGGCGGCCGCCGAAAGATGAACCACCGGCACGCTCACCTTTCGAACTCCCCATTCTCCATCGTTAAATGAACAGCGCTATTGTTGCTCTCGCGGGCGGGGTGGGTGGAGCTAAGCTAGTTTTGGGTTTGGCAGGTGTTAGTGTCCCAGAGGAGATAACGGCGGTTGTGAATACTGCCGACGATTTAGAGCTTTGTGGACTTCATGTTTCACCGGATTTGGATACTGTTATGTACACACTGGCCGGTTTAGCCAATCCGGAACAAGGGTGGGGAGTGGTTTCGGATACAACCCAGGTGTTGGATATGTTAAAACTCTACGGCTACCCGACTTGGTTTCACCTAGGAGATCGTGATATTGGGACTCATTTATTTCGGCGAGAGTTGCTCCGTGAAGGGTACTCTCTTACCGAAGTGACCAATCGCCTTTGCCGTGCTCTTGGAGTTAGAACCACTATACTACCGATGAGTAATGAACCAGTTAGGACAAAAGTTTTGACCGAGCAAGGAGAACTTGATTTTCAAGATTATTTTGTGGTCAAGCGAGCAGGTGTGCCGATTGTTGGAGTGCGGTTCGATGGGATTGAAGATGCGAGGCCAAGTCAAGAAGTCTTAACAACTCTAGCTACAGCGCGCTTGGTTGTCTTCTGTCCGTCTAATCCTTTTGTGAGCCTTGGACCGATCTTGGAGTTACCTGGTATCAAAGAGGCAATTCGTTCTGTCCCTGGTCCGAAAGTTGCGGTGAGCCCTATAGTGGGCGGACAAGCTCTCAAGGGTCCAGCGGCCAAAATGATGCGAGAACTCGGCGAGGAACCTTCAGCTACCGGGATTGCGCGACGCTATGTTGGCTTGGTCGATGGATTCGTGTTAGACGAGAGAGATCAAAATGAGATGGCTGCCGTAATGGATATGGGACTAAGCGTTTTGGTTACCGACACCATCATGGACAGTTCGAAAAAGAAGGTTCAACTGGCCAGTGAAGTGATAGATTTTTCAAAGACGTTAAGGGGTGGATCCATGGGAAGCGAACCATGGTCGGATCACCCTTCTGACAAACGGCCCCTTTCTCGATGATTGCCCTTGTCCCCGTGAAGGGATTTCGGAACAGCAAAACGCGGCTTTCGTCCGTTCTAGATGAGGAAGCCCGAGCCCGTTTAACTTTCTGGATGATGGCTCGGGTCTTGAAAACCTTGAGTGCGGCGCGGACCGTAAAGAGAATTCTTCTGGTGTCACAGGATGTGGATGTGCAATCTGCTGGCTGGTCGATGGGGGTGGAATCCTTTTGCGAAACGTCGAAAGGCTTGAACGAGGCGATTCTCGAGGCCGTCGCATCACTCAAACGAAGCCCGTCAGAAAGGGCCTTAATCATCCCTGCGGATCTTCCATTGTTAAGGGTGGAAGACGTGGACTCTCTGGTGGAGTTGAGTTTTGCCGAGTCGCCTTGTGTTGTAAGCTCACCCTCTCGCAGGAGAGATGGGACAAATGCTTTGTTGCTTGACCCCCCCGATGTTATCTCCCCTGCATATGGCCCTGATAGTTTTTCCCGACATCAGAGCCAGGCGAAGGCAAAAGGTGTTCCATTTCAGATTTACACGGCACCGTCTTTCTCATTAGATATTGATCTCCCTGAGGATTTTGAGGTGCTTCAGGACTCTTTGGATGCAGCGACACGTAAGAGGCTACCTTTTATTTTTCCATCAGGTTCTGTGGTACCGTCGTCGTGAATAGTTATGAATGCTGGGCCTTGCCAAATATTCCTGCCATCCGTCCGGAGGATGATCTCACGGCTATACTTTGCCGTTCGATTTCTATATGCGAAATGGAATTTGAAGCGGGAGATGTTTTAGTTGTAGCCCAAAAAATCATATCCAAATCGGAAGGCCGTCAAATCCATTTGTCAAAGGTGGAGCCATCTGAAAAGGCTTGTAAGCTAGCGGCTGCAACAGGGCGAGACCCTCGTTTGGTAGAAGTTGTCCTCCGTGAATCTAATGAGGTTGTTTTGGCCTCAAGAGCGGCTTTGATAATGGAGCATCGCACTGGTGTTGTCTGCGCTAACGCAGGTGTGGACCAATCTAACACCGTCGAAGGTTTAGAGGGAGAAGACACGGTCATACTTTTACCAGAGGACTCCGATCGATCTGCCAGAGTCCTTCGCGATACGATCAAAAAGCGCACGGGGGCCGAGATTGGAGTTATCATCGCGGATACTCATGGAAGACCATTCCGTAGGGGGGTAGCAGGTGTGGCAATCGGAGCGGCAGGTATTTCACCTCTTTTGGATCGTAGGGGTGAATACGATCTTTTTGGGCGACGAATGGAAATCACCGTCGTAGCGCAGGCAGATGAAGTTGCGGCCGCGGCCTCCTTATTGATGGGACAAGCTTCGGAGGGTCGTCCGGCAGTTCTTATTCGTGGGCTTGAATTTGAAAGGAACGAAATAGGTGCCCAGACTCTTTTCCGTGCGAAGGAAGAGGACTTATTCCGGGGGGGTGGCAGACAATGATGACACGAGCTGAAGCCGGGACTCTTTTGCATGAATGGACGCAAAGCGAAAACCTCATAAGACACGCATTGGCAGTGGAGTGTGTCATGCGTGCCTACGCCCACAAGTTTGGAGGGGATGAGGATTTCTGGGGGATCGTTGGTCTGATTCATGATTTAGATTATGAAAAACACCCCTCACTGAATGAGCATCCTATGGTGGGGGTAAAGGTATTAGAAAATTTGGGTTTTCCAGAAGAGGGGCTTGAGGCCATCAAAGGCCACGCGGAGTACTTGAATGTCCCTCGAACGTCGGATCTCGCCAAGGTTCTCTTTGCAGTCGATGAATTGGTTGGGTTGATTACGGCCTGTGTTCTGGTTCGGCCGACTAAAGACATATCCGACCTAAAGATCAAATCCATTAAAAAAAAATGGAAAGATAAAGCGTTTGCCAAAGGTGTTAGCAGAGAGCAGATTCAGCGTGCGACAGATGACCTGAGTATCTCACTGGATGATCATATGGAAACTGTTTTGGAGGCTATGAGAGCGAATGGCGATAAACTTGGACTCGCGGGGTGAGGGATATCCTGATATCTTCGAGTTTATCGGAGAATTGGTCTACGATTTTCAAGAAAGAAACGCGAAGGACCCCTTATCCTCTCGACTTTTCTGAACCTCCGAAACAATCGGATCTGATCTCTACATTATTGAGCCAGTTAGTTGGGAAAGGGCTTGGTGGGCAACACGCACTAGATCTGGGTTGCGGGGAAGGAAGGCTAGTTTGGGTTCTGGCGCCTTATGTAGAAAAAATATGGGGGTTGGATTGGAATGAACAAGCAATTCAGCGGGCTAAGGTCAGAGCAAGTCAGGAGAAACGGACAAATGTTTCCTTCGCCGTTGCGAATGTAGAGGCGATTGAATATGACGATCCGCGTTGGGGGAAACAACCGGACATTATCACAGCCCATCTTTGCATGTCGGACACGATGATAGAACGTGCAGGTCGAGCTTTGGGAAAGGGTTCAATTTTTGCTGGGGTTTCCCTTCATCCGAATCAGTGGAGGGAAACAGGGTTTCCGTCGCGTTTCGCTTATTCGGAAAAGACCATTGTGGATCGTTTGGTGAAGGCGGGATTTCGCGTGGATTTTGGTAGGGTAGAGGAAGAGGTATTGGTTTTTGAGTCCTCGTCAGAGGCCAAGAAAATTTTGCTCAATCGGTCACCATCACCCTTTGGATGGACCTTGAACGAGAAAAGAAGAGATGGGTTGCAAGAGTACCTAGATAATGGAGGCCGAGAGTTAACTCACAAATGTCAATTACTGGTTATAGCGAGTAAAATGTCTTGAAGAAGACCTGAAAACTTTGGATTCTCGCGTGTTCACTCCGGTCGGTTTCGGTTCTGAGTTTTGGAGGAAAGCAGTATGGTTATTACTGGCGTTTCAACCTTGTTTCTATTTGTCAAGAATTTGAGACGCTCTATTGATTTTTACAAAGACACTCTGGGTATTCCCGTTGCCAGGGAAGGGGAACAGGATGCTCGTTTCGAAATAGATGGTTTCAACGTCGTAATCCACGAAGATCTAACTCAGGATGAGTTCCAAAAATGGAAAATTAATCCAAAGCCAGGAGAACGAGGTTGGGGGTCAATCCTGACTTTACGTAGTGACAATGTTGATGCGGAGTACAAGCGGTTGAAAGAGCTTGATGTTTACTTTATTTGTGAACCGATGTCGATGCCCTGGGGAACACGGATGTTCTTATTGCAGGATCCGGACGGGTATGTAATGGAGATTTCCAAACCAATCGAGGGCGCACACCCCGACCATTAAATTAGGATTGTCTGTGGAGCTTTTAGGCTATATTTGTTAGGTAGGATCCTAGACCATGGATGTCATTCGAGAGATGTTTTCTATTACCTTCGCTCAGTTTCTAGTGGGGAGTGTGGGTTTGCTGAGTCTCATTCCTTTTCGGATACTCGGTAGAAATTTCTTTAAAACCTGTGCCTGGATATTTGTCGTTCTTACACTGGTTCATTGGTGGATTGCTCCTCGGCCATCGGAGTACACAGGAGTTCTCTCGCTCTTTGGATCTTCACTTTGGGTTACGTGGAAAGGGCGAGAATTTGGGTCGATGATCGTATTTGCTTTTCTAACGATATTTTACCTCCTCTCGCTTTACCGGTGGAGCGAAGGAGCGACAAAAGGAACGTTGGCTGTGGCCACTGCAGTGGGAATTTTCTCGATTCTAAATGGCTCAATTGCGGTTCGTACGGGAGGGATGTCTTCTTTTCAAGCGGATCTCCTACCTTTTAATTTTATTCTTTCTACTCTCGCGTTGGGAACAGTTTTCACCGGCATGCTTTTGGGTCATTATTACCTTGTAAAACCTGATTTGCCTTTGTTCCCACTCTGGCGATTCACATGGCTTCTCCTGGGAGTTCTCTTGGCTCAAGGGGCTTGCCTGTTTTATTTGGTATTGACTGATTTCACACCGGAGCAGGTTCACGTAGTTTTAGGAAAGAATGTTTTTCTGACCCAGTGGAGTTTGGAGTTTTGGGGTCGCATAGTTGTCGGCTTAGTGGGGACATTTGTTGTTGTCTTGGTAATTATGATCAGCCTTCGGATGCGCGCGACTCGAACCGCAACCGGATTTTTTTATGTGGGAATGATGACCGTGCTTGTCGGGGAACTAATGACTCGGAATCTTTTCCGTCTTACGCATTTGCCGCTATAGGGGCTGCGCTAAGCGAGTGATAATCCCTAAAGCCAAGTTGTATTCCTGGTGGTGTAAGATAACGCTCTGAAACTCAGATTGACTTGGAAGTCCGTTTGCTTATAAGTACCACTCGTTGGGGTAATAGCTGGAAAACTTGGAGGTAGTGCTTTTGATATTTGTATCCACTTTGTCCGGACAAGGGAAATGAGTGAAGCGCAGCATGATTTAGGTAAGGTTAACGTTTTCAAGGCAGAGGCTATAGGTTCCCCGGGTAAACGGACATTTCGACTCTTGGTAGATGGGAGCAAGGGTGGTGCCTGTTTATGGATTGAAAAGGAGCAGCTTTATAATCTTGCTGTGTCCATTGAGCGGATGCTCAACACGACTCCCTCTGATCCTGGACCCATCTTAGCCGAATCCGAGTTTGAATCAGATGAAGACTATCAAACCTTGGAAATAAAGATTGGTCGGCTAGGGGTGGGATATGATCAGGAGGGAGATCAGTTTATTTTTTTGGTCCACGATGTGGATTCCATCAAGGAGACACTGGAAACAGCTGCTGAGGTATCTGAAGAAAGGTCAGATGATGATGGCACGGGAGAAAATCCGGGCGCGGATGCTTTTTTAGAAGAAGCTTTATCGGGCATCGAACCCACCGTTAGCTTTCAAGCTAATCGGAGCGTTCTGTCCGATATGTGCCAACAAGCGCAAGAGGTTTGCATGGGGGGACGTCCTCTTTGCCCTCTATGTAATCAGCTTGTTGATCCGCAAGGCCATGTGTGCCCAAGAACGAATGGGCATCATCCAAAGACTGCTCAGGAACTAGATTGAAAAATGTCCTGGAAAAGAGGATGCATACTCCACAATGGCGAATGACAATGTGCCGGAACGAGCACTTGAGGAAGGCACAAGAGTAGTAGCTAAAGAGGCCTCAGTTGAAGAAGTTAGCAAAATGTTACTGGAGGGCGATCTTGGTGAGCCTAGGCTTGTTCCCTGGGGTTCCAACTACACATTTGCGGTCTCTGTAAATCCCCAAAAAGATTCGAGTTTTCTTGCAATCTACAAGCCATTGGAAGGGGAAGCTCCGCTTTGGGATTTTCCGAAGGGGTTATACAAACGAGAGGTGGCAGCTTTTGTCACTAGCGAGGCTATGGGTTGGAGGCTAGTTCCACCGACAGTTGTTCGTTTGGGACCCCATGGAGTGGGTTCACTTCAGTTGTATGTTCCCCCCGATGATGAGACGGACTACTCAATCCTCCAAGAAGATTATACGGATGTTCTCCAACAAATCGCGTTGTTTGACATGATTATTAACAACGCAGATCGGAAAGCCGGGCATTCTTTTTTAGGAACAGACGGACATGTCTGGTGTATTGACCATGGGCTTAGTTTTCATGCATATCCTAAGCTCCGGACCGTTGTCTGGGATTTTCAGGGCACACCTATCCCTCCAAAATTTTTGTGTTCGGTTAACAAATTTCAAAAAGCGGTAGAAGAAAAGGTGGCCCCTATAGGATTGTTGAGAGAGCTCATTTCGGATGAAGAGATGACATCGCTTAAGTTGCGGCTAGAAATCATTCTTGATGAGCCCGTTTATCCGTCACCCACCCATCATAAGCATTACCCTTGGCCACCTTATTGAACAGATGAAGTTGCATCGGATATTTTTCTATTCCTTGGCATCTAGACGACACTGGTGTAGAGTTCGGATACCGTGAGAGGCTGCCCAAGTATGACGAATTTGGAGTATGTTTACGTGGCAACTTTCCCTACCGGTTTACTTGAATGAAGGGTGTGATACTCGCCGCAGGATATGGAACCCGACTTCTTCCCGTGACGAAGACAGTTCCCAAAGAGCTTCTTCCTTTGGTGGATACTCCTGCAATCCACTGGGTTGTTGATGAATTTTTGCGATCCGGTGTGAAGGAGATTCTAATTGTAACCAACCGACGGAAAAAAGCTCTTGAGGATTATTTCGACCGTGAAGTAGAGTTGGAGGCGCATTTTTCTGCCAAGCGCAGAAAAGCCTTACTGGGCAAACTGGAATTGCCAGATGCGGCTATTACTTTTGTTCGTCAAAAAGAGATGCTCGGGACCGGACACGCTTTGCTTTGCTGTGAGTCGTTTGTCCGTAAGGACCCTTTTGTCGTTGCCCATCCAGATGATGTTCTTCTCTCCAAATACCCTTTAACCAAAAGACTTATTCAGGCTCATAAGAAGAAGGAGCAAACGGTTCTATCTCTCTTTGAATGTGAAGATTTCGAATTAGATCACTTGGCCCTCGTTGATGGTGATTTTACGAAGGACCCAGTTCGTGTCAAAAAAATCATAGAAAAGCCGGGGCGAAAGAATGCTCCTAGTCGCTACGGGGTGTTGGGTCGATACTTGTTTACATCGGAGATATTCTCTGCTATTCGGACCTGTTGGAACAACTTGCCCGATCCCGAGTATGTCCAGCCATTGGCTATCAACCGCCTAGCCTCGAAAGGCCGTGTAGTGGCGAAGATTTGTCCGGATACGCGCCTGGATGTAGGAAAACCCCTTGGCTATCTAAAGGCCATCACGCAAGTAGCTCTCAGTCGTCCTGATTTAGCCACACCGTTTCGCGAGTACCTCAAAGGTATTCTTTAAGAAACATCTGAGAGGTGGTCCCCGTTTCCGGGAGGCATTTTCCACGTACGCTTCCCGTAAACCCATGGAATTTTTGAGCGCATCCATGACGATGTGGGATCAATATTTTTTATTCTAATTGAGTCTATATGTAGAATTGGGGAAAGGTGCTAATAGACTCTCTCGGCCTCATTTTCCGCCGTTCCTCTTCTTTTCGAGTGCGGCAAGGACCTTTTCAGGAGAGTAAGGCATGTCGTGGATACGGATACCTATAGCGTTGTAGATGGCGTTCGCGACTGCCGCAGCAACGGGGACCAGACTTGGTTCACCGATTCCTTTTGCACCGAAGGGGCCTAAAGGATCATCTGATTCGACCCAAAGTGACTCGATGTGATCCGGAACATCCATCTGTGTCGGTATCCGATAATCATAGAAATTTGGGTTCTCGACTGTCCCGTTGTTGTAGTGAATGTTTTCCATAAGGGCATAACCCATTCCCTGAGCGAAACCACCCTCCACCTGACCTTCGGCTGTTAGTAGGTTGATAACCCGACCGACGTCGTGTGCACCCCAGAATCCCTCGACGTGGACTTGACCAGTTTCTTCGTCCACTTCTACCTCTACCACGTGCGCAGCGAATGGATACGCCGTCGACAGATTTCCATGTTTTGTTGCAGGATCTGGATACTCGACACCTGCTTTGTCTGCGTTGTATTCTCCCCGTTGAACGATGGGGTTACCCGCATTTTTATTAAAGACCGCATGATGGGCGGCTTCTCGGACGGAAGTGGACCGCTCTGGAGCTGCACTTACGAACACCCTTCCATCGCGAATATCGAGATCGTCTTCTGAAGCCTCCAAGGTTTCCGATGCGGACTCGAGGAGTTCTTTTCTAATCTTTGAAGCGGCGTCAATGATAGCAAGCCCCGCAACCGTAGTAGTTCGCGTAGCGAACGCCCCTAAGCAAAGAGGTGTTACGTCCGTATCAACATTTGACACCTGTACGTCTTCCATGTTCATACCCATTACTTCGGCAGCTACCTGGGCCATAACAGTTCGGCTTCCTTGGCCGTAATCCACTTCCCCAGAAATTACCAAGAGCTTTCCGGTTTCGGATAACCGAAGAATGGCAGAGGAGCCGTCAAACTCCTTGAAGATGCCGCGGTTGCCTGAGACGTGAATGCAAGCCGATATGCCAATCCCGCGTTTTTTTGAACCCGTTTGACTGGAAAACTTTTGTCTTTTTTCTTTCCAACCACAGGCAGCTATGGATTTTTCAATGCACTCAGCTCCCCCAGCGCTATTCATCTTCCAACCAAAGGAGGTTACGTCACCCGTCCGAACGATGTTTTTTAGTCTGACCTCTGCGGGATCCAAGCCAATTTCTTCTGCGAACATATCGATCGAAGTATCCAGGGCCATATTGCCTTGCGGGTTTCCGAATCCCCTGTAGGCACCCGTTGGCGCACGGTTGGAGTAGACTAGCCGGAGGTCCGAATGAAGGTTCGGAATGCGGTAGCAATTGTCCATTCGATAGGCGGTAGTTCCTGCGATGGCGACACCATAGTCGGTGTAAGCACCGTTATCCGCGATAATATCCATGGATTTAGCAGTAAGGGTTCCATCCCTCATTCCCCCGAGCCTCACGGATATATTCATTGGTAGGCGGGGGCGGGAGGCAAGGAACTCTTCTTCACGGGTAAAAACTAGCCGGACTGGTTTTCCAGATTTCCGCGAGAGAAGTGCCGCAATAAGGTGAACGCTGTGTTCGAATTTTGACCCAAAGGCGCCGCCTATGAATGACTGAATAACTCGGATGTTTCCTGGATCAATTCCTAGGGCTGGACCATAAACAAATCGAACCATACCAGGGTGTTGGACGGATGCATGAAGTGTTAGTTTCCCACTCGGATCCCAGTCTGCTACGGCAGCGATGGGTTCCATATAGGCCTGATGGACCAATGAGGTCTTCACACTGTTTTCGACGACGACCTCAGCGTCCTTCATAGCCGTCTCTACGTCACCCCTATTCAACTCCAGTCTGTAAGCCACGTTGTCCGGTTTGTCCGCATGAATCGGTTCTTCATCCGCAACAAGTGCCTCTTCCATGGTTCCGTGTGTGGGGAGGGTTTCGTAGTCGACTTTGATTAACTCCAGGGCCTCCTCGGCAGTGTCCGGATCGGACGCTGCCACCGCTGCAACCTCCTCGCCAGCAAAGCGGACTTTATCAATTGAAAGGATTGGCTCATCGGGGATGATCTGCCCGTAGGGTTTCTTTAGGGTATCCTCAGCTGTCACAACAGCACGTACCCCGGGAAGGGACTCTGCCTTTGAAGTGTCGATAGAAAGGATGCGAGCGTGTGGAAAGGGGCTGTGGAGGATTCTTCCCCACAGCATGCCCGGAAAGATGTGGTCGGATACGTACGTCCCCCCTCCTTGAGACTTTTGGGTTGCTTCGATGTTTGCGGTACGTGTTCCGATAACTGAAAATTCGCTCATGGTGAAATGCCCTTACTAACGAGTCGATTTTACTCCATTGAGCCTACTGTTTAGGAAACCAACTCCCTGTTAGAAAGAAACAAAACAACCAAATTTGTTGGCCCACTTTACCTCTGTCTGAGGAATGCTCAGCTTTCGGACATAATCTTTGCAGCCTCGTGCAGAGCCTCCCGAATTTTCTGATACCCAGTACAGCGGCAAAGGTTACCGCTCATCCACAGACGTGTTTCAGCGTCTGAAGGGTTTTTTTTCTCATTTAGCAGTGCCACGCCGCACATGATCTGACCTGGTGTGCAGTACCCACATTGGATAGCCCCACAGTTAACGAAAGTCTCCTGAAGTGGGTGAAGCTTCCCGTTCTTGGCGAGACCCTCAATCGTCGTAATGTTTTTCCCTTCGGCATCCACAGCCAGGATGGAGCACGAACAAACGGGTAAATCATCCATCAGGACAGTGCATGCACCGCACTCATGCTGACCGCACCCCTCTTTCGTCCCGGTCAATCCGAGGTCGTAGCGCAGCATGTGAAGAAGTGTTTGGTGAACGGGGATGCTGAGATCATAGCCTTCTCCGTTGACCGTAATTTCGATATCTTTCTTCATAGGACCTCCGGTGATTCCGGAATTAAGGCTCAGCGCGCTGGTAGGCTTCTGTTAGAGCGCGCCCGACGAGGACCTGGGTAAGGTGAACTCGATATTTCCCTGTCGCACGAACGTCGGTGATGCCCTCCAACCCTTCTGCAACACGCTCACCAGCCGCACGACAGAGTTCCTCCGATAAGGTTTGTCCAACAACCATAGCTTCTGCTTCGGGATGGCGAAAAGGCGTTGGTTGAGTGGCACCCACAGCGATCTTCGCGGAACGAATCACATCTCCTTCCCGTTCCACAATAGCCGCAACGCCCACAACGGCGATGTCGAACCCACGTCGGAGGCAAAACTTCTGATAGTCCCACCCAGTGCCATCGGGAATCGAGGGGACCCGGATCTCGGTCATGATTTCATCCGGAGATTTTCTGGATTCAAAGGCATCCTCGAAAAAACCATTGATAGGTGCGACCCGTTTTCCGGTCTTGGAAGTCAGTTCGACTTCTGCGTCAAGTGTCATCAAGACCGGCCCAATATCGGAAGAAGGTTCGGCAAGGCAAAGAGCTCCCGATATAGTGGCGATATTTCGCACCTGCACGGATCCGACATCACTTGCTACATGTGCGAGATAGGAATGACCATGATTACCCCGCTCGAGCTCGCGGTAAATAGTTAGGCCGCCAATGCGCAGACCGTTATCATCTTGACCCTCAATGTAATCCAATCCGGGGATTCTTTTTATGTTGAGCAGAGCAGCCGGTCTGGCGATTCGGAGCTTCATAAGTTTCAAAAGCGCCGTTCCACCTGCAAGAATCTGAGCTTCGTCGCCGTATTGGGCAAGGAGCTCACAGCACTCCTCAACACTCTCCGGCTCACAGTATTCGAATTGTCGCCACATGAACCAAAATCCACCCAGTTGATGCTGCTGAAGAAAAAATCAGAAGACGACCACCGAAGGACAAACAACCTCGGTTTTTCGTCTTCCCCCTACGAATTTTCCTTGCTTTGTAATTCTACTACATTCTACGCTAATTTTTTTTGGAAGGGTACTCTCAATATTAATCTCGGGTTTTTCTGGGACTCAGAACAGGTTAGGGTTTTATAAGTAGCTTTGGCTTGTTGAAAAACCCCGAACCAATGTCTATTCCAGATGGTTCCTGCTTCACTTTAGGGAGATGTGTAATGACCACGACTGCTATCGTCAATATAGGGAAGATCGTGTCCGGGAATTGCCGGGAAGGTCTTATCGGTGCTGACACGATCATCGTCAAGGATGGGATTATTACTCAGATCGGTGACAGTCAAGATATGAAAGGTGGAAGTGTAGATCATGTTGTGGACGTCAAGGGAATGGTTGTTGCCCCTGGCATGATCGATGCTCATACACATCCTGTGATTGGTGACTGGCATCCTAGACAGAACGTTTTGGGGTGGATGGAAAGTGCTCTTCATGGTGGCGTTACAACTATAGTTTCCATGGGTTCCGGAATGTTACAAGGTCGTCCAACCGATGCAGCGGGTGTGAAATCCCTTGCCATATTAGGGGCTAAGGTTGGGCGGAACTATCGTCCGGGTGGAGGGCTAAAGTTTCATGGAGGAGCAATCATCCTCGAAAAAGGCTTGAAAAAATCGGACTTTGAGGAAATGGCCAAAGAGGGTGTCAAAGTTGTTGCGGAAATTGGTGCGGCTGGTCTCCATTCGTTGGAAGAGATATGGGAATACCTTGACTGGGCACGCGAAGTAGAAATGGTGATTCCCCTGCATTTCGGTGGGCGTTCAGTTCCGGGATCGGCTTGCATATACGCGAAGGAAGCAATTGCCCTCAGACCCGACGTGGTATTGCATATCAACGGTGGCCCAACCTCCGCACCCGGAACGGAGGCGGATCGTCTTGTCGATGAAACCTCGGCTTACTTGGAGGTGATCTATACGGGTAACTTTAGGACGATGTATGATTTTGTTCTCCGAATGAAAGAACGATCCCTGCTTCATCGCGTCATAATCGGAACGGACAGTCCCGTTGGCGCGGGTGTTGTCCCACTTGGTATGCTCAGGACGGTTCTCTTCGTCTCATCACTATGTAAAGTTCCAGCTGAGATTGCTTGGGCCATGGCGAGTGGATCTGTTGCTGAGGCTTACAATCTGAACACGGGGAAAGTGGAAATTGGTCGGGAAGCAGATCTGATTGCTATGGATGCGCCCTGGGACTGCAATGCATCTGACGCCCTAGCCGCGATTGAGTTTGGTGATGTTCCTGCTGTAACTATGATCATGGTGGATGGAGAGGTGATTTCCCATCGAGCGAGAAACACGACCCTGACGGATCGTCTTGTCAATGTGGATGGAAAGGAAGTGTCCCTTAAGACGCGAGAGGGAATCTTGTTTTCTTCGGGAGCGGTTTAAGGAGGGTTTGGCCTATTCCATTTCTGTGGATCTCCAAAACCTGGTTGTTACAGAACTGAATAGAAACATTTTTGGACTATTCGGATTCACCGTTAATTTGCTGGAGAGAGATGGTTTGAGATGTGCTCTTACAACCCAATCATGCTAAATTTATCCTGCTGATGGGGGAGATTGTCAAATTCTTCAGAAATTGGTGATCATTTGATCTCACTCCATCAAAGCTTCTGGCGGCGAGGTCTGGCCTCCGTGGAGTAATCCTGGTTTCGATTAAACGTCTAGCGCCGGGTTGCAGTTTTTGAAACAAGTTTACCGTAGCTTCTATGGACTGTGGATTTTGGAGCCCATTTGACGTCCTTTTCAGAGTTTCTCCATAAGGTTTTTCATCTAAACTCTGGTTGGGACATGGAAGGAGAGTTGACGTGAGCGTAGATCCTCGCTACAGCAAACCTGACATGTACATTGTTACTCCCCGCGTGCCCCGACAACCCTCTGGTTTGAAAAACTACTTCACCGAGATGACCAGAAAGGCTGAGGAGATGGGGTACGATCGTGCCTGGAATATTGAAACGAACGACCGGGACGCTTTCGCCCAGTCAACTTTACAGGCTGTGGGGTCGTCATCAATTCAGGTTGGGACGAACATCGTTAGCTACTTTAGCCATACTCCGACGCTTTTGGCGATGGGTGCTTTTGCCCTAGATGAATTATCTGGTGGTCGTTTTATTCTGGGGATCGGTCCTGGAGGAACACAGATCATCACCCACGGACACGGAGTTGAATTCAAGCGCCCGGTACAACGATGTCGGGAAACGATTGAAATTCTCAGACCTCTTCTTCGTGGAGACCGCCTCACCTATGAAGGGAAAATTTTTAATATCCAACGAGACTTTCGTCTTCGAATCGGAGTGCCCGAAGAGAGAGCAGTCCCCATCTACATAAGTGCTATTAATCCCAAAATGCTTCAACTTGCTGGCGAGTTAGCCGATGGCGTTATCATGACCCATTTCCCGCTTGAGGCTTTAGGTAGCGTAAAAGAGAACATTGCCATCGGTGCAGAACGTTCGGGTCGAAATCCGGACGAGATCCACATTCTGTCTAACCAACCGGTTGGTGCCGATCGTGGTGATGGTCCAAGCAATCTTCGAAAAGCTGTTTGTTGGCATCTGGCGTCGGAAACCTTCGATTGGTTTGTGTCGCATACAGAATGGAATGAGCTTCGCGAGCGCGTACGTCAATTATGGTGGGACGGCCAACGGGAAGAGGCTGCCGCCCAAGCAGAGGACGGGATGATCGAAACTTTCGGATTGGGTTACAAGGACGATGTAATTCAGGAGCGAATCACAAAGTATCTAGAAGCAGGAGTGGTCCCGGTCCTAGATGTTCACGGAGTCCGCAAAGGTCATGAGGAAGAGGATACCCAACACGTTCTTACTCTGGGCGTGGAGACTTTCCGTTAGTTTCTTTGTGACTGGCCTAGAAAGCGGTTGGCCTTTGACATTACTTCAAAATGGAAGCATCTTTTCCGGACTATCTATATAGCTTATCCAAAAGATTCTCTCTGGTTCCTACCCTTTTATCCTTTGGGACTGGTGGGTGGTACTATTGCCACTGGATTTCGCTAGCCAATTCCTAGCCTGTTCAGAAGATTATTCAATCGGTATGATACGCGTATGGATCTTATTAGAGGGTTGTGATTATCCTCGCTGTTAAATACCGTTTTAACCACTCTGCTTCATGAATCGATTCCAATATTCATGTCCCGCAATGCATAACTGGGATCATGGGAATTGGAATATTACTAAAGGAAAACTGGAGAAAAAATGATTCGAAAAGAACTTGAATTACCCCCTGAATCTTTAAAGTGGACTTGCGATCCCGAGACTTTCCCCTTCGAGACAACGGACAAGTGTCCACCGTTGAAGGGAATTATGGGTCAAGACCGGGCTGCTCGCGCACTGGACTTTGGTCTTGGTATCGATCGCCCGGGCTTTAATATCTATGTGGCAGGAATTCCGGGTACAGGGCGGACATCCATCAGCATGGAATATTGCAAGCAGCGAGTAATGGATAGACCTGTTCCAAGCGACTGGGTTTATGTCCACAACTTCAAATCCCCCGAGAAACCCATAGCGTTTAAGTTGCCGGCGGGTACTGGTAAGAAGCTTGCAGGGCATATGGAGGAACTTCTTCAAGATCTACTGACCGATATCCCGAAGGCCTTTGAGGGCGAGGAATTTGAACGCCAACGAAACAAAGTCGTTGAAGAAAGTCAGACCAAGCAAGAAGCACTTTTTCGTGATCTAGAGGAGGAGGCTAAAAAGGAAGATTTTTCCATTCGAGCAACCCAGATTGGGTTTGTCCTGGCGTCTGTGATCGACGGCCAAATTCTTTCAGATGAACAATACAACGATCTTGATCCAGAAGTGAGAAAAGGAATTGAGAAAAAGCGCACCACCTTCAATAAAAAACTGGGCGATTTTCTCAAAAAGATGAAGGTTCTGGAAAAAAAGGTACGGGAGCAGGCGCGTTCACTTCAGCGGGAGGTCGGACTTCAGGTTATTACTGTTCATATGCAAACCTTGAAAGAGTCCTACTCAGATTTTCCCGAAGTGCTGAACTACTTCGATCAAGTCCAAGAAGACGTGCTTACCCGGCTAGACGAATTTCGGAAGGGAAGCCAGGAAGTGTCGGTCGCCCATAGTGGAAAGGAAACGGTTGAGGAAGGGCACGTGGAACCTGTAGGAGGGGCCATCGGACAAGAGGTACAGATCACTCAATCCCAAAAGGATCCATTTGCCGCATATCACGTAAATGTGTTTGTGGATAATTCCGATTTGGAACACCCACCAGTCATATTTGAGAGCAATCCGACATTTCAAAATCTGTTCGGTACAATCGAGAAGAAGGCTTCTTTCGGAACATACTTTACGGATGCAACGATGATAAAGGCGGGTTCGGTTAGTAGAGCTAATGGGGGTTATCTTATCTTTCATGCGTTAGATGCTTTGACAAACCCCGGTGTCTGGAGCGCTCTGAAGCGAACCTTGCGAACGGGAAAGGTCCAGATCGAAGAACATGGGGAGATGCTAGGCTAATTCACACTGGGCGGGAAGAAGCCAACTCCGATTTCAACTGACCTAAAAGTCGTGATGATTGGAAACCCCTACATTTATCATCTTTTGCTTTATTACGATGAAGATTTTCAAAAGCTGTTCAAGGTAAAGGCAGATTTTGACACCCAGATGGAAAAAGAGGAAAGCCAACTTTTAGAGTACGCTGGTTATATTGCTTCTCGATGTAGTCAGGAGGGACTTCCCCCTATCCACCGAGAAGCAGTTGCCCGGATTGTTGAGCATGCGGCCCGATATGTAGATGACCAAAAAAAGTTGTCCACCCGCCTGAGTGATACCCAAGATTTGATGTATGAAGCCACCTACTGGAGTGGTCAAAATGGGAATAAGATCATTAATCGAGAAGATGTGGAGAAAGCGTTGAATGAGCGGAAAAAGCGGTCCAATCTGACTGAGGATCGTATTCAGGAACTGATCATCGAAGAAGTTCTTCTCGTGGATACCGAAAACGAAGTGGTTGGGCAGGTAAATGGTCTTGCGGTCTATGACCTGGGAGACTACCGATTTGGCAAACCCTCCAGGATAACCGTCCGCACTTACATGGGAGAAGAAGGGGTCATCAACATCGAACGGGAATCGAAGATGTCGGGGCGAACGCACGATAAGGGAATTATGATCCTTGCTGGTTATATGGGCGGTCAGTACGGTCGTTTGCGTCCAATGTCTCTTTCGGCTAGCGTGTGTTTCGAACAGTCGTACGAAGGGGTCGAAGGCGATAGTGCATCATCAGCTGAGCTTTATGGATTGCTCTCGAGTCTGACAAATTTACCAATCAAGCAAGAGATTGCTGTAACCGGATCGGTGAATCAGCTAGGCGTCATTCAACCTATCGGTGGTGTCAACGAAAAAATCGAGGGATTCTTTTATGTTTGCAAGGCAATGGGTCTAACAGGAAACCAGGGAGTGGTCATCCCTCGCCAGAACGCGAACAACCTGATGTTGAATGAGGAAGTAATCGATGCTGTCGCAGAAGGAAAGTTTCATGTCTATTCGATTTCCAACGTGGACGAGGGCATTGAGATCCTAACAGACACTCCAGCGGGCGAACGCGATGAAAATGGCGATTTTCCTGAGAACTCAGTGCACGGTTTGGTGGATGCTAGACTTCAAGAGCTAGCTGAAGGCCTTCGAGAATTCGGACGTTCAGGTACTTTGGAAGGTGAGGGAGAAGACGATTCTGAGGAGCAGTTGCCTGAATTGCCAACATCGGATGATGACTCTCTGGTGGAAGAATGACCCAGATTAGGGGATGGAAGGTTACGTCCGTAATCTCTCAATAATGATAAATAATATGGCGAGTAGCTTGATTCAAACAAAAAAATTGATACGGACAGCATTGTGGGGTGTCCTAGGGCTTTTTTTAACCGGTATGGTTGGAATTTTGTTGGTGTACGTTTTAACGGGCCACGACCGGAGAGCTCTGCCGGTTTACTCGGTCGCACCCGAATTCTCCATGACAGAGCGCTCTGGGAAGCAGGTGACCCTGGCGGTGTTGCGAGGAAAAGTTTGGGTGGCAGATTTCTTTTTCTCTCATTGCAAAGATTTTTGTCCTCTCCAAACGGCGCAGATGGCCCGTCTTCAAAAAGAGTTTATGTCAGAAAAAGATTTTCGGCTTGTTTCTTACACAATAGATCCCGACCGAGACAGTCTCGAGGCGCTCAGGATATACGCAAACAGATATCAAGCAGATCCGGTGCGGTGGCTTTTTTTGAGGGGGAGCCGAAAAGAAACCCACACCCTAGTGAAAGAAGGTTTTCGTCTCAGCATTGCTATTTCCGATGAGTATGAGCCAAGTAGAGACCCACAATCGGGTCTGATTGAGCTGAGGAAAACTTCGCTGGTTGCAGGAACGAGAGTCTCCATACAAGTTCTTGGTTGGTTACAAAGGGTGTTAAGACGTTTTGAGCCTCGAGTGGCCTGGGCGCATCATCAAATTGAAACAGACTCGATGTTTACCCACAGTTCAAGATTTGTTTTAGTGGATCGTGAGGCGAAAATCCGCGGTTATTATCACAGTGATGACCCGGAATATTTGAGGAAGATTCGTTTGGACGCAAGAAGCTTGCTCTCGGGTTGAAACTATATGATAAGAGCCCATCATCTGATAAATTTAAAATATGTTTCGCATCAGCAAGCAGTATAAGGGCATCGTTTGGTCAGCCTTGCATCAGGTATGGCGGTCTATTGTTTTAGTAGTTGGGATGACGGTTGTCCTGGTGGGCTTGGCCCTCATTGTTTTGCCGGGCCCAGCATTTGTTGTAATTCCACTGGGACTTGCTATTCTGGCTTTGGAGTTTACTTGGGCCAAGCGACTTCTCCAGAAGGCGCGCAGAGGGGCTATGAAAGTTAAGAGTCGGATTCGACCGAAAAGTAGTAACTGAGCGTTTGTGGAGAATCATCTGGAAATTGTGGTTTCCGGGCCTGTCCGCCGGGAGACGAGAGATAAACTCCAGCGGATAGGCCCGGGACAGGATTTGTTATGAGCTAGCGGCTTTTCTGTCACTGAATAAAACGCCACCTGTCGCCCAGTCGTCACCCGTGACATCGTGAAAAACTACAATAACGGCCTCCTTGGGTGCTCCTCCATGCTTGGAGATACTATCGGCAACTTCATTGGCAATCTTGGCTTTGGCTTCTTTGTCCCGGCCTTCCAGAAGGCTTATATGTGCTACCGGCATGTGAAATTCCTCCTTTATAATTGTGTAAGTACCCTCCCCTAAAGGGGCTGAGGGATTGGAACAGAGACGAAGTACCCAATTATATCGCAAAATCGAGGGAAGATTGGGTGGATTTGTCCTCTTTATGTTAGCTAGAGGAAGTATGTAGGTGGCCGTTTCCATCAATGAAAGAAGAGAGCGAAAGGGAAACTTAAGTGGTTAAATCCGGAGAGGCAGCGCCAGATTTTGTGCTTAAAGACAGTTTAGGTAGGGAACGCAAACTTTCAGATTATGCAGGAAAACGAATTGTTCTGTTTTTTTATCCAAAGGATATGACACCCGGATGCACGAAAGAAGCTTGTGGTTTCCGAGATCATTTTGGTGCCTATACCCAGGAAGGCCTGGAATTGCTCGGCGTAAGTCTAGATACGTCAGAAAGCCATGAGGAATTTGCACGCCAGTACAATCTTCCCTTTACTCTACTTTCTGATGTAAATGGTAAGGCCGCAAAAGATTACGGTACCTATGTGGAGAAAATAATTGAAGGGGAAAAATCTTGGGGAATACTCAGGACAACGTTTATCATCAACGCGGAAGGGCAGGTTGAGAAAGTTTTCCGCGATGTTAATGTCGATTCTCATGCACTAGATGTACTTCAGGAACTCCATTCACCGAACCGATCGGACAGTGTTTTGTGACGGCAATTTAAAGAAACCCCTTTAGCAATCGGCTATCAGAGATGAGCACTTTCCTTAAGGCAACTCTGGGTACTCTCTTTACAAATCAGGTTTCCCCGTCCAATTCCCTCACACTCCTCCTTGGTAGCAGACCAAGTATCGGGGGTTTCTACGTGTTCAGGCCAGAAGGGAAACGTCCGGCACTGGATAAATTTAACTGGATGGATCCCGCAAGTATTGTCATTGGTGGAATAAAAGGGGCATTGGCCCTGTGGGTCCATACGTAGCGTATAGCCGTCATACTCTTTTATTTTTCTGGTAAATTTTTTAATAAACTGACGGGTTGTGAGGCCGAGGAACCCTGCTACGGGCTCTATTTCGTCGGGTTTCACAAAAACCTTACCGGGGCGCTCACAACACTTCCCGCACTGGGTACACTCGAAACGAGTTCCGCGGAGAATTGTCCACCAATCTGGATTAATCTTGTAGTTCATCTGGATAGGTAGCCTACATATTTCTCGGGGCAGTCAAGTAATCCATTGCACAAAAAACAAGGGATGTGACTTCGGCCACATCCCTTGTTTTTTGTGCAATGAATGAAATTATCAGGCGGTGGTCCAGACTTTTTTCTTGGACTCATGATCTTGACCACCATTGTTTTGAGTTGGGGACGCGATTTTTCGATCAGTCACCTTTTGTAGATATTCCTCGAGTTGTTCCCGAGCCTCATGATCGAGCATCTGTTGTGGAGGATGTTTCATAGTATACGCCGAGATGGGCAGTAAGGCTCCTGCATCCCCGCGTATCCGGGCCAGCTTGCAAAATCGAATCGCCTCGATCACAACACCGGCACTGTTTGGGGAGTCCTCGACCGATAAGCGAAGCTCCAGATTCAACGGAATTCCCGCAAATCCTTCACCCTCCATCCGGATGAAACACACTTTGTTATCATTCTGCCAAGGAACGTAATCGCTTGGGCCAATGTGTATGTTTTCAGGGTGCAAAGGAAGGTCAAGCTGAGACTGGACGGCAGCAGTTTTCGATGTTTTCTTTGATTTTAGCCGGCCATGCTCCTTCATGTTCAGGAAATCCGTATTACCACCCGTATTGAGTTGATAGGTGCGCTTTAGCTCCACGCCTCGGTCTTGAAATAAGCGGACCAGGTTTCGATGGACGATAGTTGCACCAACCTGAGATTTGATGTCGTCTCCGATGACCGGGATTCCTCTCTTCCTGAACTTCTCCTCCCATTCCGGGTCAGAGACTATAAACACGGGTACGCAATTGATAATGCTTACCCCGGTGTTTAAGCAGCATTGGGCATAGAAACGAATTGCTTCCTCTGACCCGACCGGAAGGTAGCAAAGAAGCATCTCGGCTCCGCTTTCCCGAAGAACACTTTCCACGTCGCAGGGCTCTTGGCTGCTTAACACAAAACTTTTCGCGTCCGGGTAATCCTTCATATGAGCAGCAACGCCATCGTGTGGCACACCCATTTGGACGTTTACCCCGAAGTCGGGAAGACTCTCGACAATGCCTTGGGTGCAGTTGGGTGGTGCGAAAGCGGCAACATTTAGAGGTTGACCGACCTTTCTGGCATCCACATCGAAAGCCGCGACAGGCTGAATGTCGTATGGACGGTAGCCTCCGAGATCATGATGCATCAACCCGAGGGCTTCCTCCTCTGGCCTTTGCCTGTAGTATTCCATCCCCTGAAGAAGAGAGCTAGCACAGTTTCCCACGCCGGCTATCGCGATTCTAATTGGTTTCATAGCTACCTCCTCAAAATTGCTCCAAGAACCAAAACCTGACACATACGCCCTCGGAGAATTAAATCTGCGTTCATATGTCTTGCTTCAACCAAGTTTCCAGTTATTTCCACCAAGAGCCAACGCTTAAACCATCCAGGCTCCTTGACTGACTTGGTCTAGCGCTTTCGGCCGCGTACCCTACCTCAAGCTTTATAACCCATCCCCACGGCAGGGACTGGGAAAGCCGAACACGACCATCACCTCGAACGTCAGGGAGCTAATCCAAGCCCCATTATCCAGCCATTAAACACAAATGCGACAGCCCCCCGGGATAACCTGACAAGAGCCAGCGAATATCTCGAACGCCACTAAGAACTCACATGGGGTTAGGGGACGTGAGACATTGTCTAAGTATATAGAGAATCTGTCAAGGTTTTTATCGAATAAAAAGCGAAATCCATGCTCTTGAGCACGCCAATACTAGAGGAAAATTACATTTAATACCGAGACAAATACCACGTTCCCTAGCTAGAGCTTAATTTCAAATTTCATGGGAGTTGTAGTCTTTTTCAGCGACTTATATTTCTGTTTTTCCAGTTTTGGGGAAACTTTAGAATTCGAAGATACAAAATTGATAATAAATCCAAGAAAATTATAATCTTATATAATTCAGTCTATTAGCTAAATATCTTCCATTTTTTTAAAAATTTCAGAAACTATTTCGTAGTCTTCTGGTGTGTTGCAATTCAGGAAGGAAAGAAACTTAGGGTCTAGGGTTGCCACTTCTTCGGGTTTGACTTTTTTTGTTCGGACCTGATCGAATATTTCCTTGATTGCCATCCGATTTTCCAGAATCATTTGACCCATGAAGGGCAAGCAATTTTTTCCGTAGACTGCGTGAAGAGGCTCCCGGCCGTTGTTTGAGAAAGGAAGAACCAAGTCGGTGTTTTTGCGTTTTTCGACTAGAAGACGGATAAGGGATTGACTCAGAAAGGGCATATCACAAGAAGCGCAAAAGATATGAGGAGTTTTCGCTTTAAGTAGGCCAGTATAGATACCTATCAGAGAGGCTCGGTCGGGATAAATGTCGGTGTAAACAGGAAATCCGATGCTCGCGTAGGTGGCAGGGTCGTTTGTGACTAGAAAGACGTTTTCAAAAATCCCACTGAGGACACCAGAGACCCGCTCGATCAAAGATATGCCACCGACCCTTAAAAAGGCTTTGTTACTTCCCATTCGCCGGCTTTTGCCACCCGCAAGAATGACGCCGGTTACGTCCCTATAGCGATCTTCGTGGACATTCATAGCTGGGAAGGTCGTCTATTTGTCGGTCAAAATCGGATCGTACTGCATCTGGACGGTTTCCATTTGAAAGAGACCATCAGGCAGTTCTTCAAAAATCTTGCAATCGAGAAGGTCTCTTCCATAAACGTGTATAGTGATTGCGATCACGTCGCCCACATTTTCGATCTTGTGGTACTCAAAAGGTGGGATCAGCCTCCCGGTATCACCAGTTACCGATTCAAAGCAAGTGGATGACTTCAGTTGGAACCCGTTATTCGATTTGGGATCCCTGACGGGATCATATTGCGTTATTCGGACTGAGCCTTCCAATACCCCTTCCACGCACCAGATTCCAGAGTGATCATGAACTGCCGTTTTTTGGCCAGGCAACCAGACCATCGCAACAACAACAAACCCCAAGTCAGGATCACGATAAATAAGGTTTCTGGCGTAGTTTGTGGAATTTGGCCTAAGACACTCAGGCTGGAGCCAGCCTTTCGTCTGCAAAAGAGTGGGCAAGGCTTTCTCAACAGCAGCCGTTCTTTCCCCGTCATTTTGGGAAATCTTCAATTCCTTCACGACTTGTTTGGTAAAATCCTGAAAAAGCTCAGAGTTAGAGTTCGGCATGGTCTATTACATCTTACCCTTGAAAGAATAAATGTTGTTTCATGCTTTAAAAAACGAATCGACGAGGTCGGGTTTCTACATCCATTTCTCGAAGTTCTCGAATGATTTTGACAATGTTGGCCACAATAGTTTCATGGAAGATTTTCCCTTTTTCTGCTGAGCAGTGGGTAGGATCCCCGAACGTGCCACTCGGCAGGGTAGCCTCACGAAAAGCTTCCGGAGTCTTGGCCCAATGTACCCGATTTCCCATAACGTAATGATCTGAAAAGTGAAATTCCCGTTGTTCCCAAACGTTTGGCTCGGATTTACTCATGTCGCAAAGGTGTGGCTGGATGTGAAGCATTTGGGAGCATTCATGTTGGGATGCGTGCCCCATACTTCCGGGAGCGCCTTCCATTAACTCCCTTGAAACAGAATCTCCAATATCCCAAGGATCCACAACAACCGCAGTTGCATTAGTCTCATTCGCTAATTTATTGGCGGCGATGTGCATGGGTGGCAGGTTGGCCTGAGCGTTACCATTGACGATCAAGATCTTGGTAAACCCATGGTAGATTAGGCTGATGCCAATTTCGTACACCAATTCAGTGAAGGTTTCCGGTTTCAATGAAACTGTCCCTGGGTAGCCCATGTGATGTGTCGCCCATCCGTACCAGACAGGCGCGGCACACAGAACCTCAGCTTCTCGGGCTGCGTCCTCCGCAAACGCAATGGCGGTGTAAGAGTCTGTTCCGAGAGGCATGTGATAGGCATGCTGCTCAACACTGCCGACGGGAAGCAGAATGATATCATCATGTTTCAGGTAAGCTTCTACCTCAGGCCAAGTAATTTCTTGTAACCTCCAGCTTTTTTTCTCGGTCATCTAATTTCCTCGTGTTTTTTTGAGTCTGATGACAAAGCCTCTTTGGCCGGTGGCCTGTCAGAACGGGCTCTAACAGGCCCTATTGGTTTTCTTCCTTCATACCTTTGACGATTTTTTCCGGAGTTACAGGAAGGTTTCGGATTCGCACCCCTGTAGCGTTATACACAGCGTTTGCAACCGCAGCCGGAGTTGGATTGATTGCTGTTTCGGCAAGCCCCTTTGCCCCAAACGGACCCACTGGGTCAATAGTTTCCACCCAAATAGAATCTACGTCAAAAGCATCCATGGCGGTTGGGAGAAGATACCCCTCGAAATTATTGTTCAGAATTTTTCCGGACTTATCCTTAACCAGTTCCTCCATCAAGGCGTAAGCCGCTCCTTGGGCAGCCCCACCCTCGACCTGCCCCTCAGCTCCCAGGACATTGATCACCTTACCCGGATCGTGAGCCGCGATAACTTTGTTAACTCTAATTTCCCCGGTCTCTAAGTCCACAGTTACATCCGCAGCGTGAACCGAGAAGGAATATGTAGTGGAGGCGTTTCCGTATTTATCCTTTGGGTCTAGGACATCTCCACCAGCCTCGAAGCGACCCATGGCGGACAGAGAAGGTTTCCCTGTGGATTGAATCACTTCTTGAAGGGTCATCTTCTTGGTCGGTATGCTCCGGACGAAAAAATCTTTACCGTCCTTCTCAATTTCTTCTGGGCGGACCTCAAATGCTGTCGCTGCTGCCTCGGTGATTTTCTGGCGGGCTTTGATGGCAGCGTCTCGCGTTGCGGCCCCACCCATTAGGGTGATCCGGCTAGCAAAGGCTCCCAACCCGAAGGGAACAGTAGACGTGTCATGGACAGCAAAAGTCATGTCTTCGTATGGGAGACCAAGCTCTTCAGCTGCAACCTGGGCCATAACTGTTCCGGCCCCTTCCCCGAGGTCGCATTCTCCCGATCGGATTTCAACCTTCCCATTTTCGTGAATGACCACCTCAGTTTCAGAGGGGTCGTCATCCTTGTCCACTAGGGAGGCACTAAACCCTCGGTTTCCCGTCACGTGGATGCAACATGCAAGTCCTATACCCCGCCCTGGCTCTTTTCGGTTTCGGAGTTCTTTCCATTGGATGGCTTCGGCAGCTTTTCGGAGACAGTCGGAAATACCGCAGCTAATGATCTTCCAACCGTGGATCGAGGTGTCGCCAGTTTCCGTCAGATTTTTGAGCCGGATGTCAACGGGATCAATGCCTAGTCCCTCGGCCACTTCGTCTAGGTGGCTTTCCCAAGCAAAGGTAGCTTGGAGATTCCCAAATCCTCGCATTTGGCCAGTGGGTTCGGTGTTAGTGTAAACGAGTTTAGCATCGATTTTCACCGCAGGAGTTCGGTAAAGTGAGTCAGTCCGAAGTGCTAGTGAGCTCATGATCTGGGGGGAAAGGCTGCAATAAGCTCCGTTGTCGGCAACCACATTAACCATTTTTCCTAGGAATTCACCCCCTTTTAAAAAGGCTGATTGGATATCAAGAATGGCTGGCATACGAGGGCGCATGCTGATGAGGTCTTCTTCTAGCGATAGGATACAACGGACTGGCGCATCCGCTGCCCGGCTGAGGAGACCGACCAACAAAGCCAGTTTGACGTCCAACTTGCCACCGAAAGCTCCACCGGGACGTGTCTGAATGACCGTTACATCATCCAGGGGGATTCCCATGGGGCGGGAGAGAAGGTAGGGGCGAATGGCATATATTGATTGTAGGCATCCCCAGACGGTCAATTGCCCATTCTTGTAAGAGCCGATTGCCCCCGTGGGTTCAAGGTACGCCTGGTGTGTCAGATGGGTGCGATAGGTTCCCTTGAAAACTTGGTCGGCATTTTGGAAAGCATCGTTGACATCCCCACGCTCTATCTCAAATCCGTAGGCGATATTGCCGGGTTTGTCTTCGTGGACAAGTGGATTCCCCTCTTCCAGAGCGTCCAGTGGATCCGTTACTGAGGTAAGTGGTTCGTATTCCACTGAAATTCTAGCTAGGGCTTCATCCAAGGCTTCTTCCGTATCGGCCACTACGCCTGCCACCTCGTCGCCTACGTAACGGACCTTGTCAGTGCAGAAGGGAGTTTCATCTAGCACGGAAATCCCGAATTTAGGCTGGGGAGAGTTTTGGCCTGTGAGAATGGCCTTAACCCCCGGTACCCTTTCAGCCTCTGAGGTGTCGATGTTGAGAATCCTGGCATGGGGATGGGGACTCCTCAGCATTCTTCCATGCAGCATCCCGGGAAGGGTGATGTCTGCGATATTTTCCCCAACACCAGAAACCTTTTCCTTACCGTCCACCATCGGCAGGCGGCGTCCAACGAATGTGTGCTCGATTACCATCCCTAGATTTTCCTTTGGTTCAGTGAATAGGGCTCCAACGAGATAACGACGCCTTCGCTGTCGACATCTTCAAATCAGAAAAGCCAACCTTCCGGTATGTCGGTTACCCGATTTTCCCAAAAAGATACCACTAGCGTAATAATTCTCAGCGAAAATAACAATCGAGACAAAAACCGTCAACTACAAGATAAATTTTCAGAAAGTTTTAGTTTTCCATTTTTTACGATAATAATTTGTGCTAATCCTCATCTCATGCTTCCAGTCGGAGATCCATTGGTCTGGTGGTAAACAATGAAAACCTGGGCATACGTTAGTGCTTATATCCACCTAAAAAAGAGAAGTGAATGCCCCGAACAAGTTTTCCTTGTAACTTTAATGGTTGGTTCATTTCCAAAGTTTTGCCGCGCCATTTTTTCAGTGTGGGGTGACTTTAGCTCTAGGCCCCGAGGACGGCTACAGCACGTATGGGTGACCCAGTACCTTCACGGATTTTGAGAGGAAGTCCGATAAAGAGAAAGCGTTGCCCCGCCAAATTCTCAAGGTTGCAAAGGTTTTCGGTGTTAGTCCGCTGATAATTGCGGCAGATAACGGAATGGCAGGGAAATGTATTGTCTGCAGCATTGTCAATACTGGGTGCGTCGGTCCCAACGTTGAGCGCACCCTTTTCGACGTATGCAAACTCTGCTGCCTCAAGGCTTAGGCCCCCATATTGGGTCGAGTATTCCGGCGATGGATAATGCCGATTGTAATGGCCTAAGTGGTAAAGTAAGGTTCCGCCGTTTGGGATATCGAGGTCGGTTTTTTCGAGCTCTTGCTCTAATCGTTCGCGTGAAATAGAAGTACGGGGTTTGGTATCGGACAGGTCGATGCAGATCCCTTCGTTGTAGAAAAAATCAAGTCCCATTTTGTCGATGGTCATTGCGTCTGGCCGAGGATCGATGTGACTGATTGAGTCGATATGTGTAGGCCCGTGTTCGCAGATTTGAAGGACCTTTGCTGTATAACTCATTTCTCCTCCAAACCGTCCCGATGCGACAGACTCTTCATGGGTCATACAGTTCCAAACTTTGGTTTCTGGGTGTCCGATAAAGACCGGCTGGCCTTCGTAAAGGTCTTGTGTCAGATCTACTATCCGATGTCCTTTGTATGCCATGTTCTTTCCCTCGCTTGGCTTTTTGTATAGCCACGGAATTAGTTGGGTTCGGTGCCTGAGATTTTAATGTTGCGCCGTAAATTCCCCTTCGTTGATCACTTACCGAAGGCTATGGACCCCTAACTCTGAGTGACCTGTATCCAGTTTCGGCATCCTATGGATCGAAGGGGCACTGTGTCAATTGATAGAATCTTCGGAGTTATCATTATGCTTTTAAGACAGACCAAATTTTAAACACTCTTTGGGAGACTATGAAAATGATTGAAAATGAAGAAAGCAAGCCTCAGAATCCTTAGGGACTGAAGTGAACTTCCCAAATGGGACTCCAAACTGAGGAAAGGGATTATGGCGTCATCGAAAAAACTTCCAGTTTGGAAAAAAGTTCTATTTGCGGTTGTAGTTCTTTTGGTCTTCCTTTTTTTTGCCGAAAGCTATGCTCGTATTAAGACCTATCTAGATACCGGAAACGTGAAGTATTTCTACTCATCTCCCCATGGGGCACATCGTTTCGGGGTGGGTCCACTCCCCTATCGAGGCAAAGAAGTTACAGAGAAAAAGCCAGCGAATGTCTTCCGTATTGCTGCACTAGGGGGATCTACAACATTCGGGTGGGGGATCGAATTGGATTCGAACACCTGGCCTGCGCGTTTGGAAACTATTTTGAATGAACATTTCACTGATACCAGAATTGAGGTAATAAACTTCGGTAGACCACATGCAACATCCACTGTGGTTTTGGAAAAACTTTTACCTCTCGCAAGACGCTACCGACCGGATTACTACATCCTCTTCAGTGGATACAACGATTATGACAAAGCACTCCGGGTTGAAATCTTCGGACAAAGGGAGGACCTCGAAAAGTTTGGCTCAAAGCGTCGGGAAACTGGGAGCAATTTTTCTGAGGGAGGCAATGCTGATGGTTTCAGTAGGGAGGATTTTCTAGAGCGAGTGACAATCTTTTTTCTGAGATACAGCATTTTTGCTCATAGGATGCGCGAATTGATTGCGAAGGTTTGGTACAAGGACATCGCTTACTTTTACAAGCGAGAAAGGAAACTGGCAAAAAAACCAACCGTTGCGAGAAAGCGACTTAGAACCTCTGGAGAGAAAAAAAACGGTCCGGATCCAGGGGTTGAAATACGAACCCTTCCGTTTCAAAGAAAAATCACTATCGATTTGGAAGGGGTACTCAGTGTGTTCCGGAAGAATATTAGGAGGATAATCGACGAAATCCGGGACGATGGAACAGACGTAATGCTGATGACGTTACCGGTCCAATGGAACCACCCCGGCGCGCGCCACATCCTCGAAAGCGGTTCTCTAGGTGCCTTGAACACCGCTATTCGGGAGTTGTCTGTGAATCGCAAAAATCCCTTTTGTGATATCGGAGCGGCTTTCATGCGTCACCAGAACCCCAGCCAGCTCTTCATATGGGATTACTCACATCCCGACGCAAACGGGGCGAGGTTGATCGCTAAAATGCTTGCAACCTGCTTTAAAGAAAATAAAATTTCCATTTCTCGATCCCCGGACTGAAGGACAGAAAACCTTTTCGACTGAAGGTTCACTGAAGATATAAGCACGTATTTCCTGAAGAGGTTTGTTTGCCCAGAAAGTGTCGGACCACGGGGATCGATTAGTAGAATCCGAAATGTAGGCGGAATTCACGCATTATTTTTTCCTGTCTTTGGCTTGACACAGCCACCCCTGCTTAAACATTATGTAAGCGCGTGGATGTGATTAATTCCGCAAAACGAGATTAAATCTCGAGATTAGATCTAAGGGGATGGTTAAGCGGTACCTTCAGATGTTGTTGTCGTCCAACTAAAACATCCGCCGTTTTTCCCCGCAGGTCTTTCCAGCGCGAGTGGCTGGGTGGGGAAGAGTGAGAGGAACTTTTCACCCTAAGAAGGGATGGAGGAAGGACCGGATATGCGAAGAAGCTTGCTGGGTATGGCGGTTTTGTTTTTGGCTCTGTCGCTGGCCACAACGGTATCGGCCTATAAATCCAAAAAGGGTTTTGAGGGAGGTGCCATCAGCGGGATGGTAAAATTTCAAGGAGACCCTCCCCCCCGCAAGACTTTGGAAGTTAACAAAAATAAAGATGTCTGTGGGAAGAACCCTGTCCAAGATGAAAGCCTGGTTGTGGGATCCAATGGCGGTGTGCAATGGGCAGTTGCCCGTCTAGTGGGAATCGAATCAGGGAAGAAGTGGCGGAAGAAAACCTGGGGGAAAAAACAACGTGTCATTGACCAAAATGGCTGTTTTTTTTCCCCTCATGTTCGTTTGCTTAGAAGGAAAAAATCGGTCAGGGTTCTGAACAGTGACGGGGTCCTTCACAATTTTCACACCTTCCCGAAAAAAAATAAAGCGGTCAATCGAGCTCAGCCCAAATTCCTCAAAAAAATGACTCTTAAAGGGAAAAAGTTTTTTTCGAAGCCTGAAATCATAAACGTGAAGTGCGACGTCCATGGATGGATGAATGGCTATATCGTTGTTGCTGAGCATCCCTACCATGCGGTGACCGGCGGGGATGGAAAATTCGAATTGACCAATGTTCCGCCAGGAAAATACAAGCTTGAACTTTGGCATGAAATTCTAGGCACCCACGTCCAGGCGGTTACGGTTAAGGCCAAAGAAACGGTTTCTGTGACAGTACCAATGAAAAAATGAAGGGCTTTTGGGGATGCCACCCGAAGCTAGGTGTTGCCTCGAAAGGGATGTAAGTGATGAGCTAGATGATGGAGGAAAGCGGAACACCAGATTCAACGAGTGCTCCTCCACACTAATGATTGCCCCCAGAAGATAAAGGATAACAAGAAGCCCATGCTGAACTGGTTGCCGGAAAACATTTCGACCTACGGGGCGGAAATAGACCGCCTATTCTATATCATTTACTACATCACCATGATTGCCTTCATTCTCGTGGCGGTTACGATGATATGGTTCCTAATTAGGTACCGTCGTCGAGAGGGTGGCCGGGCTAAGTACACTCACGGGAGTAATACTTTAGAGGTTATTTGGACGATCGTCCCGGCCGTTATCTTGGTTGTTTTGGGAATCATGGGCCAGTCAACCTGGGCAAAAATCAAGATCGATATGCCTCCGGGCGACATTTTTGTAAACGTTAACGCGAAACAGTTTAATTGGGATATGACGTATCCAGGCCCCGATGGAAAGTTTGGAACCAAGGACGACGTGATCATGGAAAACGAGTTGCATGTTCCCGTCAACAAGGTTGTACGCATCGAATTAACTGCGACGGATGTGATCCACAGTTTTTTCGTCCCAAATTTGAGATTGAAGCAAGATACCGTTCCGGGGAGGGTTATACCTACTTGGTTCGAGGCAACCAAGACGGGAACCTATGAGATTCCATGTGCAGAGCTTTGCGGATTTGGCCACTCAGGAATGAACGGGACACTGGTGGTCCATTCTCCCGAGGATTACTCAGCCTGGGTTAGCAAAACTTGGCCACCATCATAGGTTGTTTAACGTAATAACGGTATGGACAATTAGCGCAATTACATTTCGAATCCAGTCCACGAACAATGATAAGGATGAGCGATGAGTGAAGCGGTTGCAGCCCAGCCGGCGCATGGGCATGGGCACGAATTAGGTTTTGTTCAAACGTACATCTTTTCGGTTGATCACAAGATGATAGCGAAGCAATTCCTCTGGCTTGGTCTCATTATGATGATTTTAGGAGGCCTGTTTGCCATGATGGTTCGCTGGCAACTGGGTTATCCAGAGCAACCCATGCCAGGTTTTGGCTGGGTGCCGGAACCGTATATGTACGGGGGGATAATCCCGCCGGAGTTCTACAATATGCTCTTCACGATGCATGCCACCATCATGATTTTTTTCGTGGTTATGCCCATCTTGGTAGGATGTTTCGGAAACTATTTAATTCCGCTCATGATTGGGGCGCCGGATATGGCGTTTCCAAAGTTGAATATGCTGTCCGTTTGGTTGGCTATTATTGCTTCGATTGTAATGTTAATTGGTTTTTTTGTGCCCGGCGGACATGCCTCCGCGGGATGGACTTCTTATACACCACTGTCCGCAAAAGCTGAATACACAGGGGTGGGGATGGGGATGAACCTTTGGATTACTAGCCTGATTATCCTCGGTTTTTCCTCGCTTGTGGGCTCAGTCAACTACATCACTACCGTCATCAATATGCGAGCAGAGGGGATGACCTACTTCCGTCTCCCCTTAGTGCTTTGGTCATTATTTGTTGTGGCTATTCTGCTTCTACTCGCTCTTCCTGTGCTGACTGCCGGTTTGTCCATGCTCTTGTTTGACCGGACTTTAGGCACTAGCTTTTTCTTGGCTGAAGGGGGCGGAGATCCGCGCTTGTGGCAACATGTGTTTTGGTTCTTCGGTCATCCGGAGGTGTATGTACTAATTTTACCGGCCATGGGGATTGGATCGGAGATTCTATCGACATTCTCTCGCAAGCCGGTATTTGGGTATAAGTCGATGGCTTATGCGATGATTGCCATAGCCTTCCTCGGGTTCATTGTGTGGGGCCATCACATGTTCCAAAGCGGTATGAATCCGACCTTAGGAACCAGTTTCATGATCTCAACGATGGTTATCGCAGTTCCATCGGCCATCAAAACTTTTAACTGGCTGGGAACTCTCTGGGGCGGGCAAATTCGTTTCACAGTGCCAATGCTAAATGCGTTGGCATTTGTCTCCATGTTTGTCATCGGGGGCTTGAGTGGGATCTTTATGGCATCGACCCCGGTAGATGTTTATATGCACGATACTTATTTCATTGTGGCCCATATCCACTACGTGGTTTTTGGTGGAAGTTTCTTTGGGATCTTTGCTGGTATTTACTATTGGTTCCCGAAGATGTTCGGGAAAGAGATGAATCGTGGGTTGGGTCAAATTCATTTCTGGGGAACTTTTGTTTTTTTCAACTTAACCTTTTTCCCAATGCATATTTTAGGGACCGCTGGCATGATGCGGCGAATTTATAATCCTTTACAGTATGACTTCCTCAAATCGCTGCAGCCCATGAACGAGTTTGTGACCATCAGTGCTCTCTGTCTTGGGATCTTTCAGATCTTTTTTGCCATCAACTTTATCTATAGTCTAGCAAAGGGGAAAGAGGCCGCGGTCAATCCATGGGAAGCCAATACGGTTGAGTGGAGTGCACCCACGCCGGTTCCGCATGGGAACTTTCCAGATCCTGTTTCGGTCCACCGGGGCCCCTACGAGTATAGTTCTCCCGAAGTGGCGGAAGACTGGCTCCCGCAAACTAAGCGTCTCGAAACCTCGACAGCCTCAGCGCATTAGCCGAAAGATCTTATGGGGCTCCCGATACAAAGAGGGTTTTCCCGGGCTTATTTCGGTAATGGATTCCGAGGGGATGGTTTCTTCTGGATTCATGTATTAGCGATCCTTGCGGCTTGGTGTACATTTGTGTTGATCTTCATTGGTGGTTTGGTCACCAGCACAGGATCTGGTTTGGCTGTTCCGGATTGGCCCCTGGCCTTCGGTCAGGTATTTCCAAAAATGGTGGGGGGGGTATTCTATGAGCATGGTCATCGGATTGCCGCCAGCATCGTTGGAATAATTACAACCGTATTGACCATCTGGATTTGCCTTAAGGAAAAACGGAAGTGGGTCCGGGTGCTGTCTTTGGTAGCACTCGGTTCCGTTATTTTGCAAGGGCTTTTAGGTGGAATCACGGTTTTGCTTGAACTCCCCACTGCGGTTTCAGTCGCACATGCGTTTTTTGCTCAGGTGTTTTTTTGTGTGATGGTGGCTCTTGCTCTGGTTACTCATCCTCGCTGGAAAGACCCGGGAACTTTGGATTCAACACCAAGGGGCAGGACGTCCTTGGGAACTCGGAGACTCTGCATAGCAACGACGACTGCAGTATTTATTCAGCTTCTTTTAGGAGCGTTGATGAGGCACACACATTCAGGTCTCTCGATCCCAGATTTCCCCTTTGCCTTTGGGGAGTGGATTCCGCCATTACACGATCCTCGTGTGGTGATTCACTACATGCATCGTTTGGGAGCCGTCGCCGTCATGGGACTTGTTTTCTGGACGGTAACTATCGTTTTGCGCCGTCACCCGAATGATTCGAAGTTAGTTTTTCCGGCGTCTGGTCTCGCGGGTCTCTTGGTATTCCAGGTTATTCTGGGTGCATTAACCATTTGGACTCGGAAGGCGGTAATCCCTACGACTTTGCACGTCACCGTTGGAGCGGCTGTTCTGGCTGTATCTTTTATTCTTGTACTCCGCTCTTGGGAGAGGCGTGAGGTTAAGAATAACACCAGTGGGAGAAGCTGGACTGCGAGGCAGGCAACCGTATGATAAACCGGGCAGACACCCTAAGGGGGGTAGGCAACACCAGAATGCGAAAGCGAGTGTCCGATTTTCTGGCAACAAGTAAACCTCGCGTGGTTCTAATGGCTCTTACTGCCATTTTGGTCGGGTTTTGGATGGGAGCACGTGGTTCGCTGAATTTCTGGATTCTTTTCCAAACACTTTTGGCCATGAGTATGGCGACTGCCGGGACCCTTGCGCTCAATCAATACCTGGAGCGCGAAGTAGACGCCCGCATGGAACGGACTCGCTCGAGGCCGCTTCCGGACGGACGATTAAAGGCTGGTGAGGTCCTCGTCTTCGGACTTCTGATGACCACAGCGGGATTGGTCTATGTAACCTTTGCGGTTAATGGTTTGGCGGGTCTGCTCACGGCCGTGATTGTGGTGACTTATCTTGTTTTTTACACTCCCCTGAAGATGAAAACGGAATTTTGCAATCTGCCGGGGGCCGTGGCGGGTGCACTTCCGCCTTTGGTTGGATGGGCTGCTGCCGCGGGTACCCTGCCCTTAGAAGCCTGGATACTATTCGCCATAATGTTTGTTTGGCAGTTTCCTCATCTTTTGGCAATTGGGTGGCTTTATAAAGAGGAATATGATCGTGCAGGTGTTCACCATATTGTTAGTAAAGATGCCGACCCAAGGAGCGTAGGCCGGCAGATTCTTGTCAACTGCTTGGCCTTGTTGGTTTTGAGTCTAATGCCTACTTTGCTAGGATTATCAGGTCAGATATATTTTTTTGCAGCATTAGCTGCAAGCCTGGGCTTTTTGGCGTGCGGGATTTCAGCAGCGCTTTCCTTAACTATTTTGCGGGCTAAGGTACTACTGTTCGGCTCGTTGGTTTATTTGCCGCTGCTGTTTTTTTTGATGGTTCTTGACAGGATTGCAGTTTGATTTGGTTAGCAGATGAATTTCATTGATACGAAAGCACGTAACCGTCGGGTGGGATGGATTATCTCGGCATTCCTCGTGGGAATGTTTGCAATCGCTGTTACCGGTATTGTGACTTTAAATTAGCCAGTTAAAGAGCTCCATACTATAGGTTCATACTGGTTCTGAAAGAGTAGGTTGTTAAGGTAATGGTCGGGACTTTATCATTTGAGAAAGTTTCAACCGGGGAGGCACAAGGCACAAGGCAGGGACCTTCCCCTCCTTCTGGAGATCCACCCCCCGGTGAAGGCAATCGGAGATCCGATCACCAAGAGGGATCTTTGGGACCGTTAGTTCGGAATGGGTATATCGGGATGGCCGTGTTCCTCGGTGCCGAAGCGATG
>CAYTIB010000063.1:0-3410 GCA_964437725.1 uncultured bacterium | reverse complement strand
GCCGCGCAGCGCGATCATTTCGCCGCCATCCTCGGCACCGCGCCGGAATTACCTGCGGTGATTTACAACAGCCCCTACTATGGCTTCGAGACCAAAGCGGATTTGTTTTTCAACCTGCGCAGTGAATTCGCAAACCTCGTTGGCTTCAAGGAATTTGGCGGCGCAGATGCCCTCAGCTACGCCGCCGAGCACATCACCTGCACGGACGACACTCTCGTACTGATGGCCGGCGTGGACACGCAAGTCTTCCACGGCTTCGTCAATTGCGGCGCGCGCGGCGCCATCACAGGCATCGGTAATTGTTTGCCTTCCGAGGTGCTGCATTACCTCAAGCTCTGTGGAGAGGCCGCCGGTGGATGTGCCACTGCCCGTCGTCATGCCAAGGAACTGGAGCAGGCGCTGCACGTTCTGTCCGTCTTCGACGAAGGTCCAGACCTCGTGCTCTATTACAAATACCTCCTCGTACTGCTGGGCGATGCCGATTTCACGCATAACTTTAACTCCACCGACCGCCTCAGCGAAAGCCAGCGCCGCTATGCCGAGGAGCAACTCAAGCTCTTCCAAAACTGGTGGGCCAACTGGGACGGCAAACCTTGAGCCATGAGCGACCTATTGGCCGGGGCGAAATGGTGGTTTCTGGAGCGGCCCGAATATGGAGGGGCGCTCCTCAAGGTGGACATCGCCGAAGGCATTGTTTCCTCCGTCGCTGAAGATGTGACCATTGATGAGGGGTTGTCTATTGAAGGGGCTTCACCCATTGAGATCACAGAGAAAAGCAAACATGTTCGGATACAGTTTCCGCAAGTCCTGGCGCATCAAACAACTGATGAATCTTACTGTGCTCCGGAGGTCGGGAGTGCCAAGGAAATAGACGGTCGCATACTTTGCCAACACACTGATTCAGCTTATCTGGAATATGTCATCAAAAACTCGCTGATCAAAGATCTGGTGGATGATCCCGTATGCCACTACTCCCTGAATCTGGCCGATGACATCATCGATGTCATCACCACCGCCAATCCTTCAATCGAGTTGATCTAATGTTTGATGTGTTGCCTGATTGCTTCGCTGACGACAGGATCAGAGGCCGACTTGCTTGATCATGAGTGATTCAACACCAACTTCTCCATCCACGCTGACGCAAACGGGCAAGTATCTCGTCATCGTCACCGCTTTTCTGGGTTGGTTCTTTGGTGGCATGCACATGGCCATCACTTCCGGTTCCATGCGCTCAGCGGCAAAGTCACTGCACATTGCAATTGGCGGAAACCAGACGACGGCTGCTGACCGCAAAACGGTGGACAAACGTTTGCAACAATTCGACGGAAACAAAGACGGGAATTTGTCTGGCGCAGAGTTGCCGCTAGCATTTTTTGACAAGAACACCAACGCGGTGTTGACAGCGAATGAAGTTGAGTTGGCAAACTTCAGCGCAAAGAAGCCGGGCGTGTTGGTGGATGAAGATGCTCTGCTCGACAAGTTCGACAAGAACAAGGATGGCCAACTGAGCCGCGATGAGAATGCCACCGCCCACCGCGATTCCGACGGCGATGGTGTGCGCGACAAAGATACCTTTGCTTTCACTCATCTCGACTCTGATGGCGATGGCGAAGTGAACGCCATCGAGGCCGCCAGAACGCGCTGGCGTGTGGCGCCGGATTCGAACAAGGACTTCATGGTCACCAACGACGAATTGGAAAAGCAGGCGATCGAGGATCGCCTCAATGCCGCTACCAGCAAGTGGTCGGGTTTTTATGTGGTGGCGTTCCTGTTCGGCGCGGCGCTGGGCGGGCTGGTGTTTGGCCGCATCGGCGACCGTTACGGGCGCGTCAAAGGCATGGCGGCCAGCATTTTCTGCTATTCAGGCATGTCGGCGTTGGCGTATTTCGTTCAAACGCCGGAGCAACTCTGGGTCGCTCGATTTCTTGTTTGCATGGGTGTAGGCGGCATGTGGCCCAACGGCGTGGCGCTGATGAGCGAGGCGTGGGCGGGAGTGTCGCGCCCGATGCTAGCGGGTGTCATCGGCACGGCGGCAAACGTGGGCATCTTTCTCACATTCGTGGTATTCAAGACCAAAAACGTCACCGTGGAGGATTGGCGCTGGGTGATGTTGATGGGCGCTTCACCGGCATTGTTGGGCTTTCTGGTCCTTGCCGCGGTGCCTGAATCACCTCGTTGGCTGACGGACAAACAGCGGCGCGAGGAGGGCTTGCCCGATGACAAAAGCGAGGAGGAAGCCCCGGCCGAGATCTCACAATGGGAGGTGTTTAAGCCGCCGCTCGTGTGGGTTACGCTGGTGGGTATCCTACTGGCAACTGTGCCGCTGTTGGGCGGATGGGGCAGCGCTAATTGGGCGGTGTTCTGGGCCGACCAAGTCGGCGAGCAATTCAACAACCCTGGCCTCAAGGCAGATGTGGGCATGGCACGATCACTGACCGGAATGATTGGCAGCTTCCTCGGCGGTCTCGTCGCCAGCCTTATGGGACGGAGGCTCAGTTATTTTGTCATCAGCCTCATCGCGCTGGGCAGTGCTCAGTATCTTTTCTGGTTCCTCACGCCTGATGAAACGGCCTTCCTTGTTTGGTTTAGCGTACTAGGCTTCTTCAGCGGCATTTATTTCGGCTGGCTGCCGTTGTTCCTGCCCGAGTTGTTCGTCACCCGCATGCGCTCCACCGGTGCCGGTGTTTGCTTCAACTTTGGCCGCATCCTCACCGCCATAACCGTCTTTGCCACCGCCATGCTTGTCACGCAGTTCAACAACGACTACGCCCTTATCGGCAAGCTCACTAGCTGTATTTACCTCCTCGGCGCTATTGGCATTTGCCTGATGCCCAAGGGCGTGGGCGGGGAAATCAAGGACTAGTCAGGGAATGTCACGCCGTTCCATTCGGCGCGGTTGGCGGAGATGTCGATGACGTTGCCGTCGGGGTCCAGCACCTTGAAGGAACGCTCGGGCACTGTTTCCAGGTCCTCCACTTCCGTGCGGTCCTTCACGTCGCCTTTGCTGATCTGTGCGCCCCAATCCTTGGCGGCATTCCAGCACGCCTCGAGATCATCGACGATGACTCCAAAATGGATGTACTCGATGCCCTCCTCCAGCGAGGGTCGCACCATGTCCGCGGGTTGCTGCAGCAGCGTGATGTTGTTGACCCCGTCGGTGAGGTCCAGCCCGAGCCGGCTGGGCCGATAATCATGAAACCGGAACCCAATCACCTTCGTGTAAAACTCGCGTGAATGCTCCTTGTCCGTGCAGCGCAGGGCCAGATGGCGCAGGTGTGTCATGTGCGCGACGATAGTGCGACGCGCAGCGGCTGTAAAGTCGTCCTCCGGAAAACAGACAACCTTGCGTCAGCCGCGAACCGGGTGTTCACTCGGCCCATGCCCATGCAGTTGTCCCTGTCCGTGCGAAT
>CAYTIB010000062.1:0-5635 GCA_964437725.1 uncultured bacterium | reverse complement strand
TATCTGGGAAACGAGCAACAGTGCGATCGATAATGTCCGACGGAGATCCTGAAGGGTACAGCTTTTGTCGAAAAAGCGTATCAATAAATAAAATAAGTCAGTACTTTCCCGCAGACTCCATAGTGTGCATAAGTCGAAGATCGCTACAATCATAATTATTTAGCATTGGATGTAACTTAATTCCTGCCCATCCTTGTTCCGCAATTGACTTTATTTCGCGATTGATTGCCAGTGCGTTGTCAAATTTAACTGGGTTAAAACCTGCAATTGGCACAAACTTGGCTGGGTAAGCTTTAGCATACTCACGGACACAGTCGTTGTCAATATATCCTTCAATGCCAACCAAACAGGCTCGGTTTACGCTCGCTCGATCTAGTTCATTTATCAAGCGTACAATCGACGCGTCATCTCGGTAATTAATCCATTCACCATTTTTGGTTGCATGTGTTAAGGAATCAAATCTTCTCATCAATGTAAACTATGAATTGTTCTTTGTTCTTAGATAGAATCTTCTAGATCATTGGAATCTGGTATAGTTTTGTTTCCAACAAGACTATTAACGGCAAACAACAACATCCATCTTCCACGAAAAGAAAGCCAACTGAATTGTTCTTCTGGATCGACAGGTTTAACACCATGAGGGCATCTTGGGTTGAAGAAAATGACATCACCTGGCTCGGTAAGTTCGTCCAAATATATTTCCATGCCGTTTTCGGTGACAATGTACAATCCACCCTTTAGAAAATCTTTTCCAAAATTGGACATTTGGAGAATTGGTACTGTAATTTGGTGATAATCTACTGGATCAGTATGCTTATTTAAAAAACCACCTCCGAGTGGATAATGTTGGAATGCTAAACGTGCTATACACTCCTCTTCTGGATATATATTTAAAAATTTTGTTTCCCGTAGATTACTCAATAGATTTTTAGCAAAATAAATTTCTCTGAGGATATGAAAAAAATTGAAAACATCCTGATTCCAAGGGTAAAAAGTAAATTGCTGGAATTTACCCTTTACATACGAACGAGAATCCTCATCGTTTATTCGATATGAATTTGGAGAGTTTTGTTTAATAGGATAATAATTAGGTAGTGTGTTTCTTCCAACCTCAGTTAGATAGTTGAGCACTTCTACAATCCAGTCCGTCGATACTACGTTTTTTACAATGTAAATATCATTTCTTATTAACCCTTGGTGGGTCAGGTTAAGGGTTTTCTCGCAGTTTAACAAGAGATCGAGGGATTCGATTTTGCGTACTTTCTTGTCCAAGGCTCCTCCATGCTATTACCCTTGTCCGGGTCTATAAAGACGCTTTTCAGGTGATTGGTAGAATTCATCAAGCGATGTTGGAACTCTCGTATACCATCCTAGCAGTTGCTGAGAACGCTCTGGAAGTCTTTGAATAAATTTTGACCCAAGAGCTCGTACGTAATCAATTTGCTGTTTAAAGAATGAACGTGTCCATTGATGATTAATGGCAACTCTATCATGTCCCGATATATTTCTATTTGCTGAGTGAAATAATGTCGAATCGAAAACTATCATTGATCCTTTTTGGCAAATAATTTCGAGCGAATGATCTTTCATATATTGTAAATCTGGAGTTTCTGATTTCTGATGTGAACCAGGGACAACCATTGTCGCGCCGTTTTCCCGATTAAAGTCGTCTATCGCGAAGATTGTGTTTATTGATGCTAAATAGCCATTCATATAACGATTGAAATCCCTGTGAAGGTTATTCTGAAAAATATTTGGTGTATCCTGCTCCGATGTTGAAGGCCAGATGAAGCCATTTTGTAAATGCATTATTGCTGTAGGGGATAGTATTTCATCTATTACACATAACAAGTGGGGTATTTCTAGAAAATTGACAAAAAATGGGTCGACTTTCATCATTAAACGGAGTTGCCCTAATTCTCCTGCCTGTTTAAGCTTGTCTTCACCAACTTCGTTCAAAATTGTGTTCTTTACCAAGTACATTCTGTCCTTTGTCTCCCGACAAAAGTCGTAATTCAGTACATCTTCAATAACAGCTAGACCTTGATGTTGTACTGATTGGGTAGCTTTATCGAGCCATTTGTTGTCATGGCAACTAATCTTGAACATAGAACAGAACTCTTGTAGGAGGTAGTAAGACTCACCCGAGTACTAGCTGAGTCTTATATTATTGGGTGTGTGGCTCAAAAAACTCCAAATTTTTGTTTTTTAATAACACGAGAAGTCTAACCTGATTCTTGGATTTTGGAGTGGTTACCTCTCTTAAAAATTCGAGGGAATAACATAATTTTATGAGAATTTTCATAACCATAGTACTATTCCAATTTAGCTAATCCCAGTCCACCTTGGCCGTAATTATTTCCGCTATATAACATGTACAAATGATTTTCATGATTGAAGACAAATGGATAACAGCACGATTTGGAATCCCATTTATCTCCAGATTTTTGAAATTTCAGTAAGTCATCTCTCCTGTTCCACTGAATTCCATCATCTGAAAAAGCATATCCAAGATGATATGTTTCGCCTCTAACACAGTACCACATATGGTATTTTTCATTTGAATATATTATTGAGGGGCGGCAAATTGCAAATTCCGTAGAGTCCTCAAAGTCTATACAACATAATCCGTCACGCCTCCAATTGATACCGTTTGCTGATTCCGCATATTTGATTAAATATTTCGGTTCATATCTATTTTGTTTTTTTCTCCAACCAAGAAAACTTGTATACCACATTTTAAACATATTGTTTTCGTGAAGAACACAGCAAGATCCAGTTGAGTATGGTTCATCATCCGTACGTTCGAGAATTGGTGCACGTGAAATGCGCTGGAATTGTAAGTTTGAGGTCATTTTTGCCAACCCTATGTGATTTTGAAAAGGTGCTATTTTTGTTGGCATCCAGCCTACATAATACAATAGCCGTTCGGATCCAACCTGTACCAACCAGGGGTAAGCAGTACCGTTTTCATCAAAGGCACCTACTTCGCCAAGATCAATCACTGAGTTAGCGTCATAATCGTATGTGACATTTTGAGTTGTTAGATCAAGAATTGCTTTGCCAATTCTTGATCTGTTTCTGCAGTCGCGCCCGGTAATTAATAAATCATATTGTTGATTATTCCCTCTACTTTGGACAGCACATGCTGCTCCTGCATACTTAATTAGCCAAGGAATTCCTTGGCCTGGTGTTACTATTCGACCCATATTTTTCCAGGATTTTTGGCATGAAACCATTAACTATATCCGTGGTAAATGACCTAAAGTAAACTTAAGGTTGCTTGCCTTAGTTGTTGAAAAAACCTAGGATTTTATATCCTAGGTTTTGTGTGTAAATTTTTTCTTGATTTAAATCGTTTAAGTTATTTAGCTTGATACTGGTTAGCTTTTCAAATGCAGATTTAACCTTTTCCTCGTTGTACGATAAAATCTTATCAAGTTCAGTAATGATTGTTTCGTTGTGAAGTAGCTGGAACCCGTTTCTTTCCATAATCATATTTAAGGATTTATACGTGAAAAATGACCAGTGTCCATAGCAAAAGTTATTGTTCTCTTTTCCTTCGATTTCTACTAACAAACTATTCAAGTTAGGAACTTGTACGACTAACATCCCACCGGGGTTTAAATAATTTTTCGTCTTGGATAAAAAATTTAATGGGTCAGGCATATGTTCCAGAACATCTAATAATGTAATGACGTCATATTTCTGTTTAGGTATGTCTTCTGGAAAGAATCCTAATGTAATATTTAATCCTTTTGATTTGCAAAATTCAAAATAGGTCTGGGTGGCTTCAATACCTGCTACTATCCATCCTATTTTCTGTGCTTCATAAAGAAGGATTCCAGTTGCACATCCAACATCTAATAGATAACTTGAATTTGATGTCCATAGATTATTCAGGGATTGAAGTATATATTGAGCTTTCCTTTTTTCAAGTGTTTGATACGTTTTTGCTCTTCTTATTTCGTAGTGTTGTTTTGTCGCAGGTGAGTCCACATATCTTTTTCGGTCAATTTCCATTTTCAGCACCTCATAGGAATATGTGAATTCACAGTTTTTACATGTAAGGTAGTGAAGCCCTAAAGTTTTTATCTTTAATTCTGTTTTTCCGTTTGATGTTTGGCAAATTGGACAATTTCGACAATAGTAGATGCCGTCTATCAATTGTCCATTGTCTTGTAGGTATCTTATTTGGGTTTTAGTTTCTGCAGAACGAAGGGTTGAATAGGCGTTTGCAAGCTCTTGCCTGGCACTAGGCATCATAGCAATGTCGAAAGAGGATTTATCAATCATTTGCAGTTTCAATAACAGTTTTTTAGCTATATTTTACGATCTTTTCGTTAGGATTTGTGTTATTACTGATGATCCTTAGTATGCTCATATGAAATCTCGGAAAATTCCAGCTTGAGTGATAAGCTGATTGTTCAACACATCTAATTCGGTTCTCAACTGGTAATACTTGATGGGAGGAATTCAGAGTGTTCCTGTAATTATCTTTTTGGTCGAGCTCTCCATCCTGTATCGGTTTAGCAGACTTTATGAGAATATTAAGAAGGATGCTATGGGAATAATGTATGAAGAATTTGAAACACCCACCTTTTTCTTTTCGATAGAGGTGGTTCCTTAAGGGACCACCTTATGCCCTCCCAAAGTTCACTATCTTTGTCTTTCAATTCTTGTGCAGGTGTTGAGAAAGTTCTGTGTTTTGACGTGAACAAGAGATAAATACGTTTGACATATTAATCCTGTTGAGTCTCAAGTTTTGGACAGGGTTAGGCATTATATCACGATTGTTGTTTTGGAGTAAAGCGGTGGAGGTGTAGGTAGGGATTGGAGTTAATTAGTTAGCTGGCTAACGTCCTATTTCCTTGGGCTATATCCATCTGCTTGGATATGTAATGTGAAATTATGCTGTTTTGGAAGCTGATGCTTTGTATACCAGTTAAGTCCGTATTTGCTTTTCAATTGAGTTGTTGCACCAATCTCATGATCAGTTTGGCTGTTAGGATCTGTGACTTTGACTCAGAGTAGAATTCCGATTGTGTTTGGGTTCATGGCGGGTTGTATTGATTACTATTCACACATTTTCTATTGGCAGATGAATCAAGATGGCCGTGCTCAATTTCATGATTTGTGGGAAAATGGGGCTGAGTTACATCGTAATGGGGAGTATTTTACGGAATTGATCACCGAATATGCAGTGAAATATATTCGACGATCTGTGCAATTGGGTAAGCCTTTTTTTCTTTATGTCCCTTATAATGCACCTCATTATCCAATGCATGCTCCGGACAAATATGTAAATCGGTTTCCTGGTTTGTCTTGGGATAGGCAGATCATGGCGGCCATGATTTCTGCGGTAGATGACAGCGTAGGTGAAATTCTTAGTGAATTAGAACGGCAAGGCCTTTTGGACAATACTTTTACTTATTTTCAGAGTGATAATGGACCATCTCGCGAAACACGGAACTGGATGGATGGAAATCTTGATCCGTATTATGGTGGTTCAACTGGAAAACTCAAAGGTCACAAAGGAAGCCTTTATGAGGGAGGTATTCGTTCACCAGGTATTATGAGTTGGCCGGACAAAATTCCGGCTGGACAGGTGGTTAGTCAGTATGGTATTGCGATG
>CAYTIB010000061.1:0-12686 GCA_964437725.1 uncultured bacterium | reverse complement strand
GCGGTTCAAATCCGCCCGGCGGCTCCACCCTTAGCAAGGCTCAGCCCAAAATTGCTAGTTTCGCACTTTTTCCTCAGCTTTGTATTCTCCCTCTTAACCCATCGATGTTGGCTAGCCCCTCCGGTATTGAATTAAACTTTTCAAAACTGTCCTCGAAATTTCTCGCTACCTAGCGGCATAGGCTTCGATCTCGATGAGGAATTCTTCTTTGTAAAGATCCACAAAGACCAGCGTACTCGGGGGATAGTTTCCATCCGGGTAGAATTTCTTGAACAGGTCATTTTCCCGTAAAGCCGTGAAAGTGTCTCGGTCTTGCTTGCGTTTTAGGTAAATGTTGAACTTTGTAACGTTGGACCAGTTCATGGAGGCTTCTTTCAGGACAGCCTCAAGGTTTGCGTAAACGCAGCGAGCTTGTGCCTCAATGTTGCCGATTCCAACGATAGTCCCATTTTCGTTTATGGGGACCTGACCTGCGAGAAATAGAATTTCTTTTGAATCTGTTAAAATCCCATGCGAATAGGGGGTAACCGCATCACCGATATGCTTTGGGTGGATGATTTTCGTTGTCATTATTGTTTCCTCAAGTTAATGAATCCATCGGCCCATGACTAACGTACGTTTCAGATTCTGTCTGGGCAAGGGGGAAGGTTTCTCTTACCTAGGCTGTAAGTTAACCGTCCAAGTCAAAGGGAGCTTTGTTTAAGTTGTCTTAACATATTGTGAAATAATATGGGGATAATTTTATTCGTTAATGGGTTATTTTGCTAGGTAGTCAGTTGAGTGAATCATTGCTAGGGAGAGCGGGGAGGAAATTCGATTTATGGGAGACACCACTTTAATCAAAGGTCGGTTTGTACTAACTGTGAATGAAAATGACCAGGTCATAGAAAATGGAGCTGTGGTGGTCTGCAGAGATCGAATTCAGTCCATCGGAAAGGCGGACGAATTAGAAAAGGAAAATCCGAATGCCGAGGTTGTGGAAGCTGGTAGCCATGCTATTCTCCCCGGTTTGGTTAACCTTCATATGCATTCTGGTCTTCTTCGTGGGACCGCAGAAGACTTACCTGTTTTCGAATGGCTTTACAAATTTATTGATCCCATGCACAAGGCGCTCAGTGAAGAGGAGGCTATGGCTGCGTGTATGCTCTCCTATGCAGAGAACTTGAAGGCTGGGGCTACTTGCGTTCTCGATATGTATCGTTATATGCACCGAGCAGCAGAAGTTGCAGAGTTACTTGGTCTTCGGGCAAATTTGGCCCCTTACTGTGCTGACCGTCCGGGATATGAATATTTTGAAAGCATGGAGGACAACCGGAGACTCATCGAGAGCCACCACGGTTTTGCCGATGGCCGTGTCCGTGTATGGATAGGGTTTGAGCATATTACTTACTCCACCGAAAAGGCTTTCAAACAAGCGGCGGAGTGGGCAGACAAATATGGGGTTGGAATCCATATTCATACTAATGAGTCGCTGAGTATGGCGCAGACAGTTGAACGGAAACTGGGCAAAAGAGAAGTGGAGATTCTGCACGATAAGAGGTTGCTTGGAAAGCGGACCATTCTCGCTCACTGCACCTGGCTGAGTGAGCCGGAGATGGCTCTTGTAGCCGAGACGGGTACAAGCGTTGCCCATTGTCCGATCTCAAATCTTAAGCTTGCGTCGGGGGTTGCGCCTATCGTTGCGATGCAAAAACAGGGGATAACTGTCGGAATAGGGAGTGACGGTGTAAAGGAGAACAACAGCCTTCAACTTTGGGACGAGATGAAAGTGGCATCTATCCTGCAAAAGGAACGTCGTATGGGCCCGACTCTGGCTCCTGCACCTGAAGTCTTGCGACTGGCCGCCATCGATGGGGCACGGGCACTTGGTTTGGAGGAGGAAATCGGCTCGCTGGAGCCTGGTAAGAAAGCTGACCTTACGTTGGTAGACTTGAACAAGCTGCATATGGTCCCCATTATGAGTGGGGAGTTTTACAATGTAACGCACAACCTTGTCTATGCCACGGTTCCGAGCGATGTTGATCACGTCATGATTGATGGTAGATGGGTTGTCCGAGATGGTGTGCTTCTTAATGCCGACGAGAATGAGATTATCCAAAGGGGTACGGCTGCCGCAAAATCCCTTTTAGAGCGCCGAAAAGAGTTTGTTCCCGACGACATTAAGGGCCCGTCCGAAATTTATTGAGCGTTAAGCTTTGACCGACTAGATCGTTTGTTGTCAAATAAAGCAATTTGCGTATTACGAGAGTTGTGTTCTTTCTTTTGGTTTTGCATAGGTTTGTCGCTTTATCTAAAAGGGTTTAGATAAATTTCACCCAATTCACAAAAACTGTATCAGAGGCTCTGTGCTCAGTTCTAGTAAACGTTTCACCCTTGATTCTTGCGGACTTATTCCAATTTAGGTATCCTCGGGACTGCGGGGTGCCGGGTTCTTCAAGGCTATTCGGTAGGTTAGGGATCCCGTTGATTAGGTGGGATAAGGAAAGTAGTAAACCGTGGAAGCAAATTTAAACGTAGGCGGTTTCGTATTGGTAAATCGCCTAGAGCCAGCGATTCGACAGGAAATTCAATGGAAAATGGGATAAAGAAAAAAGCAGGAACACGATTTTTCAACTGTTTGGTGGGATGTTTTCTGATTGCAATTGCTGGTACTGCTTCTGCCCAGCGGAGTGTTCTCGATCCCACCGGCCCAGCGAGTCGGTTGGACCATCGCTCTGCAATTCAGCGGATCGTCACAAAACTACTAGATGAATTCCCTCATGTTAAGGGACTAGTAGCCTCGGTTCGGGGGTCGCAGGTTTATCTCACATTGGAGAGTAACAGCGGTGTTCGGCCTGGGACGAAAATGGACGTTTTTCGGAAAATGGGAGCCTTTAAACACCCCGTTACCGGAGAAGTTTTAGGACACTTTGAAGATGATCTTGGCACTGCTGTCGTTACTGACGTGAGAGACCGATTTGTGGTGGCAAAGTTTTCCCCAAAAGACAAACTTGTTCCTCGTTCTGGAGATGGGGTTCGCATCTCGGCTGCGCTAATCCGAGTGGCCCTGCTTCCAGTTGTGAATAGGACCGAAGAACCTTTCGACCAGGATGGAGTACTTTTGGATTTCCAGTCCTTTTTGGAGCAAACAGGCCGGTTTGAGGTCTTCGATGTAGATAAGCTACGTGTTTGGCTTTTGGAAAAAAGGATTAACGCAAAATCCTTACTGAATCAGAGGAACCGATCTCGGCTGCGTGAACTTGTTCGGACAGATCGAGTTATCGTCACCGAATTCAGGAAAATCGGAGAGCGCCGTGTGCTTAAGTCACGACTTTCCAGGCTTTCGGATGGTAAAATTGGAAGGGCGTTTACGGCCATAGTTAACAATAAGCAAGAATCCGTTGCCTCATCGAACTCAAAGAGGCGGAGTGGGGGTTTGCGGTTGGACGAAGGGCCAGGACGCAGTCTTGATCGCGCCTCTAAGTTGAATCCGAATTTTCGAGTTCGGAAAGGAGCACCGCGTCGGGGTATCCAGCGGAGTCAAAAGTTACGTTGGCTCGCGAGTGGTCTTGCCACCGGAGATTTTGATGGAGACAAGCAGCAGGAAATCGTCCTAATTCATGACAGTGAGTTAAATGTCTATAGTTGGAAGAAAGGAATTTTAGCAGAGGAGTACTCCTACCGGGCCTCTGCTGGTGAGCGATTCCTGACGGTCGACTCGATCGACCTGGACAGAGATGGGCGCCCTGAGGTTTATGTTACCAATTACCAACACCCAATACTCAATAGCTTCGTATTGGGTTTCAAGAACGGTAAATACACGATCCTAAAGCGAGGCCTCGATTCTTTCTTTCGCGTTATCCAAGGAATAGATGGAAAGCCGATACTAGCAGGGCAGGCACTTGGTTTGGAAGCACCTTTCTACGGCAAGGTTCACGAGTACGAGTGGAAAAATGGTGGGCCTGTTGTGAAGGGCCAGCTTCCTCTACCCAGGGGATTGAGTGTCTATGGCTTTAATTACTGGGATGTAGATGATGATGGAATTGCGGAAATCGTAGAGATCAAGAAATTTGGGAGGATCGCGATTTATAGAAAAAATGGGAGAATTGTCGACGAGACCAGAGAGAAATATGGCGGATACCTATCCAGATTTCGTTACGATCAGGCTCTGACGCGCCTAGAGGATCGTCAAAATGTCTTGGGTGGTGATGTAGACCCGAAATATGAGACGATTCGTGGACGGCTGCTTCTAAGGGATATGACAGGCGACAAAAGGCCTGATTTGGTGGTCCCGATTAATCTTCAACGGATTGAAAGGGTCCAAAACTTTGGTTTGGGCGATTCCGAAATTGCGGCACTGACGTGGGATGGTAGTCGTCTGCATGAGCAGTGGCGATCCAGGAAAATCGGAGGAATCGTGGTTGACTACCAATTTGTTGACCTGGATGGAGACGGGCAAGAAGAATTGGCCGTTGCGGTTGTGGAAAAAAAGCTTTTGGAGCTCAAGGCGGGAACAACGCGCTTGGTTGTTTATCGCTTGAAAAATAGCTAAAGAAAGCAATTTCAGATGTTTAGGTAGATTGGAACTTGAATGAGCTTGTAGAATTTGAAACCCTCCTTAAATAACCAAATTTCATTTCGTGCTTCGAGTTGCTTGTGATGTGTTGGCATATCGCCAAAATTCGCGGAATACCAAAAATATCGCCGAATACTGAAATCTTAAGAGGGGATAAGAGGGTGTTTTTTGTTGCTAGATAACGATTTTCCGTGGGATTGCTTTCTGAAGGTGTGGTGAGGTCGTTTGCTGATGGACGCTAGGCGTGAGAAGCATGGGGCTAGCTAAAATACCCTAAATCTCATGTGTACCTTACGTATTAGTAAATCCCGCTGGCGACGGATCGCAAAAAATCTCAAATTTTTGGTTGACAGAATGATTAACGGATTGTTAGAATCCTCTAATATTTAGTTTCTGAGGAGAGCGGTTGCTGTTGGATATGAGGTGAGGTCGACACTGAGCATTCCGATGGCAGCCATGTTTAGGTCATCATTAGTTGGGAGGAAAAAGATGAGCAAAAAACTCATCGGCGTTGCCTTGGCAGTTGCAATGACCTTCGGGGTTGCAGCAACGGCTATGGCAGCAGTCAACATGAAGATCGGTGGATTTATTAGGTACCGAGGCGTGACCGTTGAGAACCAAGATCGACTGAAACACGTTGCTGGCTCTGATCTCGGTCGCGATACATGGCGGTACTATGATCACGTATTCCGGCCCTACTTCATAGCGACTTATGAAGACAAGGCCAGAGCGTACTTCCAGTTAGATATCCCGAGTTGGGGACAGGTCGGTGGTGAAGGTGGTAGGAACTTCGGCACGGGTTTCCTGTCCAGAGATATCGATGAAGTCCGAGTGGTCAATTACAACCTCCAGGTCAAACTGCCTTGGGGAAATGGTTGGTTCTTCAGAATTGGTCGAGATAACGTCTTCCTACCGCGTGGTTTGGTAGGCCGACTGCCTAACCTGCGTGAATTTGGTTTGCAGGTCTGGGGTAAAGTTGGGGCTGCCAAGGTTCGTCTCGAGACTTACAAGAGAGATGAGACCTCGAACAGCACGCTCGGCTTGGATGTCGCTGATGACGACGATGTCTACATCGCGAAGATCGCGCTGTCCCCGATGAAGGGCGTACGTATGCAGCCTTATTTCGTATTCCACCGGGCAAACCGGACGGCTACTAGCGCTGCCCTCGTCAACATGTTCTATCCTGGTATCGAACTGTCTGCGCGTTATAGGAACTTCACCGGTAAGGTGGATTTCGTATTTCAGACGGGTGATATCGACTACACAGTCGCTGATGGCACGGCGGATAAAGACGTAGAGGCCTGGGTTGTTTGGACGCAGGGTAGTGCCAAATATGGTGCGGCAACCGTATCGTTTAACTACGTAGCCGCAACGGGTGACAACGATCAGGCAGATACCGAAGAGAACCAGTTCTTCGGAATCGGTTGTGCCTTCACGGACGGCGTTGGTTGTGATGCTCGCTCGCAGGGCCCGTCGGATATGTGGTTCGGTGACAAGTACAATGACACCGCGACGGTAGGTAGCCGGAACATCGGTGGTAACACGGGTGGAACAGGTGGACGATATGCCCGTGGTAACGGAACGCAGACGTACTCGATCGACGTATCATACCGCGCATCCAAGAAGCTCTTGCTTCAGGGTACGATTGCCGGTATCTACTCGATGTTTATGCGACCGGACCTGAGCGCCGATGGTGACAACGCGTTTAAGACCAGTCGTCATATCGGTACAGAGATTAACCTCAGCTCCACGTATTCTCTGTACAAGGGCGTTTCATTCACAGGTGGCTTTGATTATCTGGCCGCTGGTGATTACGGTGAGCTGAAGACCGAAGTAGCGGATGCTTCTCAGGTTGCCGGTGGTACGACACGCCTAGTAAACTCGAATGCCGATTCCTGGCAGGCAGTTTGGAAACTGCAGTGGTTCTTCTAGTAGCCTGCTAGAGTTTTTCAGGTATTTCAAAAAACCCGGGACAGTTTCCTTAATGGGCTGTCCCGGGTTTTTTTGTTTTTTGTTATCTGTGCAATAAAGGCTTGATTGACAGAAGTCAGTAGTCAACTTAGAGTGTAAAAGAGAGTATGGGGTATATTTTGTCTTACAAGTTTTAAACAGTATATTGATTTTCTGGCTTCAGGTTGGGGTGAAAAATTGGGGTAACAAAGATTTAAGGATTTTAATATGAAGTGTTGGTATGTACTTAGGCGATTGATTAACAAGGCTTTATTCGAGTTTTCTTTCCTTTTGGGGAAGACTCGGGTTTGGGGACTTCCAGACGACCTGATGCTTGAGCCGGCGAGTGTTTGTAATCTTGGATGTCCCACTTGTCCGACCGGAGCGGGCACACTTAATCGGCCTGGGGCTTTAATGGATTTTGACCTCTACACGAAAATCATTGATGAAATTTGGCCTACTACATCTAAGATTCGCCTGTGGAATTTGGGCGAGCCTTTTATGCATAAAGATGTTTACAGGATGATTCGCTACGCTAAGGAGCGGCATATAAAAGTGCTGACAAGCACAAACGGGCACTATTTTCAAGAATCTGATGCTCCTAAAAAAGTAGTAGAGTCCGGCTTGGATTTTATGATTGTATCAATGGATGGAGCTACTCAGGAAAGCTTGGCAAAGTTTCGAATCGGGGCGAAGTTGGATCGTATTGTTAGAGATGTCCAGCGTGTGATTGAATATAGGAATTCTATCGGTTCTAAAACTCCGATAGTTGAGTTTCAATTTATTGCCATGAAACACAATATCCATGAGATAAAGGAGGCGAGAGACCTCGCCAAGATTATGCAAGTAGATCTATTTCGGTTGAAAACAGTGGGAATCAATGCGAATGATCCAAAAGCAGACGAGCTTATCCGGACTTATTTGCCTGAGGATTCTCGCTACACAAGGTACCCAAATGCGGAAGCGATTAAGGATATTTCCCACCATATTGACGAGTTGGATTGTAAGCGCCCTTGGCGGCATTCCGTTATAAATCAGGATGGGTCAGTGGTCACTTGTTGCTACGACGATCAGAGTCAATATGTTCTCGGGAACTTGCGAGAAAATAGCTTCAAGGAAATTTGGAATGGTGAGCGTTATGTCAGGTTTCGGCAAAGACTCTTAAAGGGTAGAAGTAATCTGAATACCTGCGCTGTCTGCACCGAAGGTCTCCCCTCGTCTGTGACGCAATAGCGTCAAGCCTTTTAAGGCTAGTTTTGACGAATCGCGTTGTCCATTTGGCAAGCATTGTGCCCTTAAAGTGAAAGCTTTAGAGGCTCTGGGTACAAAGGGATCGGAATCGATGAATCCGATGGAAAACTGGGATCGAAAAATGTCAGAGCCAGGGCTTCCAAGGGGGGTCCGATACTATCCCCCGCCTGAAGCTGGGCGGAAACGAAATTTGGAGTCACAACTCCTTGATGTTTTTCTTCGTTGGGGTTTTCAAGAAATAGTTACCCCCACGTTGGATTACTATGAAACCGTGGATCGAGGCTTGGGACATCAAAACTTAAGAGACTTATTCAAGGTTATTGGCCGAGACACGGGGGAACTACTTACTTTACGTTCGGATATCACCCCCCAGATTGCCCACTTGGCAGCGACCTCCCTGAAAACTCGGCCCTTGCCGATTCGTCTTTGTTATGCCGGAAGGGTTTACAGATACGCCCACTCTCAAGGACGTATCCAGCAGGAGTTTCACCAGAGTGGAATAGAGTTGATAGGCTTGGAATCGTTGGAAGCTGATGCTGAAGTGATTGCTGTAGCAGTGGAAAGTTTACGGTTATGCGGATTGAAAGATTTTTCTCTTATTCTTACCCATATGGGGTTTTTGCGTGAGTTTTTGAACCGAATCGAAACAACACCGGAATGGGTGGCAGCTTACCGAGGAGCTTTAGCAAGGAAGGATTTGAGTACTCTGGATCGTCTTGTGAAACGTTTGAAGATTTCTTCAAGGATTCGGTCGGCTCTCCTCCAGGCTCCGGACTGGGTAGGGGGACCAGAAGTCCTGGACCGAGTCTGCAAGGCCATGCCAAGTCGGTCAACGAGGGTTGCCATGGATGAACTCTCTAAGGTTCTTGAAATGCTTGATGTGTATGGAGTTTCAAATGATGTTACCTTTGACCTCAGTGAGGTGCGAGGTTTTAATTATTACACTGGTACAGTCTTCGAAGTTTTTTCCCCAAACGCTGGGTTTCCTATTTGTAGCGGGGGAAGATATGACAATCTTATAGGTCGATTTGGCTCACCGTTACCGGCGACAGGTTTTGCCGTTGACGTTGGGGGCCTTTTGGAGACTATCAAGCAGCAGGAGGGAGGACGATTTTCCCCGGCGGGTCCGGATGTCCTCTTGGTAGACTTTTCAAAGCGAAAAGACCGCGTATTATCCTTGGCCCGGAAGCTACGAGATCGGGGGTTTCGGGTCGCCCGAGATATCATCCATCGTAAGTTGTCCGATTCGTTAGAGTTTGCGCGAGTCACGGGAATCAGATTTGCTGTGGTGCTTGGTCATAGGAGCGTGCCGACCGGGAAAGCCAGTGTGGTGGACGTAGTTCAGGGTAAAAAGGTGGATGTTGCAATCCATACTCTATCTCGCGTTTTGAAGAGGATGGGACAATAAGATGCCGACAATGGCAGTTATCGGGGCTCAGTGGGGAGATGAGGGGAAAGGTAAGCTCATCGACCGGCTTTCAGAAAACGCAGACTTGGTAGTCCGGTTCCAGGGTGGTGCTAATGCTGGGCATACGATATCTGTTGCTGGCGAAAAGATGAGTTTTCGTCTTATTCCTTCTGGAATTCTTCATGAGGGCGTACGTTGTCTCGTTGGGCCCGGAGTTGTCGTTGATCCAGAAGAGCTGTTGAAAGAGATAGATTCTCTTCATGATTCGGGGATTGACGCGGAACGGCGTTTTGGTATTAGTGGAAAAGCGCATGTAATATTTCCTTACCACCGTTCTGAGGAGGCTTGGATTGAATCGACCCGTGGAAAGTCCGCTATTGGGACAACCCGACGAGGTATAGGGCCTGCGTATGCCGATAGAGTTTCTCGTATTGGGATCCGTGTTTTTGATTTGTTAGACCCGGACGTGCTTTTCGAAAAACTGGAATTGGCTATACGGCTGAAGGCCCATATTGTTGACCACCTACCAGAACAGGCAGACAGTCTGGATTTGGAGCGTTTATCGGAAACCTATCGGGCATTTGGGGAGAGGCTCCGCGGCTATGTGTCAGATGTTGAAGATGAGCTAGATATGGGATTACGGCGAGATGCTCGCATTCTTCTTGAAGGCGCACAAGGAACGTTGTTGGACGTGGATCATGGGACTTACCCATTCGTTACTTCTTCCAATACAATAGCTGGGGGTGCCTGTACTGGACTGGGTCTCGGACCTGGGTCAATTCAGCAGGTACTGGCGGTGGGTAAGGCTTATTCCACACGTGTAGGAGAGGGACCTTTCCCTACGGAATTGACAGACAAGGTAGGGGAACGATTAAGGGAAAAGGGACATGAGTTTGGTGCGACTACAGGTAGACCTCGACGCTGCGGGTGGTTGGATCTCGTATCTCTGGCCTATTCTGTTCGAGTAAGTGGTGCCACTAGTTTGGCAGTCACGAAGCTTGATGTACTGGATGGGTTGGAGGAGCTAAGGGTTTGTACGGGTTATCGAAGTAATGGTAGACAGAAATTGAGTTGGCCGGAGAACCCGCAAACGCTAGGTGCCTTGAAGCCTGAGTATGAGCAACTGGTAGGTTGGACTCAAGACACACGAGGTGCTCAGAGCTTGGAGGATTTTCCAGTAAAAACACGCAGATATCTCGATTTTATAGTCGCGCGTTTAGGAATACGCCTAGATGTGGTTTCAACTGGCCCTGATCGTGGTGAGGAAGCTTGGCTTCATCGCCCTTGGTGAGTTTGTATGTGAAGGACCCCAGAGTGCATGATTTCTTTAAATTTCTTTAGGCTAACGTGCTTTGAAGGAGTACGAGTGAGGCGGAAAATTCAAGCGATTACGATCGTTTGGGTCATTTTTACGGCAATCTTTACCGGTTCAGTGTTTTCTCAGGATGCTATAACTGGATTTGGTATACCGCAGATTGTCAGGTTAGACCCCAAGGGTATACTTCCTAGTAAGATTCGAATTAAATCTGGTTCAACGGTTATCTGGCTGAATTCTACACGGGTTTTTGTAGCAGTTGTTTTTTCAGAAGGTGAAGCCATCTCCGCCGCTTCACAGTCTCCTACTCGGTTTTTTCTAGCCCCAGATGGGACATATACTTCCAACGTGTTTCCCCCTGGAGCGGTGGCATCGCTTGCCCTCGTGGTACCTGGAACCTATCGGTATTTCGTTTCCGGTGTGAAGGGGGATTTTTTGCAGGGTGAAGGGATTTTCGGATCTATCATTGTTAAGTGATACCTGTTTCCTACGAACTTTAATTTTTTGGTCCTACATCCTCAAAATAGCTTTCTTTTACTTAAAAGGGAGCCCCATATTTTCCTTAAAATTTAATGTGGTTATTCGGAATCTGCAAGAATGATAAAATCGATCAAGGGCTTGTCATATTCTTCCGGATAAACTTCAACAGTCTTAACCTGCGAACCTACTGGTCCCTCCTTGCACCACAGTAAGAAGGTGTCCAGGTTATCTCCTTCTGCCAAAGCTTCGACGCTCCCGTCCGTCCTGTTTCTAATCCAACCTGATAGCCCTAGTCGAATTGCCTCTTCAACGGCGCTCCATCGAAAGCCAACACCCTGAACATGACCGCGAATAAGAATGCGTGTCCTCGAATTTCCGGTCATTATAGTTTTTTTGAACTCTTCTGATTTTTCATTCCAAGGCTTATTTCTTTCAAAATTCTATCCGCTGCTTCCGTCGGGTCGCTTGCGGCACTGATCGGGCGTCCCACAACTAAATAGTCGGAGCCTTCTGAAAGAGCATCTTTCGGTGTGGCGATTCGTTTTTGGTCCGTAAACGCAGAGTTTTCGGACCCGGCCGGTCGGACCCCGGGTGTAACGATGCAAAAATCCCCTCCACAATTTTTGCGTATGGACTTTACCTCACGAGGTGAGGCAACAACACCATCGAGCCCAGAGTCTTGCGTCAATTTTGCGAGGCGAATAACCAATTCCTCAGAAGTTTCGCTGAAACCAATTGTGCTTAGGTCATCTCCGTCAAGGCTGGTCAGAACGGTCACAGCGATGAGAATTGGGGGTTTGGCCAAGCCAGAGATGGCCTCTGCCGCTGCGTGTAATACAGAGGTCCCCGCTGATGCATGGACATTGAACATGAAGACTCCCATTTCAGCTGCTTGCTTTGATGCTAACCTTACTGTCTGAGGAATATCATGAAACTTGAGATCGAGGAATACTCTGCCCCCTCGTTGGTGGACCGCTTCAATAGCCGATGGGCCATAACGTGTGAAAAGCGCACTGCCTATCTTATAAAGCCGTATTCCGCCCGAAAGGCGATCCATAAGCATCTTTGCACTCTGGATATCCGTGTGATCCAGGGCAACAATCAGTCGATCTGCAGGACTAGTTTTCTCGTGACTCACTTTCAGCCCTCCGCGATTCTCGTCGTTTCATCGCTAATTTGGATGTACCGATACTTATTTCGTAGAGGATAATTAACGGACCAGCCATGAGAACTTGCGTAAAAACATCCGGGGGTGTAAGGAGCGCTGCAGCCCCGAACATCAACACGATGGCATAGCGACGGTTTTTCCTAAGTGCCGTTGGGGTTAGAAGTCTAAAACGGGTCATGAGAAATGAGACTAAAGGCATCTCGAAAACCAAACCGAAGACCAAAAGCATTCTGATAGTGAAGGAAACATAATTTCCGACTGTAATACTGGGCTTATATGCGGCGCCGGCATAACCAACGAGGAATTGAATACCAAAGGGCATGACAACATAGAAGGCAAATGTAGCTCCGATTAGGAAGCAAATAGTCGAAAGTATCACAAATGGTAGTGCCAAAGATTGCTCTGATTTGTGAAGCCCAGGGGAGACAAATTTCCAAATCTGGTGTAAGGACAAAGGTAGGGAGAGAAAGAGTCCTGCAATGAACGAAACTTTTAAATGTGTAAAGAAAGCCTCCGTGGGGGCGATGATTAACAGTTTGGCTTGTATTGGACGAATCGG
>CAYTIB010000060.1:0-54438 GCA_964437725.1 uncultured bacterium | reverse complement strand
GGGTACGCCGGGTGCAACAGAGGTAGCTGAATTTTTCGATGGCCGTCTTCAGATGATTGGTCTGCGAGTTGGAGAGGACTCGCCGATTAGCGGTCGGTCACTTAAGTCCCTTGGTGATACTATCCGAAAATCCGGGTTTGTTGTTTTGGGTCTCAGCCGAGCAGGGGAAGTTTCCATCCCAAGAGGAAACACCGTTGTGAAGTCGAATGAGTACCTCGTGGCGATGGTTCAGACCGAAAATGTTCCGGCTCTTATGGAGTTTTGCGGAGTTGAGCGAGAAAACATCGAGCGGGTGCTGATCGTGGGAGGCGGCCGTGTCGGGTACGCCCTTGCCGAGCTTCTATCTCGGAAGCATTTGAAGGTGAAAGTAGTTGAGACCAGCGACAAACGTGCGAAAGTTCTGGCCGAAAACCTACCCGGTATACTCGTGCTTCATGGTGATGGAACTGATATCGATTTTTTGCGTTCGGAGGGGCTAGAAGATACAGATGTTGTCGTCACCGTTTCGGATGATGAGGAAACGAACCTTTTTGCCGCTCTTTTGGCCAAACGGAGTGGGTGCCGAAAGACTGTGACCCTACTTAACCGTGCAGATTATATTTCTTTGGTTTATTCTTTGGGCATCGATGCTGCGGTGAGTCCCCGACTTGTAACAGCTAGCGTAATTCTCCGGTACCTTAAGGGGCCGAATATCCTTGCTCAATTCACCAGTGCTTTTAACGAAGTGGAAGTGGTTGCATTGGAAATCAAACCCAAGTCTAAAGTTGAAGGAAGGACCCTGGCAAAGTTGAATCTCCCACGAAATACTGTTGTAGCAGGGCTTAGCCATGGAAATGAAGCTGTCATCCCCCACGGTGGAACGGCCATCCACGGAGGTGATCATGTGCTTATATTCACCTTACCCGAGGCTCGGGCGGAAGTCGAAAGACTTTTCGAATAATCTGGTGACTTTCTTTTACCCATGAAAATCAGGTCTGTATTAAGGATACTTGGTTTTATAGCCCTACTCATGGGGGGCGTGTTTCTGATCCCAACCGCGATTGCGGCCATTCGTAAAGGTGGGGATTTAGTTCCTTTTGTCGCTTCTGCTTTGATCTCCGTAATTATTGGCGGGGTGCTTCTCTTAATTGGCAAAAAGGATGAACTTGGGATTAGAGACGGATTTGCTCTCGTCACTGGGACCTGGTTTTTCGTCGCCATTTTGGGTGCTTTTCCCTACTGGTTGTCCGGTTTCCTTCCCTCCTATACTGACGCTTTTTTCGAGGCCATGTCGGGTGTGACAACTACCGGAGCGACTGTGATCCGAGATGTCGAGTTGCTTCCGGACGGGCTCATGTTTTGGAGAAGCTTTAGTCAGTGGCTTGGGGGAATGGGAATTATCGTGTTGACTGTGGCTCTTCTTCCGATGTTTGGAGTAGGTGGACTTCAAATCTTGAGTGCCGAGACTCCGGGTCCTTCTTTTGAACGTCTTGTACCAAGAATTCAAGAAACGGCAATGCTACTGTGGGGTGTTTATTTACTTTTTTCTGTCATCGAGTTTTTACTGCTCGCTATAGGAGGAATGCCAGTTTATGAAGCAATTCTTCACACTTTCTCTACGATGGCAACGGGCGGATTTTCTCCTAAAAATAATAGTATTGCGGCCTATACAAGTCCTTATATTCAGTGGGTTATCATAATCTTCATGTTCCTTGCGGGAACTAGCTTCAGCCTTCATTTTTTTGCTCTCCGCGGACGATCACTAAAAGGGTACTGGAAGAACACAGAGTTTCGATTTTACATGGCAATGATATGTGCCATGGTTCTTTTGATTTTTGGGGTTTTGCTCTGGAGTAATCCGGGGGATGTAGAGCGTTCCATCCGAGACGCAGCTTTTCAGGTAGTTGCTATTACGACCGGGACCGGGTTTGTTACAGCAGATTTCGAGCAATGGCCTATTGTTCTTCAGGGGTTATTGTTGTTTCTGATGTTTTTTGGGGGTTGCGCCGGTTCGACCACCGGCGGAATGAAACACATGCGCATATTTTTATTGGTTCGGCAATCGGGTGCTCAGATGATTAAGCTCATTCACCCGAGAGTAGTGAAGGGTTTATTTCTGGGTGAGCGCACAGTTACCGATGATGCCATTCAGGGGGTCCAGGCATTCTTTTTTCTTTATTTGTCGCTTTGGGTCGGAGGAGCGATTGTGCTGATGGCTATGGGACTGGATTTCATGACTGGGATCTCTGCGGCTGCATCGGCCCTTGGTAATGTGGGGCCTGCATTAGGAGAGGTTGGTCCGGCCAAAAACTATGCTGGACTGCCTGACTTAGCGAAATGGGTCCTTTCTGCTCTCATGCTTATGGGCAGGTTGGAGATTTTTCCCGTATTGGTACTTTTGAACCCAGGAAGCTGGCGCCGCTAGAACGATATATCCCCGATTAGCTTTCCACAACAATGTTTTCTCTTGTTTATTCGTTGACTATTAAGACGGTAACTTTGAAGTGTTTTGTTGTATCTCTAGTGGCAGAAGGGTGAAAAAAACATTTCAATTCATGTGTGATTGGCGAAGTGGTAAATGAGCAAAGTCATGGAGAACTAATGCGCATTATTCCGGGTTTTCCTGACACCATTGCTCTAACTGTAGTCGGACCTCAGGGGGACGAAGGGTGTAAGGAACATTAGGTTTTTGACGGGTTGGCCCGATGGTTGCGCAAATGAAAGAAAGACGGTCCTGAGACAAAAAGAGAGTGGTTTTTTCTTGAAACAACTCCACCGTATCAACTGTTGCGGTCAGATCAATCCCAGCTCCTCGAGCCATTTCTTCGTAAGAAAGGCTCGGTTTTGCTAACGGTTGACCCCCACTTGACTGGTAGACGTCGTTATTGAAAATGACAATCATCAGGTTCTTTGGTGACTGAATAGCTGCGGTGACCAAGGCTCCCAGATTCATCAAGGAGCCGCCATCACCTTCCATAGCTACAACCTGATCCTTAGGCCTACTAAGAGCGATACCTAAGGCGGCGGGGATCACCATACCCATGGAATCCTGGACATAAAAGTTTGATGGTTTTCCGTTGAGCTCTGCCCAATGCTCAGTTGTTTCTTCCATGCAGCAAACGGCGATCCCGGTGTGAAAGACCTCATGCAATTTCTCGATACATGACCGTCTCGAAGGAAGGCTCATCGCGATCTCTCCTTGGTTATCCGATCAGATGCTCTTTTTTAAGAAGTAGGGCAAAGGGATGGTTTGCCGCCTCAGCGTAGTGTCCTGCATCTACCACCTGCTCTGTGAGGCTTCTAGTGTTATCCGGGATGCGGTACTGGATTTGCAAACCGTCCAGGACGGGTTCGGTGGAATTTCCCTTGAGAACGTGGTAGTGGAGGGTTTCGTCCGTGTTTCCGCGATAACTGATCAGCATCAGTAGGGGTACCCGATACATCTTTGCAAAATTTATCCCTGTTCCACTACTGAGAAATCCCGCATTCTGCATAACCATGACGGCCTTAGTGCCAGTAGCCAGCGCGCCGACACATAGGGCAACACCTTCTTCTTCTCGGCAGGTGTTGACAGCGGTCAGCTCTGGATCAGCCTCAGCGTCCATGCATAGACGCCCGATCCACCTATCAGGGACATATGCCACAATTTTGACACCCCATTCTTTTAACCCTTGAATGATTTCTCTATGTGGGCCGTCACTAATGGACATTTGATTTCCTTCTTTGCCGGCGGTTAGGGCTGGTGAAGAGCGGCTATACACCAAATTGTTATGAAAGCATTCATCCCGTAACAGAGTTCCAGAGGAGAATGGTTAGTTAACCATAGTATGAAAAGGCGTGCCATCCTGTCCGGTAGGCGCTAAAAAACCCCCTTTATGAGCCCTCCGTCAACAGCGATACTGGAGCCGGTGATATAACCTGAGGCATCAGATGCCAAAAAGGCGATAAGATTCCCAAGCTCCTCCGGTTTTCCCATCCGGCCAAGGGGGATAGCTTCCTCTCGGGCCGCTTGGGCTTCAGCATAAGTTATATTTAACTTTTTAGCGTCGTTTTCTAATAGAAATTGAATCCGGTCGGTGAAGATGACTCCTGGCATTAAATTGTTTACTCTGATGTTGTCGCAGGCTAGCTCATTTGCTAAGGACTTAACGAGTGCCGTAACGCCAGCCCGAGCAACGTTGGAAAGAATGAGTGCGTCGAGTGGTTGCTTGGCTCCCATCGTTGTGATGGTAAATATCTTTCCCCCTCCCTGTTTTTGCATGAGCGGAATAGATTCTCTACAAAGGCGAATGGTAGACATTAGGTTGAGATTGAGAGCACTATCCCAGTCTTCATCGTCGAATTGCATGAAGTGACCGGGAGGAGGTCCACCGGCATTGCAGACGAGGATGTCCAGACGCCCGAAGGTTTTTACGGTGTGTGCAGCCAATATAGAAGGTGACTCGATTTGAGAAATATCGATAGGGACCGACGTTACTTTACCCTCGCCTAATTTTTTTAGTTCATCCTCTGTTTGCTGGAGAGCGTCTACTCCCCGGGCACATATCACTACGTTGACCCCTTCGCAAACTAGCCTGGCCGCAGTAGCTCTTCCCAACCCTTTGCTAGATGCAGTAACGAGTGCCACTTGGCCTTTAAGCCCTAAATCCATCGGTGACCTCCCCTTAGATCGGAGTTATTGGTTTGAGGGCACTTTTTCGGAGGCTCAACCTTTTGCATCTTCATCCTTGCGGAGTGCTTGAAGAGAAGCAGAGAGCTCATTTCGCAAATCGGCGTGTTTGTGAAATGTAGCATTCAGGATAGCCCGTTGGTAAACTCGGGAGGCCTCCTCGGGCCGACCGGTCCTTTCGTAAGCTTCGGCAAGCTTTCCTAGGCATGAGCCAACGTCACCCTCTTGAGCCTCTTCTGTCTCAAGATATTTTTCAAGCTCAGTTACTGCTTCCACATAGTTTTCGGCTTTTAAGTATTCCAGGCCAAGCATGTAGTGTAGGGTGTTATCCTTGGGATCCATTTGGATTAGCGATAAAAGTTGGCTGACCTTTGACTCTTTCATGTGTGTCCCTTTGCAAAAGTATTGCGAGAAAGGTACCAACAAAATAAAAAATAGTGTGTGTTATTGAATAGCCTAGCCCAAAATCGATCATCTAGGAACGAAAAATGGAGCCTTTTTCCATCATGATTCTTCTTTTTCCAAAGGGGAAAATCAATTTTTTGGAAAAAGTTTGTGGCCAAAACGTTTTGAAACTGCTAATGTTCTAAGCTACTGCCTTGGGGGGCAGGGCAGTTGATTCACCTGAAGGTTTCGCATTAGCTTATCCCCGTAGTGTTTTGATAAATGGCATTTTAAGATTTCATTGGATTTTGTTGTTAGGCCCGGTTCCCGTCTGCTGAGGCACTGAGGAAGTTTTAGAACTTCTTCGTGTGGCGGGTTCCGGGCCTTTTTCGTCCCCCAATTATCAAGGTATAAACCCACCTTACTAAGTCACTTGGGAACCCCCCCCATTCACTTTATTGTATAATGCCCCTGCTTTTTCAAACAACTACCAAAAAGAAACTGAGAGCACCTAACCGTTTCTAATTTTATGTTCTTAGCCCTCTCCATCGTATCTGATGAATTGATAAATTGAGAGAGTAAGGAATTTTTTAATCACTTTTCGAATTCTATTTATTATTAATTCTACAATTGAAGGGGGTGGGGGACATGAAGGTTCTAGCTTTTGCCGCTTCGGTCAGAACGGGATCTGTTAACCAGAAACTTGTCCAGATTGCAGTAGAAATTGCTCGTGAAGGGGGAATGGAAGTTGATCTGGCAGATTATCGTGACTTCGATATGCCTCTTTATGATGGCGATTTGGAAGTAGAGTCAGGTGTGCCAGATGGCGCAATCGAGTTTAAGCGACGCTTAGAATCTGCGGATGGCCTAATGATTTCTTTACCAGAGTACAATCATTCTATTCCAGGGACTCTTAAGAACACTATCGATTGGGTGTCGAGATTCAAGCCCTCACCCTTTTCGGGTCGACCAGGCTTCCTAATGTCGGCTTCTCCATCTCCTTTCGGAGGTATCCGGGCGCTTTGGGTGACTCGAACATCGCTCGAAAGTCTTGGAATGATTATTCGCCCGGAGATGTTTTCCCTGATGAAAGCTCCGGATGCATTTGACGATCAGGGCCGGCTGATAGATCCAATGAATGCCCAAGTTCTTGAGGGGTTGATAAAGGCATTCATTAATCTGACTCAATCCTTGAAAAGTATATAGAGCATCGAGATCTAGATTTTAGTTGTTCTAATGAGGGCAGGAAAATTATTCTTCGGTGTTCAATTTTGTGTGATGGATTGAGATTGAGCGAGGATGTGAAAAGTGGGGTCTTGGAAGGTCTCATATTGTTTTCTTTTGGCAGCGAGATGATGATTAGAGGTTTTGTATATTTATAACTGATTTAATATTAATGATTTGTTGTCTATTATTTCATGCTTGACCGTAGGTTTATTAAACCTTACAATTTCTCCCGTGGAACGAAGGGGGGATATGGTTTTGCCGTGAAAATAAGTAGAATGAAGTCTCTAGTAGGTGGTTTTCTTCCCATTTTCTTTATGGTTCTGGTGTCGCCTGCGTTGGCCGATTCAGGTTCTCGTCCCATTGCTTCTGTTACGGACGTTCGAGTGTGGTCAAGCCCACGGTTTGCTAGGGTTGTGATCCACTTGGACGGACCGGTATCTTTTGACTATAACCACCTGAAATTACCAACACGGCTCTATGTGGATATCAGGGGGGCCAAGCTTAAGCTACAGAATCCAAAAATAAACGTTACTGGGGATGGAGTTCTAAAAGGTGTGAGAGTAGGGAAGAGTGCCTCCTTAATCCCACGTGTTGTTCTGGATTTGCAAGCCCTTAAAAGTTTCAAGGTGTTCGCACTCTCGGCACCTAATAGGGTCGTTGTCGACGTTGAAGGGGCGCCCCTTCCGGTATCGCCGAAACTGGCTATTTCTCCTCCCGCTAGGGCGGTTAAATTTCGAAGTAAGCCTCGAGATTTTTCAAAAAACAAAGCTGCGGACAAGAAGTCTTCTGTCATGCTTAGCTCAGTTTCTATAGGGCCACCTAAAAAAGAAGGAAATTCCTTTGTCCGTTCTTCTAAGCGGGGGTCAGCGACTAGCGTTTATTCATTGGAAGATATGAGCCTGGCAGAGAGGTTTCGTCGTGGTTTGGGAAAGATAGTCATTGATCCTGGCCATGGCGGGAAGGATCCGGGCGCGATTGGGAGAACTGGAATTTTCGAGAAAACCATTGCTCTTGATCTGTCCAGGCGAATATTGCAGACCATTCGGCGAAAGCTCAAGACCAAGGTCTATCTGACTCGTAAACGCGATGTGTTCATTCCACTTGCAAAACGCACTGCATTCGCCAATCGGATGAAGGCTGACTTGTTCCTTTCTATTCACGCTAATTCTGCGCGTAATCCGAAGCTTTCCGGCGTTGAAACCTATTTGCTGAGCGAAGCGACCGATCGGCGGGCAAAAAAAGTTGCGGCACGCGAAAATCAAGTTTCCCTTCGTGAACTGAGCGATCTTCAAATTATCCTTACCGATCTTCGAATTAGAGGTGTGATAAATCGATCATTACCACTTGCAGCATCTGTGAACAAATCCATGTTCTCTTTGCTTTCTCGAAGATATGCGGGGGTTCGAAACCTGGGAGTTAAGCAAGCTCCTTTCTATGTTCTGCTTGGAGCCAAGATGCCCAGCGTTCTGGTTGAGACGGGGTTTATCAGCAACCGAAGGGATGAACGTCGCCTAGCCTCTTCCGGATACAGGCAAACCCTTGCGGAATCCATTGTCCGCGGGATCCAGGCTTTTGTCGAACGTACTGAACTGGCCCGCCAAATCGATTGAATTGTTGTGAATCCTTTGGTTGCGGTCGTAGGCCGACCCAATGTAGGTAAATCCACCCTTTTTAACCGAATTGTTGGTCGTCGAGTCGCTATCGTCGAGCCGACACCCGGCGTTACGAGAGACCGACATTTTGCGGATGCCTCTTGGGGTGGGTGTGATTTCATGTTGGTTGATACCGGTGGGATTGGACCTTCTGGTCTTGAGGATCCACTTTATGAAGCGGTGCGTAGGCAGACGGATCTTGCCTTGTCGTCCGCGGACTTGGTTGTGCTCTTATTGGATGGGCGAGAGGGGCTTGTGCCGGGAGATGAGGAGGTTATTGGGGACCTACGTCGTTCGGGAGTTCCTTTCATGGTAGTGATTAACAAAATTGATAACGAGCAATGGGAGATGAAATCCTTAGAATTCCACCGCCTCGGAATCGAGTCACTACGCTTGATATCAGCTGAACATGGGCGTGGTGTTGGTGACCTTTTAGATGCGGTGGTCGAAGCTTTACCGGATTCCCAGAAGCCAGAAGACAAAGGGGAACGGGTGGCGTTGGCTATCGTTGGGCGTCCGAATGTAGGCAAGTCTTCCTTTGTAAACCGTTTGCTTCGGAAGGAGCAGTTGGTCGTCAGTGAAATTCCTGGCACTACTCGTGACGCAATTGATATAAGCATCCGTGTTGGTGGCCGGGATTATACTCTGATTGACACGGCAGGGATTCGGCGTAGAGGAAAGGTCAGTAGCCGAGTTGAACATTTAAGTGTCTACGCAGCTAGGAAGAGTTTGGACAGAACTGATGTTGCAGTTCTTCTAATTGATGGTGTGGAGGGGGTGACTGCGCAGGATGCGCACATTGCTGGCGAGATTTTCGACGCCGGTGTGGGTTGCGTGGTGGCTGTGAATAAGTGGGACATTGTTCCTCCAGAACGTAGGAACGCCGATAACATGAGAAGGGAGGTCCGAGACCGACTAAAGCATGCCTCCTTCTGCCCTGTGACAACGGTTTCGGCGGTTACGGGGTTGCGCGTCAATAGGATTTTCAATTTTGTTGACCAGGTAGCAGCAGAGCGAGGAAAGCGGATTGATACGGCCGATTTGAACCGTTACCTTCAGAAAATCACAGAGCAAAATCCCCCTCCGCCATTACGAGGCCGAGACATAAAAATTTACTATGCTACGCAAAGCTCAATTTTCCCGCCGACGTTCGTGATTTTTACTAACCGAACCGGAGCATTCCATTTTTCCTATCAGCGGTTTTTGATTAATCAGCTTCGAAAGCAATATGGTTTTGAGGGAACACCCCTCCGTTTGCATTTTCGCCATCGTTCGGGTCGAAAGGCTGCATCTGGAAGTGGATCTGCCTTCAAGCGGTAAGTGAAGGATCATAGGACATCCTGTTGACTCCTTGACTTTGAAAGCCAATGACTTATCATACTGCGGAATCCAATCTTATTTCGATCCAACCGTCCGTAGGAGGCACCTTAGCGCATGAAGACCTATAGTCCTGATCTGCTTCGAAACGTGGGTTTGGTGGGTCACGGGGGAGTTGGAAAAACCTCCCTCGCGGAGGCCATTTTGTTTGTTTCGAACGCCACCAATCGTTTGGGAAAGGTTGAAAATGGTTCTTCGATCTTCGATTACGAACCTGAGGAGGTGAAACGCCAATTTAGCATTGGTGCCATGATGGGGTTTTGCGAGTGGGAAAAATGCAAGATCAATGTCATCGATACCCCAGGATATTCCAACTTTGCAGGTGATGCCAAGGGTTGCACGCGTGTCATGGATGGTGCGGTGGTTGTTGTCCATGCTGAGGAGGGTGTGCAAACCCAAACGGAAAAAGTCTGGAATTGGACAGAGGAGGCTGGTGTTCGCCGGGTCGTTTTCGTAAATGGTATGGACAGGGAGCGAGCTGACTTCAACGCGGCGCTCGAAAGTGCAAAAGATATATTGTCCCCATTGCCGGTTGCCTTGCAGGTTCCTATTGGAGCAGGTCCGGATTTTAAGGGAGTTGTAGATATTCTGAGTGGGAAGGCTCTCCTGTTTTCAGACGATGGTAGTGGGAAAATGGAAGAGGGAGAGGTTCCATCGGGCTTGGCGGAGACCATTTCTGAGGCTCGGAATAGCTTGATGGAGGCTGCAGCAGAAGGTGAAGATGAACTACTCGAGAAGTATCTTGAAAGTGGTGAGTTGAGTGCCCAAGAAATGCTACAGGGTCTTTCAATAGGCGTTAGTGAAGGGAAAATTGTTCCTGCGTTGTGTGGGGTGGCAGACAAGGTAATGGGCATGCAGCCGCTCCTGGATGCTGTTATTGGACTACTTCCTTCCCCTGAATCCCGGTCTGCAGTCTCTGGAAACGATAAGGAGAGCGGCGAAACTGTTCTTTTGCAAGCTGATGAAGGTGGACCAACTGTTGCCCAAGTATTCAAGACTGTTTCCGACCCTTACGCTGGGAGGCTGACGTTCTTTCGTGTGTTTTCGGGGAAGGTCAGCTCAGATTCTAATATTTTCAATGTTACCCAGAGTGAACGGGAGCGCGTTGGCCAGTTGTTCAATATACAAGGGAAGGAGCAGATTCCAGTAGATTCAATTTCTGCTGGCGACCTAGGCGCGGTGGCGAAGTTGAAAGTTACAAAAACCGGAGATACGGTTGCCGAGGACAAGTCAACAGTGGTTCTTGCTCCTATTGAGTTCCCAAGGCAGGCTATTTCCTTCTCGGTTGCTCCGAAGTCAAAGGGAGATGAAGAGAAGGTGAGTACTTCTATTCAGCGACTTATGGAAGAAGACCCAACTCTGGCTCTTTCCCGAGACCCTCAGACCAAAGAGATGATACTTTCGGGTATGGGCGATCTCCATCTTGAAGTCGCAAATGAAAAGATGAAGCGAAAGTTCGGAGTGGAAGTTGAATTTAACACTCCGAGGGTTCCCTACCAGGAAACCATTCGGGGCTCGGCTCAAGCCCAGGGTCGTTATAAGAAGCAAACCGGCGGGCGGGGCCAGTTCGGCGATGCTTGGATTGAGATTAAGCCATTGCAACGAGGAGGGGGCTTTGAGTTCGTCAATAATATTGTTGGTGGGGCAATTCCAAGGCAGTTTATCCCTGCTGTGGAGAAAGGGATAGTCGAAACCATGGAAACGGGTCCAATGGGTGGTTATCCTGTTACGGATCTTCAGGTTCGACTTTACGATGGTAGCTACCACACGGTTGACTCGTCTGAGATGGCGTTCAAGATAGCGGGTTCCATGGGATTCAAAAAGGCATTTATGGATGCTCGTCCTGTGATTCTGGAGCCTATTATGGTGATGGAAATTACTGTGCCGAGTGACATGGTCGGTGATGTAATTGGCGACATAAATTCTCGTAGAGGAAAGGTTCTCGGAATGAAGCCTATGGGAGCCAGTCAAATTGTCCAGGCTCAGGTGCCGCTTGCGGAAGTCTTATCTTACGCTATTACTCTCCGCTCAATTACGGCTGATAGGGGTAGCTTTTCCATGGAATTTTCTCATTACGAGGAATTGCCTTCCCATATGGCCGAAAAAGTGATTGCAGCATCTTCGGCTGACGAAAAGGAAGAGTGATTAGTTGAAGGCAATCAACTTAATCCACTCAAGACTTGCGCTCCCTATGCAGGGGGTACCTTCTGATATATCTGTAGCATTTCCTGAGGAGGAAGAGGTCCATGTGAGACTCCTGGAGCGGGGACGGATTCCATTTCTTCTCCGAGGGAGTATCATTTTGATTTTACTGGCGTTAGGAATGGTAATGTTGGGGACGGTTACTTATTACGCATACACAAAGAAATGGATCCCAAACTTTTCGGGAAAGTCCCGGACTGAAGGATCCGAAGATCGTGTTCTCGGTTCTTCTGATGTGAAAGCTTCTATGATGGATCGTGAAACTGACATATTACCCCCAGGACCTATGTTTTGGAAAACGACTTCCCCATCGCTTGATGGTCGGTCGGATCGGAGTCTTCCCGTGGGACCTGTCTCACCTTCCGCGCGTCGACCCATTGGCGTGTCGAATCCAGTAAACAAACCTTCGGTTTCGGCTTCGTCCATGTCCGTGGAAGTGATGAAAAACCAAACAGCAGAGAAGAAAAATTCAGGAGAGTCAAAATCAGTTGGTGTTTCTCCTTATGTAACGAAAGAAACGGCCCGAGTGATTGTGGCCCCGAAAACCTCAGGGGGATCGGTGACGGTTGAACTGTCAGGGGTAGCGAAGAAGTTGACGAAGGTGTTGTCTACAGAAAACAAATTACCGATAAGACCAAATGAGCTCTCTAAGACGCTTGTCTCGAAGGTTGCACCAAGAAAAAGAGCTCCCGAACCTAGGCTTGTAAAAGCCGAGGCGGTCAATTTGGACCAGTATAGTATTCAGGTGGCTGCTTGCCGAAGAACCTATTGTGTTTCTAACTATACTGACTTGTTGAAAGATAAGGGGTTTGAACCCATTACAAAGAAGACTAGAAATGGGAAGCTGATATTGATTATGACAGGAACATATCGGACATTAAGGGCAGCGAAGCCCGATCTTGAAAGTTTGAAAGAGAGGGGGTTTGAAAAAGCGCATGCAATCAAGCGGTAGGGAAAGGGCTCCTGCGGATCATCCGGTAGAGACGCCTAAAATTCCAGACAAGCTCTTCTTTAAGATTGGTGAGGTGGCGGCGATTGCAGATACGAAGCCCCACGTTCTCCGGTATTGGGAGACGGAGTTTGGCATCCTTAGACCGGTCAAGAATACTTCTGGGCAACGGGTATATCGAAGACGCGACGTGGAAGTCGTTCTTGAAATCAAGCGGTTGCTGCATCAAGAGCGGTTTACGATCGCGGGTGCGAAGAAGCATTTATCAGGTCGGCGAGGGGCAAAACCTCGAGCCCATCTGATGGGGCAAACGGATGTGGCCCCCGTGCAGGATGCCGAGTCGTCTTCCGATTCCGGTGATCTGCGGGAACTGTTAAAGGAAGTAGAGAGTGGTCTAAGGGGTATCCTGTTAGCTCTGGAAGAAACAGACAAAAAGCTTGAGAAGGAATAGGTTCGGCCTGACGGTTGCTCTCTTGGAGTTGAACTCATTCTTTTTGGGAAGGGTGTTTTGAGAGTTGCTCACCTTCGGGATCTGGATGAGGTGGAGAGAACAGAAGCCGACGTGAGGCTTTGGTTTGTTTGATGGTGGTGATTTCTCAATAGGAGTTTGATGGAATATGAGTGTTTTTCGAAAGATTATCTCGGAACATCTCCGAGAGGGGGAGTTGAAGCCGGGAGAGGAAATTGGGATCAGTATTGACCAGGTCCTTATCCAGGATATTACGGGAACCGTGGTCATGCTTAATTTTGAAGCTATGGGCCTTTCGCGGGTCCGATGTGAGGTCGCGGCAGCATACGGCGACCATAATGTGTTGCAAGTAGATAGCAGGAACACCGAGGATCACCACTACCTGGCTAGCGCGAGCAAGAAATATGGTATCTGGTGGGGGAAGCCGTCTAGTGGTATTGGACACCAGATCCATCAAGAGCATTTTGCGAGACCAGGGGTAACGGCTCTGGGTGCCGATTCCCATACTCCTCATTGCGGGGGGATGGGAATGGTAGCTATCGGAGCAGGAGGACTTGATGTGGCTGTGGCTCTTGCCGGTGGTCTGTATTTTTTAAAAATGCCACAGGTGGTTAATGTCCATTTGTCTGGGGAACTTCAGGCCTGGTGTACCGCCAAGGATGTAATACTTGAGATGCTTCGTAGGCTGACAGTTCGTGGCGGAGTGGGGAAGGTTTTGGAATATACCGGACCGGGAATTCAGACTCTAAACGCACAGCAGCGTTGCACAATTACAAACATGGGTGCAGAGCTCGGAGCCTCTACATCGATTTTCCCTTCCGATGGTGTGACCCGTGATTTCCTCCGTCGCATGGGGCGAGAGGACGTCTGGAAAGAGGTTTTGCCGGATGAAGGAGTTGATTACGAAGAGCGAATCGATATGGATCTAAGCAAGATCGAACCACTTGTAGCCCTTCCCAGTTTGCCGGATAAGGTGGTGGAAGTGTCAGAAGCCCAAGGGACACCAGTTCATCAAGTGTTCGTTGGAAGCTGCACGAACGGGTCATACATGGATCTTAAGGCGGTTGCCCAAATCATGAAGGGGAAGAAGGTTCACCACCAGGTAGATTTTTTGATTCACGCCTCCAGTAAAAAGGATTTGGAACTCATTGCCAGGGAAGGTTATCTTACCGATTTGCTTGAGGCGGGAGTCAACGTGGCTGAGCCAACTTGCGGAGCGTGTATTGGAAGCGGACATGTTCCAGCTTCAGGAACTAATTCGCTGCGGGTTGCCAATCGAAATTTTCAGGGGCGTAGCGGTTTGAAGGAAGATCAAGTTTATTTATCTAGCGCAGAGGTTGGTGCGGCCTCAGCGATTGCTGGGGCGATTGCTGATCCAAGGGAGCTAGACATGGATGCCCCGGGGCAAGATCTTCCCGAGCTACTTACTCAGGAGAACACGAACCTGGTAGAACCGGTTCTAAAAGAAGATGCTGGGAAACTTGAAGTGCAACGTGGACCGAATATTCAGCCAGTTCCCGCTAAAGCACCTTTGGAGGATCAGATTATCGCAGAGGTACTCCTGAAGGTGGGGGATGACATCACCACTGATCACATTATGCCGGCAGCATCGAATATTCTCATTTTCCGCTCCAATATCCCGAAACTGGCTGAGTATGTTTATCACCGAGTGGACGCTACTTTTGCCGAAAGAGCGAAGGTCAAGGGGACGGGATTTATTGTTGGTGGACTTAATTATGGTCAAGGAAGCTCGCGTGAGCATGCTGCTCTTGCCCCTATGTTTTTGGGTATACGTGGAGTGATTGCAAAGTCTTTTGCACGGATCCATATGGCGAATTTAATCAACTGGGGATTGATTCCACTCCAGTTTGTTGAAGCAGGTGATTACGACGATATCGACCAGGGAAATGATTTGGAATTGTCGGGTGTTATTGACTTTGTCAAAGACCGCGATACTATCGAGTTGATTAATAAGACCAAAAATACACAATATCAAGTTCGGCTTGTTGCGACAGCACGTGAGCGTCGGGTTCTTATTGCAGGTGGGAGGCTTTCTGAGGCTAAGGCTATGGGTTCGTAGCAGCACTCATTGTATTGTCTGCCGAATATTGTTAAGGGATTACCTCTTTTTTAGAGTGTACGTGAGGATTTAAGACGAACGGTCAACTGCAGTAGATGGTAATCAGTTGATGAAGGAGCGGGTTGATGGAGATGAGAATCGAAAAGGATTCAATGGGTGAAATGGAGGTTCCGGGGGACTCCCTCTACGGGGCGTCCACCCAACGGGCTGTTCTCAACTTTCCCGTCAGTGGCAAACGATTCCCTCGGATTTTTCTTGAAGCGTTGGGTGCTATTAAGGCTGCGGGTGCTTCGGCCAACATGAAGTTGGGCAGGTTGGATCCCATGTTGGGTGAGCCAATCCGGAACGCATCTGAGGCGGTTCGTGACGGGGAACATGACGACCATTTCGTTGTCGATATATATCAGACAGGTTCTGGAACTTCCACGAATACTAACGCAAATGAGGTTATTGCCAACGTGGCTAACATTGCTCTCGGGGAGCCCATTGGCAAGAAGGCGCCAGTTCACCCGAATGATCATGTAAACATGGGGCAGTCCAGTAATGATGTGATACCTACAGCAATACATGTTTCGTCTGTGCTAGGAATCATTCGGGACTTACTTCCTGCCTTGGATGGACTGAGGGAGGGCCTGGCATCGAAGGCGGAGGCATATAAGGATGTTGTTAAAACGGGAAGAACACACCTGCAGGATGCCACGCCAGTAACATTGGGCCAGGAGTTTTCAGGGTATGCAGTCCAGATTGAAAATTGTCATAGCCGCATTGCAAATTGTCTGCCGAACCTCCGAGAGCTAGCTATCGGAGGGACAGCTGTCGGTACTGGAATTAACACCCATCCACAATTCGCAAATTTTTTGTGTGTAAGTCTGAGTGAACAGTTTCAGATGGAGTTCAGAGAGGCACCTAATCACTTTGAGTCTCTTGCTGCCAAAGATGTTTGTGTTGAGCTCAGTGGGGCTCTCAAGGTCTTGGCAGTGGCTCTAACGAAGATTGCTAACGATATTCGATGGCTTTCCTCGGGGCCACGGGCAGGTTTCAGTGAGATTACGATTCCGGAAACTCAACCGGGTTCATCCATCATGCCAGGAAAGGTGAATCCAGTTATTGCGGAATCAGTTTTGCAGGTAGCTGCGCAGGTTGTTGGAAACGATGCTGTAGTTACATGGGGTGGCGCGGCTGGAAATTTTGAGCTAAACGTGATGATGCCGGTTATTGCATTGAATATACTTGACTCTGTTTCCTTGCTAGCGAATGTTTGTGAAATATTTAAAGTAAAATGTGTGGACGGAGTAGAGGCTAACGTTGCTAAGATGAGTGAAACCATCGAGCGGGGTCTCTCGTTGGTGACAGCCCTGGCTCCGGTGCTTGGGTATGATAAGGCAGCCGCAATTTCCCAGCGAGCTTTTCAGGATAATAAAACCATCCGGGAGGTTGTCCGAGAGGAAGGCTTAATGTCTGATGCAGATCTAGATAGCTTGCTGGATCCAACAAGTATGCTTCACCCTAGCGAATAGGCAAGTTTCGGCTTATCCCTACGGTTCAAAAAACGAAACGGGATCATCTTTAGGCGATTCTGTCACTGCGTTAGCCTGTATGTCCAAATCCGCCCTCGCCTCGTGTTGTTGGTGGGAGTTCATCCACCTCCTGCCACACCGTCTTAAGAACAGGTTTGACAAGAACCTGTGCGATACGCATACCTCGGTTTACGACGAATGTTTCAGATCCATGATTTATCAATAGAATTTGCACCTCTCCTCGGTAGTCGGCGTCAATTGTTGCAGGCGTGTTAGGAATAGTTAACCCTTGTTTGAGAGCTAATCCTGACCTAGGACGAATTTGTGCTTCGTATCCATCGGGCAAAGCAATTGCAAATCCAGTCGGAATAGCGCAAACCTCACCGGGAGGAATTTCTACTGGATCATTCACAGCTGCGTGAATGTCCATTGCAGCTGCGTGGTCGGTCTGATAGGCGGGAAGGGGTACATCTTTTGTCCCTGCCATCCGCATGATGGAGACTGTGACTTGCTCTTGAGACATAAATCAACTCCCAGAGAGAAATCTATCTTGACCGTTCTTCACGTGCATAGGGAAGTCCAAGCGCCGCAGGGGCTCCAAGTCGTCTACGGGCGGACTCACGTGTTGCAAATATGAGGATACCGATGGTGAGTATGTAAGGAAGCATCATTAAGAAGTGTGCCGGAACAGTGGAGCCCGCTGCTTGGATACGCAGTTGGAGGGCGTCTGCTCCACCAAAAACATAGGCCCCCAGGAAAACACGAAGTGGATTCCAACCGGTAAAAATAACAAGAGCAATGGCAATCCAACCTCGACCTGCGGTCATGTGTTCAATCCACATAGTTGTGTAGGCCAAAGAAAGATATGCTCCGCCAATTCCTGCAAATGCGCCACCTACCATTACACAGCCATAGCGGATCCTGTTTACTTGGATTCCTAGGGAATCCGCACAATCAGGACTTTCTCCAACTGAACGTATTGAGAGCCCTAGATGAGTTTTGAAAATTATCCACCACGCTAGCGGAACGATAACATATGAAAAGTAGATGAGTGCATCTTGCTGAAAAAAAATCGGACCTAGCCACGGAATCTCTGAGAGCCCGGGAAGATGCCACTCATCGATCCCTGGCGCTACTTTCCCAATCATGGGTTGGCCAAAAAACCCACTTAGTCCCGTACCGAGAAGTGTTAAGGTCAATCCGCTTACTATCTGATCTGCTCGCAGTGAGATTGTCACATAAGCGTGGACTAGCGAGATGAGAGCACCCATAAATGCAGCGGTAACGACACCCAAGAATGGATTTTTTGTGGAGAAGGTAGCAAAGAATCCTGCGATTGCACCAATAAGCATCATGCCTTCGACGCCCAGGTTTAGGTTCCCGGATCGTTCGGAAAAAATTTCTCCGACACAGGCAAAAAGAATTGGTGTACCAGAGCGGATTGTGGCATGCAGTATTGCAATAGTCAGCTCACTGTAGTCCAACGGTAGGCTCCGTTCGCTTGAAAACAATCCGATGTGTAGAGAGGATGTCTCCTCCCAATACAAAAAGTAAAATCAAGGCTTGGATGATCGAGATGATGGTTACCGGAAGGCGCATGGTAATCTGCAGAGCCTCACCTCCTACGTACAACCCTCCCAAAAGTAGTGAGACGAGAACCACACCCCAAGGGTTTCGACGAGCCAGCCAAGCGACAATGATAGCGGTATAACCGTAAGGGGCAGAGGGTGGAGAGATTCCGTGAAGAAGTCTCAGTTGGATACCTGCTACCTCAACCATTCCGGCCAGCCCTGCTAATCCTCCACTGATGAGCATAACTAAAACTATATTACGGCCAGAATTCATGCCTGCATGTTGGGCGGCTTTTGGGTTTTCGCCCATCACCGAAATCTCATATCCCCATCGGCTACGCTCTTGTAAGAAATAAAGAAGAATAGCAGCTACTCCTGCGAAGATAATTCCCAGGTGAACCCTACTGTCACCAAACCGCAACAACTGCGCCCCCTCGGGGAACTGTTTGGTCAGGGGAAAATTGAAGGTTCCAGGGTCTTTCCAAGGACCGTATACAAGAAAATCTACCCAGAGAATTGCCACGTAATTCATCAGTAGGGTTGTGATGATTTCGTTGACGCCCAGTTTAATCTTAAGTAGTGCAGGGATGAATGCCCAGATGGCCCCAGCAATCATGGCTACGGCCATCATTGTTGGAATCATTGCCCATCCGGAACCTTCCCAACCCGTGAGAACAATCCAGGTGGCTGCAAATGCACCCATATGAAGCTGCCCCTCGGCTCCAATATTCCAAAAAAGCATCTTGAACGTTATCATTACCCCGAGACCACAAAGCATTAGGGGCGTGGCTTTAACTAATGTTTCTTGAATTCCATAACTTGTGCCAAATGCCTCAACGAACATTTCCGTAAAGGCAGAAAATGGGTTGACGCCTGTTCCAGTGAGTATGATCCCGCCTATGATTAGCGCTAGAAGCACCGAGAGAATAGGATTGAAGAATTCCAGAGCTTTAGATCTCTCCAGACGCATCTCCAAGCGTATGTTCGCCATCAGTGCGTTTCTCCGGAGATGGGATCCGAGTTACTCGACGGATTATTTGCGACGCTTCCTGTTAGTCGCTTAACCCCTGCCATCATAAGACCAATTGTTTCAGCATTAGAGTCCCCGATGGGAAGTGTCCCCATTATTTCTCCCGAGAACAAAACCCCAATCCGATCGCTGAGGGAGAAGAGTTCTTCCAGGTCTTCAGATATGAGCAGGATTGCCGTTCCTTCTTGGCGCTGCTGATCGATTGTTTTCCGGATAAAATCAGTAGCTCCAACGTCTAGGCCACGGGTTGGTGACATGACTACAAGGAGCTTGTGGTGTGAGGTGATCTCTCGAGCTAAGATTACTTTTTGTAAATTGCCGCCGGACAGCAAGCGCACCGCAACCTCATGACCGGGTGTGACGATGTTGAAGCGATTGATGAGCTCATCTGCAAAACTGTTGATTGCCTCATAATTAAGAAAGAGCCCATTTGCAAACTTATTTTCCCGATATCTCTTGAGAATAATATTGTTGGCCAACGACAGATTCCCCACCGAAGCAACACCGTTACGATCGGCGGGTACATAGGCGACGCCTTCCTCGATGTAGTCCCGCGCTCCAGCATTTGTCATGTCGCGGCATTCCAGGTTGATTGTGCCACTGGAAATGGATCTTGCTCCTGTGACTGCTTCGGCTAGTTCCTGTTGGCCATTTCCGGCTACACCGGCGATTCCTAAGATCTCACCAGATGCCACTGTTAGGGTCACGTTCTTCAATGCGGGAAGTCCACGATCATTGAATGCATTGAGGTTTTGAACCACCAAGACAGGATCTCTCGGTTGGTGTTCTTTATGGTCAAATTCGAACATCACCTCCCGCCCTACCATCATCTTTGAGAGCTCTTGCTTGTTGGTCTCATCGGGCATGGTTTCTCCCACCAATCGCCCTCCTTGAAGAACTGTAATCCGTGTGGAGATTTCCATGACCTCGTCAAGCTTGTGAGAAATGAATACGACAGAGTGACCTTTTTCCGTCATGGCCCGAAGAGTGGTAAATAATTCCTGGGACTCCTGTGGGGTCAAGACGGCCGTGGGCTCGTCAAGGATAAGAATTTTGGTACCCCTGAAGAGTGTTTTCAGAATTTCCACTCGCTGTTGTTCGCCAATGGATAGTTGCCAGATATGGGCTTTTGGGTCCACCTTGAGGTCGTATTGCTCACTGAGGTGAGCGGTTTGTTCTTCCACGTGCTTTAGGTTTAAACGTTCGATCCCACCCTTTACTCCTAGGATAATATTTTCGGCGACGGTGTGGGATGAAACTAGCTTGAAGTGTTGGTGCACCATTCCAATTCCATTGGCAATGGCATCCCTTGGAGAGCGAAAGTTGACAGATTTCCCATCGATATAGATGCATCCGGAGTCAGCGCGGTAAATGCCCGTAAGAATATTCATGAGCGTGCTCTTACCAGCACCATTTTCACCCAACAGGGTGTGTACTTCTCCCTCTCTGAGATCCAGGTTTACGTTCTCGTTCGCCACAACGCCGGGAAAGCGCTTAGTAATTCTTTCCATCGATACAACCGTATTGTGTTCTGTCAAGGATGGTTCTCCCGGATTTGGTTGGATGTCTTTGGCAAGTGAAACAGAATCCGGTTGGGTATAACACACACAATCCGCTATGGTGTGCGGATTTGCTCTGTGTGAAGGCAGACGGATGGTGGCTCAGTGCAGCACCCGTCTGCCTCCAGAACAAGCAAAGCAAAGTGATAAGAAATAAAGATTAATTTGGGATATTTCCAATAACACCGTCTACAAAAAAACTCATGCCGAGCATATCTCTATCGGACATTTTCCCGGAACTTTGCCGGACTTTGCCTTTTTGGTCCTTGATCGTTCCTTCGAAAACGTCAAACTTGCCAGAGGCTAATTCGCCTTTCAACTTACTTACCCGATCACGAACTGCCTGTGGAACTGCTTTATTGAAGCTGGCCAGTCCAACCACGCCATCTTTTAATCCGCCCCAATACTGGTAGTTGTTCCAGGTTCCTTTGTGTACTTGTTTGGCGACCATTTTATAAATGATACCCCAATTCCAGATGGGTGCGGTAAGGTGCGCTTTTGGTGCAAAGGCGGACATGTCGGAGTTGTAACCGATGCTATAACGTCCCCTTTTCTGCGCGGCTTGTTGTGGTGCCGGAGTGTCCTGGTGTTGAGCGATAACATCCGCATTGACGTCAAGAAGACTTTCAGCTGCTTCACGTTCTTTGGCCGGATCGTACCAGGTTTGTGTCCAAACTACGCGCACCTTCGCACCCGAGTTGACTGAACGTACGCCTAGTGTAAAGGCGTTGATGCCTCGAATGACTTCGGGAATTGGAAACGCAGCCACGTAACCAATTGTGTTGGACTTCGTCATTTTCCCAGCAACAATTCCAGCTAGATAACGAGGCTGATACATTCTGCCAAAATATGTACCGACGTTCTTAGCAGTTTTAAAACCTGAACAATGCATGAAAATCGTATTGGGTGACTTCTTGGCTACGTTAATTGTGGGATCCATGTACCCGAAGCTGGTAGTGAAAATTAGGTTATACCCGCGACGTACGTATTGGCGGATTACCCGCTCAGCCTCAGCACCCTCCGGCACTGCTTCTGTAAAGGCAGTTGATTCTACATAGGGGAGTTTCTCCATAATTTTACGTCCGTTATCGTGGGCAAGGGTCCATCCCGCGTCCCCCACTGGGCTTACATAGACGAACGCTGCCTTGATTTTACTTTGCGGCTTCACAGCTTGGGCGCTGGGGGTCAGTGTTACGACCATCAAAACGAGCCCGGCAAATAGTATGCTTAAAATCTTTTTCCGATCACTCATCGTCTTTCTCCTTTATCTAGTAAAGGTGTTTGCTTCAACCCGGGAATTTCTTGGGCCCAATCCTTCCATCTCTCTAATTGATTGTTAGAACTGTAAACCATGAGAGCAACCTCACTGAAGCTATGTACATTTTGAGAGAATCCGCTATCTTGGTGTTTTTATAGATTAATATATATTGAATATGAATTGGTGTGAAGACAAATTCTCAGGGTACTTTCGTACAAAATCTCTTAGAGAAAAACGCGGACGATTTTCACCCCGAAAATGGATACTTCAAATTATCCCAAGATTGTTGATATTGGCTGCCTTGAGCCTGAGGACTGGAGGAGGGTGGAATTTATGGTAGCCCTGTGGGGCGTATACTGGTGGTTTATGAGTTGCAGCACTGTTACGCTATCTGGCGGTAAATAGTCGAGGATGAATAGGTAGTAAAATGGAAATGGTAAAGACCGTGTTAGATACGTCCCTCACTTCCGCACCGCGACGCAGGTTATCTGCATGGACTTTCACCCTGTGGTTTCTTGGTGGGGTGATTGCCCTGTCCATGATGCTTCCTCTTGTGTATCTCATTGTTCGATCAGTAGATGGACCTGCAGGGGAGCTTGTTCGAACTTTATGGCGGCCCGTTGTAGGTTTTTACATGTTGAACACGCTCGGATTGACAGCTTTAACAACTCTTTTTTCCTGCGTTTTGGGGACTTTGGCGGCTTGGATTATTGCCCGCTCGAATATACTCGGGGCAAAATGGTGGACGGTTCTTTTGAGTCTTCCATTGGCCGTTCCATCTTATATTGGTGCCTACGCATACATCGTAGCCTTTGGTCCAAATACTTTAATAGGCCAATATGTTTTGGTACCACTTGGACTGACTCTTCGGGAAAGCTTTTGGGGCGCTACCTTGCTTTTGACGTCTTTGACGTACCCTTATGTCATGCTGCCGGTTCGGGCCCAGCTCTTGCGCATGGATCCCGGATTGGTTGAGACTTCTCGTAGCCTCGGTGTAGAAGGATGGAAAACCTTTATACGGGTGACAGTTCCACTACTTCGTCCAGCGATTGTGGCTGGTGGTCTGCTTGTGACTCTTTATGTTATCAGTGATTTTGGAGCTGTGGCGATGCTTGGTTTTCAGTCATTTACCCAGGTTATTTTCCTTGAGCAAGAATCACTTTTTAATAGGCAGCGTGCGGCTATTCTCGCCCTACTCTTGGTGGGGCTCACCCTAGCAATTCTTGCGATAGAAATGATTTGGAGGACACGAGGGCGGTACGAGGTCCGCGGAGTCCGCACTCTCCTTTCTAGACCTCTTATTCCTTTGGGTATTTGGAAAGTTCCTGCTACCTTGCTTTGCACTCTTATGGTGACACTGGGTCTATTGGTGCCGGCGGGTACAGTGGCCTATTGGTTCTTTCAAGGTCTGGGTGACCCGACACTTGACCTGAGTTGGGTCTGGGGGTCTGCGTGGGACTCAATTCGTGTCGCCATCCTTGCGGCTTTAACCTGTTCTCTCGCCGCTATTCCAGTTGCAATTTTGAGCGTTCGCTATCCGGGGAAAATGAGCTTCTTGCTTGAACGGGCAACCTATTCTGGGTTTGCTATACCGGGTATTGTGGTTGCATTAGCACTGGTTTATTTTTCCCTTTTTCTCCCCAAACAGATAGGCGTTTTTTCTCTTTGGTTGGGGTGGTCCCCTGGCACTGCGAAGATGGCTTCCGATTTTCTTAACCATTACCAGACACTTCCGGTGCTTGTTTTTGCCTATGCTGTTCTCTTTCTTCCTCAAGCCGTAGGCTCTACTCGCGCTTCTCTTCTTCAAGTTCCAAAAAACTTAGAGGAGGCCGGACTTAGCTTGGGGCGGCCAAGTCGGAGTGTATTCAGAACTATTACACTGCCTTTGGTTTTTCCGGGGATATTGTCGGGGAGTGCCTTGGTTTTTTTGACCACAATGAAGGAACTTCCTGCGACCTTATTACTAAGTCCAACTGGATTTCGTCCATTAGCTGTAATGGTTTTCGATCGAATGGAGGATGCCTTTTTCGCTGAAGCGGCGGCGCCCGCCCTGATTTTGCTTCTCTTTTCAATGTTTGCGATGATTGTTATCGTTAAACGAGAGAGCGTATGATACCCAACGGATCTTCGTTTTCAGGAAAGTTTTCAGCTTTCTTTTCTCGAATTTTCTCAAATGCAAGTTATGAATTCATCTAGAGAACAGACCATGAATACCATTGTTCAGATGGAAAACGTCTGGATGAGATACGCTGAGGGTCAACCTTGGGCTGTAGAGAATTTGAGCTTGGAAGTCGTCCAGGGGGAGACTCTCTCGCTTTTGGGGCCAAGCGGTTGCGGTAAAACATCCACTTTGCGTTTGATAGCGGGGTTCGAAGTGCCTCAGCGAGGAACTATTCGGATTGGTGGGAAAGCAGTGGCCGGTGAGGAGGAGTGGAAGCCTCCGGAACGACGCGAGGTAGGTATGGTGTTTCAGGATCTGGCTCTTTTCCCTCACCTCACTGTAGGAAAAAATGTGGCCTTTGGCCTCACTGGATGGGAGACAGGAAAGCGTAAAATTCGTGTCAATGAGGTCTTGGAATTGGTTAACTTGAGTGGATTCCCAAGCCGATACCCCCATGAGCTTTCTGGTGGTCAACAACAAAGGGTTGCCTTAGCGAGAGCTCTAGCACCCAGTCCTCAATTGATTTTATTGGATGAGCCATTTAGTGGGTTAGATGCCGATATGCGTCTTCAAGTTCGACGTGAGGTGAAAGATATACTCAATCGTTCAGGATTGACTGCAATCTTCGTGACACACGATCAGGTTGAGGCATTTGATTTGTCCGATAATGTTGCAGTTATGAATCGGGGACGGATCGACCAAATAGGCAACCCTGAAAATCTATATCATCATCCAGAATCCCTCTTTGTTGCACGATTTCTTGGCTTGGCTGATTTGGTCCCTGGAAAGATTAGGAACGAACGTGTCCATACTGCCTTGGGGAACTTTCTGTATTCTCCAAATGATAGTTTGCTCAGCGAGGGAACCCCGGTTGAAGCAATCATCCGACCGGCAGATGTAGATATTATTCCTTCGGCGGATGGGGAAGCCTCGGTTGTAGCGAGGCACTTCCGGGGGTCGGATAACTTGTATACAATCGCGCTTCCTTCTGGTGAGAGAGTTCGGAGTCAGACCCCTTGGAATTTCATCCTCGAACTAGGTTCCCGGGTTACGATTACGGTAGAGCCAATGCGTGTGGTGGTGTTTCCGTCGGATATACAGGACGGTGAAGAGGCAAAATTCTGAGAGGCTAATATCCCAAATGGTTGCTGAATGTTTCCATTTGTTGTAGTTGGCAATGCTTCTCGCCTTAAGGCTTAAGCGAGAGATGGTTGGTAAGGTTGATCAGCCAAATTCTGTAATCCTTCTTTGATTTGATCCAATATCCAGGGCCAATCGAAAATTTTATTAAAGAATTTAGAAGATTTTGTTTGACAATGGTTAAAATGTTATATAAGTTTAACAAAATCATGAATGACTAATATAGTTATCAATGATTCTACTTAGTGTGGGAGTCTATACTGTGTCTAAATCTCATAAAAGATCGCCTGAAGCACTGAGCCCAACTCAAGAACATTATCTTAGAGCCATCTGGCTAATTCAGTCAGATAAAGGATATGCAAGGGTTACGGACATCGGAAATGAGTTGGGTGTTGCGAAGGCGGCAGTATCAGCCGCCGTCAAGGCACTTAGGAAGGAAGGTCTTGTTGATCATCGGCATTATGAGCAAGTGTTGCTTACGGAGAAAGGGATCCGCAGTGCCCAAGAGATTTCAAGCCGATATTCGATCATCCATACCTTTCTTGAGGAAGTACTGGGTATAGAAAAAGACGCGGCGGTTTTGGATTCTTGCCTTTTAGAACACTATGTTTCTGTTCCCACCATTGATCGCCTGATTGATCTAATTCGGTTTTTCGAAACGGATAAAGAGCAGGAAGTACTCGAACGATTTAGAGAGTACCGGCGGGAGTGCGAGAGTGATGAGTCCTGTCGCATATGCAATTTTCATTGTGACGTTGTTATCAGCCCAGAGGAATTGATAATTCCGAGTTTTCCTGGCAATTCTGAATGAATTGGCTGTAGAGGTAATCTGAAAATTCGGATGGTTGCTGGGGGAATTGATATGAGTTAACAAAACGACGAATAGTTCACGGTTGTATTGACCGGGTTTAGTGAGAGCCATGAAATGTCAGCAAAAATTCATGTCTCTTATTTTTTGTTCTTTTCATAAGGTCTCAATGGGTTCATGAAAGATATACGCTGAGGCATCTTGGAAATTTCACAGAGAAAATGGTCGTGAGGACAAATTCGATGTTACGGAAAATCTTGAGAAGTTCTGTTGTAGTGATGTTGGCCATGGGTTTTTGTCTTATCGGTGAGCTAGGGTCAGTGGAAGGTGCAGAAAGCCTGACAATTTATTCTGGTCGCTCCCAAAAGCTAGTAGATAAGCTCTTTAGAGCTTTCACCGATGAAACCGGAATCAATGTGAGGGTTAGGTATGCAAAGACGGCAGCCCTAGCCAATCAGTTACTGGAAGAGGGGTCGCAAAGTCCGGCCGATGTCTTCTTTTCACAAGATTCTGGTGCTTTGGGTGCGGTGGCCGGGCAAGGATTGCTTAGAGGGCTCCCTGAGGACATTTTAAATAAAGTGCCGGTCACATTTCGTTCCAGAAATGGTTATTGGGTCGGTCTCTCGGGAAGGGCCCGTGTTCTTTCCTATTCCACGGAGCGTCTTAAGGCGACTGAGTTACCAAAATCGGTTTTTGATCTTACGAAACCTAGGTGGAAAGGAAGAGTTGGTCTTCCACCAACAAATGCTTCGTTCCAGGCTTTTGTGACAGCAATGCGGGTTCGTGTTGGTGATCAGAAAACTCTTGCTTGGCTTAAGGGACTCGTAGCGAATGAGGTGAAGTATTACAGAAAAAACACTCCGACGGTAAGGGCCATCGCCGCTGGCGAAATTGACGTTGGACTCGTTAATCATTATTACCTCTACAGATTTATTCGTAAAAATGGACCGGATTTTCCGGTTCGCAACTACTATTTCCCACACGGGGACATTGGCACACTGATCAACGTCGCTGGTGCTGGAATCTTGAAATCCTCCAAAAAGACCAATGCTGCGATCAAATTTATTCGGTTTGCTCTATCTCCGAACGGTCAGAGGATATTCGTTAAAGGGAACAACGAGTACCCTGTAGTCAAAGGTTTCAAGGTTGACTCCAAGCGAGGTCTGCAGAATGTTCGTAACATAAAAACTCCCGATGTTGACCTCAGCAAGTTAACCGACTTGAGGGGAACTGTCCGGCTTCTCCAACAAGCGGATATGTTGCCTCGCTGACCATGTTGCAGCGAGCTTTTGAGATTTCTATAAGAGATTTAAACATACTCAATTTTGCAGTGAGAGCTCGCTAGTTTCATTATCCGAGCAAGAAGAAATTATGCTTCACGTTGATTTCTTTTCCGTCATCACGATGTCATTTTTGAAAAACAAGATGAATCGTCAACGGGATAAAGACATCTTGGAGAATAGACTTGATGGTTAAGGGAGAAGAAGGATGTTTGGAGGAATAAGTAAATACGTAAGCTTATTTACAGCTGGTGTGTTCGCGTCCCTCTTACTGTTTGGAGCACAGCCTGCGATTGGAAAATCGAAAAAAGCAAAGTGGGTTGAATACCATACTGAGTTGCTCGAAGTGTTGAAGAGGAAAGGGATTATTTCGCAAGGAGAGTATGACGACCTCAAGGCAGCTGATAAGAAGAGGGAAGCAAAGATTAAAAAAGAACTTGCGAAGCGGGCCGAAGGGAACTTCAAGGTTGTATATAAGCCAGGCGGTGGCTTTCGACTTAATTCCAAGGACAAAAAGCATCAGCTTCGTATAGGTGTCCAGACGTGGGCACAAGCGCAAGTGTTACCTAAAGATAGCGACAATGTTACCGATTTTCGCGCTAGCCGGGCACGCCTCACCTTTCGCGGTAAGGTGCATAGGCACTGGACGTATAGGTTGGAGTTGGATGCAGCAGCGTCCAATGTTTTTGATCAAGACGGATACATAGGGTGGGAAAAACACAAGGAATTCAAATTGCGCATTGGTCAGCACAAGACGCCCTTTGGGGGTGAGCAGACCTATAGTAGGGGTAGCCTGTTCTTTCTCGAGCGCTCAATGATTGGGGACAATATAAAAGAGGGTAAGTCTAGGGGAATATACGCCTTTGGTCGTATTAACCCGATGTTTGCCTACAAGGCCAGCATATCGAACGGTACAGGTGGCTCCAATGATAACAACATAGACAAGGATTATGCACTTCGTTTGATTATGAATCCTTTCAAAGGTCATTACTTAGGAAACATGTTGCCTTTGGAAGTCAATTTAAATGTAGCTATTGGGCAGCAAGCACACAGTTCTAACGGTGCCCGTACCCGCTTGTTTTTGCGGAATAATCGTCTAACTGTATTTAACCAGGCGACAGAGGGTATGCGCCGGCGGTTCGGCGGAGATATCTGGTATAACAAGGATTACAAAGCAGGTTTTCCTGTTTCAGCTACTTTCGAGTTCATTTATGAGGATCAGGAAATGCGAGGACCTGTTCTTGGTAGGGCAACCGATAAGGTCGAACGTTACGGGTGGCATTTGCAAGGCGGATGGATGCTTACAGGTAGCCGGAAAAAGGACGGATTAGAGTTCGTCGCAAAGTATGAGCAGATCGACATGGATGACCAAGACACCGGGCCAGGAGACTTGGATATTGCAGGGCAAACGGTTAAAACGGTAGGCCTCGGTATGAATTACTGGCCGGTCAAAGAGATTAGGTTCTCGTTCAACGGTTTTGTTTTTGATTTTGATCAACCGCTGACAACCGCGGCAGATACGGATCCGTTTAATAACGGAGGTAGTGCCTGGGCCGTTCTAGCCGGTGCACATTTCAAGTTCTAGTTGCTAACTTAAGAAGAGCTTCTTGAATTTTCAGGAGAGCCCGGGGTCGATTTTGACTCCGGGCTCTCTTCGTATTTAGGGTGGTTTAATTACTAATTAGAGGAAAAGGGTTTTTGCGAAGCAGTACTTTTAGTCCGAAATAACATGTAAATTGGGAGATACTCCACTAAATTTTGATGTAGAATCCCAGTGCGCTTGTTGAGTCCTCATTCACTATAGCTTTTGGGTGGTTTAGTGAAGTTTCCCTTCATTTTTTTTGTGACTTTTGTTGTCGTTTTACTACTTTCGCAGTGGGGAGAGTCGGCTCGCCTGACGGTGTCGGCTGCGGCAAGTCTGAAGTACGTCTTCCAGAAAATTGAACGAGACTTTGAAAAGACCCATCCGGAGCACCAGATTACACTTAATGTAGGGTCATCTGGAATTTTGCAACGACAAATCGAAAACGGTGCTCCGGTAGATGTGTTTGTTTCCGCTAGGCCTCGTTTGGTGGACGACTTAGAAAGGAGAGGATTGGTTCAGCCCAGTTTGCGATATCTGATGGCAAGGAATCGGTTAGTTTTAATCACTCCTTTGACTACCACGATACGGTCTTTATCCGAGCTAGATGAGAATTTTGAAGGTCGCTTTGCTATTGGGAATCCCCGACATGTACCAGCCGGATATTATGCGAGGGAGGCACTAGAGTCGTTGGGATTCTGGCGTAACCTATCTACTGAAATGATTTTTGGAGAGAATGTACTTCAGGTCCTCAATTATGTAGCAGTAGGAGAGGTTGATGCCGGGCTTGTTTACAGGACAGATGTTGCCCAGGTAAGAGGAAGAGTTAAGCTTGTCGTTGAAGTGCCGTCTGCTAGTTACCCACCTATTGATTATGTTATTGCTATTTTAGGCGCTTCAAGGAACCTCGAAGTGGCGAAGAAATTTGTTGGTTTTGTTCTTAGCCCTCGTGGACAGACGATTTTGGCACAAACTGGTTTTGAGCCTGTTCGCGGGTCTGTGAAATCGAAAAGAATCTTAGCAGACAACAAGAAAGTTGAGAATAGTACTTGGTTTTCCGCGCGTCTATCCATCGGGGTTGCACTCGTATCGACTTTTTTTGTGATGATAGTCGGTATCACAATTGCCTATTTATTGGCTCGGAGGGATTTTTTCGGAAAGAATGTTTTGCATGTTTTTCTGACTTTACCTTTGGTTCTTCCCCCAACGGTAACTGGATATTATTTGGTTCGGATATTGGGGCGGAATGGTTTTCTGGGCGGCCCTCTTTATGAATGGACCGGGTGGAATGTGACTTTCACTTGGTGGGCGGCGATTCTGGCTTCCACAGTTGTTTCTATGCCTTTTATGATTCAGACCGGTAGGGCCGCTATCGAATCAGTGGATCGAAATGTTGAGTATGCCTCTCAGCTTCTAGGAAAGAGTGAATGGATGACTATATTTACCATCACGATTCCTTTGGCTCGGCGAGGTCTTGTTGCGGGTTTAATCCTTTCGTTTGCACGTGCCATGGGGGAGTTCGGAGCGACCCTAATGCTTGCCGGAAATGTTTCAGGGCGCACAAACACCATGCCACTGGAAATCTACAGTGCTTTTCTAGCGGGCGATCTGAGAAATGCCACATGGTTGGTCGTGGCCCATACAGGCATCTCATTTCTGGCACTTTTTTTCGCATCACGTTGGAGCCAGGTACGTTTAAAGGTCGAAGGCTGAGGTGGAAGTGTGCTCGGTGCGATTTACCACAAGAATGGAGCGGGTAAATATGTGGGAGTAGCTAGATGGAAAATCCCTTTGGAATGGAGAACCTGAAAAGAATATATTGGGTTTGGTATCTCGGGTGAAGTAGCGAGTGGTGCTATCTATTAATTGGCAGTCATTCGTGACATAGAAATAAATCGGATTTGGCTAGAGAAACCAACACGGTAGATCCGCTCTTTAGCCCCCACCTTGGGAAGACGTGTTTCCTCAGGTCCGCTACCAACATCGGACCATTGGGGACGATTTTTAAGTGTACGACCATGATGTTCTTGCGCTCCATGATGGAGTGCACAATTGTGTTTAGCACGTTTGGCCGCTCATCTGGTGCACCTACCAATCGTACGTTCGGAGGCGAAACACCCAGATAGGCTTTTTGACCAGGAGCGAAGCGGGAGTCTGGTTCTAAGGCGATTCTTGTTTCTCCCATCGCAATTACCATCTCCCCATTTTCAATTCCAATGATGCGGCAAGAGAATAAGTTTTCTACCCCGATGCACTGAGCAGTTCGATAGTGGGATGGCTTCTCTAGTACTGTGTTTTTCGAACCGATCTCAATTACTCTCCCTTGATCGACCACGACAATCCGATCCGCCAATGAGTAGGCCTCTCTAAGATTGTGAGTAACGTAGAGAATCGGGATAGCAAATTTGTCCTTAAGTGTCGAAATATCCCACAGTATATGCTCTCGTGTGGGTTCATCTAGCGCAGAAAGTGGTTCGTCCATCATAATAAGATCAGGTTCTGCGGCGAGTGTCCGGGCGATGGCAACACGTTGTTGCTGTCCTCCAGAAAGTTGTTGAGGAAGTTTCCACTCTTGCCCCTCTAGACCCAACTGTGAAACTAGCTCACGGATTCGGGATTCTTTGGATTTTCCATTTGGAATACCGTAGGCAATGTTTTTGACCGTGTTTAAGTGAGGAAATAGAGCCAGATCCTGAAAGACGTATCCAATCCTTCGTTTGCGAAGAGGAATATTGACCTGACGGTCTGAGTCGAAGAGCGTCACCCCGTTAAGAGTCGCACGTCCATGGTCGGCCTTCGTAATGCCTGACAAGATATTCAAAAGAGTGCTTTTCCCTGAGCCTGACGGGCCAAAAAGGACCGTAAACTCTAGCCCCATTGAGTCGGCCGCTTCGAGGTCGAATCCTTTTCTTCCGCGCACGTAGAATGATTTTTTGAATTCGTATTCCAGCATAAGGTTGGCACGTCCATCTGAAGTTGAAAATTTTCACTCCAAGCACGCTGGGTGTAGGAGCATTTCGGGCTATTTCCATCTAATTATAGATCTCGGAGGTACATTTTCTAGACAACATCGAAATGTAAGTTCTAGCTCTATCCCTTCCGATTGCGACTCTGAGCTAAGCTGTCAAGACGGATCCATTGTACAATCATAATGGCCCGGTCGGGTCTAGTTTGTCCAGTTGAACGGCATTACGTGTTCGTTGATTTAGGTACAATATACTTTGGAGGAAAAATGAAAGTTGTTTTTGCCCACGCAGGTGCTGGCAACTTGGAAGTTGGAAGTCACGAAACCACGATGATTCGGTGTGTAGAGGCGGGTCTTAATGCACTCGACAACGAAATCGAAGAGGCTGTGATTGCTGCGGTTGAAGTACTCCAAGATGCTCCAGAGACGAACGCAGGTATAGGTTCCTCTTTGAATCTTCGTGGTGAGGTCGAAATGGATGCGGCGCTTATGATACCTGGAGATTTTGGAGCTGTAGCAGGTGTTAGGAATGTCAGGAGTGCTATCCGCCTGGCCTGGCATGTTCTCCACGATTCTGGACACAAACTCCTTGTGGGTGGGGGTGCAGAAGAGTTTGCCCGTGCTATGAACTTGCCAAAACGAGAAGGAGGCGAGGTAAGAAAAGAGTGTTACGCCACCTGGAACAGAGCTGTCAAATCTCTTTGTGACGGCCAGGAACTCGACTGGGAACATTCCCTTGGCGTTCGACAAGAGCTACTTGAACAGTATGGAATCCAGTCGGATACGGTTGGTGCATTGGTGCTCGATGACTATGGCAACCTGGCAGCAGGAAGCTCGACTGGTGGGCTGTTTATGAAGCTACCGGGGCGTGTGGGGGATACGCCCCTTCCCGGTGCAGGTCTTTGGTGCACGAAGGAAATCGCAGTTGCCTGCACGGGGTACGGGGAGGCGTTCATACGTACTCTTACTGCAAGACGTGTTGAGGAGTTGTTTCGAACGGGAAGCTTGCCTGTGGAAGCTGTCGAAACTGCCCTTAATGAACTGTGGAGTTTGACTGGGGGTCGTGGTGGTATCATCGCGTTAACTCGCGAGGGTGAAATTGCCTCAACTTATAATACCGAGACTCTCCCTATTGGCCTTGTTCAGGATGGTTGTGTGGTATCCGATTATCTTCCTGAAAAGCTTAGTCATTGATTAGTTGACTTATTTTTGCCCATGAAGAAAGGATCGTTATGCCCTCTTTTGATATCGTAAATGAAGTCGATCTCCAGGAGGTTGGCAATGCCGTCAACAACACCACAAAGGAAGTATCGACGCGCTATGACTTTCGGAATAGCAAGACCCAGATCGAATTCAACCGCAAGGAAAAGATTATCTCATTGCAGACTATAGACGAGACGAAGATGCAGGCCTTACGCGATGTGATGGTCACCCATTTCGTGCGGCGCAAGGTAGACCCCAAGTGCCTAAATTTTGGGGAGATTGAGGGGACATCGCAGGGGCAGGTGAAGCGGATGGTTCATTTGCAGGAGGGGGTCGAGCGCGAGATTGCGCAGAAGATCGTCAAGTTGATCAAGGGAATGAAGATCAAGGTACAGCCGGCGATTCAGGATATGCAGGTGCGGGTAACGGGGAAGAAGGTGGATGATTTGCAGGCGGTGATCGCGGTGATAAAGAAGGAGGAGTTGGAGATTCCGTTGCAATTTGTGAATATGAAGAAGTAACAGTGTGTACGGGCTGCTCAGGGTATTAAAAAGAAGTCTGAACAATCTCTCTTGCCATAAAAAAGACGGGGGTCACATGTAGAAGCCAACAGGGTCTAACGTCACCAATTGATTTTGCCCATTTTCTTGTCGAAATAAAGCCATGCGAAATCGCACCGAACCCATGTTACGGAAGGTTTTCGATAAACCCTATGCAGGTTTTTCGAAATCATCTGTTTTGCGGAGAATTAAATGAAGTTAGGAATTTGTTGCTGTAAATAGTATGTTTGCTTCTGGTAATACCATCCACACAAGATTCATCCTTTCGAAATGAGCATTTGGATTTCCGGCTTACCCGCATAATGCAGGAACTATTTTTTCACCAATAATTTTAATGGCTTGCTGTCGGTTGGGACCTAACACGTGGAAGGCTACGGGAACGTCTAGCCCGGCATCAATGTAAGGGCCGAGTTGGTCGATACACTCCTCGGCGGTGCCAGAAACTGTTAACCGATCGATTAGATCATCTTTCACCAACTTGGCTGCTTTCTCAACCCCCCCTGAATGAAAGGCTTCCACATAAGCGCCTACTTCGTTTCGTGTCAGCCCTAAAATATCAGAGTGGTCAATGCCTATGTGCTCTACATAAGTTGCCAACATCTCGCGGACTGCGTTTCGAGCTGCTTCCCTGTCGTTGTCAACGGAGAAGGTTATGAAGGCAGACGTCGAAAAGTCGGATAAGTCTCGGCCTGCTTCATTTGCTCCTTGTTCGATGAGCTTCCGAGCCTCGCGCACGTACTCGGGCGTCGTTGGGTTGGTAAGTAGAACCCCGTCAGCTGTTGCCCCAGCTAGTTTGAGTAGTTTTGGGCCTTTAACGCCGTAGATGACAGGGATTCGTTCGCGGACCGGCTTATAATTTAATGAAGTTCCTGTCTCACTGTGATGGTCCGATCTTAGCATAGTGAAGTAGTCACCTTGATAATCGGTGATATCCCTGCTCACTAGACCTCGGACAAGATCAGTGGCCTCTCGCATAGCAGATATCGGACGTTCGCCTTGTTTCAGTGGGCAGTCTTCCCCGTTTCCCCAGACCGGCGTGGCTCCTAGACCTAAAAGGAACCGACCTCCTGAAATTTCGTCGATGGTAGCAGCGTCCATGGCTACAAATGCCGGATGGCGGGAAAAAACGCTGACAACACCTGTCCCTAGCCGGATATTTTTGGTGACTGTAGCGACAGCGGAAAGGGCCGAGAAAGCGGAACGATAGTAGTGACTTTCGTTTATCCAAACAGTTCCTATACCTGTCACATCCGCTATCTTGGAGTATTTAAGGATGTCTGAGGTTGGAAGTCGGCATGTTAAGCAAATTGCAATTTGGTCGAAATTGGATTTTTTTTTCATTCTATGAATGCCTTTATTTTAGAGTTGGACAAGCATCCAAAAGTGTATTGGAGTAGGTTTTCATGAGGGAACGCGCATTAATTTACTGTTTTCTTAATATGTTTTCCTGAGTTGAGGATTTGCATTTATTCCTGACTGATTTGCGCGCTAATAGCAAGGTAAGCACAAGTATCCAACACAAAACAAAGTAAAATTATTTGTTGCTGTAGATGTGTTACTTCATCCACTTGTCATTTTTTGAAATAGTGAGTAGTAGATCTTCGCTCCATCCTCTAATTCACTAATCGACAGCATGTCGTATGCAGAATGTGCTAACTCGGGAGCGCCGGGACCTAGCGAGATCCCGTTCTGCCCTTTATGGCAGAAGTACCCCGCGTCTAAAGAGGCGTGCATATACAAAGGTTCCGAGTTTCTTCTGTTTTCCTCCAATGCTTCTTTCGCCGCTTGGGCTAATGGAACCTCAGGATTGACTTTGGCCGGATAATGATATCGGTCCAAGATAATATTAATTTTGAAACGACCTGTGATTTGCAAAGCCTTTTCTATACGAGAGACTAATACGTGTGGGTCCTGACCAGGAAGAAGCCGGCCAGAAAGATCGATGAAACATTGGTCAGGGATTATTGGTCCAGATGGTTGAGAGTGAATCGCAATAGGAACAAGGACGAAATCGCCAAGGTCGGGGTCACCCATGGGATTTGAAGCGACGAACGCCTTTATTCGACGCAGCACTTCTTCGGCTCCATCGATGGCGTTGAGGGCTCTTTTGGGATTGCTAGGATGATAGCTTTTTCCCTGGATCTCGACATGCGCATGAAGGCTACCCTTATTACCCAAGCAGATTCGGTTGCCAGTGCCCCGTGCGATAATACAGTCCCCCATTTCCATATTGCCAATCTTCATTGCCTTCTGAATGATCTGGTGGTGACCAGATTCGCCTGTTGCCAGAACCATGAAAATCAGCGGCCGATTGAGTAAATCTTCGGTTTTTGCCATTTGATTGAAAGCGGCCAGAGCTGCAGCTAATGCACCTCGGTGCTCGCAGTTTCCTCGTCCCCAAAGACTTTCACCATCCTGACCATGTTTGGTTCCATCAACAATTTTTGGTTTATAGGGGCTTTTCTGTTTTCCTGGTTCGAAGTCCTGGGCATACGAACAGACGTAGAAGGGACGTGAATCAAGGGAAGGATTTGGTCCTAGCCGTGCAATCAGGTTTCCATTTTCGTCGATCTTGCTGTCAGGTGTAGTGGTTAGTAATGGTTGTATACCTTCTATGATGAACTGACGGACTTCCTCAGCCTTCGCATTAGGGTAGGGAATGAGATTTTCTAGTATGCTTCGTGCGTTCGTTGGGTTCTTTTGCATCCTGGTCACTTGACTGAGTCGGGTAAACTATTGGGATTTTTCAATCCAACCAGACTATTCTAGTCGTTGCTCTTGCTGTAATTGTGCCTTTATCTACGGAACGAGAATTTAGACACTTCCTTTGATGGCACCATAGAAATCAACCTCGTAGGCGTTACAGAGAGACTCAAACTTTAGCTCTGAGACTTCTACCACGCGTTGTTGGGATTCTTCTGTAGTTGCGTAAGTTTCCAAGATTTTTCTCCCCGTTAGAACATGGTCGCCTTCGTCCGCAATCACTTCCCGGTCCAATTGTTCTGCTAGGTCACTGCCCTTGTATTTGGCTACAAGATTTTTTAGTCTCCGTAAGATTGTTATGAGGACTACCTCACCCGTTACCTGTAGCGAGGCCGCAATTTCTATCGGTGTATCAAAGGAGTAGGTATCTAAGAAAAGCTGATATTGGTCTTGAGGAGGTGAGTAATTATTGAGGTCGCCATCCTCTCCCCATTCCCTCAAAAGTTCGGAGAAAAACAATGAATGTCGGTACTCGTCGCTGATTTGCTTGGCCAGCCGGAGTCGGCACTCTACATCATCGTTTGGTAGAAGGGTAAGCTGTTTAGCCGGTGGACGAACTCCTAGCATGAATTCTGTCCACATGTGATATTTGCACATCCGAACAAGTTGTTCTCTACCTACACTCTGCACGGGGTCGAGCACCAATTCCTTGAGGCGGGTAGCGTATTTGTCCGAATTGGTGATTACGCGAATGGCGAACTCGTGGCTATCCATTACCATGGTCCAACTCCTTAATATTCGACAGGCTTTACCTGTCCTAATCTTTCGTAGAGCTTACGAAGATCTTGAGATGGATTTACCTTGATGCATACTTGATAGCGCAGAAACTGAAAGTCGTTCCAAAGTACGTCGACGTCGGCAGGTGGTGGGCCGTTCCCCGTGCCACGCATGTGCGCTAAGATAACCAGGGAGTCTTCAATTTTTTTGAGTAGTTCGGTCCACATGATATTTTTCTTCCTCTTTAGAGCAATTACGTTAGCTCAGATCCCTATATACTAGTCTTGTTCTAGGATCGAGTTTTTCTAGTCTGCAAGGGAAGATTATAGCTGTTAGGCTTTGCTTTAGCATGTTTCTAAGAGCTAACTTAGTAGTTAATATCCTGGACTGCCATGCCTTCAAGAACGTAAATATGAAGGCTACCTATCTGTTTGTGTCGATGGTATATCTTCTCAAATGCGTGACAATTACGAAAGGACCTAGTTATTGTCGTATTGCCTGAATCTAAATAAATTTTCATGATTTCATCATTAAGATGTAATTTATTAACTCCAATAGGATTACTAAGCTATGTCTGAACCACCTGGACCCGTAGAAGGGATTACACTAGATAACCGCGATGCGAAACCTTCCACTTCCGGATGTGTTTCTGAAGCCCTCAATAATGTTCGCGTGATTTTGGTTGATCCGAAGTATCCTGGAAATATTGGCTCTTCGGCGCGTGCTATGAAAAGCATGGGGATTACCGATCTGCGTCTTGTTTTTCCCCACAACCCTGTTGAGCATACCAATGCAAAGGCGCGAATGATGGCCATGTATGCCAAGGACATGCTTTACCGTGCACCTTTATACAAGTCGTTGAAAGAAGCTGTCGCTGATTGCTCCTTAGTTGTCGGTACAACGCGCAGAAGAGGGAAATATCGTTATGCCCCGAATGTTGCCCATGGTTTGGTTGGCCGTGTTATTAAAACAGCTCGAGACTTTCCTGTGGCCCTAGTGTTTGGGTCGGAAGACGTGGGTCTTTCGAACGATCACCTGCGTTGCTGCCATGAGTTAACGTATATTCCCGCAGAATCGGAATTTGCATCCTTAAACCTGGCAATGGCTGTCATGATAGTTTGCTATGAGCTTCATCGAATTGCCCGCGAGCTCTGTGATGAAATTTCGGAAACATCTTCGGCCCTACCTCTAGCCACGGTGGAGGAGTTAGGAGGGATGTTTGGGCATATGAAAGACACTTTGATGCGGATCAATTTTCTTGACCCGGAAAATCCTGAACGGATGATGACCTATTTGCGTAGGATTTTTTCCCGTGCCAACCTCAGCCCGAAAGACGTGAAAATTTTCCGAGGAATTTTCCGTCAGGTGAACTGGGCGATTGATCAGGAAAAATCCCAAACACTGGATAGGCCAGTTGTGGATTCGCGAAGCGAGGAGAAAGCACTCTAGTTCCGTGATTCTCGTTAGAGTATTTTCCCAAAGATACCGGAAGGTTCTCTGCGGTGAGCGATTTCCATTTCGGGTTTTGGGAACGGAAGCTTGCCAAGAGGCTTTCGTTTTGCAAAGGGAAAACATGAAGGATTGGTGACGAAAACTTTGAGAAACTCTGCTAATATTTTTTGGAAAAATAGGCTCACTTTCTAGGTCTGCACTGGTAAGGATTTGATTGGGTGTTTCAGGAGAGGTGAAAATTTATGACTGATTCTTGCAAAATAAAGTATTACGTACCGGCACACGATGAAGCTGCCTTGAAGGAGGCGATTGGCTCTGGCGCGGACGTAATCGTCATGGATCTAGAGCAAAATTGTCCAACGGAGAAAAAAGGGGTAGGGCGGGAACTTGTGCAGCGTGCCTGTTCGGAGATGAATTTTAAAGGTTCGTCTAGGTGGGTACGAGTTAACATTGGCGGCTCGAAAGAGCAAGAAGAAGACTTGGAAAGCTTTGAGTATCTGCCGGATGGACTTGTTCTCGCGTCAGCCCAAGATGCCCAGGAGACTTTGGGACTGGCCAAAATTTTGGTAGGGGTAGAGCGACGTTCCGGAGTGTCTCCGGGAACCATCCCTATTTTGCCGAACATTGAATCAGCTATGGGCCTTAAAAATGCTTTTGAAATCGCAGGGTGTAGTGCTCGAATTTCGGAGATAGGTTTAGGTGGGGGAGATATGCTAAAGGACCTTGGCGGGATCCGAACACCCGAAGGGGGAGAACTTTACCACGTTAGAGCACGGTTAGCGGTGGAGGGTCGGGCTGCCGGGGTCTCTCTGATGGATACCGTGACCCCCTTGGATGCCGACGAAGAATATCTAATTCAAGACACGCGCGAGGCTTTCAAGTTGGGATTCGATGGTCGTGCTGTTTTAGGTTCGAATCAAATTGAACCCATACGCCAAGTTTGGAGACAGATGAATCAAGGGTGAGAAATCATCGCGTGAGCCCAAAACGACCCTTCTCATTTTATCTCAGCAGTAGGAATTAGGAAATAAAAGAGCCGGGATGATCAAAAGCTGAGGTTTTTCGATCTCCCGGCTCTTTCCTACAACGACCCTGAAACCATTAGTGGACTTCTTTTGGTACCGAGGCCGTCCTTGGAGGGTGTACTTTACCGCTAAGCAACTTCTTGTTTCAGTTTTCCTCCAGCCACGAATTTGGGGACATTTTTCGCCGCTACGTAAATAGATTCCCCCGTCCTGGGATTGCGTGCCTGGCGAGCTTTCCGCTGGGCAACAGAGAATGTGCCAAAGCCAGAGAGTACCACTCGCTCTCCACGCTTCAGGCCTTTGACAATCTCGTCGATTACACTTTCAATGGCGACCTCTGCTTTGTTTTTCGGAATTTCGGCTTTTCTGGCCACAGCATCAATGACATCAGCTTTGTTCATACCCTTTTCTCCCTGAGGGTCGTTAACTAGGCCTCTCGGCCCGGTGGGAATCCAACGTGTAGGCTCAGTCAGCTGTGTCAGTTCCCACTACATTTAGACAGAATACCCAGTCACAAACACAATATCTCGTATAACTTTGTAGATTGTCAAGATAATAATTCAATAAAAAGACAGGGTAATTCTTGGAATATTATTAATCTGAGCATCTTTCAAATGAGGAATTGAGAGTTTGAGGGAAATGGACTTGAAATACTAATTTAAAAGGATTGACAAGGATTTTCGTCGGGTAAGGAATATTTGTTCCTGGAGCAAACTATTCAAAAAGTTTATGAATATTGAGAAAGATTTCGCGCAGGTAGGGTGGATCCATCTCCAGTGGCACTCTCCGTAATAAGCTGTGAGGCTTCTCGCAGCCCAGCTTCGATTTGATCTACAGCATTTTCGGGCAGGAAGTGTCGGGAGGGTTTTTCGAAAACATGTGGATATAATGCTCGTGCGATATCCTCAGAGCTTTCTCCCGCTTGGTGGCGATCCCAAATCTTTAGATACCACTGATAAACTCCGAAGTCTTTGCTAGATTCTTCGTTTTGCTCTGTATTGAAATAGGGATGGCGGTCGATTCTCCTTTGTACTAACTCATCTAGGACTAGATCTAGGACTGGTAGCAGGTTAGCACGTGGAGTTCTTAAATCCACTTCGATTGTGACTCGAAATTTATCACTTTCATTGGAATCGCTATGTTTTGTCTCGCCATCGGGGTCAAACACGCGTAACCCGGGAAAGCCCGAAACCTCTGGCTGGTCTCCATAAGGGTACATGATAGGAAGACGGATACCATCCGGGGTTTCGGAGGGATCAGGTAAGGCACCTAAACGGTATTTGGCCATAAGGCGAAATGACTCCTGACGCACGGGCTGAGCTTCTTCCGAGTGGTGTTTAGCGATGAGTTCTCGGTATGTGGCATGATCGGACCGGTATTCCTCATTCCTACGGAGAAACTCCCAACGAAGATCTAGCAGTTCGCGTAGGAGCAGTAATGACTCTCGTTTCATCGTCCGCGACAATGGGTTTCTCCTGGATTTTGGGCCCCTATTGTTGGACCAAATGGTTTGTTTGAATCGTTTCTATCACCTTCTCGGACGTGATAGGAAGAGTGTAGATACGACGCCCACCCAAGGCGTGGGCTATAGCATTGGCAACAGATGCTGCTGTCGGGACAAGTGAAGGTTCTCCTAATCCTTTGGCACCATAGGGTCCCTCCGGTTCAGTTTCGTCGACAAATCCGACCTGGATGTTCGGTGCATCTACAACGGTTGGAATACGATAATCGTAAAAGTTTGGGTTCAAGACCTGTCCATGTTCGAAGACCATTTCTTCTGAAAGGGCCCATCCTAACCCCTGGACAACACCCCCTTCTACCTGTCCTTCCGCAGTTAGCGGATTGATAATTTTTCCTGAATCGTGAATGGCCGTCATGTTTTCAATTTTCACTCGCCCTGTTTCGGTGTCGACAGAGACCTCCGCCACGTGGGCCGCGAAGGCATAGGACATGGTCGCGTGACCGTATCGAGTTTCATCGGGAATGACAATGTCATCTGGTGTGACAAAGTTGCCTTTGCCGACAACGGGTTTACCTCCTGAGGCAATGACCATGTCCCGAACTGTATCCGTAAAACTGGTTCTGAGAGTTGGAGAAGATTTCAAGAAAATGACTCCATCGCTGCAGGCAAGGTCCTCGGGTGCACACTCCAGCTGTTCCGCAGCATAGCTTAAAATCTTTTCTTGTACCTTCTGGGCGGCTATTAAAACGGCATGGCCGCCGAGGGTCGTCACTCGACTGGCATAAGCCCCAAGACATCTTGGATTTGTATCCGTGTCAATTGCTGATACTTCAATATCACTAATGGGGATTCCGAGTTTTTCGGCAGCGATCTGAGCCAGTACGGTCCGAGATCCTTGACCAATATCGGGTTCGCCTGTTAGGAGATATACTCTACCTTTTTCATTTACCTCAAGAATGGCTGAGGACCCATCAAAATCTTTGTATGCTCCGCGAAACCCAGATCCGTGGATACAGCAGGCCATACCAATCCCCTTTAAGATCTGTCCTTTTCTGGATGTACCAGACGTGGATTTCCTGTTCCTGGTTGTTCGCTTTTTGCTCCAATCAGTTAGAGCTTTGGCATTCTCCACACACTCCCGAACGGCTGTTGTTCCAATCCGGAATCCGTGCATCGTCAGGTCACCTGGACGGACAAAATTTTTTAACCGAAGCTCTGCAGGGTCTACCGCTATTTTCTCAGCGAGCATATCGATTCCAGATTCGAGGGCGAATGCACCCTGTGGGTTACCAAATCCGCGGTAGCCACCTGTTGGTAACTTATTCGTATAGATTAGGCGGTATCGGTTTTTAATATTTGGGATTCGGTAGAGGTTATCCATTCGATAAGAGGCTATTCCGGCGATGGCTGGAGCCTCATTACTGTAAGCACCGTTGTCTGCGATTACGTCGGAAGATTTTGCGGTGAAAAACCCTTTGGAATCTGCTCCCAATTTAAAATGGATTTTCATGGGCACACGGGGATGTGTAGTCATGAATTCATCATTGCGTGTGTTGTCGATTCGTACCGGGCGCTTCGTTTTTTGGCTTAGCAACGCGGCGATAAGATGAAGTACAACCATTTTTTTCGATCCGAATCCACCTCCAACAAAGGAGTGCATAATGCGAATTTTCGATTCGTTAATTCCAAGGATTTCGGCATAATGTTGGCAAGCTATCCAGGGGTCCTGAATTCCGACGTGAAGTGTTAGTTTACCTTGTTCCGAGAAATCAGCGGTGCATCCCATGGGTTCCATATAACACTGGTGAGCTGAAGAAGTTTGAAAAGTGGTTTCGATTTGGTGAGCCGTGTTTGCCCACGCTTTTTCAAATACGCCTCGCTCCATATCGCCCTGCATGGCAATATTTTTTTGTTTATCCTCGTGAATTAAGGGCGCACCTTCGGCCAAGGCTTCCTCGGTTGTGCCGACTGCAGGAAGTGGGTCGTATTCAACCTTAATTAACTCCAAAGCCTCTTCAGCGATATCGGGATCAGTGGCAGCAACAGCTGCAATTTCATCTCCAGTGAATCGAATCTTGTCTATGGCCAACACAGTTTCATCGGGAATCATATGTCCCAGGCGGGTATCGGGGCAGTCTGTTGCGGTCAAGATGGCACGTACGCCTTTTAGCTTGTTTGCCTCGGTGGTGTCCACGTTGAGAATGCGGGCGTGAGGTAAAGGAGCACGTAGGATCTTTCCCCAGAGCATGCCTGGTAGGACTACGTCGGACGCATATTTCCCCGCGCCGGAAGCTTTTTCCAAGGCCTCAATTGATGGGATTCGTTGGCCTATAACGTTGTATTTCACGGTTTTTCCAGAATCCTCTGCTGTGTGGTTGGATTTTGAGCTAGGTTACCACTTCTCTTTAAATGCGCAAACGGTTTGATAAAGTAAAATTTTTCAGAACCAATTTTCGTATTGCAAAAAATTCTTTTCGACTGTTGAAAGTGAGTATAAAGAGATCCTTCTTATTGCCAAGGTGCTATGATTTTGGACGTGGAACTTCCATTTCAGACCTGGGCGGCTCACCCGAAGGATTTAAGTAGTCAAGTTTTATCTTGGGTGTCTAATTCCAAGAATTATCTTTGTAGCCTCATTTTTTATTTTCTTTTCCTATTACTAAATGTTCAGAAACTCGCGTAATCTCTAGAGTCGGATCATTTTGGTTTGGTAATCTGTTTAAGGAAGGGCTTTTGAAGTGATATTGAGAGTCTCGCAGGACAACTCGGAAAAGAGAAATCACCTGTAATGAAAAAACCAATCCTCTCAGAAGACGACACTGGCGCGCAGTTCTATCGTGACGCATGGGCTTTCCTCCGAGAGGCAGAGGTCTCTTTAGGGGAAGGGAGGGATAAGGCCGCGCTTTCCCTAGCAAGGGCAGCCGTTTTTTATGCCATGTTTGCGGCGGAAGACTTTCTCGAAAGAGTGATTTCGCAAATGGGGATGGATCCGAATGTAAAAATTGCCGTGGACGATGCGATTACCCGTGTCAGAAAAGATGTGCTTGGAAATAAACGGTTGGCAGATGAATGGGAGAAGCTTTTTGGCGTGTGGGAGACGATTGTCAAACTACTTGAATCCTCGAGGGAGAATCACGGTTTTCGTTTCGCACAAGGTTTTCTGGGCGAGTTACGGAAACGCATGCTTGATCTCGCGCTTGAGAACTGCAGAGAGAACTTGCACGACAAAAGGTTCGGTAAAAGATTAGATTCATTATTGAAGCTTAGAGCCAGGCTTGGAAAAGAGACTCTCGATAGCGGTTCCCTTGTTAAAAGATGGTTGGAAGGTACAACCGGTATATGCGTTACAAATACGGAAGATAGTCCGGTGACAGGAGACTTTAGACAGATCGTTATGAAGGCACGGAAGACATCTGTTACAGGGGTGGCGCAGGATATCACGGTAGAAGAAGCACGGTTGGCATGTGGGGCCGTTCGCTCGATGATTGCGAGCGTTTGCGGTTCTGCGAACCGAGAGGTACCCCAATGGGTCAAGGAAATTCACGGTAGAATATTCTGAATATATTCCCTCTTAAGGTCTCGCGCAGACGTGGTGTTTCTAAGATATTTCGGCTAGGTGTTTGGTCTTACCGGCCGGAGCGATTGGAGCCTGATATTTTGGGAAATCCTGCTAAAGTTTTTTTAAATGTTTAGGTTTGTGATCAGGGGATTTATTTAGTGCTTTGCTAGGGGACTTTTTCTATGGTTTCTATGGCTAATTTATTGATAGTTGGTTTGGGTGGATTTGTCGGATAGGTTTTGCGTTATTTGCTGGGGTTCTCGTTGAACGTATTGAATTAGGTACTCTTCTTCCTATTGCTACCCTTACAGTTAATTTCATTGGTTGTCTAGCGATTGGGTATTTCGCCGGATTGCTGACTCGAAAGGAATCCTATCCTTACATGGTAGGTTATTACTTTTTACAGGTCTACTTGGTGGATTTACTACGTTTTCGGCTTTTGCACAGGAAACTATCCATCTTTACCGTATCTCAGAGGGTGTTATGGCTTCGATGAACATTTTTTTGCAGTTTGCCTCCGGAATCGGAGGGGTATGGATGGGTGGGTTGGTTTCCCGATGGAGCTGATGAATTGGAATTTCACCCTAGTGTGCTCACTTTCGTCCGTACGCATCTGCAAGGATCTCAACGGGGTGCATGACCCGAATGGAAAGGCCGTGTTGGCGCAGGCCCATTTCAATTTGTAATGCACAGCCTGGGTTGCCGACAGCCAATACTTTTGCTCCAGTGGATGCAATCGCGTCGATCTTTTTCTCTAATAACCTGTTGGCTGCTTCAGGTTGGGTGAGATTGTAAGTCCCTGCACTGCCGCAACACCAGTCCGAACGGGGAAGAGCAACCAACTCCAAACCTGGTATAGAACAGAGAAGATCTCTAGGAGCTCTCGTGATGCTCTGACCGTGAGCCAGGTGACAGGCATCTTGATATGCTACCTTCTCAGGGAACTCATTTAAGGGAGACCGTAAGTCTATTCTAGCCAGAAATTCGTGTATGTCCCTGACACGGTGTGAGAACCTTTCGGAATCTTGGGATCCGGAAAGTGAGTGGCAGTAGTCCTTCATCATTGATCCACAACCCGCTGCATTAACAACCACCGGTACATCTCCTTGAAGATTTTTCATGTTTTGGAGGGCTAGGGAATAGGCGTAGTCGGCTTCTCCGGCGTGTGCATGAAGTGCACCGCAGCACGACTGTTTTTCTGGGACAATGACTTCGTATCCGTTGGTAGTCAGACAACGTATGGTGTCCCAGTGAACCTTCCGAAACAAAAAGTTCATTACGCATCCGGTGAATAAGATGACTTGACCACGTTTTTGACCTTTGGCCGGATTTGATTTGGGAAGGGGCCTCATGTCGAGGTGTCTCTCAGGAAGGAGGCCCTCGAGCGTTCCAAGTGGTACTCCGCGGATCCGAAGTTTGGTCAAGATTCCTGAATAGCGAATTAGAAACTGTAGACCAGATTTTTGATAGCCTCGGAACACCCATCCCAAAGTGTGTGCCCGGGTGGAATACATAAAAAGCTTATTTAAAATGATTTTGCTAATAATGCGATTCCTAAGAGTCTCCGGGGTTTTTGTTTTCCCTTTTTGTGCTTTGACCCGTTGTATTACAGCTCGGGTTTTTTCCATCGCATGTCCAAAACGAACCCCTGATGGGCAGGCGCTCTCACACGCCCGGCAACCCAGACAGCGTTCCATGTGTAGAACAAACTTGTCAGAAATAGGGATTTGGTTTTCGGCGGCGGCTTTCATGAGAAGAAGACGCCCTCGGGGAGAGTCCATCGAGGTTTTCCATTCCTCGTAAGTCGGACAAACGGGAAGACATAGTCCGCAGTGCACACATGCTTCTACACCTGTCAATGCATTTGACTCCATCGATGTGTAGGGGGTTTTGTCAGTGGGGCTTATGCGCATGGAAATCACCTGTCCATAATTAGGGGAATGAAATTTTAGTAATTGTATCATTAGCTCATTTCGGCAGGTTGACACTCGCGGATTTGTACTACTATCTTAGGGCCCCATGAAGCTTTGGTGTTTTGTGTGGTTATTAATTTGACGGTTAGAGATTTTTCCAACGCTTACTGCTGGACTAAAATAGTTTGGCAGAAGCCGAACGGGTCTGTTTTTCTAAGTTTGAAGGCGGAGTGGGATTGTGGCGGTTAGCGTAGGTGAGCCAGCACCCAATTTTACGGCTAAAGCTACGGGAGATCGAGAGGTGTCTCTGTCCGATTATGCGGGCAAGAAAAATGTGATGCTTGTTTTTTTCCCGTTCGTTTTCAGTCCGGTTTGCTCCGTTCAGATTCCAGTTTATTCCCAGGAGAACAACCGATTTGAGGAACTTGACACAGAGGTGTTAGCGATTAGCGTGGATAGCTCATGGTCACAGAGTGCATGGGCCGATCATTACGGGATCCAAATCGCTGTTCTAAGTGATTTCGATAAGAAAATCACGAACACCTATGGTGTGATGCACGATGTGGGAATGTCTCAGCGAGCGGTATTTATCGTTGACAAGGAAGGGAATATCGCGTACTTGCAAGTTCAGGAAAATATCCGTGAGATTCCCAGTCTGGATTTGATTTTTGCCGAGCTTGAAAAAATTCAATGAAATAGGCGAAAGATTGTTGCTGGGGTAAAGTAGAGAGGTATGTGAATATGTTAACTGAGGATATGTGTCCGGAATAGTTGAGGCGGTTGCGGGTTTGTGTTGAGCATGAAAGTTTTTATCTGAGTTTCCTATTTATTTCATAAACCTGGATATTCCCTAAGAAGGTCAATTTGCGTATGAAGGTTTCTTCTAAAGAGGTTTTTCTCACTATTTTGATAAGTGTTGGACTGGTGGTTGGCGGTTGCGGTTGGGTAGGTAGTTTGTACAAGAGTAAGGATAAGGAAGATGACGATCTGAAAAACAAGATTGTCTACAAGGTAACCATTACCGCTAAGCGTTATGAATTTCAACCCAAAGTTATCCGAGTGAACCAGAGAACACCATTGGAAATCACATTGAAAAGCGAAGACGTACCTCATGGATTCGGTATTCGGCGTCCTGGTCGAACACAGAATTTCGGTGCATTCGAACCCGGGAAACCCCTCCGCGTGATGATCAGGACTCACAAGAAGGAGATTATCGAATTTTTTAGTACAGTTTATAGCGGTGTCGATTACTACAAAATGAAGGGGAAGATTATTGTCGAGTAAACCAGGGGTCCTGGGTTTGGGGCTGAAAGACAAACCAGATGGGGTCCCCCGTCGGGCCACGGTAATCGAGCGTAGGATGTTAAGGTTGCTTGCCATTGCGCCCTTTGCTTTTCTCATAATGCTCGGTGGGTATGCTCTGTTTACACGTGATCAGAATCTTCCCCCTGCTGATCCACCCCCTCTGAAGGTGGGAAAGGAAGTGCCTGGTTTTACTTTTGTAAATCTCAAAGGACGGCAGGTGTCCCTTTCTGATTATCGCGGCCAGGTTGTTTTTTTAAACGTCTGGGCAACATGGTGTGTAACGTGCACGTGGGAAATGCCCTCGATGGAGACTCTCCACAAGAGGTATCGTGACCAGGGATTGGCTATGGTTACTGTGAGTATCGATGTATTAGGAAAGGACGTGGTCGTCCCGTATGTAGAAAAGCTGGGTTTGACCTTCGACTCGCTTTTGGACCCAAATGGAACTATCCGAAAGCTATACCAGGTTACTGGTGTTCCCGAAACCTTCATCATCGATAGGCAGGGAAAACTTCTCGAAAAGATTGTGGGTCCACGCGAATGGACAAAGCGAGAAAACATGAATCTTATTGAGTTGGCCTTGCGTTTTTCCTAAGGGCTTCTGAGTTGGTTTTCTCCTTCTCCTCTCGGGCGTTGGGCAACGAACAGATTTATAAGGACGCCTTTTTGAGGTCAATTTAAAATGTTTTTGGAGTGCTGATATGAGTTTGAAGCCCCTCGAGTTACTTGCTTTTCACGATTACTGCTGACCCTGGTGCTACAATTCCACCGTGCGGTTGGGACAAGTCAAGGAAAAGTACGGTAAGAAAGTCAACCTGCAGTATAGATCCTTTCTCTTGCGTGCCAAGATGGATCCGACTGTGGTGTTCAACGATTACCGCCGCCAACATTGGGAAAGGGCCAATGAACAAAAGGGTGGTGGCACGTTCTATTCCTGGCACAGCAAAGAGCCTTTTCCTAATCATAGTTTGCCCCCATCTGAGGCAGCAAAGTGTGCGGCCTTGCAGGGAGAAGACGCACACCATCGTTTCCATTTGGCGCTACTCAAAGGGATTTTTGAGGAAAGTCGTAATATCAGCGATTCTGAAGTTTTGATACAGATTGCATCGGAGCAAGGCCTTGATATCCCTCGCTTCAAGGAAAGGCTACTGAGCGGATCTCAACGGGAAGTTGTGCTCAGAGAGTATGCTGAGGGTGTTAACCACTTCGGTGTTCAATCAATCCCTACCGTTATCCTTGGACGCGAACATGCTTTAGTGGGGGCTGTTCCGTTGGAGGAGTATGAGCAAGTTATCAATCAACTTTTGGATTCCCAAGCAAGTGCATCCCTGTAACCCAATAGGAGAACGCCGAATTGGCGAGTTTGGCTGACGTCCCAGGTGTTCGCGTTGGACACGCGCAAGACCTCGGAGCCCTTACCGGTTGCACCGCCATTCTGTTTGAAGATGGGGCGGTGGGAGGACTAGATTTACGGGGCAGTGCTACCGGCACTCGGCAGATGGATGTTTTGCGTCCGCAGCACTTGGTTGGGAGGATCGACGCCGTATTCTTTGCCGGTGGTAGTGCATTTGGTCTTGATGCGGCAGCCGGTGTCATGACCTTCCTGGAAGCTAAGGGGGTTGGTTTCCCTACCGGCCAGACCACTGTCCCTATTGTGCCTGCTGCGATACTTTACGACTTGGCTCTGGGGAGAAGCGACATCCGACCGACCCCCGAGATGGCGTTGCATGCCTGCGAGGTGGCTGACGGTTTGGACGGACACTTACCCGCTGAGGGTTCAATTGGTGCTGGAACGGGAGCGAGTGTCGGTAAGCTGTTTGGTCTCAGAAGAGGGATGAAAGGTGGGGTAGGGACCTGGTCTCTCCGCTCTCCTGGAGGTGTTACTGTTGGAGCCTTGGTGGTTGTCAATGCTTTTGGAGATGTGATTTGCCGAGAAACAGGAAGGATCCTCGCGGGTGCCAGAATGGGAGAGGATTCCCTAGAATTTGCGGATATGGCCGCGATGATGCTCCAAGGTGTTACTCGTGTTAATTTTGGGGAGAATACGACTCTTTGTTGCGTTGCCACTGATGCTGAACTTGATCGCCCCTCAGTTGAAAAACTGGCCCAGTTGGCTGCAGGGGGAATGGGACGGACGTTACGCCCTGCATTTAGTACTTTGGATGGAGACTTAGTCATTGCCGCTTCTTTGGGGAGGGGGAAAGAAGACTTGAATATCTTAGGTCTTTTGGCTGAAGAGGTTGTCGCTATTGCCATCAATCGTGCTGTAGTGGAAGCTGTGTCTCTTGGCGGTGTTCCTGCTGTGAAAGACTTACCTCAAGGTTGACTCGATTGGTTGTGGTTTTGGTTCCAGACTGGAGTTTTTCTTGATCCACCAGGTATTTGCGGGCATCTTCCCCGTAGATAATATCTCGTCGATTCGATTTGAGCAGCGTTGTGGTTTACCGAAAACTTCCCTCGCAGTTTGTCCTTTTAATCTTAATTTGACGTAGCGACCTTCATTTGGATTAAGCTCTGGTATTTACTGGGTTTCCTGTAGTCGAGAAATTGGCAAGTCCCCAATTTTCATTGACATAGACATATTTTGGAGCTTAAGGTCAAAACGTGCGGGTCGATGTTTTTAGCCTCGGTTAGGTGAGGCAATTCAACTTTGAATACGCTGAAGGATTAAATTGGCAAATGGGTTTTGGCATAATTGAGATTTTAATAATTGTTGGGATTATTATCCTGGTGGTGGGAGGAAAGCGATTGCCTGAGATGGGCAGCGGATTGGCTAAGGCGATCAAGGGATTCAAGCGAACGATGCAGGAATCCGACCATATAAACGTTACACCTGAGCAAAGGCAGCAAGATGAAAAAACGGAAGGTTCTAGCAACAAGCGAAATGACAAAAAACGAACTTAGTGTGAACGAAATTTGCAGAGTCAGATAGTAGTTTCGGGAGGGTTCCGAAGACGTGTTCGACCGCAAAATTGTGGAACAAGGACATGATTAGTTTTAAGGACATTGCTACGAAACTTGAGACCTATCTTTCTCGGGAGGATATCAATCTCACTCAGAAGGCCTATACCTATTGTGCGAAGGTACATGGTGGGCAGGTTCGTCTTTCCGGTGAGGCCTACCTTTCTCACCCCCTTGAGGTTGCCAATATTTTGGCAGATTTACATCTGGATGCCATAAGCGTTGCCGCAGGGCTTCTACACGACACGGTTGAAGATACACATGTAGAGGTGGAGGACATCCGCCATGTTTTCGGAGATACACTTGCCGATCTCGTCGAGGCTTTGACCAAGATCAGTCAGATCGAGGTAACTAGCGCACACGAGAGGCAGGCTGATAATTTTCGCAAGATGTTAATGGCTATGTCGCACGACCTGCGGGTCATCATTGTCAAACTGGCCGATCGAGTTCACAACATGTGTACTCTGGAATTCCATGAGCCGGAAAGGCGTAATGCTATTGCTCAGGAGACGATGGATATTTATGCTCCCCTGGCTAATCGTCTTGGGCTTGGTGGGATCAAGGAGGAATTAGAGGACAGAGCATTTCGATATCTCAAACCTCAGGAACATGAGGACATTAACCACAAGCTTATAGCCAGCAAGAAAGAACGAGAAGCCTACCTGCAGGAGGTTATAGATGCTCTTAGTGTCGAATTGAAGAATTCTTCTTTGGACGTTCGTACCATGGGACGAACCAAGACGATCTCCAGCATCCATCGGAAACTTGTCTCACAAAACATCACGATCGACCAAATATATGACATCACGGCACTTCGCATTATCACGGATTCTGTTAGAGACTGTTATGCGGTTTTGGGGGTAATCCATTCGCTTTGGATGCCGATCCCGGGACGATTTAAAGACTTTATAGCTCTTCCCAAGGCAAACATGTACCAGTCTATCCATACTACCGTAATGGGATCCCGTGGCCACCGTGTGGAATTTCAGGTTCGGACGGACGAGATGCATAAAGTGGCCGAATCAGGTATTGCTGCCCACTGGCTTTACAAAGAGGGTCGGCCTCAGGAGGAGCGTGACGACGAGCGATTTAACTGGCTACGCCAACTTCTTGAGTGGCAGAAGGAGGTCCAAGACCCAAAAGAGTTTATGCGTACCTTGCGAACGGATCTTTTTCAAGAAGAGGTCTATGTCTTTACCCCCAAGGGAAGAGTTATCGAACTTCCCCGAGACGCCACACCAGTAGATTTTGCTTATCAGATTCACACCGATATAGGTAATCACTGTGCAAGCGCTAAGGTAAATGGTAGGACAGTTCCACTTAAGCAGAAATTGGAAAATGGACAGATAGTGGAGATAGTTACCCAGCCTCACCACAAACCCAGCCGAGATTGGCTAAAGTTTGTGATGACAGCACGCGCGCGTTCTAAGATTCGTTCTTTTCTTAGATCTGAAGAAAAGGAGCGAGCTATGGGATTGGGTTCCGAGATTCTAGAGAAGGAGCTGGAACGTTATGAAAAGAATTCCAGAATTGCAATTCCTGAGGCAAAGGAACTGAAAGAAGTGGCGCACTTGCTAGGTCTGTCCTCAGCGGATGAGATGATTCTGGGCCTGGGTTTTGGGTGGCTTGCACCTCGCCAAGTTGTTTCAAAGATTCTTGCTCCTGATGTGATTAAAGCCCACGAGAGTGATGAGGAGCTTATTCCTAGCCAGGAACTTTCTGAGGTAGTTACCCGTAAAGCTCACGTTAAAGTGAAAAACTTCGAGGATTTACTAGTTAGACCAGCGACTTGTTGTAGTCCGGTGCGGGGAGAGCCAATTGTTGGCTATATTACTCGGGGCAGGGGAGTTACGATCCACGGTGTCGATTGCCCTAATGTTGGAATTCTAGATTACGAGCCGGATCGCCGGGTTGAAGTAGAATGGGATTTGGAAACAAACGCACAATACCTGGTCGAGTTACGCCTTGAATCTGTCGATGAACCGGGTATTTTGGCCAAGGTTAGTGGAGTGATTGCTGAGCATCGTTCAAATATTGTTCATGTCCAGGCAGAAACTTCTGAAGGGTTTGTCGGAGCTGTGATCCACTTTGGTATCAAGATTCAGGATTTCGCGCACCTGGAGAAGGTACTGCGTGAACTTCGAACACTTTCTGGAGTCTTGAAGGTCGAACGTGTAAAAGGGGTGCCGGTCCGCAATTAGGTGGGCACGCAATTATCTTGTTCATACCCGGAGTATACTCATCGTTACCTTTTATATCGGGAAAAAATACGACAGAAAAGAGAGGATAGTATCTAGCTTGATGCTTCTATTTTCTCTGGATTCCGCTTTCTGACGGCCTTCTTGACTTTGCCAGATCGAATGCATGATGTGCAAATGGTCATTCGTTTTGCTCCACCGGAGTTAATTTGCACGCGAACTCGCTGAAGATTAGGCTCCCAGCGGCGTTTGGAGACTTTATGTGCGTGACTCACTTTGTTACCGACAATCGGTCCTTTTCCGCATATTTCACAACGTTTTGACACGGCTCCTGAGTCCTTTATCTCGGTGAGGAAACCCCTCTGAAGCAACTCGTGCAGCAAGAACTAGGTAAGTTAGCACCTCACCTCGGATCGCGCAAACATTTTTGGTCTGATTCCGAGTCTGTGGATCACTCTGTGCCCCAGTGAGAAATATGAAAGACTGCTTGGACTTTCCTTTTCCTGACGTATCTTTTTCATTATGAATCGGGTTGATGCTTTAGAAAAACTCCGAAGACCTTTGGAGTTTGCCTCGCGCAACAACTTTGCGACGATGGATTCAATCTCTGGGCTTGAGCAGTCCGTTAATGCCTGGATAGATGAACTGGAGGCTGAGCATCAGGAGAAAGCTGTATGGACTATGCTCGAGGAATTGAGACGAAACTTTATTGAGTTTGATGCTTTGGATTCCGAAAAAAAGCGAGTTCGACTGTCCGAGGCGCTGAGACTTTTGAAGGGAGTCGAGGTGCTGATTGAGGGCCTCTGTGACTCGGAGGCTCAGTTATCTTCCAGTATCATTTGTACGAAACCTTCGATAAAAGAAATTGTCAATCAACCTGATTCTTCTTATAGGTCTGGAGTCTCTGACGAAACTGCCTCATTGGCAGATAGCGTTCAAAAGATTCCCGGTGTTGGTCCAAAGCGAGCCGAGGTTTTTAAGCAACTTGGTATACGGACGGTTGGTGATGTGCTTTTTTTTCTGCCGCGACAATATGTGGATCGAACTCATTTACAACCAATTGACTCTCTGGAACCAGGGCTGCAGCAGACTTTCTATGGCACTGTTTTGAAAAGTGAGGTTACGTTCCGCGGACGAGGGCGAAGAAGGTTTGAGGTTACGATTTCTGATTCAACGGGGGTTATTACCGCGGTATGGTTTGTTTTCCGAAAAGCCTACCTGGAGGAGCGATACCTTGATGGGCGTTCATTCGTGTTTAGCGGTGTGGTTCGTTCGAACAATCGACGTGGTTGTTTAGAGATCCATCACCCAGATGTTGAAGATCTGGAAGAAGAGGACGGAAAACTCAACTCTTTGCATATGGGTAGGATTGTTCCCTTATATCCGCGCACCGAAGGAATCCACCTAAGGTCATTTCGTAAGATTGTTCGCAAGGTGGTCGATGGTTTTGCAAATCAAGTG